>JAJFKV010000073.1 GCA_021773055.1 Woeseiaceae bacterium
CTCACTGTCATTGAAGTTTGGAGTGCCGTTATCAGTCACTGTTACAGACACGGGATAAGACCCGGCATCGGTCGCACCCGGAGCGCAGCTTAAGTTGCCCGTTCCGTTGAGGTTGTCCGTCAAACCGCAGAAGGTCGGTAAACCGGCCACACTGAAGGTTAGCCCGTCACCATCGGCATCAGCCGCTGACAATGGAATGTTCAGTGTCTGGCCTTCGTCAACCGACTGGTTGCCGATGCCGCTGAGAATCGGCACTTCGTTGGTCGCACTGACGGTAATCGTCAGCGCTTCGCTGTCATTGAGTATTGGTGTGCCATCGTCGGTGACAGTCACCGTAATTGGATAGCCGCCCGCATCCGTGGCGCCCGGCGTGCAGCTTATGTTGCCGCTACCGTTGAGGTTGTCAGTGAGACTACAAAATGTGGGTAGACCGGTCGCACTCAGGACCAGTGTGTCACCATCGGCATCGGTGGATGACAGGGAAATATTGAGTGTCTGGCCTTCGTCCACTGGCTGGTTACCAATGCCGCTAAGTACTGGTGCCTCATTGGTTGCGCCGACGGTAATCGTCAGCGCTTCACCATCGTTCAGATTGGGCGTGCCATTGTCGGTGACCGTCACCGTAAGCGGATAGCTACCGGCATCGGTCGCCCCCGGTGCGCAGCTAATGTTACCAGTACCGTTGAGGTTATCCGTCAGGCTGCAAAACAATGGCAAGCCGGTGACACTGAAGGCTTGCCCGTCACCGTCCGGATCAGTGGATGACAAGGGAATGTTCAGTGTCTGGCTCTCGTCGACACTTTGCCCGCCAATCGCCGCTAACACCGGCGCCTCGTTCGTTACACCGACCGTGATCGTCAGCGCTTCGCTATCGTCGAGGTTTGGTATGCCATTGTCGGTGACAATCACGGCAATCGGATAGCTGCCAGCATCGGTCGCGCCCGGCGTGCAATTGATGTTGCCGCTACCATTGAGGTTGTCCGTCAGGCTGCAGAATGTGGGTAAGCCGATCGTACTCAGGACCAGCGTGTCACCATCAACATCGCTGGATGACAAGGGAATGTTCAGCGCCTGGCTTTCATCGACGCTTTGCCCACCAATCGCTGCCAACACCGGTGCCTCGTTCGTAACACCGACAGTAATTGTAAGCACTTCGCTGTCACTGAGGCTTGGTATGCCGTTGTCGGTGACGATCACCGTAATCGGATAGCTGCCAGCATCGGTCGCCCCCGGTGTGCAATTGATGTTGCCACTACCGTTGAGGTTATCGGTCAAACTGCAGAAGGTCGGCAAGCCGCTTGTGCTGATCGCGAGTACGTCACCATCAACGTCGCTGGACGATACGAAAATGTTCAATGTCTGACTTTCGTCAACGCTTTGAGCACCAATCGCCGCCAGCACTGGCGCCTCGTTGGTTGCCGCAACGGTGATTGTCAGCGCTTCGCTGTCATTGAGGATTGGAGTGCCGTTATCAGTGACTGTCACCGTAACAGGATAGTTACCGGCGTCGATCACCCCCGGTGTGCAATTGATATTGCCAGTACCGTTGAGGTTATCGGTCAGGCTGCAGAATGTCGGCAGGCCGCTCACACCGATCGAGAGTCCATCTCCGTCTGCGTCGCTGGATGACAGCAGAATATTGAGCGTCTGGCCCTCGTCCACCGACCGGTTGCCAATGCCGTTGAGTATTGGCGCCTCGTTGGTCGCGCCGACGGTGATGGTCAGCGCTTCGCTGTCATTGAGATTTGGTGTGCCGTTGTCGGTGACAGTCACCGCGATCGGATAACTGCCGGCATCGGTAGCACCCGGTGTGCAGCTAATACTGCCGCTGCCGTTGAGGTTGTCAGTGAGACTACAAAATGTGGGCAGACCGGTCGCACTCAGAACCAGCGTGTCGCCATCGGCATCACTGGACGACAAGGGAATGTTCAGTGTCTGGCTTTCATCGACGTTTTGCCCACCAATCGTCGCCAACACCGGCGCCTCGTTGGTCGCGCCGACGGTGATCGTGAACGATTCCGTGTCGTTTATGTTTGGAGTGCCATTATCGGTAACCGTAACGGAGACAGGGTAAATCCCGGCATCGGTAGCACCCGGTGTGCAACCTACATTGCCGCTGCCGTTGAGGTTGTCGGTGAGACTGCAAAAAGTGGGCAGACCGGTCGCGCTGTATGCAAGCCCGTCACCATCGGCGTCAGTGGATGACAAGAGTATGTTCAGTGTCTGGCTTTCGTCCACTGCCTGGTTGCCAATGGCATTGAGAATGGGCGCCTCGTTGGTCGCACCAACAGTAATTGTCAGCGCCTCATTGTCATTGAGGTTTGGCGTGCCGTTATCAGTGACAGTGACCGAAACAGGATACGACCCGGCATCGGTCGCACCCGGTGTGCAGCTTATGTTGCCACTGCCATTGAGGTTATCCGTCAAACTGCAAAATGTGGGCAGACCGGTCGCACTCAGGACCAGCGTGTCACCATCAACGTCGCTGGACGACAAGGGAATGTTCAGTGCCTGACTTTCATCGACGCTTTGATTACCGATGGCG
>JAJFKV010000074.1 GCA_021773055.1 Woeseiaceae bacterium
ATTGTGAACGCCTTTCAGGATGCCGGGTTCGGTCGGTAGTTTTGCGGCTTTCCATGCCCGCTTCCATGCACTGCTGTGGAGCTTTCCCAGCGGCTTGCTCCGATACGTGAATACACGCTCTTTATGCATGCCTCGTCGGGACTCGATGACCCTCCGTGCCACAGCGTTTAGTACGACCACGCGCTCCGTACTGGTCTTCGTGATAGAAGGTCCCAGTATGAACACCGAAGTTCCCATTTCGGGCAGTTGCACTTCCCAGTCCCATCGCAGTTGACAAACTTCCTGTTCCCGACAGCCTGTATTGACCGCAAACAATGCCGCATCCGCCAAGTGCCTCGGAAGTTCCTGGAACAGTGTGTCCTGTTCCGACCACGACAAAGGGTAGGGTTTGGCTTGTTTGCCTTTGACAGACAGTCGGCTGATTTGTGCCGGTGCCTGGCGAAGCCACGGTTGTCCATCTTCATCCCGCCAGACCCTTGCGGCCCGGTTCAACACAGTCGATACAACACCCAACATGTTGTTGATCGTCTTCGGTGACAAATGGCGCTCGTTCCCATGCTCGATAAACGGTCGGATAGTCCCGTCATGAACTTGAGCAATCGGCAGATTGCCGATAAATGGAAAAAGCTGATCGAGATGCATTGCGATGGTATCGGCCGATGACTTGTGTGCAATCTCTTCGAGATACCGCAATGCGGCTTCTTCAAAGGTAAAGATCGCAGCCTCGTGTCGTCGTGCTTCCTCCTCTACTTCCGCCAGACGGCGGATCAAGATTTGCTCTGCCTTAATGCGAGAAGATGTGCCCGAGCTTTCTCGGAGCCATCCTCCGCGTGCAAATCGGCAGCGCTTTTCAATGTGCCAGATCCCGCCTTTTTGGCGGAGCCCCGGCATTCGGTTACGTTTTGACATGTGTCGTCCTCCAGTTTTGGAGCCTTCGGACGACGCCCGTTGCGTGAGACATAGTCCTCCACCCAGGCGTCGAGTTCAAGCCGGTCAAAAGCAATGCCTTGTTGGCCGATGGGGATTCTGGTGAGATGATGTCGGACATCGCGGTTGAAGCGGTTGCGGTCCATGCCGAGATACGCAGGTGCGTCCCTGAGTCGCACGAGCCGCGGCAACAAAACGACGTTTGTATTTGCAGGTTTCATCAACCGAGATACACAGCCGCGATTTCAACCCGAGCGTGGCCAAGTTCGCTGCTGATGATGGCTCGCGCCTCAAAGTCGAGTGCTCTTTGTGCGGGATTCAGTTCCTTCGACGGCAGCCCGCCCGCCACTGGACAAACCCGTTCGGCGAGCTCGAAATACCGTCGCTGGGCATAGCCGTGCCTCAAGCCGTGAAGTTGAGACATTCCTGCATTTCCTATTTGCTTCTCGTAGCGATGTAGCTGCTTCGCATAGTTCAGGTGGGGCGGTATTAGTGCACCGCCCCTGGCCAATGCCTTAACCTCTGCAAGCAACCGGCGTTGGCCTTTGTTCGTGATCGGCACGGTTCTCGCACGGCCTCCCTTGGTCCAACTTGATTTCAGTTTGATGTGATCTTTCTGCATTGCGTAGCCTGGACTGAATTTGATCGCTTCCTCGCGGCGCAGTCCAAAGGCGGCCTGCAGTCGTATGCTTAAGTTCACGTAGGGATCGGATATCAAAGACAACTTCTTTTCGTTCAATGCCTGCGCCTTGGATTCTTTTGCAACGTAGGTTCGTTTGCCGATGCCATAGACACTGTTGTCATTGGCAATGATGCTCGGCTTGTTGATCTTCCTTGCCCACCAGCGAAGTGCGGATAAGCGATTCTTCAGTGTGCCCACACTGATGCCTTGCTCCTTCCAATGACTGATAAGGGCATTCACATGCTTTGGCTTCAAAGATCTCGGTTGCATACGTCGAAAACCAAGCTCCTTAAGTTGATTGGCGATCAGGTCCAATACTCTCGACCGAGTCGCTTGCGTAGAAAACCCACCGTCACGGTTATCGCGACAGAGCTTGCTTAACTGGAAGTTCAGGTCTTTCATGGTGCATTGTTCCTCGTTGGTCAGTTTCGATGACCTGCTCGCAGCCGTGAGGCGTACAAGGTCCGATCAAAGATCGGAAATGGTCACGGGACACCAGTCCCTTAGGCCTGAAGCCTTAATCAGGTTCGCTGAAGATCTCCTTAGAGTTCTGTCGGCAGCTACCAGTTGGCCCAAAGGGCCAGAGTTAAAACGAGTGGATATCTACCTCCTTTAAGGTTGAGTAAAAGAAACGCCATAGGCGTAAGAGAAAGCGCAGCCGAACACTTAAGTTCTGCCGTGCATGAAGATGCCGAGCAGCAAGGCTCAACGAATTGGAAAATGCCGAACATCTGAGGTTCAGCTGGTGTAAGAAAATGCCGGGCTCTTTAATCCCGACTTGGGCCGAAGCATGCGGAGCAAGCTTTGACCCTGTGCAGGTTAACCTCTGCCAGGTACCGCTTTGACGCAGCGGTTGCGTATCATGCAAATTAAGCTAGTACAAATCGCTAGACTTGTCTATAGATAAGCCCTGCAGGTTTTCACGGGACGATATTCGTAACAAGCCACGGGCGTCCGATTGGGTTCAGGGAGATTCGTTCGCATCAAGGAAAAAGCATTCATTTTATTCCGCGTCACTCATCGAAAACTTGCAGAATCCCGCCAGAAGGCACGTGATTGCTGGTTCAGAGTACCGCGTCACTACAACCGCTTCGCTATTGGTAGTGACGCGGCAAGCAAAGGATCTCACCTGCAAGATTGAACCAATCGTATTCACTCGACGCCCGGCTCTGACTGCCTACGCTCGGACGACCAGGCGCGAGGTTCCGGGTAGAGCGCCGAGGTGCTTCATGGTCCGATGACGTTGCGCAGACTCGCCAGGCTGATCTCTTGCTCAGCTTCTTTCTCCGTCGATTTCGACCGATTCCTCAATGGCGGCCTCTGATCGA
>JAJFKV010000075.1 GCA_021773055.1 Woeseiaceae bacterium
TCGGCTTGATGCAACGGCTTGCTCGAGCGCTTTGACACGGGCGATCTCGGAGAGCACTCCAAGATAGGCATCACGAGCCTGGCGCTCCGTCTCGCGTGTCACGCGCTGTAGTTGTTCGCGGCTGGCGCGATGCAGGTATACAGCCTCGCGAACGCGTGAGGAAGTACCGCCGCCGGCGAAGAGCGGAACCGTTACTTGAATTGATATCTGGTCTCTTGTAGTCGTGTCATCAAATAAGCTGGGGAAACCGTTCGCAATCGCGTCACCATCCGACTTATTTTCGCCGGTATTGGCGACCAAATCGACAGTCGGATAATGGCCATTGCGGCGAAATGAGATTTCATCACGTGCGAGCCCCTCATCGAGTCTGCTGGCTACAAGACTTAAGTTTTGCCGCAACGACAAGTCGACCCAACTCGTCTCGTTGTTCGGGCTTGGATCGAGCAACGGGAAGTCGTCGCCTGGTGCGTCGAGCCTGGTTACGTACTCACCCGTGATCTCGCGGAGAAACTCGCGTGCCGTAGCGAGAGTACGTTTGGCGCCGATCTCGTTGGCGACAGACTGATCATATGCAGCTTGCGATTCCTGCACGTCTGTAATGGCAATCAGACCTACGTCGAAGCGTTGTTTCGCCTGCTCAAGTTGTCGGGCGATCGCTTCACGATCGGCGTTGATAGATGTCAGGCGGTCCTCCGCAGCGAGGACGTCAAAATAACGTTGTGCGACCCGGACTATCAAGTCTTGTTGGGCCGCTTCTCGAACGGCCTCCGCTCGCGTAACTGTTTTGTCGGCGCGCTTCAGGTTGACGATCTGATCCCAGCGAAACAGAGTCTGTCGCAACCCAACCCCCCAGTTTGTGCTGCTCGCGTCTTGCTCGAACGTCCTTGTCTGGCTATCAATGATTGAGAAGCTGGATCCCGATGTATCAGTTTGCGTCCAGTCGCCCGTCGCCGATATCTGCGGCAGCAAGACGCCACGAGCCTGAGGTTTTGCTTCCTGGGCGGCGAGACGTCGCGCCTCAGCTTCGTGAACCTGTGGATCACCTTGTAACGCCTGCTGGTAAATCTCGAGCAACGAGGCTGAATGTGCCGGGCCTGATAGTATGAGAGCGCCAAGCGTGAGAAGTAATACATTGATCTTATTAATGTTTTTCATCTTTTCCCGTTCCGGAATTGAGCTGCCAGATGGCTTAAGGTGTTATAGTCTACTATATCACTAAACCAGTTGGAATGCTTAAGTGACACACATTAGATGCGACAAGCCCGCAACTGGTTTCGCCGATCGCACGATTTTTTCTCTAAAAAGAAAACTGCGGCGGTAGAGCGCCGTCAATAAGCGGCGCCAAGTCGGTTTCAAACAGGGTATCACTTTGCCAGGTGTCCACGTCGAAACGTGTCAGCCGCGTTGCAGACATGGCAGGTGAATCGCCAACGATCACAAACAGGCGACCGCCGGGGTTCAGTGCATCGGCAAATCGTGAATCAAGCGTTTGTACTGATCCTGTGACCGCTATGGCATCAAAGCTTCCTTCTGGCAGCTCTTGCATGCCATCCATTTTAATGAGATCGACGTTCTCGATTTCACACTCGTCGAGGCGCCGTCTTGCGGCGTCGAGAAAATCGTCGTAAATATCTATGCTCGTTACGTGAGCGGATAATTTAGCGAGCACCGCGGTCAGGAAACCGCTGCCGGTACCAATCTCAAGAACCTTCTCGCCGCCGGCAAGTGCCAGCGCCTGGAGAAGGCGACCCTCGATGGTCGGTGTCATCATCATCTGTCCATGACCGATAGGAATCTCCGAGTCCGCGAACGCGAGCGCTGCAAAACCTTCGGGTACGAACAGCTCGCGAGGCACTTCTTTTAGCGCATCGAGTACGTTTGTATCGAACACGCCCCAGGCGCGGACTTGTTGTTCAATCATCTGCTGACGAGCAAAATCGGTGTTCATACTTGTATTACCTGTAAATTACTGAAATTAAATAGAAAAACCAGAAACGCATTGTATTAACGCAAGCTGTTTCGCGTCATCAAGAGGAAGCTCTTCCGGAATTATGGTGAATCGCCGCAGCGGCGCCACGTTGCTGGGATATGCTTACAGATGCTTAATTTATGTAAGCTTCTTATACTCGACATCTCCGCTCGCGGAGATACGTATTGAGCCTAATAATAACAAATGAACATCACTAACCTGGCTGTATCTGGATATTTTCCGTCTGGATCTAGGCTCTGAATGTCACCTTTCGTCATCATTGTCACTCTCACGTCATTTGCGGCAGTCGCTGCTGGATTGACTGCGTGGCTGTGGGTGTCGCGCAGCAACTTGTCGCGACGCGTGCAACGACTTAATGATGAAGTGATTGAGGCATCGAAAGACGCTTCAGTTGGGCACCGGCTGACAATACCGAACGACCCGGCGACCGCACAGATTGCAGAGACTGTAAACCGACTGTTTGATGCGCTGGGAGAACGGGACGAAAAAATTCAGGGCAGGGATCGACTCTTCAAGGATTTCGCGAGGACTCTGCCCGAGATCGTCGTCATTCACGATGAGAAAATTTTATTGCCGAACGAATCGGCTGCCAGTCTTGTCGGGCTTGATCCGGCACAACTTGTCGGCCGTGAAATCGCCGATCTCGTAAAACCTGCGTATCGCGCCTTGTTCAAGAAAACGGTGGCGAAACGACTGGCCGGAGAAAACGCGCCGCGGCGTATCGAAATTCAACTCATAAACGGAGATCAGACCGGTTTGTGGGTCGAGGCACAAAGCTCAAACATCGAATATCACGGGCGGCGGGCCATATTGACCGTCGCGCGAGACGTCAGTCATCGCAAGAGCCTTGAGGTATCGCTGTCGCGCAGCAAGCGACAGGCACAGTACACGCTCGAATCCATTTCAGAAGGCGTCATCACTACAGACAACGATGGTCGTATTGACTACATGAATCTTTCCGCGGAGACGCTGCTCGGTACCAATCGGGATGATGCGGCCGGACATCGCGTCGGTGAACTATTTGCGCTGGTCGATGATGCTGATCGTCGACCGTTGGGTGACCCGGTTGAGCGCTGCCTCGCGATGCGACGCCGAGTGAATATGGGTCGACGGGCCGTCATGATCAGTATCGATGGTGAGATCGAGCACTCAGTCGAAATAACAGCATCGCCGGTTCGCGGTCCGGGGAACAGCATCTCGGGGACGGTCGTTGTTTTTCATGATGTCGGCGAATTACGCGGGCTGACTCGAAAGATGTCCTACCAGGCGACGCATGATGCGCTCACGGGTCTTGTCAATCGAAGAGAATTTGAACGGCGCCTTGATGAAGCCATGGACTCAGCACATGCTGAAGAAGCCGTTCATATGCTGTTTTATATGGATCTTGATCGCTTCAAGGCCGTCAATGATACCTGTGGACATCTCGCTGGCGACAACATGTTGCGAGAAGTCGCTGCGCTGATCAAAAACGAAGTTCGTGATTCAGACTTTGTTGGCCGACTCGGTGGCGACGAATTCGGCTCACTGTTGATTGGTTGCCCGATTGAGAAGGCGAGGCAGATCGCAACGGATATCTGCAACGCCGTGGCAAATTACCGTTTCGTGTGGAAAGACAAAATCTTTAACATTGGCATATCAATCGGCCTGGTCGAGATCAGCCACGCCAGCGGAACACTGCAGGATGTGATGAGTGCTGCCGATTCGGCCTGCTACATGGCGAAACAGCAGGGCCGGGGACAAGTGCATATATACTCCGCCCGCGATGAAGCGGTGGCGAGAGAGCGCGGTGATATCCAATGGTTGCGGCAACTGCAAACTGCATTGCATGAAGACGGCTTTTCGCTCGCCGTGCAACCCATCATTGCGATGACCGGAAAAGCAGACTCCGGTCCGTCTGCTGAGGTTCTGATTCGCCTTACGGACGGCAGCGGTCAAAGCACTGACTCTGCCGAATTCCTTCGCCCGGCCGAGCGTTATCAAATGATGCCGCAGATCGATCGCTGGGTGATCAATACGACCCTCGGCGCAATCGCGAGTGGCAAAATAAAACTTTCGGCGCGACGTAGTTGTGCGATAAATCTATCCAGTCAGACGCTTGGCGATGAGGCGTTTCTCGGATTTGTTGTTGATTCGCTGGATAGAACCGGTGTCGCACCAACAGCAGTCTGCTTCGAAGTAACCGAGGCTGCGATACTGTCCAACGTGCAGCATGCGCAGCGCTTCATCGAAGTTCTGCACGGCATTGGTTGTGAATTCTCACTCGATGATTTTGGCAGCGGGCTCGGTTCATTCTCGAGCCTCAAACACCTGCCGATCGACTATCTGAAAATCGATGGTACCTACACACGAAACCTGCAAACAGATCTTGTCAATCAAGAGATGGTTTCCGCAATGATTAAACTGGCGCGAACGATGCAGTTTCGCATCGTCGCGGAGCAGGTTGAGCATCAGGAAGATTTCGACTGGCTACGCGATAGTGGCGTCGACTTCGTACAAGGCTACTTCATAGAAGCGCCGGTGACGCTGGGCACTACGTCGTCGACCGGGACCTACCGGACCCTCAATCCCTAGCCGCACCTCGCTTCTCCTGTTAGTGACGTAGTCCCAGCTAAGACAAAAAAAGGCCGCTGGAATTTCGTCCAGCGGCCTTTCCCGTTTACAGTCTATGCTGCTTCGTATTACAAAAGCGGCACCATCAGCAATGCAACAATGTTGATGATCTTGATCAGCGGGTTGATGGCAGGACCAGCCGTATCTTTGTACGGATCGCCTACAGTGTCGCCCGTGACAGCGGCCTTGTGAGCGTCAGAACCCTTGCCGCCGCAGTTGCCATCTTCGATGTATTTCTTGGCGTTGTCCCAGGCGCCACCACCGGCGGTCATTGAGATTGCCAGGAACAGACCCGTAATAATCGTACCGAGGAGCAAACCACCGAGTGCTTTCGGGCCCAGCAACAGTCCAACTGCCAGCGGTACAAGAATCGGAAGCAAAGACGGTACGATCATTTCCTTGATCGCAGCCTTGGTCAGCAGATCAACAGCGCGGCTGTAGTCTGGCTTGCCGGTGCCTTCCATGATGCCCTCGATCTCGCGGAACTGACGACGCACTTCCTGAACCACGGAGCCTGCAGCGCGGCCAACAGCTTCCATCGCCATCGCGCCGAACAGGAATGGCACCATGCCGCCGAGAAAGAGGCCAATGATGACCATGTGGTCGTCGAGGTGGAACACGGCGTCAAGACCCGCTGTATCCAGCGCGTGGGTGTAGTCGGCGAACAAGACAAGTGCAGCAAGACCGGCAGAACCGATGGCGTAACCTTTGGTTACTGCTTTGGTCGTGTTACCCACAGCATCAAGCTGATCAGTAATTTTGCGAACTTCCGGTGGCAGTTCTGCCATCTCGGCGATGCCACCTGCGTTATCAGTGATCGGACCAAATGCGTCCAATGCAACAACAACACCCGTCATCGACAGCATCGCTGTCGCTGCAATTGCGATGTTGTAGAGGCCGCCCAGCTCAACACCAGCCGGCGCCAACGCAAAGGTGCCGTAGATAGCGGCACAAACGGCGACCACTGGCAGAGCGGTGGCCTTCATCGAAATGCCGAGGCCAGCGATGATGTTGGTGGCATCACCGGTAAGTGATGCTTCAGCAATCGTCTTAACAGGAGCGTATTCGGTGCTCGTGTAGTACTCGGTGATGACAACCAGCGCTGCCGTCAAGGCAAGGCCGATCAGTGCCGAGTAAAAAATGCTCATGGCAACAGCGCTGTCGGCAAACATTGTCGTAGTAACAAAGTAGAAAGCTATTGCGGCAAGACCACCTGCAACGATCATGCCCTTGTACAGTGCCCCCATGACTTTGCCGCCATCCGACGTCTTAACGAAGAACGTACCGATGATCGAGGCGACGATTGAAACAGCGCCGAGTACCAGAGGATAAACAACGGCCGAAGCACCGTAAGCAGAAGTTGCGGCGATCAGTCCGCCAAGCAACATGGTGGCAATGATCGTGACAGCGTAAGTCTCGAACAGGTCAGCGGCCATTCCCGCGCAATCACCAACGTTATCGCCAACGTTATCCGCGATAACGCCAGGGTTGCGTGGATCGTCTTCCGGAATACCGGCTTCGACCTTACCCACCAGGTCAGCGCCAACATCAGCGCCCTTGGTGAAGATGCCGCCGCCCAGTCGAGCGAAGATGGAGATCAATGATCCACCGAATGCGAGGCCAACCAGCGCGTGAATTGCGTGTTCGGCTGTGTGGCCCATCTTTAGCAGTGCCAGGTAATAACCGGCAACACCGAGCAGACCCAGGCCAACGACGAGCATGCCTGTGATGGCGCCGCCGCGAAACGCGACGTTAAGTGCCGGATTGACGCCCTTGGTAGCAGCTTCAGCGGTGCGAACGTTGGCGCGTACCGAGACGTACATGCCTATATAGCCCGCGAGCGCGGAAAGAATAGCGCCAATAGCGAATCCAATAGCGGTTGCCCAACCAATGGCCGGTGTCAGACCGAGGACCAGGAACAATACGACACCAACAGCGCCGATCGTCATGTATTGTCGATTCATGTAGGCATTCGCGCCTTCCTGAATCGCTGCCTGGATCTCCTGCATCCGGCTGCTGCCAGTTGGTTGCTTAATAATCCACTGTGTGGAAAGAAGTCCGAACAGTATCGCGAGTGCAGCTGCACCGATCGAGAGCCAAAGGGCCATCTCGTTAGTCATCAGATTGTCTCCTGACTGTGTTCTGAAAGATTAAACGCCGCCGCCATCACCTATTTACGAAAACAGGCGCAGGGGCATCGTTCGGTAAAATCACATTTTTTATTTTTTGCGTCAGCTACGAGCGCTCCCGGACTAGTGTCCTGCCCGCAGCGGGCCGCGCATCATACCACAAATTTGGTCCCAGTCAGCGGCTTGACCGGCTTGTTTTTGAGCTTGGCGACTTTCGGTAAACCATTGATATATGGAGGATAATTCTCTCCTTTTATCAAAGGTTCCAAATAGCGGCGGCCGGCCTCCGTGATCCCAAAGCCATCCTTGGTGATGTAACGGCGTGGCAGCATTTTTTCCTTGTTGGCGATGCGCCGCAGGGGCGCCGATTCGATCGCCCATCGATATGGCGTGTCACAAACCCGCTTGATAACCGGCATGACGGCCGTCTTACCCTGCAATGCGTATTGCACGGCGGATTTGCCCACCGCATAAGCCTGCTTAACATCAACATCCGAGGCGATGTGCCGTGCCGAGCGTTGCAGGTAGTCTGCGATGGCGTAATGGAATTTGTAGCCCAGGCTGTCGCGAACCATATTCGCGACCACCGGAGCGACGCCACCAAGTTGTGCGTGACCAAATGCGTCGCGAGTACCTGCTTCAGCCAGGAACTTGCCGTTGGCGAATCGAGCGCCTTCACTGACGACAATGACACAGAATCCGTACTGATTGACGCATTCACGTACACGCTTTAGAAAATCACGTTTTCTGAACGGAATTTCCGGAAATAAAATGATGTGCGGGGCATCTTCGGGATTCTTGCCCGCCAAACCGCCTGCCGCTGCGATCCAGCCGGCGTGCCGACCCATGACTTCGAGCACGAAAACTTTGGTGGAGGTCATAGCCATGGAGATGACGTCCATCGCTGCTTCCTGCGTTGAAACCGCAACGTACTTCGCGACTGAGCCGAAGCCGGGGCAGTTATCCGTCACCGGCAGGTCGTTGTCGACTGTCTTTGGTACGCCGAGGCAGGTAACCGGATAGCCCATCGTTTTCGATATTTGCGACACCTTGTGTGCCGTATCCATGGAGTCATTGCCGCCGTTGTAAAAGAAATAGCCTATATCGTGTGCTTTGAAGACCTCAATCAGGCGCTCATACTCGGCGCGGTTTTCTTCGATACCTTTTAGCTTGTATCGAGCCGAACCAAACGCCCCGCCAGGGGTGTACATCAACGCGGCAATCGCCGACTTGCTTTCCTTGCTGGTATCGATCATGTCTTCGGTCAGGGCGCCGATGATGCCGTTACGCCCGGCGAAAACGTTGGCGATCTTGTTCGGGTGTTTGCGTGCCGTTTCGATGACACCGCAGGCGGACGCGTTGATGACAGCCGTAACACCGCCCGACTGGGCGTAAAAGGCATTCTTTGCAGACATAGTACTTATTTCCCGTTGCGTGCTTTTGAGGCGTGAGAGGATACCCCGCATTGACCTCAATGTCCTTTCTCGGTAGCGTACTCCGCCCGATCATTGATCGGACAAACTATAAGTTTCAAGTGAGATTCAGGAAATGAGAATCGTACTACTGGGAGCACCCGGGTCGGGCAAGGGCACTCAGGCCAAAAAGCTGATGGCGGATAACAATATTCCGCAGGTGTCCACTGGTGACATGCTGCGCCAGGCCATAGCGAACGGTACCCGGTTCGGTCTCCAGGCGAAAGCGGTGATCGATGCCGGAAATCTGGCTCCTGACGAGGTTGTACTTGGCATTATCAGCGAACGCCTCGGCCAGCCCGACGCCGAAAATGGCTTTATCCTGGACGGCTTCCCGCGCACGACTCAACAGGCACTTGATCTCGAAGATTTGCTGGACGAACTCGGTACACCGCTCGATACAGCCATCTTATTGGATATCGATTTCGACATTCTCGTGAAACGCCTCACAGGACGCAGGACTTGTTCGCGGACGGGCAAACTTCTCAACGTATATTTCTCGTCGGCCGAAGAACTCGATGAATGCACTCGGTCCGGTGGTGAGTTGGTGCAGCGTGTCGACGATAACGAAGCGACCATCAGCAATCGCCTGAATGTGTATCGTGAAAGAACGGAGCCGCTGATCGATTTTTACGAAAGTCGCGGCAAGCTCATCAAGATCGATGCGGAAGGTGAAATCGACGAAGTTTACGCGCGGCTGACAGCAGCACTTTCGTAGGAGCGCCTCTGCCTACAGGAGCTGTAGCAGTCGTTCGCCGATGAGGCCCCGGCGCCAGCCAGTGAAGACTCTTGATTCGCGCGTGCCGGAAATGATCACCGACGATAACTCACGTTTGGATGCGACAGTCTCGGCGGCAATACCCAGGTCTTTCGCACAGTCTGCGACTTGAGACTGCATTTCTTTTAGTAGTGCCTTTTGTGCCTCGTCCGGCGGTCGTGGCGGTTGGTAACCATTACTGTCGCCTTTGGACGCGGCAACGGCATCGATCAATTGCTTGCCGACTCGGTTAGCGATTTTCGGAGGTATGCCGTCAATCTTCGACAGCTGGGTTTCGCTTGTCGGCAGATTGTAGGCAATATCGAGCAATACATTGTCCCGCAGAATCCACTGTCGTGGCCGATTTCGACGGATAGCTTCTTCCTCGCGCCACGCTGCCAGACGGACCGCCGCGGCACGTTTCGGGCCGCGAAAATTGCGCGCACCTTTGAGTCGTTCGACGGCCTGGTCGCCCGCCACAACATACAACGCGGTATCCAGTAGCAACGCCGAATCCTGCTGGGCCCACTCCAGGCGATCCTTCTTGTCCAGCCTCTCGCTCAGGATGTCGGATGCCGGTAACAGGTATTCGACATCCTCAGCCGCGTAATCGAGGACCTCCGTCGGCAGCGGTCGGCGCGTCCAGTCCGCTCGTGTGTGAGATTTCGCCATGTCGACATCAAACAACTCCTTAGCCAAACCCGCATAGCCCATTTGCGCCGGCATACCAAGCAGGCCGGCCGCAATCTGGGTGTCGAAAATCTCGCACGGCATCGCTCCCGCTGTTTGATAGACGACCTCTATGTCCTGTCGTGCGGAATGCACGACCCAGCTACTTTCCAGGAGTTTGCGCCAAAATTCATTCTGGCTGTTTTCAACCAGAGGATCGACGCAATAGATTTCGTCGGGAGTTGAAATCTGTATCAGACAAAGCTGCGCGAAATAGGTTTTCTCGCGCATGAACTCGGTGTCGACGCCGAGTTTGGCGTGTCCTGAGAGGCTTTGGCTGATGTCGTCAGGGTGATAGACGGACAGGTAGTCGGGCATTTATGGAGGTTAACATGCGATGATCCGCAACGTGCCAACTCTATTCAAAACACTGTTCGAAATAGTTCTTCTGCGAAAGGGCCCGAACGACATCCCACATTCGACCGTCCTGTTCGTGCTGGTCGCTGCCATTTGGGTGCTGGCAGGAGTTGCCACTGTGATGGTTGTGGAAACCTACAGAAGCTCGAGTCTCTTCATCGACCTGAGTCTGGCGTTTGTCGGGCTGGGGACTTATGCGATCGTCGTTAATGTTTTTGGCAAGGGCGATCGGCTATTGCGTTGTGTTACCGCGATTCTGGGCTGTAGCATAGTGTTCAGCATTGTATTGATCGGCGGGCGTATCGCTCTTCCATTGTTACTCACAGAAGACGAAACCAGCTGGGCATTGCAGTTGATCTGGTTCTGGTCGATTCCGGTCGAAGGACATATCATTGCACGTACCATCGAACGGCAATGGGTCGTTGGATTTCTGATCGCTTTGGCGGTGCTGTTCGGACAACTTAATTTGCTCGCTGTTCTTGAGCCGATGCTCAGGCCGGCGGCGTAGGAAAATATGCACATACACATACTTGGCATCTGTGGAACATTTATGGGCGGTGTTGCCGCACTTGCCCGTGCAGCGGGGCACAAAGTGACGGGATGCGATCACAACGTTTACCCTCCCATGAGTACGCAACTTAAGAACCTCGGAATCGATATTCATGAAGGTGTCGATGCGCAGCAGCTTGCCGTCGATCCTGACTGCGTCGTTGTCGGCAATGTAATGAGCCGCGGCGTCGAAGTTGTTGAGGCGATGCTCAACAATAAAGATCGCTATACGTCCGGTCCGCAATGGCTTGCGGAAAACGTGCTTCATGATCACCATGTTATAGCCGTCGCCGGCACCCATGGCAAAACAACGACGGCCAGCATGCTGGCATGGATCCTGGAAGACGCCGGTCTTGAACCTGGATTTCTGATCGGCGGAATTCCGGTCAATTTCGGGACATCAGCCCGATTCGGGAAGTCGCGGTTTTTTGTCGTCGAGGCTGACGAGTACGACACAGCCTTTTTCGATAAACGCGCCAAGTTTGTCCACTACCGACCGCGTACATTGGTCCTGAATAATCTGGAATTCGATCACGCCGATATTTACAAGGACATGGATTCGATCCTGTGGCAGTTTCACCAGTTGCTTCGCATGGTGCCGAGCGATGGGCATATTATTGCGAATGGCAACGACAGGAACCTCGAGAAACTATTCGAAATGGGCTGCTGGACGCCAGTGCAAACTTTTGGCACTGGTGACGGCACCGACTGGATAGCGAGATTTGGCGATACGGTCGAGCGCCATATTGGCATGCGCGACCCAGCGGGCGCCGCTGCCGAAACGCGCTGGCGTATGAGTGGTTATCACAATCTCGATAACGCAATCGCAGCGGTTGCTGCCGCCGTGTCGGTAGGCGTGCCATTCGAGGGTGCCGTGGATGCGTTGTCTCGGTTCAAAGGCGTCAAACGGCGTATGGAACGTACAGCGACGGTCGCGAATATTGCGATTTACGACGACTTCGCGCACCACCCAACGGCCATCAAGAAAACGATCGCTTCTATGCGAGTGCGCTACCCAGGACAACGCGTAATCGTCGCCATCGAACCACGGTCCAATACGATGAAGCTGGGTGTGCACAACGATGCACTGGCGGATTCTTTAATGGACGCGGACCTGATCTGGATGTATCGCCCGGACGGAATGGGTGATGGGTTCGACGCATCACTAGCGCCACTGGAGGGCAGGTTGATCATGCACCGGGACTACGATCAGCTGGTCAACGACATGTCCAGGAAGGTCTTGGGTGGCGACCAGGTCATCTTCATGAGCAATGGCGGCTTCGGATCAGCGAGGCAGACCTTAACGGCGTTATTACAAAGAACGCGCGGTTCATAGGAAATATATTGTTAGTCATGCAATGTTTGTTGTTATTCGATAATAAATAGTCTATTATCGATAAACAATAAATAATTCAACACTGGAATATTGCATGTCTACAGTAAATAAAAACCCGCTGGCAACAGTGGTTAAGCGAATTCTCGATTTTGTCCGCGTGCTCGCATTGGTTGCACTGATTTTGTGGCCGCTATCCGCGATCGCGATGACGATCGGTCAATCATCCCACCCCGAGACCTGGGGCGTTGATATCAGCGTTTTCTCATCGTTTGATATCGACCTCAGCAAATATCCTGCCGGCAGAACACAGCCCGATGGTATTCGCGATCCCAAAATCGGCGGGAAGGCGATGCTCGATATCGATACATCGAGTTCGTCTGCCTTTTACGTCTTCGCATTGATGACCGAAATAGGCGGCCTTGTCGGTTTCTACCTGTTGCTGCAAATAAGGGCGGTTTTCGCGTCGCTTGCCGAGGGCAAGAATTTCGAGTCGCAGAACTCGGCACGGATCAAGAAGATCGGTTACATCGCGATCGGCTGGGCGCTGGTAAGCCCACTGCTACAATATTTTGGCGGTCGGGCGATTCTCCGGGAGTACTCACTGGAGTTACCGGGCATCGTGCTGAATCCCGCGTTTGAATTGAATGGTGGGTCGATATTTATTGGTCTTGTGCTGATCGTCTTGTCCGGCGTTTTGAATGAAGCAGCCAGTATCAACGAATCGCATCAATTGACGATCTGATGGCCAGATCAGTCAAAGTAAACCTGGACCTGCTGCTGGTGCAGCGCAAGATGTCGTTAACTGAGCTGTCCGAAGAGGTGGGAATTACGCTAGCCAACCTGTCGATCCTGAAGCGCGGCAAAGCTAAAGCAATTCGGTTCTCGACGCTGGAGGCTATCTGCGAGGCCCTGGATTGCGAGCCGGGCGACATTCTGGAGCTTGAGCAGGAAAGCTGACGGTTTGTTGAGACCTGCTAATAACCGTAGCCATAACCGCGTAACATTGATTCGTACTGCTCTCGCTCCTGATCCGTAAGATCGACTTCACCAAGGAGACGTTCGGCTTCGGCCGGGTCCGACTGCAGGTACATCTGGATTCGCATCAGAGTTACTTGCTTGCGCTTCGCCGGGTCGCTGACTGTTTCTATTAGATCCAGAAAATCTTCATCTGATCCCCGGCCGGAGGAAATAGTGGCGATAATCGCGTCATCCCTGGTGTTGCCGCGAGGCAAGCCGCCGATCCACGCCGCTGCCGCGGTCGGATCTTGTGAATACCATTGCCTCGCAATTTGTGTCGTTGCCGCTGAGCGTGATTTTTCGCCTGATATGGAATTCATCCACTGCAGCGCTTGCTGCGGATCGCGTGCGGCTTGCTGGCCAATTATTCTCGCGTACAGTTGGTCTCGTGACCTGTCATTTTCCACGTCTCTCGCCATCTGCATTGCGAGCGCCGGATCAGAATTGGCCATCATGCCGATCACAACGGACTGCAATTCTGAGTACTCCGGTTTGTCTCTATAGCGGTTAGCAAAGGACATAGCAGCGTCGGTGCCCCTCTTTTCTGCGAGGCTTTGAGTGATCTGCATCGCGAGCCTCCCGCTGTTCTTTCCCGGAAACCGCTCCAGGAGCTCCGTCGCCCGATCAAGGTCGCTGTAAACAAGATTCTGACCCATAGACTGTAGTGCGTTCCGTTGCGCATCGACGTCCAGTGAGGAAACCCAGTTTACGGCGCTGTCAAAATCAGATTGCGCCCAGACAGCGGCGATCTGGCTGGCGGTTCTGTTGCGTATTCGTTTGTCAGTGACCTGGGCCAGCAATTGCATTGCCTCCTCTGGATTGGTCTGGCTGATATGCGTCGCAACGGTCGAAACCAACTGATCCCGTTGCCTTACGTCCTTGAGTGTTTGCGCTTCTGCGAGCGCCAACTGCGGGTCCTGTTGCGCGACCTGGCTCAGTACAGCCATCAGTGTTGATTGATTCGACGATGTGTCGTTGTCACGCGCCCAGGCGAGCGCCATGGCCGGATCGCTCCCGGCGACTACCATGGCTATAGACGATTTGTATTGTCGGAGCGACGACGATTCGGGCATCTGATCGAGATATTCGAGCGCCTTCGCAGGGTCGTCCGCTGCCAGCGATTGCAGTGCCGAGGCCATTTGCGCCTGATTGGCCTGAGTCATCGGCATTGAAGACATTTTTTCCAAAATAGCCTCGGGATCGGAACGCGCGCTGTACATCGATAGATATTGTTTGAACTGTTGTCGACTCGATGTTGATTGAATGAGGTCTGCGTAGCTCGCGTCCAGAGGATTTCCGGAACGACCAAGCAAGCCGGCGAGCCAACCGAACTGCTTGCGCTGCTCGGCAGCAGAACTTAAGGACTCGACGTAGCGAATGGCATCGGCCGGTGATTGCTCGGCAAGTGCGTATAAATGTTGCGCGCGCGCATTTTGCCCGGGCTTCATACCGAGCTCAGCGTAAATGAGCTCCGAATCCTCGTTCTCAAGACCCCTCACCGCCGAGTACAGTGCCTGAGCAGCAAAGCGTTTTTCCGATGCGGTTCCTCTCTTTGCTTCATCAATCGCCGCAGCAAGGTCCAGCCGTCCCCAGGCGACCCAGACTGCCTTTTCGTGGTTCTTGTAGGCGCGAAAACTTGGTGTTCTCGAAATTGCGAGGGCGGATTTTGGATCAAGTTCCGTCAATCTCAGGAAAAGAATCTGCAGGGCCGCCAGACGGTCATCGCGACTGCGGATTTTCGCTGCCTGAGTGATTAGATCCTGAATGCCGCCTGAGTCCGATCTGCCGGCAACAATATACAGGGCCTCCGTTTCCGCGAAGTCAGTTGGTAAGGCCAGTATTTCTTCAATTGTCGAAATACCTGCATATCGTTCCGTGCGCAGTGCTTCGGCCTCGGCAACGCTGACGTCAACAACGTCGGGCATGTCAGGTGTTACCGCTTGCGAGAATCGCGGGAATTGGGATTTCGGTGCGAGGTAGTTTGTGGCGATAGAGCCGATCACGACCCCAAGCAATAGAACAAGCAGTAGATTTCGTCTATTCATAGCTGCCAGCGTACTCAAGTGGCAAAGCGGACACAATGATGACTCTCGGAACCTCACCTATACTTAGGGTGTGCGAATACCTATTTTTCCATTGAAAACCGTATTGTTTCCGGGCGGGCCTCTGCCGCTGCGGATTTTCGAGTCACGCTACCTGGATATGGTGAGCCAGTGCCTGAAAACTGACTCACCGTTCGGTGTTTTGCTAATACGTGATGGTGAGGAAGCAGGAACGGCCACTACCTACAGTGTTGGAACCGTGGCCAGAATCTCGGACTGGTATCAGGGGAGCGACGGCCTATTGGGCGTGACGGCACAGGGCGAGCAGCGATTCCGGCTGCTTTCGAGCGAGCGCCAGGATGATGGTCTCAATATAGGGGAAGTCGATCTCATGGCCGCAGAAGAATCACTGCTGCTGCCGGACGAGTATCGGGTTTTGGCACACATACTCGAAAATGTGATGGATGATCTTGGCCGACTGTACGAGTCGCAGGAGCGCAAATACGACGATGCGGTTTGGGTTGCCTACCGGTTTCTCGAAATATTGCCGATCGAGCTGGAACAGAAGCAACGAAGCCTGGAGAGTGGTGACACACTCGCGCGGCTGAAGCTTGTCGATGAACTGTTAGATTCAGTACGCGGGCCCGGAGCACCTCTATAGTGTCGCGAATACCTTCGTAGCAGCGTCGATCGTTGCGTTGATTTCTTTATCACCATGCGCGGCCGATACGAATCCCGCTTCAAATGCTGACGGTGCCAGGTAAATGCCCTCGTCCAGCATGCCGTGGAAGAACTTTTTGAATCGTTCAACGTCTGCCGCAGCGACCTGATCGAAACTGCGCACGGACGCGGCATCCGTAAAGACGAGTCCGAACATACCACCTTCACATTCAGTAGCCATTCCGACCCCGGCATCGGTCGCGGCCGCGGCCAGGCCAGCAATCAATTGCAGCGTCTTTGCGGTCAGCGACTCGTAGAATCCCGGTGCATCAATCTGCTCCAGCGTGGTGAGGCCGGCTGCCATCGCTACCGGATTTCCAGAGAGAGTACCTGCCTGATAAACCGGACCGTCGGGAGCGAGACTCGCCATGATGTCGGCACGGCCGCCGAAGGCGGCGGCTGGCATACCACCACCGACGATCTTGCCGAGCGTTGTCAGATCCGGTGTGATGCCAAAGATCGACTGGGCGCCACCTTTGGCAACGCGAAACCCAGTCATGACTTCGTCAAAAATAAGAATGCTGCCCTTTGCCGTGCAAAGATCGCGGAGTGTTTCGTGGAAGTTCGGTATCGGCGGCACCATGTTCATGTTGCCGGCGATCGGCTCGACGATCACGCAGGCAATCTGTTCACCGACCTCTGCGAACACCGTATTTAACGCCTCGATGTCGTTGTAGGGCAGGGTAATGGTGTGTTCTGCCAGGCCGGCCGGGACGCCTGGTGAGCTGGGAACACCCAGCGTTAGGGCACCGGAACCGGCTTTGATCAACAGCGAATCGGAGTGGCCGTGATAACAGCCTTCAAACTTGATTATCTTGTCGCGCCCGGTATGGCCGCGCGCGAGACGAATGGCACTCATGGTTGCCTCGGTCCCCGAGCTCACCATGCGGACCTTTTCGATAGAGGGCACCAGTGTGCAGATTTTTTCAGCGATTTGAGTTTCGAGTACGCATGGCGCACCAAAACTTAAACCCTGTTTTGCTGTTTCGGTCACTGCATTGATGACGGCCGGGTGACGATGGCCCAGAATCATTGGTCCCCAGGATCCAACGTAGTCGATAAAATGACGACCATCCTCGCTTTCGAGGTAGGCACCTTCGGCGCTCTTGAAAAAGACGGGCTCGCCGCCGACGCCAGCGAATGCACGTACCGGTGAATTGACACCGCCCGCTATGAACTCCTGCGCGTTTGTAAATAGACTCATGAAAATCCTCCCAGGGAGGGCGCATCCTACTTCAGTGGTGGTGGCTCGCTCAACTGGTGAACGTCGTAGCCGATCCGCTGCAGATGGTTCGGGACGCCGTTTGGTCCGACAAGATGCAATGCGCCGACAATAATAAGGTAGTCATCGTCGTCGTCCAGCAGGTCCTCGATCCGAGTAACCCAGCGAGAATTACGGTCCGTGACGAGCGCTTTATTGAGCTCTTCATGCTTGGCGAGTTCGTCAAGCATTCCAGCTTCCAGAAAGGCCACATCGCCGCGCCGCCAGGCGGCAATCAGCTCATCCATCATCTCGGCCAACTCCGCGCTTTCTTCAAGAGTCGACAACAGCATTTCGCGCTGTGCTTGCAAGGACAAGCCATCGAGAATCTGGATTTGCTCTTCAATGGTCTCGAAACCTTCGATAGGCTTTCCATCGGTCGCCGCCTTCGACAGCATGTGCATTTCAATGCCAAGGGCTGGGTTGAAGCCGATGCGGCTAAGCACCATTATTTCTATCGTCATCGCCGCATACCAGGGTTCGGTCTTGCTGAGCATGTCCAGCGGGATATCGATAACTTCAGCGGCTTTCGCGGCCTCGAGATACAGGGCTTCGCCCATCAAATCACGAAGCGTCGTTTCGTCCTGCAAAACGCCATATTTGGTGAACGCCGCCTGTGCAGCTATAGGATCCATGTCGTCCATGTCGACTTCCATAAAGAGGACTTCGGCATCGTTGTAAGCTTCGTCAAGCGCTGTCGGCAGTGGATAGTCCTTTGACCTGAGCAGGTGAATCGACCCCAGCAAGTAGACCGAATTTTTTTCACCCGCAACTTCCCATAGCGTCAAAGGATGGCCGGAATCATCCGCGTGAACGGATGTTGCCAGCAACACCAGCGAGGTGATCAGTAGAATGCTTTTCAATCGTCCACCCAAATCAAGTCATTGTTGATGCTGCCATCTGCGTGCAAAGTAATACGCCGGTAAGCAGGCGGGCGATCATCAACATCAAAGTCCTCGCTGCCGGGTTTGAATTGACGGCAAGTAGAAGGTGTGCCAACGACCAGAATACCGTCGTGATCCTCTTCGTACTCCTGGTGTACGTGGCCAAACATCAGTAATCGTACGCGCCCTGATTCGTGCAGCTTAGCCAGGAACACTTCGTCATTTTTCAGTTTAACGGTATCGAGCCACGCGCTTCCCATGGGCACAGGAGGGTGGTGCAGGCAGACCAGGATATGTTTTGCTTTACTAGCGCTGATGCTAGCCTCGAGTCGGTCGAATTCGTCGTCCGAGATTTCGCCGCCAGCGTCGCCGCTGATGCAGCTGTCCAACCCTAATATTAACCAGTCTTTGATCTCTTCCTTGGCGCAGTAGGAGAAAGGTGGTTGCCTGCAAACGGCTCGCATCAATTCGCGGATGTCGTGATTGCCCGGAACGCAATGCATGCGCATGTTGAGAGGAAGCAGCAACTCGCGGAATCGTGCGTAAGCTTCGGCGCTGTCGTCCTGAATAAGATCGCCGGTGATCAGCACGCGGTCTGCGCGCCAATCACCGGCGTCATAGTGGTCAAGTACCCGCTGCAAAGACTCCGCAGTAACAGTGCCTCGCAATTCGCCGTCAGGATCGGCGAACAAGTGTGGGTCGGTCAGGTGCAGGACCCGAATCGAATCACCGTCAGTTACGTCATCGCTCGCTTGAATAAGGCGTTTCCCTTTGACGAAGTACTAGTAGCGGTAATGCTCCGGTTTGTATGGCCCGGACTTCTCGACGCCGATGTAATCCGCCTGTTCGGTGGAAAGTTCGGTGACCTTCGCACCGATGCGATTCAGGTGCAACCGCGCGACCTTTTCATCGAGGTGCTTCGGCAATACGTAAACCTCTTTGGCGTAGTTGTCACCGTTCTGCCATAGCTCTATTTGTGCAAGAACCTGGTTGGTAAATGAGTTCGACATGACGAAGCTCGGGTGGCCTGTTGCACAACCGAGATTCACGAGACGACCTTCGGCGAGCAGGATAATGCGCTTACCATCCGGAAAAATAATGTGATCGACCTGCGGTTTAATATTTTCCCACTCGTACTGCTTCAGGTAGGCAACGTCAATTTCGTTATCAAAGTGCCCGATGTTGCAAACAATCGCCTGATTGCGCATACGGTCCATTTGTGGTCCGGAAACCACGTGGTAGTTGCCCGTCGCGGTGACGACAATATCCACCTGATCGCAGATGTCATCAAATTTGACGACCCGGTAACCTTCCATCGCTGCCTGCAAAGCACAAATCGGGTCGATTTCCGTAACCCAAACAGTTGCACCGAGACCTTTCAATGACTGCGCGCAACCTTTGCCAACATCGCCATAGCCACAAACGACAGCAACCTTTCCTGCAACCATGACGTCGGTTGCACGCTTGATGCCGTCAACGAGCGACTCACGACAGCCGTAGAGGTTATCGAACTTGGATTTCGTTACCGAGTCGTTGACGTTGAAAGCAGGGCACGCCAGGGAGCCGTCCTTCATCATGTCGTAAAGACGCTTAACGCCGGTCGTCGTTTCTTCGGACAGGCCTTTGACACCCTCCATGATTTCCGGATATTTGTCGTGCAGGATTTGCGTGAGATCACCACCATCATCCAGGATCATATTTGGCTGCCAGCCGTCCGGGCCTGCGATTGTTTGTTCTACGCACCACCAGTACTCATCTTCGGTTTCGCCTTTCCAGGCGAAGACCGGAATACCGGTTACCGCAATTGCCGCGGCCGCGTGATCCTGCGTTGAGAAAATATTGCATGACGACCAGCGAATATCAGCGCCGAGATCTTTCAGCGTCTCGATAAGCACCGCAGTCTGGATGGTCATATGCAGGCACCCCGTCAGACGGACGCCATCCAGTGGATTCTTGCCTTTGTATTCTTCGCGCAATGCCATGAGGCCCGGCATTTCGGTCTCGGCGATGGCCATTTCCTTGCGGCCCCAGTCGGCCAATGAAATATCGGCAACTTTGTAATCGTTTTCTTGAATGGCGTGAGCTTCGCTGCTCATGGTGAGTCTCCTAAAAAGTATTTACGCAGCGGCGGCTTTTAGCGCGGCTGCTTTGTCAGTTTGTTCCCAGCTGAGATCGATGTCTTCCCGGCCGAAGTGTCCGTAGGCAGCCGTCTGGCGATAGATAGGCTTGATCAGGTCGAGCATCGTCAAAATGCCGTACGGGGTAAGGTCGAAGTGTTCACGTATCAATGTCGTCATCCGGGCATCAGAAATTGTTCCGGTGCCAAATGTCTGCACACTGATTGATGTTGGTTCTGCGACACCAATTGCATACGACACCTGAATTTCGCAACGCTCGGCCAGGCCGGCGGCGACGATATTCTTGGCAACGTAACGGCTGGCGTAAGCAGCGGAGCGATCCACCTTTGACGGGTCTTTGCCCGAGAACGCACCGCCGCCGTGGCGCGCGGAGCCTCCATAGGTATCGACGATGATCTTGCGCCCTGTCAGACCACAATCGCCCATTGGACCACCGATTTCAAACCGTCCGGTCGGGTTGATGTGGTACTGAGTATCAGCGCCAAGCAGCTCAGCAGGCAATACAGGTTTGATAATTTCCTCCATCACACCTTCACGCAAGTCTGCCATTGAAACGTCAGGGCTATGTTGCGAGGAGAGGACTACGGCATTAACTGAAACCGGCTTGTTGTTCTCATAATTGAACGTCACCTGGCTTTTCGCGTCCGGGCGCAGCCACGGCAACGTGCCGTTCTTGCGCACTTTCGCCTGTTGTTGAACGAGGCGGTGTGAATACGTGATTGGAGCGGGCATGAGAACTTCCGTCTCATTCGTGGCATAGCCGAACATCAGGCCCTGGTCGCCGGCGCCTTGTGCTTTCTCGGAATCACGGTCAACGCCCTGCGCGATGTCGGGCGACTGTTTGCCAATAGCGTTGAGTACCGAGCAGGTTGCGCCGTCGAAGCCTTTGCTCGACTCGTCATAGCCGATATCGAGCACGACCTCGCGCACGATCTCTTCCATATCAACCCACGCTGTGGTGGTGATTTCGCCAGCGACGACGACCATGCCGGTCTTGACCATTGTCTCGCAAGCAACTCGCGCCTTTGGATCCTCGGCGATAATCGCATCAAGAATGGCGTCGGAGATCTGGTCGGATATCTTGTCCGGATGGCCTTCGGAGACCGATTCGGACGTAAAAAGGAAAGCGTCAGACATAACTAATGTGTATCCAAAATTACGGGTGGCGCATTGTACCCTTGATGCGGCCCTCTATAACAGGGAAAATGCGCGGCTCGACAGATTCGATTTTCACACCTCATAAACAAAGGCCGTTCAGGTCCCACGTCAAGATAGGTCACATGTCAAATAAAGCAACGAGGGCTGGCGATCCAGCTCGGCGCAATCTCGCGAACGCGATTCGTGCCCTAAGTATGGATGCGGTGCAGGCCGCCAACTCAGGCCACCCGGGTGCCCCAATGGGTATGGCCGATATGGCCGAAGTGCTATGGAATGACTACTTGCAACACAACCCGGCCAATCCCGAATGGGCCAATCGTGACCGTTTCGTATTGTCGAACGGTCACGGGTCGATGTTGCTCTACAGTCTGCTACATCTGACGGGATATGAAGATTTTTCGATCGACCAACTCAGAAATTTTCGGCAATTCGGTTACAGAACAGCCGGCCACCCTGAATACGAGCCGGGCGGGCCGATCGAGACAACGACGGGTCCGTTGGGTCAGGGCTTAAGCAACGGCGTTGGCATGGCCATGGCCGAGAAGATGCTGGCGGCCGAATTCAATCGGCCGGGCCACGATATTGTCGATCACAAGACCTGGGTCTTCCTTGGCGATGGCTGTCTCATGGAGGGAATTTCACACGAGACTTGCTCGCTCGCGGGTACTTTGAAGCTCGGCAAGCTCATTTGCCTTTACGACGACAACAATATTTCGATTGATGGCGAGGTTGGTGGCTGGTTCACCGATGACACGGTCAAGCGCTTTGAGGCTTATGGCTGGCAGGTTGTCGCTGACGTGGACGGGCACGATTCGGCAGCCATCGCTACGGCTATTGACCAGGCTACTGCAGCTACTGATCGCCCAACATTGATCTGCTGCAAGACGATCATCGGCTTCGGTTCGCCAAACAAACAAGGCACTGCGGCAACGCATGGTGCACCGCTCGGCGATGAAGAAATTGCCGCGGCACGTAAAGAGCTTGGCTGGGATGCGGCGCCGTTCGAGATTCCCGAGGGCATTGCCGCCGACTGGAATTACAAGGAGCGCGGCGCTGTTTTGGAAAGCACCTGGAACGAGACTTTTGCGGCATATAAATCAGAGCACTCGAAACTCGCCACCGAGTTCGAACGACGCATGGCGGGCAATCTGCCAGCGGATTGGAATGACTTCGCTGACAAGGCCATTGCCGGGATTGACGCTGAAGGTGCTTCGGTCGCAACTCGCAAGGCATCACTCATCGCATTGAACGCGTTCGCACCGGCCTTGCCTGAAATGGCCGGCGGATCGGCGGATCTGACAGGCTCCAATCTGACCAAGCACGACGGATCAGTGCCGATATCGGGTGATGATGCGGCCGGTAATTACGTCTGGTTTGGCGTCCGCGAGTTCGGCATGACCGCAATTTGCAACGGCATGCGCCTGCACGGCGGCTGGCTACCGTACTCCGGCACATTCCTGACGTTCTCTGACTACTCGCGAAACGCGCTGCGTATGGCCGCTCTGATGAAGATTCAGAATGTCCTCGTATTCACACATGACTCAATCGGTCTGGGTGAAGATGGGCCGACGCACCAGCCCGTCGAACACACGGCGTCGTTACGTCTGATGCCAAACATGAGCGTATGGCGTCCGTGCGACGCGGTAGAAACGGCAGTTGCCTGGCGCTACGCGATCGAACGGCAGGATGGACCGACAAGTCTTATCCTGACCCGCCAGGGATTGCCGCATCAGGCACGCAGTGCCGAACAGATTTCGGATATCGCGAGTGGTGGTTACGTATTGAAAGATACTGACGGAGTGGCGGATATTATCTTCATAGCAACAGGCTCGGAGCTTGCCCTGGCCGTATCGGCGTCGGAGGCGCTGGTAGCCGATGGAATAAAGGCACGGGTTGTTTCCATGCCGTGTACGGATGTATTTGACGCACAGGATGCGGCTTATCGTGAGTCTGTTTTACCGGCAGCCGTCACCGCGCGAGTGGTAATTGAAGCCGGGGTGACTGCATCGTGGTGGCGATATGCAGGCCCAACCGGACAGGTGATCGGCATGGACAGATTCGGTGAATCGGCGCCGGCGGAAGAATTGTTCGAACATTTCGGGTTTTCGACGGAGAACGTTGTCGCCGTTGCGAAAAACGTATTGAAGTAAACTATTAATTTCTTATTTTGGAGTTTTGAAAATGGCAATAAAGATTGGCATCAACGGTTACGGGCGCATCGGGCGCAACATCTTGCGGGCAATTCACGAATCTGGCCGTGCGGGCGAATTTGATGTGGTAGCCATTAATGATCTTGGTGATTCAAACGCCAATGCACATCTGACACGCCGCGATACAGCGCATGGACCGTTTCCCGGCACCGTCGAAGTCGACGGCGATGAAATCATCGTCAATGGCGACCGTATCAAAGTCTTCGCAGAGCGTGATCCTGCCAAACTGCCGTGGGGCGAGCTTGGCGTCGAAGTCGTTTTCGAATGCACCGGTTTTTTCCGCACGCGTGAAACCGCTGGCAAGCACATCGAAGCCGGCGCGAAGAAAGTGGTGATTTCCGCACCGGGCGGCGCCGACATTGACGGCACCATCGTTTACGGCGTAAATCACGAAACGCTGACAGCGGACCACAACATAATTTCGAACGCATCCTGCACAACCAATTGCCTCGCGCCACTGGTTAAACCCTTGCATGAATCAATCGGCCTCAAGCACGGCATCATGACCACAATTCACGCCTACACAAATGATCAGGTTCTTACCGACGTATACCACTCTGACTTGCGCCGTGCGCGCTCTGCCACTATGTCGCAGATTCCGACGAGTACGGGTGCTGCGAAAGCCGTTGGACTGGTCCTGCCTGAACTTAATGGCAAGCTCGACGGTTTCTCCATGCGAGTCCCAACGATCAATGTCTCGGCAGTTGACCTGACGTTTGTTGCTGAAAGAGAGACAAGCGTCGATGAAATCAACGCTATCCTGAAGGCTGCAAGCGAGGGACCGCTGAAGGGTGTGCTGGCGTACAACGACGAGCCGCTGGTTTCGATCGATTTCAATCACGACCCGGCATCGTCTACGTATGACTCGACATTGACCAAGGTTCTGGACGGCACGCTTGTGAAGGTTTGCTCGTGGTACGACAACGAGTGGGGCTTCTCGAATCGTATGCTGGACACTACTGTAGCGCTTGTTAACGCAAAGTAATCAGGGCACCTAAGCCGGGAGCTACTATGTCTGTCATCAAAATGACCGACGTCGATCTGCAGGGCAAGCGAGTGTTAATTCGCGAGGACCTGAACGTTCCGGTTGCTGATGGCGAAGTGACCTCAGACGCTCGTATACGTGCAGCCCTGCCAACAATCAGGGCTGCACTCGATGCGGGTGCTGCGGTGATGCTCATGTCGCACCTCGGTCGGCCGACCGAAGGGCAATCCGAAAAGGAATTTTCTTTGTCGCCCGTCGCTGCCCGTCTTGCACACTTGCTCGAACGTGATGTTCCACTGGTGAGTGACTGGCTCGATGGTGTTGACGTCGCCGCAGGTGGCGTCGTCCTTCTGGAGAACGTCCGTTTTCTTGAGGGCGAGAAAGCTTGCGACGAAGCGCTGGCGAAAAAGATGGCGTCTTTGTGTGACATTTTCGTTATGGATGCATTTGGAACCGCGCATAGGGCACAAGCCAGCACTTACGGCGTTGCGGAGCACGCGGCTATCGCCTGCGCCGGACCGTTACTTTCGGCAGAACTCGAGGCGCTCGCCAAAGCACTCGACAATCCGGCTCGACCGTTCGTCGCGATCGTAGGTGGTTCCAAGGTATCGACGAAACTCACGGTTCTCGATACGCTGGCTGACGTCGTTGATTGCCTGATTGTTGGCGGTGGTATAGCCAACACTTTCATTGCGGCAGCGGGCCACGAAGTCGGTAAGTCCTTGTACGAACCGGACATGCTTGATATCGCTAGACAGCTAGCGGCGGATAGTGACGATAAAGCGGATATCCCGGTACCAACCGATGTGGTCGTGGCGAACGAGTTTTCTCCTGACGCAGAAGCGGCGACAATAGAGGTCGCCGAAGTATCGACGCATGAGCTGATTCTCGACATTGGACCAGAGACAGCTGATCAATTTGCGAAGATCCTTGCCGGCGCCGGCACGATCATCTGGAACGGCCCGGTCGGCGTATTCGAATTTGATCAATTCGGTGCAGGCACCAAAGTTCTGGCGGAAGCAATAGCAGCAAGCAACGCATTTTCAGTGGCTGGCGGCGGAGACACGTTGGCCGCCATCGATAAATATGACGTCGCCGACAACATCTCCTACATTTCCACCGGCGGCGGTGCATTCCTGGAGTTCGTAGAAGGCAAGACATTGCCAGCCGTTGCGATTCTCGAAAGACGCGCGATGTCAGGGGCCTGATCGGTAAGCCTAATCAATTTGACTGTGGGTCGTGGAGAAGAGATTAGGCTTACCGATCAGGCCCCGAGAATCACACGATCAACTCGGCCCAAGGCCCGGTAATGGCAATCGTTACCCCCGGATACTGAATATTCACGAACATCGTCTCGCCATCCGGCGAAAAGCAAACACCTGCAAGCTCTGAATCCGTGTAGGCATTGTTGGCCACCAGGTACTGGCTGCCGTCAGGTCGAATCCCAACCAGCGCACAGTGATCTGTGTTGCTTTCAGTGTCTTCGCAGACAATCAGGTCACCCCATGGCGCCATCGTCAGGTTGTCACAATTATTTAGCAGAGAATCCTGTTTCGCCTCGGCGATCAGGGTCAGTTGACCGGGTGAACTCTGCTCTTCGGCTGTGCCCTCGAAGGGGCTCGGCGTGTACGCGAATACCTGCCCAAGCCGGGCTGGGCCTCCCAACGTACAGGTAAATGCGAATCGGTCTCCCGCAACAGAAAGTCCTTCGCCCCGCGCGAATGTTGCGGCGCCCTGGGCAGCGCCACGCAGGCGCAGGTCATCTTCGTCGCCGTCGATGTCCTCAAGGTCGATCCAATAAGTCGCCAGCGTTTCATTCACGCTGAGGTCGACTCGATCCCAGTTGTGTGTGGGTTTCCCGGGTTGCCCGGCAATTGCGAGTGCCTGCAGTCGTCCGCCTTCCTGCAGCTGGCCGGGCACGTTGGGAATGAACCGATAGAACAGGCAGTGCCACTGATCTTCCGTCAGGTAGACCACACCACTCGCTGTGTGTACTGCGGCGGCCTCATGCTGGAATCGCCCCATATCTTTCAGTGGAACAGCATCGACCAATTCAGTCGCCGCCGCGGGCACCTCGAAAACATATCCATGTCGTTCGTCTCGAAATATCAAGGACGCCTGATTGGAGATCGCGGCACCAGGATCAGCGAAGCTTTCTTCGCAGGATAGCCAAGAGCCCCAAGGTGTCTTGCCACCCGCACAATTGTTATCAGTGCCGCCGAGACTCAGGAACTGACGTTCCGTTTCCTCACTGGCCGGATTGTAGATGGTGGTCGTCGTGCCGCCGAGTCCTGGTGTCCTGTCTCCACCGCGATCATAGAAGCAGGACCGAACCGCGTCGGGCAGGTCTTCGCATTTATCCGCATAAGGGCCCGAATGCTTTGATCGTGGCGTGAGTTCGTGGTTTCGCACGACAATGATGCGTCCGTCCTCGCCCGTAAATGCGGCCATGCCGTCATGAGCGCCGGGTACCGGCAGTCCGTCCGCCATCATATCGCCGCGCCGCGATACCACGGTATAAGAAAAGCCGCGCGGCAGATCCAGGATCTGACTTGGGTCTGCGAGCAATGAATAGCCAGGTGTCTTCCTATCCTGGCAGCCAATGGCGAAGGTGGGGGTTGCGGCTGCAACAGCGATGCTTTGCAGAAACCTGCGACGATTGAGCATTTGAGAGATCTTTCAACTATTGGGGCAACCGCAGCATAGCAGCGTATGTAACGTAGCTGTGCAATAATCGCGCGCATGCTAAGACGAACAAAGATAGTCGCGACGCTGGGACCAGCGTCTGACGACAAGAAAACGCTGTGCAAGATGATCAACGCTGGTCTTGATGTTGCGCGCCTTAATTTTTCACACGGTGAAGCATCAGAACACAAGCGCCGGGCCGAGATGCTAAGGGCTGCGGCTGAGTCCTGCGACCGGCAGGTCGGCATCATGGGTGACTTGCAGGGCCCGAAGATTCGAATTCGCCGCTTCAAAGAACATAGTGTCGCGCTCGAGGATGGTGACAAATTCTTCCTCGACAGCACGCTGGGCCTCATGGACGGAGATCGGGACGGTGTTGGCGTTGCACTTGATACCCTGCACAACGATGTTTCTCCTGGCGACATTCTGTTGCTAAATGACGGCATGATTTCGCTTGAAGTTGAGAGTATTGAAGGGACCCGCATACTTACGACTGTCGTGAACGGTGGAATCTTGTCGGATCACAAAGGCATTAATCTCAAGGGTGGCGGATTGTCGGCAGCTGCTCTGACCGATATCGACAAGGAAAACATCAAACTTGCGGCGGAAATGGATCTGGATTTTTTGGCCGTATCCTTTGTACGCGAAGGTGCAGATGTTGAGGAGGCACGGCGTCTGTTCCGGGAGGCCGGCGGACACGGACTCATCGTCGCCAAGGTCGAGCGTACCGAGGCCGTTGCAAATATAGATTCGATCATTGAGGCCGCGGACGTCATCATGGTGGCGCGTGGCGATCTCGGTGTTGAAATAGGCTACGCCGAGCTCACCGGTATTCAGAAAAAGCTCATTCGAAAGACGCGCAAGGCACACAAGATAGTCATCACAGCAACGCAAATGATGGAATCGATGATCCACAATCCGATCCCAACACGCGCCGAAGTTTCTGATGTCTCGAACGCGGTGATCGACGGTACAGACGCTGTCATGTTGTCCGGTGAAACTGCTGTCGGTGCTTATCCGACGGCGGCCGTCAAGGCGATGGCCGAGGTCGCTGTCGGAGCGGAAAAATATCCGCTGCCGCTCGGTATTACCAGTCACCGGATGGAAGATCACTTTGGCCTGGTTGACGAATCGATAGCAATGGCGACCATGTATATGGCCAATCATATGTCGGTCAAAGCCATTATCGCGCTGACGGAGTCGGGTTCAACGACGCGTTGGATGTCCCGAATTCGTTCGGATATTCCGATCTATGCATTTACTCCGCATGTCGCGACCAGTCGTCGTGTAGCGATGTACCGCGGCGTCTATCCAGTGTCATTCGCGATCGACATTAGCAACCCACGCGGACTGTATCAGGACATATTCAAGACCCTGCTCGACAATAATCTGGTCAAGGTCGACGATTTAGCGATATTGACCAAGGGCGATTTGGATGGCGTGACCGGCAGCACCAATTCGATGACGGTCATTCAGATCAGGTCGAGTTCATGAAGAAAATCGCTCTGCGCCTGTTTGGTGGTGCGATCGCGGTTATCCTGATAGTGGTCCTGTTGGCCTGGCTTGGGCTGCGTGCCAGTCTTCCGAAACTTGACGGCGAGGTTCTTGTTGCAGATATCGAAAGCTCCGCGACCATCAAGCGTGATGCATCCGGCATACCGGTGATTACGGCGTCGAATCGTACCGATCTTGCTTTTGCGACCGGTTTTGCGCATGGCCAGGACCGGTATTTTCAAATGGACATGATTCGTCGCCAGGCTGCGGGCGAGCTATCTGAAATCGTCGGTGCCGTCACAATCGATGTCGATAAGCGGTATCGCTTCCACCGATTTCGTGCACGCGCAGAACAAGTCCTGGCTGCGGCGTCGAGCGCTGACAGGGTCCTGATGCGACGTTACGCTGCTGGTGTCAACGCGGGTCTTGGGTCTTTGCAGGCGCGACCATTCGAATACTTTGTTCTGGGCGTTAAACCAGAACCATGGAAACCCGAAGATTCTCTGCTCATCGTCTACGCCATGTACGTGCAGCTCAACGATTCCAGGGCGAGCAAAGAAGTCCGTCGTGGATTTGCCCACGGTGTCCTTCCCGAAGAACTCTATGCCTGGATGTATCCGGATGGCACACCCTGGGATGCGCCGTTGATGGGTGAGCCGCGCAGCGTTTTGGAAATTCCATCCGCTGACGTCGTTTCCTTACGCGACGTCGAAGACGTCGCGCCACCGGCGGATGAGCGTGGCCGATACCCGTTGCGTGGCAGCAATAACTGGGCGGTCTCCGGTGCCCTGACAGAGAACGGACGAGCTATTGTCTCGAACGATATGCACCTCGGCCTTAGTACACCCAATATCTATTATCGAGCTCGGTTGGTTATCGCCGGACTTGATGGCCTGGATGTTGCCGGTGCGACTTTGCCCGGCGCGCCGTTTGTCATCGCTGGCAGCAATACACATATAGCCTGGGGTTTCACCAACAGCTACGGCGATTACACCGATGCGGTAGTGCTTCGCCCCGGTGCGGAAGAGGGCACCTATGCTACGCCGGAAGGTGATTTGCCGTTTGTGATTCACAATGAGCTAATCGAGGTTAAAGACGGCGCGCCTGTCGATTACGAGATTCGGGAAACAATCTGGGGGCCTGTCCTCGACGATATCGAATATCCAGATGGTGAAGTCGTGGTTAGCTGGATCGCACACAAGACAGATTCGGTTAATCTGAACATACTGAAACTCGAAAACGCCACATCGGTTCCCGAAGCACTCGATATCGCGAATTCCATGGGCATGCCACCACAGAACTTTGTGACCGGCGATGCTGGCGGTAATATTGCCTGGACCATAGCTGGCAAGGTCCCGAAGAAGTCCGAATTCAACGCCATGGTGCCGGCCGACTGGAGTACTGAACACGGTTGGCAGGGCTGGATCGCCGGCAGCGACTACCCACGAGTTGTAAACCCGGCGGGTGGACGCATCTGGACTGCCAACGCTCGTGTCACCGATGCCGAAGCCCTTCAGGTTGTCGGAGACGGTGGTTATGACCTGGGGGCGAGAGCACGCCAGATTCGAGACGGGCTGTTTGCGAGAGAGTTCTTCGAACCCGCCGATATGCTGAAAATTCAATACGATGATCGCGCCTTGTTTCTGGCGCCGTGGCGAGAGCTGCTGTTGCAGACGCTGAGTGACGAAGCTGTGGCGGGAAACGCGGAGTTAGCAGAATACCGGCAGTTGGTAGAAAACTGGATTCCACGTGCTGCGCCTGAGTCCGTTGGCTATCGACTGGTGCGAGCGTTTCGACTCGAAGTAGAGCGCCGCGTCTTCCATGCCCTGATGGCACCCGTTAGAGCTGCGTACGGGGACGACGTGGCGTTACGCAAGAGCAATCAGTTCGAAGCACCACTCTGGTCGCTGGTCACCGAGCGGCCAATGCATATGTTGCCGGCTGGCTATGACGACTGGGACCAGTTTCTGCTCGCGGCAGTCCAGCAGAACCTTGATTATTTTGGTGAAAAATTCGAGGGTCCGCTTTCCTCGCGTAGTTGGGGCGAAGTCAATATTGCGGCAATCCGTCATCCGCTGAGTCGTAGCATTCCGATTTTCGGCAGCTACCTGGATATGCCGGCCGAAGCGCTCAACGGCGACCTGGATATGCCAAAAGCGCAGGGTCCCGCGTTTGGTGCTTCCGAGCGATTTTCGGTTGCTCCCGGCGATGAGGCGAACAGCATTTTTCATATGCCGACCGGCGCGAGCGGTCACCCCTTGTCTCCGTACTACGATGCGGGACATTCTGACTGGGTTAACGGCTTACCGAGCCCGTTTCTGCCCGGAATCGCGGAACATACGCTGACGTTGAGCCCCGACAGGCGGTAAGATGACGCTGAAGCAACGAGACGGATAGCTAAATGGCAGACGACAGATTCACAGGGAGCAATTCCTATATCGCGACCGAAGATTTGAGTATGGCCGTCAATGCATCAGTAACGCTCGAACGGCCGATCCTGATCAAAGGGGAGCCCGGCACAGGCAAGACACAGCTTGCGATCGAAGTTGCGAGGTCGCTCGGCAAACCGCTTTATGAGTGGCACATCAAGTCGACCACCAAAGCGCAGCAGGGTCTGTACGAATACGATGCTGTGGCCAGACTGAGAGATTCTCAACTTGGCGACGACAAAGTTCATGACATTGCGAACTACATCATGCCTGGCAAGGTCTGGGAGGCTTTCGAGAGCGAACAGCAGCCGGTCTTGTTGATCGATGAGATCGACAAGGCGGACATTGAATTTCCGAACGATCTGTTACAGGAACTGGATCGCATGGAATTCTATGTCTACGAAACAAAGAAACTCATATCAGCGCGGCATCGGCCGATCATTGTTATCACCAGCAATAACGAAAAAGAACTCCCTGACGCGTTCTTGCGCCGATGTTTCTTCCACTACATCAAGTTTCCGGATCAGGAAACGATGGCGAAGATTGTCGATGTGCACTTTCCCAATTTGAAGAAAGATCTGCTAACCGAAGCGCTGAATGCCTTTTACAAGGTTCGTGACGTGCGTGGCCTGAAGAAAAAACCGTCAACGTCGGAATTGCTGGACTGGATCAAACTGTTGTTGGCCGAGGACATTCCACTCGAAGCATTGCAGAGTGAAAACTCGCGCAGCGCTATCCCGCCGTTGTACGGTGCATTGCTCAAAAACGAACAGGACGTGCACCTGTTCGAGCAGCTTGTATTCCTCGACCGGCGCAGCAATCCGCAGTAGCCGCAGCTTGTCCTCGATATGTTGATTCCGTTTTTTTACAGGCTTCGTGAAGGCGGCATGAAGACGTCACTCACCGAGTTGCTGACACTTCATGAAGCGATGAAGAGTGGGCTTGCCGGACAAAGCGTCGACGACTTTTACTTCCTGGCGAGAACGGCTCTCGTTAAAGACGAATCACACCTGGATCGCTTCGACCGAATTTTCAGCGCGTACTTCAGGGGTGTCGATGATTCCTTGTCCGATTTGATACAGGACGTTCCCGAGGAGTGGCTGCAACGTCAGGCTGAATTGTCGCTGTCGGAAGAAGAGCGAAAACTAATTGAGTCGATGGGCGGATTCGAAGAACTCATGAAAGCACTACAGGAGCGCCTCGAAGAACAGGAAGAGCGCCACGAGGGCGGTAGCAAGTGGATTGGTACGGCTGGAACGTCGCCGTTTGGAGCCTATGGGTTTAATCCCGAGGGTGTTCGCATTGGGCAGGAAGGGTCGCGTAATCGCAGCGCGGTAAAAGTCTGGGACAAGCGCGATTATCGCAACCTTGATGACTCCATTGAGCTTGGGACGCGCAACATAAAGATTGCTTTACGACGACTTCGAAAATTCGCTCGCGAAGGCGCAGCAGATCAACTTGACTTGAACGACACCATTGACAAGACAGCGCGCAATGGCGGGATGTTGGATATCCGTATGGTTCCAGAGCGTCATAACGCGGTCAAAGTTCTGCTATGCCTCGATATCGGTGGTTCCATGGATGACCATGTGCGTGTTTGCGAAGAAACATTTTCCGCCGCACGCAGCGAGTTCAAACATCTGGAGTACTTCTATTTTCACAACTTCGTCTATGAAAACATGTGGAAAGACAATCGGCGCCGGCAGACGGAAAAGACCTCGACGCTCGATATCACGCATAAGTACGCGTCAGACTATAAATTGATTTTTGTTGGCGACGCGACGATGAGTCCGTACGAGATCGCGTATCCGGGCGGTAGTGTTGAACATTGGAATGAAGAACCCGGCGCCGTATGGATGAAACGACTGCTGCAGACTTATCCGAAAGCGATCTGGCTAAACCCCGAGCCAAAATCGCGCTGGGATTACACGCCGTCCGTAAAGCTAATTCGGGAGCTGATGGGTGACCGCATGTACCCACTGACCATCGCGGGCCTGGATGAAGGCATCAAAGCTCTGCGCTAAGAACCCGCGCCCAACTCTTTGAGATCGGCCAACACCTCAGCAGAGTGTTCATCAGGTTTAACCTTGGCGTAATGTTTAGCGACGTTGCCGTCAGGGTCAATAATAAAAGTTTGCCTCTTTGCCACTGTCATGCCGAACATACGAGTTTTGACACCATAAGCGTTCGAAGCTTCGCCGTCAGTATCGGCTAGCAGCGGAAATGGCAGGCTATGATCTTCGGCAAATTCCTGATGTGATTCGACGTCGTCGAGGCTCACTCCGAGTATCTGTGCATTGATATCTCGAAACGCGAAAATACTGTCGCGAAACTCGCAGGCTTCGGTAGTACACCCTGGTGTTCCATCCTTCGGATAGAAATACAGAATGACCCATTGATTACGGTAGTCTTCGAGCGAATGGAGCTGTCCGGACTGATCGGCCAGTTCGAATTCGGGTGCCGGATTGCCAACGACAGGCTGATTATCGGCGATGCTGGTTGCTGTAAACGCAAACGAGGCGACAGTCGCTATAAATGCGAAAAGAGCTACAATAATAAAACGCTTCATGATTTGGGTCCGTATCATTTAGTTGGCATTGTGAATCGGGTCTCGCCATTGAATGTGACTTTATAATACGCTGCCCGGGAGCGATCTGTAATACCCTGAGCAGACCTTATGACTAATCAATCTGATTCCACGAAAACTGCCTTGGTGCTTCCCGGTGGCGGTGCCCGCGGTGCATTTCAGGTTGGTGTGCTCAAGGCTTTGGCGGCCATCCTGCCGAAAACCAGCACAAACCCATTTCCGATAATCAGCGGCACCTCCGCGGGAGCCGTGAATTCGGTGGTATTGGCGTCGAGGGCCGAACACTATCGGTCCGCGGTGGCCGAACTGGAGCAAGTGTGGGCCCATTTTCGCTGCCATCATGTCTACAAGACCGACCATTTGACGATGCTCAAGAGCAGTTTGCACTGGTTATCATCCTTTGTATTGGGAGGTTGGCTGGTCGGGGCCCCGAAATCACTGCTTAATCCTGCGCCGTTGCGCGAACTTTTAAGCAGCAACGTGCATTTTCCCAGGATTCAACAAGCCGTGGACGCCGGTCATCTGCATGCGGTCGCAGTGACGGCGGCCGGATACGGATCGGCACGGTCAAAGTCGTTCTTTGAAGGCGTTGCTGAGCTGCGTGACTGGGATCGGACGCGACGTCTTGGCGTGCGCACCGACCTCCATCTGGATCACGTAATGGCGAGCATCGCCGTACCGATGATATTTCCTCCACAGAGAATTGCTAACGATTATTTTGGCGATGGCGCGATGCGTCAGGCAACGCCATTGAGCCCCGCTGTGCATCTTGGTGCGGATCGTATCCTTGTCATCGGCATTCGGGACGAAACCGGCGAGAAAGAACCGACGAAACTCGGTCCATCGCCCAGCCTTGGGCAAATAGCGGGTTACATGCTCGACACTTTGTTCATGGATGGTTTGTACTCAGATCTGGAGCGCGTCACACGCATCAACGAATTAATCGATTCTGTACCGGAATCACAACGCAGCGGATCGATCGCCAAAGTTCGGCCCATAGACACGATGCTGGTGGTGCCCAGTGAAGATCTGCGGGAGATCGCATTTCGACACCGCCAGGAATTGCCCCTCGCGATTCGTGCACTACTGCGAGGGATCGGTGGCAAGAGCCCGGGTGAGAACAGATTGCTGAGTTTCCTGTTATTCGAGAAAAAGTACACACGCGAGCTAATTCGACTCGGCTACCGGGATGCGATGCGGGTGAAAGACGAATTGCTGGATTTTGTTACTGGCGCGGATGTACCCAGGTTGTTTGCGCCGGACTGGATCAAGAGGGACTTGAGCGCATTCCACTCTGATGATTAGTTATTGCGACAGTGACCTTAAGTGTGTCGCAGGGCCGTCGAGCGGGGGACATTTTTAATGTATTTATACCATAAGTCCCCGTTAATTAAATTAAAAAAAAAAACCCAACCCCCCCCAAA
>JAJFKV010000076.1 GCA_021773055.1 Woeseiaceae bacterium
AGTAGCAGTCGCTCAGCAGTTTATCACCTGGCGGCAGCTTCCGACTGATAGCGGACACTCCAGGAATGCAGAAGTGCCCACCGTGACTTAAACAGATGTATTCGCAGTTACTATTCTTTCAGTTCAACGAGAACAACTTCCAGTGTTTCGTCGCTCAGGTTTTCTGGCAAATGCTCTTCAGAATCGGACCATTGAGTGGCACCCGTCACTGAGGTCGTATCCACGGACGTGCCATCAGGCAGGGTAAAGCGTACGGCATTTGAGCTCAGAAAAACCGCCACGTTCGGACCATGCGTATGCATAACGGACTTTTCGCCCGGACCATATTTGATCCGTATGATTCGAATTTTATCGTTTTCAAATTCGACTGTGTAATGCTCTGGATCAGCTGCCACCCCATCTTCCGCCATCGTAGTGGACGAAAGGAATGTCGCTGCGAGGAAAGAAATACATATGAGTACTTTCTTGGTCATGAGTTGGTCCCCTTAGGATTTATCTAGCCCATTAAGTATAGCCGGCCAGATTGAAAGCGCGATGTCTGCTTTCGGCAAGAAGCGGTCGCTGAAGTGCTGCTATTTCGACGTGCAACCAGAAAATCTTGCAAGAACTGAGTAATCTGTACTGATGCTTAACTTTACTCCGCTCTCAGCGGTTCGTAAGTAGTTCTCATCGAGTTTCGGAAGGTACTTGAAGCGTCTGGCGGCATCAACGGCAGACGCGTCGAGAAGGTTCGATGTGCTGTTGACGACGAATACTTTCTCCACGTTGCCTTCGGCGTCTATGTCCACCTCCAGTTCAACCCATCCCGTTACTCTCTGAGCGAGAACCTCTTTTGAAGGGATTGGCAACACGCTAATTATTGGCAGTTTGTCGTCTCTGTATATTGATTTCTCAGGGCACTGACGAAGAATTTCGTATTGTGACTTGAGCTTGACTATCCAATTGCTCATTGATGCCGGCCACTCCAGTAGGTCAGTACCAGGATGCGGACACTCGTAGCCGTAGTCAGAGCAGTTTGTTCTGAAATAGTGGTTTGCAAGACGGTAGCAAGCTATTCCAAGCGCAACGTGGTCCATGGGACGTGATGCATTCTCAATAACATACCGGTATCTATCGGTCGTTGTACCGTAGGAGATATGAGGACCGGATAGTCTCGCAACCCTTGTGAGTTCATCTGCCGCGGAATCGGGACACTCGAAATCATTCTCCGCCCGCGCGGCCGTCAACATTGTGCAAGCGACAAGTATGATCGCGAATATATGTCGATCTATCGGTCTTTTCATGAGGACTCCGTACTACGATCTCCGTAGACGCGCTCAAATACATTAGCTTCTCAGAAGTCTATCACTCGAACGGTTAGTTTCGGGTGCAAAGCCGACAACAGGTCTGGCCTAACGCGCGATGAAAAAATCGTACTTCACATACGCGCCGTCTCCCGACTTCACTTCGACCATCTTGCCAATGCACTGAACGTAATTCAGCCAAGCGTATTTTTCGGAAGACGTTCGCATAGTAGGTGCGACCATGAAATAGAGGTCGTCAGTCTTTAACACCTCGCCCTTCTGCTGTTTCGACTGACTGGTCTCAGTGCCTCTAATGACGCCGTTATAGGAAATATAGACTAGAGCACCATCATCCGTCTCGATCGTGGCCCTGACATCAAGTCGGGCAGTACCATCTGGCAATACCTGCAACCAATCACCGCCGGGACCAATTAGAGTGCCGCTGATCTTTGGCCCTTTTACCCAGCCGCCCTGGGCAACGCCATATATAACCAACGATTCATCAATCGCCAGGGGCGTATTAAGTGGCGCGTAAAGCGTCATCAGATATTCCGTCGAAATCTCGGTGGACTGAGCGAATGACGTATTAGGAAATAAAATAGCACAAGACAGCATTAGCACGACTGCCCGACCGGTTGGCGTTCTTAGTGACATTGTCACCTCCAATTAGATACGTATTATTGGCCTAATGATGTCCGCTTTGGGTCACTAGCAGACGCGAGTGTACATAGGCTACACAGACCCACGTAATTGCTAATAAGCCAGTGCCAGCAACGGCAGTCATGACGCCTCGTTCTCCTCTCGCAAGAAGATCGACAATAAAGATGAACTGAGCTCCCGCAATTACGAATGCTGCAGAAAAAGAACTTCCGAATCTTATAGCAGCCCAATCAAATAACGCGATTGAGAGCAATACGTAGACCGAAACCGCAATTAGTGGGGGCCATTCCGCCGCAGCAGTATCGCCGCTTGAAATGGGGAGAAAGAAAAATAGAACTCCCAATACCGTGACCAGCGCCATAGTGATAATTGAGGCTAGTACGGCTTTCAATCTGTGTCCCACAAGCACCTCCAAATGTACTGCTGTGTTGTACTTACAATTGATCGACTATCGACGTGCCGAGAGATTTCTGAGCGTCGCCATTGGGTCAGTAGCAGCCTCTCAACATCCTAACACTTGAGGGGCTGCCTACGGCCACTAGCGGTCATTCAGACGCGGCGAGAAATTGGAGAATTGCCGCCCATGATGCCTCCGCAGCTTCTTTCTGATAACCGACAGTCATGTCGTTGCCGATATCCAGTACGGGCGGAGCATCTTCTATGTCAAAACCATGCCGCGCTCCTGGATAATTGGCGAGCGTTACTTGCTGTTCAATATCAGCCGAGTCCACCAGATTTTCACAGATATTTGGATCAGCTATATCGTCGCTTTCACCAAGCAACATTAGTACCGGCATGTAGATACTCAGATTCTCGTGCCTATTACATGGCGGATAGATCGCTATCGCAGAGCGGACACTTGTTGCCTCGCTGCGTGGTCCATCCAGCCACTTGAGAACCCCTCCGCCACCCATCGACCAGCCAATGATATGAAGTTTGTCGGTGTCAACATATGGCAACTCTCTCGCCCACGCGACCGCCTCATTGATGTACTCAGCAATGCGCTCACCGTCAACCGGATCGGCGCAGGCAGTTAGCAGACCCTCAGCAGCATGAATGTCCACCAACAGCACAACAAAGCCCTCTGCCTTCAGTTTCTCTGCTATATGGCGGTAATGTCGACGAAAAAGCAGATCGTCTTCGCGTAGTTGAGAGTTGGAATCTTCTGCTGTCGGGTTATCTGATGAAATCCCGCTGCAACCCGGGATCGCGACTAATGTTGGGAAACGCCCCTGATCGGACGGGACGTAGGAATAGTGATTTTCGGCGATAAGATCCCGGAGAGTTTGACTGGATGAGAAACCCGGCAGCGAAAGTAGTAGAACAGCAATCAATCCACAAGCATGTTTCATTCTGTCCTCAACTTGAGTACCTGATCTGATAGAACTATCAAGCCAAAATGGCCCCTGCAGCGATTCTCTATGTTTGTCTTTTCTCAGAACTGTAAAAAATGAAGTAAACCGTCGCGAATGTTCCGAAAACCATCAGCACTATACGAATAACTCCTGTCCACCAGGGCGCGGGGCTTTGCAGTCCTTGTTGAGCGAGGGCATCTGTAAATGCAAGCACATCGCCGGTGTTGTAATACCAGCGAGATGCAAATAAGGCAGTTGCCACAAGATAAAGTACTGCGACAATCCAACGCATGTGTTTCGTCAGGAGGTTCTTGCCCGCAAAACATCCGACAATTGTCGCAAAGCTCACAGTCAGCCAAAATTCGATTTGATAATCGATCGCTGATTCAGTCAAAAGAATCAATTCCAAAAGATTCGCGGGTTCCAATTCGTTCATAATTGAGGGGTAAGGTACCTAGCTAGTGGCTGACCATGTCTGCTTTAGGTCACAAGCAGTCGTAAACACCGATACTACCCCAGCGACTGCCTCCGTGGGTAAAGCAGTCGTTCGCTGGTTTTCAGGCGTATGCAAATAGAGGGTCCTCTTTCGGCCATAAGCGGTCATTGGTCTTATCGAACGCCACACCACATGACATCTGCATTGTCCGAAATCAACGAACTCAATTGTGACAATATCTGAGCCCTACAAAATGTTGCGAACTGGCCAATTGGCCGGGTGATTATTGGCTCTTTGATGGTGATATTTACGCGGGGGTTTTGCTATTTTTGGTCTTGAGTTGTGAACGAAAGGGAGCAATATCATGTATGAAGTACGATCACTCTGGACCTGCAAGCTAATCCGCCGATTTAATTCTCGTGCCAGCGCTTTTGATTATCTTGCTTCGCATCCTGGCTGTTATGTCGAGAGTTGGCACTAACGGCCACAAGCAGATGTAAACACCGATACTTCTACTTTTCTTGCGCGCCGCCGAGTCTGTAGGAATCGATGATGGCGATTAACCAACATCCCACCAGAACAATCGCAGCAACATTTCCTGTGAAACTATCCGCACCACTCGTTGAATTGGACACCATTTCTGCTATAGCACCCGTATCAACGGGAATATCGCCACTATTGATACGATCGACAATCGTCAGCGCCCGCTGATATATCCTGGTGACGATTACGGACAACGCCACCAGCGAGAAAAGCATCAGGACTGACCCCCGTAAATACTGCTTCAGGACAATGTGCCCGACACCAGGAAAAATCAGGCCGGATTGCAACGCAGCTTTTGAGGACCTCTTCATTTGTACACTATAGGCCTATAAACGCTCGCCTGTTGGAGAACGACAGGTTGCACAGCGACGTTACATCGCTACGTATCTTCGCCACTTGCAGCTGCCGTTGTTTTCTCTTCGAACAATTCCGTAAAACTCGAATCCGGGTACTTGGAAATGATGTCGGCAAGGATCTGCATTTCAACATGATTGTCGTAGAGTCGGGGCTCGGGTCTTCGCAGGTGATGCTGCCTGAAATGCCAAAACGATGCGGCTACTGCCGCGTACACTGCAAAGGTCTTCAAAGTTTCTTTTTCGATTGACTGAAGCGTTATCTCTTTCTGATAACGTCGTATGAACCGCCCCGCTTTTTCGAAAGAGATTCCTTTACGATCTCGGCAAACACCAACAATAACCGTTCCCAGATCAAAACAGCGGTAGTAGTCACAGGCTTGTTCGAAATCAATGATTGCGTTGAGCTGATCACCTTGGACAATCACGTTATCCAGGAAGACGTCACCGTGAACCAATGCCAACGGCAGGTGCTGAGGAATGCGTTGTTGCAAATATCTTTTCTTCTCCGATAACCAGTCGATATATGCATGATCAAGATTGGAATTTATTACCTCGGAAAAAAAGCTACGACCATAGGAAAACGATCTAGGAAGGTAAGAAGGCGCCGAAATCTTATGCAACCGAGCCATTTCCTCCGCCAACTGAACGAGTAGCTTCCCGGTAAATTCGGCTGCGATGTCTCCGTCTATGTAATGCTTCAATATGACGGGTTTTTCATCGTGCAGAATCACAATGGCCCCCTTCGGTGGCACAACGACTCGCGATGTGCGAATACCGTGGTCAGTCAAATAGACCAGTAGGTTCGCGAGCTTAGTTACCTCGTCTAACGATTGTTGATCGCAAATCGTCAAAACATATCGTTCTGAACTTGTTTCAACACAATAGCTGGTGTTCTCGTGTCCGCCGTCAATGACAGAGATATCTGTAATGTCACCAATCCCGAACCGACGTGTAAGACCCTCGACCTCGCTCCTGTCCAGACAATTATAAAGTGCCATCCTAAATTGCGCCTAAGTGACCTTAGATGACCCTATGATATCAATGAGGAGAACATCTTTGCGTCCGATAAATCATCGGCAAAGACATGCAAAGCGACCAGGATGGGAGCGTTGCGTATTGCTTGCCTGCTGCTACGGTGTTATTTAGTTTGGCGTGGCAGCTGCTAACAGGCTCGGTATGCAAATGAAAACCGCATTGCTTCTTACATTCTCGTTCGCGGCAATTCCGGGCGCGATTCTGGCCTACGATAGTCCTGAGGCCACTAGCACTCCCCCCGCGGTCTGCGCCGACTGTCATGGCAAAGACGGCGCCAGCACCGAGCCGGACGTGCCTATTATTGGCGGCATTTCGGCATTGGCGTTAGAAGAAGACCTGTTTGCGTTTAGGGACCGTGTACGCCCTTGTCGCACAAGCAAGTATCGCGCCGGTGCATCCGACCGGCCGACAACTGACATGTGTAGGATAAGCGCTGACCTTAGCGATGATGAAATTGTGCAGATTTCCGCATTCTATGCCTCAAAGGCGTTTGTACCAGCAAAACAGCAGCCCGATCCTGAAAAAGCCGCCAGCGGGGAGATAATTCACAAGAATCTAATGTGTGTGGGCTGCCATGGGAAAGGCGGTAGCGACCCGGCTGACGACGCTAGTATCCTGGCCGGCCAATGGATGGGCTATTTGACAATCGCTTTAACAGATTTCAGAGCCGGTAAAAGATGGATACCGAAGAATATGGAGGACAACTTCCAAAACCTTACTGACCAGGATATTGAAGCCTTGGTACATTTCTATGGTAGCGGTGGCTACCGGCATGAATCTAACTGAAACTCAACAAACCACAGACTTGCAATCATCCATGATTTCACTCACTGCGGACATGGTTTTGGCGTGCCCTGAGTTTGCGGTATTTCAGCCAGGTTTCCTGCATCCGATACCGGTATTCCTGCGTCGGTTTCTTCGCCGCCAACATAATCGTTACACATCCAGTAATTGGTACGTCGAAAGTAGAACTCCCAGCCGGTGTCTCGCCCTTGAGTGTGGGGAATCATATACAACGCCATCATGGCTTCAATATTTCGAGCCATTCGCAGAGGACCTGCATCGACCGGATCAAGCCCCAATTCCGCGGCGATTCTTGCCGTAACTTCCTTTGCATGGCGATGATCCGATGCAATTGGAATGGTGACCGGGCCGCCTGCATCATTTGGATCGTCGATAACGTTGGTTCCTGTTGTCCCGAAGGCCTTGACGACCAATGCTTTGGGAATCCAACTTTGAATAATTTCAGCGCCCGATGGATCAGCGGTTATCTGAAAATAGCCATCTTCCCCAAATTCGTTTTCCGGCCATGACAAGTCAATTATGGTCTTTCCCTCCATGTCGCCGAGGCTCTTGATGATTTGCTCCATCGGCCCCCACGGCAACGCAAGAAACACTATTTCTGCTTTTCGGGCCGCCAGATCATTGGTCGTTGCAGATGCCCCATTGCCGGTTTTTTCCAGGAGCGCAACTACCTTGTCACTCTCGGGGTTTCGGGAACCATAGACGATCTTGTAGCCCAGATCGGCCAGTCGCGGACCAAAGGAATCACCCATATCACCGGTACCAAGAATTGCGATGACTTCTTTCTGTGATTCAGGGGGTTCCTGAGAAAAACCGGGCGCAGAAAAACAAAGCAATGCCACAAGCGAGATAGGCAGAAAATTCCTGTTTCTATTCATAACAAGCTCCAGAGTCTGGTTTGGGTCAGAAGCAGTCAGTCACGAGTTTAGCAGACGTCCGCCTCATGTTAGACTCCGCCCCATTCCAAACTGGAACTCTCCTGGGAGAGGGTAGTACCGCGCTTGATGACCAATAAACTCGACATTGCTCAGCTTAGGCGCCTCTCGCCATTGAACGGGCTGAAGACGGATACCCTCCTCGCGATTCTCGATAAGATCGAATTGCTGGAAGCGAGCCGCGGCCAGACTCTGTTCACGAAGGGCGATACAGATAAGCAGACGGTCTATGTGTTGTCCGGAACAATAGTGCTCAAGGAAAGCGACAGTATCGTTCAGACTATCGCGGGTGGCACGGATGAAGCGCGTAACCCGATCGCCCCCATACTGCCACGCCATCTGACCGCCGCAGCGGCAGGCGACGTTAAGTACATCAGTATAGATAGTGAACTTCTGGATGTGACATTGACTTGGGATCAGACCGGTATCTATGAGGTTGGTGACTTCAGCACCGAACAACTTAAGGAGACCGGAAACTGGATGGCCGCCTTTCTCAATATCAAGGCTTTCCAAAAGATACCCCCGGCGAATATTCAGACGATCTTCATGCGCCTGCAGCAGGTTAACTATAAAGCGGGAGACATCGTTGTCCAGCAGGGCGATAGTGGTAAATATTTCTACGTCATTAGCCATGGCCACTGCATGGTGACGCGAGAGACACCTTTTAATAAACAGGGCATCGACCTGGCTAAGCTGGATGTCGGCGACACATTCGGTGAGGAGGCGTTGCTCTCGGAGGCAAAGTGCAACGCGACGATTAGGATGCAGACGGACGGCATCTTGATGCGTTTGGGGAAAGACGACTTTCAGGCGCTTCTAAAACAGCCGATGCTCGAGTGGCTGGGCCAAGACGAAGCGGACAAAGTCATTGCCGACGGCGGTCAATGGCTCGATGTCCGACTACCTGGTGAATTTAAGGTATTCCATAACGATGGCGCCATGAATTTACCGCTTTACCTTCTTCGTCATAAACTCGATATGCTCGATCCCGGAAAAAAATACGTCGTGTGTTGCGATACCGGCCGGCGCAGCTCAGCGGCGGCCTTCATACTGAAACAGAAGGAATTTCAGGTCGTCGTGTTGACAGGCGGACTAAACCAGGGCGAACTCTAGGAACAACGAATGCCTATCAGCATTCGGCGCGTTCAATGACCTGCACCTTGCGATGCAAGCCCGGCAGTCGCCACAGTAAAACCCGCAATCGCACAGACAGGAAGACAAAACAATGTCAGAGGAATTAAATATTTGCCTATCCTTTTCTCGCAATCAGTTTGAGCGAAGTAGATCGTCGTACCGATATAAACACTAACCCAGAAAAGCGTGCTAACGACAATAAGCGTCTCCGTAAGAATAATCTTGATTGCTGGGTCAACAAAGTAGGCGGACACGCCGCCGATTTCCCGCAGCCATGCCACCATGTTGTCCGAAAGCAAACCCACGACTACTACCCAGATCATTATCGCGCCCGCAGCAAGGACTACGACCATCGAGGCGCTGGATACCAGCCAAAATAGCACTCGCTTAAGTAAGACTATTCTCTTCATGCCCAACGTCCGCTTTGGATCAGTAAAATACGCTCATGATTTTAGAACCTGAATTTCCGCCTTCGGCCTAGAGCGGTCATTCGATATTGGATCGAGATCGAACTACCAATGGCACAAGAAAATGCTGGTATAAACCCACAAGTACGAACAAG
>JAJFKV010000077.1 GCA_021773055.1 Woeseiaceae bacterium
GTGAGAAACCTCTTTCCGCGACCGTTATCCAGCGAGAACATACCACCGCGACCTTCAATGACATCGATGGTTAGCCGCGTATGCTTCCACGCCTCGTATTGGGCACCACTAATGTAAAAAGGGGCCCCACCGATCTCACCCAGTTTGACATCATGGTCGCCCAGCAGAAACTCACCCAGGGCGTAACACATTGGTGCGGAACCGTCACAACAGCCACCGGATTGATGAAACATCACAGGGCCATGGTCGCGCTGGATTTCTTTGATCAACTGCAACGCCGATTCGGTTGCGTCTACTTTTTTCTCCATGCCTCCATCTCTGGGCTTGTTACTCGTAATTCCTAAAAGAAACCAAGTTTGTTGGGGTTATAACTGACCAGCAGATTCTTGGTTTGCTGGTAGTGATCGAGCATCATCAGGTGATTCTCACGTCCGATACCGGATTGCTTGTAACCGCCAAATGCTGCATGGGCTGGATACGCATGGTAACAATTAGTCCACACACGGCCCGCCTTAATCGCGCGGCCAAAGCGGTAACATGTATTCGCATCGCGGCTCCAAACGCCAGCACCAAGCCCGTAAAGTGTGTCATTGGCGATGTGAAGTGCTTCCTCATCCGTCTTGAAAGTGCAAACAGACACGACCGGACCGAAAATCTCCTCCTGAAAAACTCGCATGGCGTTATTACCCTTGAGTACGGTCGGCTTGATGTAGTATCCGCCAGCCAGGTCACCCTCTAATTTAAGTTGCTCGCCGCCGCAGAGCACTTCTGCGCCTTCCTTACGACCAATATCAAAATAGGAAAGGATCTTCTCCATTTGCTCGCTGGATGCTTGCGCCCCAACCATCGTTTCCACCTTTAGCGGATCACCCTGAATTATCGCTTCAATGCGTTTCAACGACCGGGCCATGAAGTCTTCATAAATATCCTCATGGATCAATGCCCGGCTTGGGCAGGTGCAAACTTCACCCTGGTTAAAAGCAAACAGAACGAATCCTTCAATCGCCTTGTCGTAGAAATCATCGTCTTCTGCGGCTACATCCTTGAAGAAAATGTTCGGAGACTTACCCCCCAGTTCCAAAGTACACGGAATGATGTTTTGACTGGCGTACTGCATGATGAGTCGACCGGTTGTGGTCTCGCCAGTAAAGGCGATTTTTGCTATTCGTGTGCTCGAGGCAAGCGGTTTACCGGCTTCAAGTCCGAAGCCATTCACTACATTCAGCACACCAGGTGGCAGTAGATCCTTAATAAGCTCCATCAACACCATTATGGATGCGGGGGTTTGCTCTGCCGGTTTTAGAACAACGCAGTTACCTGCTGCCAGTGCTGGTGCAAGTTTCCATACCGCCATCAAAATTGGAAAATTCCACGGGATAATCTGCCCGACAACACCGAGCGGCTCATGAAAATGATAGGCAACCGTATCGCCGTCGATTTCGCCGATCGAACCTTCCTGGGCACGAATTACACTGCCAAAATAGCGGAAATGGTCTATTGCCAGTGGTATGTCCGCTGCGGTTGTTTCGCGAATCGGCTTACCGTTATCCCAGGTCTCCGCTTCTGCCAACAGCGACAGATTATCCTCCATCACTTGCGCGATTTTGTGAAGAATCAAACCACGTTCTGCCACGTTCGTTGCACCCCAGGCATCCTTAGCTGCATGGGCGGCATCCAACGCGAGCTCGATATCTTTTGCGTCAGACCGGGCTATCCGGCACAAAACTTCGCCATTGACTGGTGAAATATTGTCAAAATATTCGGCAGATACCGGCTCTACAAACTTACCGCCGATGAAATTGCCATAACTTTCTTTGTATTTGAAACTCATTACTGTTCTCCAATATCGGCTGGCGTTCTTCTCAGGGCTAAGTCTGGTGCGTACGCGACAAATATTAGTCCATCTCTGGACTTTGTACTAGGCTCAGGTAGCGGGGGCGTGGTTTGTGCTGTTCCGACCAGGCTGATGCTTGTCCAGTTGAAGTAACTGGGAGGGTTGTGTCTAGTGGCTGATCCGCCGCCTCAGTCTTACTTTTCTCGTAAACAGGCATTGTGTACCCTTAATGATTTAATACAAAGCAATAGCGTAAGGCTTGTCGCGATTCCAACATTCGGAGGGGTCATGATTATTTTGGTAACCGCAGTCACCGTTGCCCTGGTGGTTTCTTTCCTCTGCTCGATACTCGAGTCTGTTCTACTGTCCATAAAGCCGGCCCAGATTGAACTACTTGTCAACGAGGGACAGCGGTCCGGACGCCTTCTCAAGGGCTTCAAGCAAAGGATTGATGTACCCATAGCCGCCATCCTGATCGTCAATACGATCGCGCACACAATCGGTGCGACAGTCGCGGGCGCAAGTTATGTGGAAGTGTTCAGCGAGCAGTCGCTTTGGATGTTCTCCGCAGTCTTCACGGTCGCAGTCCTGCTGTTCACCGAGATTATTCCAAAGACCCTTGGAGTGACCTTTGCCAATGTTCTTGCGACACCGGTCGCACATGCTATCCACTGGCTGACCAAGGTCCTCGGCCCTTTAGTCACGCTAGCGAGCACAATCTCGCGTGGGATTCGAGGATCCAAAGAAATTCAGGCAACGTCGGTCGAAGAGATCCGGCTCCTGACCGCAATCGGTCGACAGGAGGGCGTTGTCGGAGCACGCACCGCAGGCATCATCGAGGGTGCAACTCGTCTGCACCAGCTACGGGCGGCTGACGTCCTGGTTCCGCGGAAGCATGTGGTGGCCCTCACCAATGAACAAGGCCTGGGTGACGTCAGGCACACAATCCGGCAATCCGGGCACAGCCGTTTTCCGTTCACACCGACAGGCCAGCTCGACGACGTGTCCGGGGTGGTCCACGCAAAAGAACTCTTGCTCTCGTTGTTCGACAATCCCGATGTCATTGACTGGCCCACGCTAATGCGTGAGCCACTCATCATCCCGGAGACGAAACTACTGAATAGTCTATTGCAGTTGTTTCGAGCCGAGCGGCAGCACATGGCGATCGTCGTCGATGAATACGGTGGCACTGAGGGCATCGTGACGCTCGAAGACGTTCTCGAGGAGCTTGTGGGAGAAATTGTCGACGAGAGCGACCAGCCGATCGAATACCTTTGGCCGCAAAAAGATGGTGCCGTGCACGCGCTGTCGACTATCGAATTACTGAAACTGACCCAGCACCTCGGTATTCCGTGGAGCCCTGACGTCGACGTTCATACGCTCGGGGGCATGCTGTCTTCGCGGCTCGAACGGATTCCTCAAAAAGGCGATGCGATTATCTGGAACGGGTACCGCGTCGAAGTGCTCTCCGCCACCGCGACCAGGGCGGAGGTCGTCAGGCTTGAGCGCTTGCCAGAAGACACGGCGCGGGAGGAGTGATGCGCATGGCGAGTTATAGGCGCAGCCAGCCCTAAATGAAGTAGGGCTTACCGAAGTAAGCCCTTTGCATATAAAAGTGGTAGCGGGGGCGTGATTTGTGCTGTTCCGACAATGCCGAAAAGGACTCGACCTAAGTAGCTCGGTACATGCTAGTTACCCACCGTTGTGTACATATGCTGTAAGTCCACCCTCATGCAATCGCTTCAAACGGGATCTTCCGAACCTGCGAGAGGTTGGCAGACTTTCGGGCCTGCCAAAGATCATAGTTATCCTGCATGGCCAGCCAACTCTCAGGAGATCGGCCAATCGCCTTGGACAGGCGCAATGCCATCTCGGGACTTACTGCACTACTCTCGGAAACAATGCGCGCCAGCGTAGAAGCGGCGACGCCCAGATTCTCAGCCAATGACCTGATACTGATATCGAATGGCTCGATATATGTCTCCCGAATAAACTCGCCCGGGTGCGGGGGATTATGCATAGCCATCAGTGATAGTCCTCGTAGTCCAATACGTGGGCGTTTCCGTCTTTGAATTCAAACGTCACCCTCCAGTTTCCGCTGACCCATATCGACCATCGATTCTTCGCTCGACCCTTAAGAGGATGGAGCCGATACCCTGGCACATCCATATCCTCAACTGCTCGGGCGGTATCGAGAGCCGCTAACTGCAATCGAAGTCGACCAGCGTGTTTGGCCTGGATGCCCGCCTTGCTGCCGGTTTCATAGTATCTGCACAGGCCTTTGTGCTTGAACGACTTGATCACGGAGCTACTATAGCGTGTTGCGCACCACGCAACAAGCTGTGTTTCTCCCGAACGTGTCCAGAAACGCAAAAAGCCTCGTCGAAACGAGGCTTTCTGGTCAGCTGCATATAAACAGCAGAATCTTGGTAGCGGGGGCAGGATTTGAACCTGCGACCTTCGGGTTATGAGCCCGACGAGCTGCCAGACTGCTCCACCCCGCATCGGCGAACGCGATGGTACGCAGGTGGGCGGGGCATTACAAGCCCGGTCTCCTAATTATTCTCTTCAGGATCGTGCTCGATCATTCGCTGATACAAAAGCCCCAGCGCAGTCTGTAGCAATGTATCTTCTATGATGCCATCCACGTCGCAATTATTGGCCAAGCGACGCAATCGCTCGAAGGTGCGCCTGTAATTCTTCGTGTGCCGTTGTCGTATCTCTGAGCCGTACAAAATCTCCGGCAAGCCGCCCTCTTCTTCGAATTCCATGGTCAAGAACTGACGTGCAAATACGGACCAGTCACCCTGTGCTGCTCGCGTAAAAAGTTCGTCAACCTGCTCGCTGCTGATGCGCCCACTGCCGACAGGGCCTATAGCTGACACCAGCAGCATTCCCGATATTCCACCCAGTTGTTGCTTCACGCTTTCGGCTATTTTGAAAAACGTCTCCTGCCGCGCATTCATCTCGGTCGCCGCTATAGCGAGCGTCTGCTTCTCCGACTGAAGTACGGAGTGACGGATCGCTTCTGTGTTGTTGGCGAGTTCCCGTTGCTGAATGAACAGGCCGAGTATCAGCCACAGGAATGCCAACGGCGCGAACACACCTTCAAGAAAGCTGCCTACGGCGTCGATCGAACTGGTCTGGGCGGGATCCGACTCGTAAACGCCATGGACGTACCAGACGCCCCCGGCCATCCATACAATCGAGATTACAATTCCGACCCAAATCCGCCAATCCCGATCACCGAAGTAATGACGAATGGAAGCGCGGGAAGTCATGGTCGTCTAAGCAAGTATCTGCACACACAATGCCAGCAGCCATCCCGGCACGATTCCCAGGGCCAGAACGGCGACGGAATTGAGGCTTAGAACCACTCGTGTGTCAGTGCTGGCCTGCAGAACAGCCTTGTCTTCGGCCTCTTCGAAATACATATACCAGATGACTCTCAGGTAGTAATAAGCTCCGATAACTGAGGCCAAAACCATCAGAACCGCGACCGCGGTATAACCGGAATTCACTACAGCGCTGATGGCGTTCAATTTGCCGAAGAAACCGACAAACGGCGGCACGCCCGCCATGCTAAACATCAGGAACATCATCATCATCGCGAACCACGGGCTGCGCGCATTGAGTCCCTTAAAGTCCGACAGGTTTTCGGCATCATAGCCGCGTCGGCTGAGCAGGATAATCATGCCAAATGCACCGGCTGCCGCGACGACATATGTGAGTGTGTAGAACAGTGCTGCTGCATTGCCCTGCCCCGTGCCGCAGAAAAGTGCCAGCAAAATGAAGCCAACGTGACCGATTGTAGAGTAACCCAGCATGCGCTTGATGTTGGTCTGCGCAATCGCAACGAAGTTACCTACCAGCAACGATAGCACCGCAATAACCATGATCATCGCTGCCCATGTATCGTGCAGAGAGCCCAGACCATCGACGAGGATGCGGAGGAACAGCGCCAGTGCCGCAAGCTTCGGTGCCGACGCAAGATACAAGGTCACCGGCGTACGTGCGCCCTGGTAGACGTCAGGTAGCCACATGTGAAACGGCACCGCACCGAACTTGAAAGCAATGCCGACAATTAGAAATGTAAGCCCAAACCAGAGTGGCAGGCTGTTCAGCGAGGGATCAGTGCTGATCGCCGCAGCAATCTCGTGAAACTGCAGACTGCCGGTAACGCCATATATCCATGAAATCCCGTACAGCAAACAACCGGACGCTATTGCACCCAGGATGAAGTACTTCATCGCAGCTTCCGCCGATGTGACGCTATTCCTGTCGATCGCGACCAGTGCATACATCGACAATGCCAGCGTCTCAAGGCCGAGATACATCGTCAGCATGCTATTTGCCGACATCATGATCATCATGCCAAGCAGGCCAATCAATCCGAGCAGGTAAAACTCGCCCTTGTGGATCTCATTCGCTCGCAGGTAGTCCCGTGAGTACAAGAATGCGATACCGACGAATATCACGGCCGCAACTTTCAATATCTGCGACAGCGGATCACTGACATAGCTGCCACTGAAAATTACCGTCCTGGCATCGGGCGCGGTCGCATTAAGCACCAGCAGCATCGCGCCCAAAGACAGGACGCTGATCCAGAAAGTGCGCACGCGGTTCTCATCATCTATGAACAAATCGGCAATCAACACGACACAGATAAGCCCTAGAAGAACAATTTCCGGTGCAGCAACAATGTAATCCATCAAATTCATAAAGTAACCTGTCAGAGCTTCGAGTGCCCGACCTGTTCGATCAGTTGTTCAATCGTTACGTTCATCATATCGACCAGCGGTGCTGGCCACAGGCCGACAAGGAGAACACTAATCGCAAGAATGGCGAGAACAATAAATTCGCGCCCGTTGAGATCTTTGAGTGCGGCAACGTTGTCGTTAGCTACCTCACCGTAGATGACGCGTTTTACCATCCACAAGGTATAAGCAGCACCTAAAATCAATGTGCTCGCAGCCAGGAAGGCGTACCAGAAGTTAGCCTTGAAGCTCGCGATAATAACCATGAACTCGCCAACGAATCCGGACGTACCCGGCAGTCCGGCATTGGCCATTGCGAACAGCACCATGAACGCCGCATAAACAGGCATGGTGTTTGCGACGCCGCCGTAGTCGGCAATTTCACGGCTGTGCATGCGGTCATACAACACGCCAACGCAGAGGAACATCGCGCCAGAAATCAGGCCATGCGAAATCATCTGCACCATGCCACCGGTGATGCCAAGCGCAGCACCCATGCCACCGTCGAATGACCAGAGGATGAACACACCGAGAGTGACAAAGCCCATGTGCGCGATTGACGAATAGGCGATCAGCTTCTTCATGTCTTTTTGCATCAGAGCGACAAAGCCGATGTAAACAACCGCAATCAGTGACAGTGCGATCATCATCTCCGCAAAATACTGGCTGCCATCTGGCACGATCGGCAATGACAAGCGCACAAATCCGTAGCCACCCATCTTCAACATGATCGCCGCCAGGATCACGGAACCGCCGGTTGGCGCCTCGACGTGCGCATCTGGCAACCACGTGTGTACTGGCCACATCGGTACCTTGACCGCAAATGCGAGCAGGAACGCGATAAAAATGTATTTCTGCGCAGTGAGTGTTAACGGCGCATCCATAAAGCCGAACAAGTCGAAGCCGCCCGTCTGACCGTACAGGTAGATAAACGCAACCAGCATCAGCACAGAGCCGAGGAAGGTGTACAGGAAGAATTTCAAAGTCGCGTAAACGCGGCGCTCACCGCCCCAGATGCCGATGATCAGGAACATCGGAATCAGCATGGCCTCCCAGAACACATAAAACAGCAGTGCATCGAGTGCCGAGAACACGCCGATCATCAGGCCCTCGAGGATCAGGAACGCTGCGAAGTACTGCGCCGGACGACTCTTGATCGTGTCCCAAGCGGAAATAATGACCAGTGGAGTAATGAACGTCGTCAGCAGAATCAGAGGCGCGGAAATACCATCAACACCCAGATAATAGAAAACGTTGAGTGATGCCACCCAGGTTTCTTTCTCGACAAATTGCATGCTGGTAGCCGCATTATCGAAACTGACATACAAACCGATACTGATCAGGAAAGTGACCGCAGCAACAGCCAACGCAACGACACGCATCAACCTGGCTCGTGAGGACGCTGCATCCTGATCGTCACCGACCGCGATCAGTGCCACGCCACCAATGATGGGCAGCCAGACTAGAATACTTAACAGATGTTGCGAAAATTCCATGTTCGTCCCGAAGCTACCGCAGCCAGATCAGCCAACCGAGCAAAGCGGTCAGGCCAATAATCATTGCGAATGCGTAGGTGTACAGATAGCCGGTCTGAATCTGTCGTATAACACCCGCCAGTCGACCCACTGTCTTTGCTGTTCCATTGACGAGTATCCCGTCGATGATTAACTGATCGCCTTTCTGCCACAGGAACTGACCAATAGCGCGGCCACCACCGGCAAAGCCCCTGATCCAGAGGTCGTCAAAGTAGTACTTGCGATCGAGCACATTGTAGATGCCGGACATCTTGTCCTTGATCGCTTCCGGTAAATCCGGTCGTCTTAAGTACAGGAACCAGGCGGTTAAAACACCGCTCGCCGCGAGCCAGAAGACCGGTGTTTTAACGGAGTGCAAGAACAACCCGAGGCTGTCGTGCCACGTTGTAGCAATGTGATGGAATGGATCGTTGCCCGCAGTGACAAAAATCGCATCACCGAAGTAATCGCCAAATAGAACGGGGCCCACTGTGTACCAACCGATAATCGCAGACGGTATCGCAAGAAGAATCAGCGGCACGGTCACCACGGCCGGTGTCTCGTGCAGATGCGATTTCGTTTCTGCATCCATTCGTTCCTTGCCATGGAAGACGAGGAAAAACATGCGGAAGGAATACAAAGCAGTAACGAAGACACCGAGCAGTACGCTCAGGTAAGCAATCCAGTAGACCGCACCCTGCCCGTGCCAATGGGATTCCTTAACCGCTTCAATCAGCAGGTCTTTCGAGAAGAAGCCGCTGCTGCCCGGAAAGCCGATCAACGCCAGCGAGCCAACCAGTGACGTCCAGTAGGTGATCGGCATGTACTTCCTGATGCCGCCCATCTTGCGAATATCCTGCTCGTGATGCATCGCGATGATGACGGAACCGGCCGCAAGGAACAGCAGTGCTTTGAAGAACGCATGTGTCATCAAGTGGAAGATCGCGGCGCTGTAGGCAGAGGCGCCCAACGCAACCGTCATGTAACCCAACTGCGACAGTGTGGAATAAGCAACGACACGCTTGATATCGTTCTGCACGATGCCGAGCAAGCCCATAAAGAATGCGGTGATGGACCCAATGACGATGACGAAGCCAAGCGCCGTCGTCGACAGTTCAAACAGCGGCGACATACGCGCCACCATGAAAATGCCAGCCGTTACCATCGTTGCCGCGTGGATCAAGGCCGAAATTGGCGTCGGACCTTCCATCGAGTCGGGCAACCAGACATGCAGCGGTGCCTGAGCCGACTTACCCATTGCGCCGATAAACAGCAGGATGCAAATCACCGTCATCGCGTTCCACGGAGTTCCCGAGATTACCTCGATGTTTTGCGTTGCAACCTGGTTCGCGCTCGCGAATACCTCTGCGTAATCCAGAGAACCGGTAAACATAACAACACCGGCGATACCCAGGATAAAACCGAAGTCACCTACGCGGTTAACGAGGAATGCTTTGAGGTTTGCGAAGATGGCGGTCTCTTTCTTGAACCAGAAACCGATCAACAAATATGAAACCAGGCCCACCGCTTCCCAGCCAAAGAACAGTTGCAGGAAGTTATTGGACATGACCAGCATCAGCATCGAGAACGTGAACAGCGAGATGTAACTGAAAAAGCGCTGGTAACCCGGATCCTCATGCATATAGCCGATGGTGTAGATGTGGACCATCAGGGAAACGAAGGTCACTACCGCCATCATCAGCGCCGTCAGGCGATCCACAAGGAAGCCAACACCCATGTGCAAGCCGTCAGTAACAGCCCACGTGTATACCGGGATATTCTCAGCGACCGCACCGCCCCAGAACATATTTTTGAGTACGAGCAATGACAATATGCACGATGTGCCTACGCCAGCAATCGTGACCCAGTGCGCACCTGCCCGGCCAATCTTCTTGCCCGCCAGCCCAGCGACGATTGCTGCCGCGAGCGGTGCTAATACGATTGTCAGGTAATAATTGTACATATCAACCCTTCAACGTATTCAGCTCTTGCACCGCAATCGACTGTCTGTTGCGGAACAGCACCACAAGGATCGCGAGGCCGATTGCTGCTTCAGCCGCTGCAACCGTCAAGATAAAGAAGACGAAAACCTGCCCGGTCTCGTCACCGAGATAGCGTGAGAACGCGATGAAATTAAAATTCACGGCCAGCAACATGAGCTCAATGCACATGAGCAGCAGAATCAGGTTACGGCGATTGATAACAATGCCCGCAAGACTCAGGACAAAAAGCATGGCCGCCAGCGTCAGGTAATGCTCAAGACCGATCATTGCTTTTTCTCCGAATCCATCTTGACCACACGCAAACGATCCTTGGCGCGGACCGCGACTTGAGCAGCAATATTCTGGACCTTGATCCCAGGTCGTTTGCGCATCGTCAAAGTGATCGCCGCAACGATAGCCAGCAACAAGATAACAGCGGCGATTTCGAAGGCGTAGACATGTTCGGTATAGAGCACAGCGCCCAGCGCTTCGGTATTGCTATAACCCTCTGGAGTCGCGGCAAATCCACCGGTGCTGGCAGCGCCCTGACCTCGCATCCAGATCAGCTGTACGAGTTCGACAGCCATGATCAATGCGATAACAATGCCGAGCGGCGCATAACGCGTCAGGCCCCGCTTGGCGGCCTCGACGTCGACTTCCAGCATCATGACGACGAACAAGAACAACACCATCACCGCGCCGACATAAACGAGCACGAGAACAATGGCGAGAAACTCTGCTTCTGCCAGGATCCACAGCAAGGCACTCTGAAAAAAGGTTAGTACCAGGAACATCACCCCATGAACCGGGTTGCGCGAGAAAACCACACCCATCGCTGCACCGAGCATGGCTAGCGCAAAAACGTAAAACAAAATTGAATGCAGCATCATCTCGCCCTACCGGTACTTCGCATCAGCCGCTTTGTCAGCGGAAATCATGGCGTCATATTTATCACCAACCGCAAGCAGCTTTTCTTTCGTCATAATGTTCTCGCCAGCCGATTCCATGTGGTACTCGTGGATACGCGTCTCGACGATCGCATCAACAGGGCACGCTTCTTCACAGAAGCCACAATAAATGCACTTGAACAGATCGATGTCATACCGAGTTGTACGACGCGAGCCGTCGTCTCTCGCGTCAGACTCAATCGTAATCGCCAAGGCAGGACATACCGCCTCGCACAATTTGCATGCGATGCAACGTTCCTCACCATTTGGATAACGGCGCAGCGCATGAAGTCCACGAAACCGGTGCGACTGCGGTGTCTTCTCGTCAGGATACTCGAGCGTCAGGCTCTTCTTGAAGAACTGACGCTGTGTAACCGCAAGCCCCTTGAGCAATTCCCACAAGGCGAAGGTCTTAATAAAGCTGACTAATCGACTCATCATTTTAGGCGCCTAATCCTGACCATGGACCAACCTGGAACCAGGCCATAACCCCTTCCACGGCAATCCAGATGATCGTTACAGGTATGAAAATCTTCCAGCCCAAACGCATGATCTGATCATAGCGATAGCGCGGAAACGTCGCGCGGAACCAGAAGAACGTGTACATGAAGATGCACATCTTGGCGAACAACCAATGTAAGCCACCAGTCACAATCAGACCAATGACCGGAATGTCTGCAAGCGGTGCGAGAAATTCGAGTCCTTCAAACGGAGACGCCCATCCCCCAAGGAAGAAAATCGCCGTCAATGTCGAGATCAGCACCATGTTTGCGTATTCGGCCAGGAAGAACACAGCAAACGCCACGCCTGAGTATTCAACGTGGAAACCGGCAACGATCTCAGACTCGCCTTCCGCTACGTCGAACGGGGCGCGGTTGGTTTCTGCTACGCCCGATATCCAGTAGACGACGAACAACGGGAACAATGGGATAATGAACCACTGGCTGAATCCACCGGATTGCGCCATCACTAATTCGCCAAGGTTCAGGCTGCCACCTGCCATCAGGACGCCGACCAACGCGAATCCCATGGCGATTTCGTACGCGACGATCTGCGCTGCCGATCGCATCGCGCCGAGCAATGCGTACTTCGAGTTGGTCGCCCAACCGGCAAGGATGACACCGTAGACGCCGACCGATGTTAGCGCCAGGACATACAGAAGACCTGCATTAATGTCGGCGATCACATACCAGTCATTCAGCGGAATTACTGCCCAGGCCGCAAGTGCAGGAGTCAGGGACAGTAGCGGCGCAATCACAAACAGGAATTTGCTGGACTGCGACGGAACGACCACCTCTTTGATCAATAGCTTGATGACATCTGCGAACGGCTGCAGTAGACCAAGAGGACCAACTCGGTTTGGTCCGACACGGGCCTGCATACTGCCGATAACTTTTCGCTCAAAATAGGTCGAAAATGCAACGATCAGAATAACGGAGATCATTACGAACAGGATTTTCCAGGTCGTAATTGTCAGGTATTGGACCCATCCGGGTAGCGAGTAAAAAACACCCAGCGCCCAGTCGACCCCGTTGATCAGGAATTGCGGCACGAGATCAGCCATCACTCGTCACCTGCAGCACGTTTCGCAGACAAGGTCTGCTGCAATGCGGTTGCGCGACGCACCAGACCATCGCCGGAGTATAAAGGCGTGTCAATTTCGTTTGCGGCCGAGTCCTCACCGTTCGGCTTCGCAATCGAGCCCGCAGCGTTGTAAGCGCCAGCGCCGACGTCGCCCAGAGAGTCCCTAAATTCTGTGAGAATGTCGTCGCTCGTGACGTAGTCAAAGCCTTCAGCATCGACCAGGTTGCCTAGCACTCGCAGGACTTTCCAGCACGGACGAGACTCGCCGACCGGGTTCGCCACACCGCCAAAACTTTGCCATGTTCCAGCCGCATTCACATAAGTACCCGACGTTTCTGCAAAAGTACCGACGGGCAATAACAGGTCAGCCACCTCGAGCAACGCGTCCGATACAAATGGTGTCAACGCAATCACAAACTTCTGCGTCGCAAGTTTCTGCGCTGCATCGGGTACTACATGTATGTCCGCATCTGGCTCGACGTTAACGAGGACCACGGCATCAAGGTCACTATCCAGCATTGCAGCAATACCCTGCCCCGCCGCAGCTCTATTCTTGCCACCCATTTCACGATGTGGCAAAACGCCAGCGAGTTGTGCGCCGGCGGTATTCGGTCCATTGCTTATGAAGCCGAGCTTCGAGCCGGTAGCATTTGCTATCGCAGAACCGAGCGCGCGCGCAGCCGAATACGCCGCGTGACCTGCGGCTATATTGCCCAGCAAGACCAGGGAATCATCAGCATCCTGCAGCGAAGCTGCGATTCGCTTTTGTGCGTCGTCGGGTGCGACACCCGAACAGATATCGGCAACTGCGCCTGAGGCGGCATCAGCGGCGACGGCAATACCGGCAAGCATCTCGACCAATCCTCGGCCCGACACGTAATCTGCCACATCAAAAAAGTACTCGTACTCATTCGAATTCGCGAAGCTGATTTTTGCTCCGCGCAGAGCGGCCTTGCGTAAGCGATGCGCAATGATGGGTGCCTCAGAACGAATATGTGACCCCGCGACCAGAACAGCACCCTGTTGTTCCAGTTCGTCAATGCCACAGCCAAGACTCTCAAACACGGGATCATTGTCCTGGTCCGAGATGTCGCGCCGATCTAGCCGGTGATCGATATTTGCCGTACCGAGATGTGCGGCCAGTTGCGATAGCAAATAGCCTTCCTCGACAGTGGCTGCAGGTGATGCGATGAGCCCAAGCTTCTCGCTATCGGCTGCATTCAATACCTCAGCGGCACGTGCCAAAGCATCCGTCCACTCAATATTTCGCCATTCGCCACCATCTTTAAGCCGTGGCGTGATCAGGCGATCCGCACTATAGATCGCCTCGTAGCTAAAGCGGTCCCGGTCGGAAATCCACGCTTCGTTGATGGACTCGTTATCGCGCGGAACGATGCGTTTTACCGTACCGCGCAACACGTGTGCGTAGAGATTTGAACCGACGCAATCGTGGGGTGAAATAGTTGCGTGCTGTTCCATTTCCCAGGCACGTGCGCTGAATCGATACGGCTTGTTGTTCAATGCGCCGACAGGACACAGGTCGATAATGTTTGCTGACAATTCATGATCAACATTCTGTTCGACGTAGGTTGAAATTTTGACGTTCTCGCCACGCTCTGTCGTGCCGAGCTGCGGGTTGCCCTGAATCTCCTCACCAAAACGAACACAGCGCGTGCAATGAATGCAGCGCGTCATGTCAGTGGAGACCAGGGGTCCTATGTCTTTGTCTTTTACAACACGTTTGCCGTCGTTGTAGCGTGAGACATCACTACCGTAACCCACCGCCAGATCCTGCAATTCGCATTCGCCACCCTGATCGCAGATCGGGCAATCGAGCGGATGATTGATCAGCAGGAATTCCATGGTCGCCTTCTGTGCAGAAATGGCCCGCGGCGATTTGGTGAACACTTTCATGCCCTCATTAACAGGCTGTGCACAAGCAGGAATCGGTTTTGGCGCGCCCTCTACATCAACAAGGCACATACGGCAATTTGCCGCGACACTCAGCTTTTCGTGGTAACAAAAGCGCGGCACATAGACGCCGATGTTATCTGTCACTTCGATAAGCATCTGGCCTTTACGAGCCTCGACCGGTTTACCGTCGACCTCAATAATTACGATATCGTCAGTCATAGCGATTACGCAGCGGCCTCGGTCGGATCGTCAACAATGCTGCGACCATTATTGCGGATCATATATTCGAATTCGTGGAAATAATGCTTCAGGAAACTCTGCACCGGCCATGCCGCCGCATCACCAAGTGCACAAATCGTGTGGCCTTCAATTTTGTTTGCTACATCAACCAGCTTGTGAAGGTCAGCTTCCTCGCCCTTGCCTTCAACAATGCGGGTAAGCATGCGATACAACCAGCCGGTTCCTTCGCGGCATGGTGTGCACTGGCCGCAAGACTCCGCCATATAAAAACGCGATATGCGGCGTAGTACTTTGACCATGCAAGTTGTCTCGTCCATAACGATTACGGCGCCGGTTCCAAACGACGAACCCGCCTGTTGCAGGGAGTTGTAGTCCATGGTGCATTCCATGATGATTTCGGCCGGCAATACTTTGCACGACGAACCACCCGGAATGACTGCCTTTAATTTGCGGCCGCCTAACATGCCGCCACAGATATCGTTCAGAAGTTCTTTGAACGGAATACCCATCGGCAACTCGTAGTTGCCCGGATTCTCGACATGACCAGATACTGAAAACAGCGCCGTACCGCCCGAGCCTTCGGGGCCAAGGCCCGCAAACCATGCTGCACCATTGCGAAGAATGGTGGGAACGCTGGCGAGACTTTGGGTGTTGTTAATGGTTGTCGGCTTGCCGAACAAACCGAAGTTAGCCGGGAATGGCGGCTTGAATCGTGGCCGTCCCTGCTTGCCTTCCAGGGACTCCAGCAATGCCGTTTCTTCGCCGCAGATATAAGCACCCGCCCCAACGAACGTGTTCAGGTCGAAATCGATGCCCGAACCCTGGATATTCTTGCCCAGCAGTCCAGCGTCATAAGCCTCTTTAACCGCCGCCTCAAAACGTGGCACCGGCTCACCCAGGAATTCACCTCGAATATAGTTATAGGCAACAGTCGCGCCCATGGCGTAGGAAGCGATCGCCATACCTTCTACCAGTGCATGCGGGTTATAGCGCAATACCTCCCGATCGTGGCAGGTACCCGGCTCGCTCTCGTCCGAGTTGCAAACAAGGTATTTCTGCACATCGGCATCGCGTGGCATGAAGCTCCATTTCAAGCCGGTCGGGAAACCAGCGCCGCCTCTTCCGCGCAGCCCGGATGACTTCACTTCATCAATCACCTGGACCGGTGACATATCCCCGGCCAGGATTTTTCTCCAGGCCTGATAGCCCTGGTTCTTCTCGTAGGTCTCGAGCGTCCATGAACGCTCTTGCCCGAAGGTGTTGAAGCAAACAAGATTCTGCTCAAAGGCCATCAGTCGAGTCCATCCAGAATTTCATCGATCTGCTTTTTTGTCAGCTGTTCGTGATACTTGTGATTCACCATCATTGCTGGCGCACCACAACAGGCGGCGATACACTCTTCTTCTTTTTTCAGGAAAATTCGGCCATCTTTAGTACTCTCGCCCAGTTTTACGCCGAGCTTGCTTTCGACGTGCTCGACGATTTCATCGGCGCCGCGAAGCATGCAGGAAATATTCGTACAAATGGCCACTTCATTGCGCCCGACTTCGCGTGTCTGGAACATTGAGTAGAATGTCGCTACCTCATAAACCTGAATCGTGGGTAACTCAAGATATTCCGCGACTGCGTTCATCTGTTCGGCAGTGACGAAACCCTTATTCTCATGCTGCACTGCATGCAGCGCACTAATAACAGCAGAGCGTTGCCGGTCTTCAGGAAAGCGGGCCTTCCAGTGCTCGATCTCGTCCTTAATGTGCGTCGACAGTTCGTAACTCATCGGTCGACCTCCCCGAATACTATGTCCTGCGTACCAATGACGGCGACAACATCGGCCAGCATGTGGCCCTCTACCATTTCCGACATTGCAGACAAATGTGCGAATCCCGCCGCACGAATTTTCACTCGATACGGTTTGTTAGCGCCGTCCGAAATAATGTACACGCCGAACTCGCCCTTGGGATGCTCAATTGCGGCGTATGCCTCGCCCTCGGGCGCACAGTAGCCTTCGGTGAACAATTTGAAGTGGTGAATAAGCGATTCCATATCGTCTTTCATCTCAACGCGTGTTGGCGGCGTGATCTTATGATCGTCCGCCATCACCGGCCCGGGATTGTCGCGCAGCCAATTGACACACTGGGAAATGATGCGATTCGACTGGCGCATTTCTTCGACTCGAACAAGGTAACGGTCATAACAGTCACCGTTGACGCCGACCGGAATATCAAATTCCATGCGATCGTAAACGTCATAAGGTTGCTTCTTGCGCAGGTCCCACTCAACACCCGAGCCACGCAACATAGGCCCGGTAAAGCCAAGTTGCATCGCACGTTCCGGCGAAACAACCGCGATGTTCACGGTGCGTTGCTTCCAGATCCTGTTATCAGTGAGCAATGTTTCGTACTCATCAACGCAAGCCGGGAAACGCTGCGTAAAGTCCTCAATGAAATCGAGCATCGAGCCTTCGCGCACGGAATTCATACGATCCAGTACTTTCTTGCTCCGAAATTTCGACTCGGCATATTTCGGCATTGAATCCGGCAGGTCACGGTAGACACCGCCCGGGCGATAGTAGGTTGCGTGCATCCGCGTACCCGACACCGCCTCATAGCAATCCATGAGGTCTTCACGCTCGCGGAAACAGTACAAAAACATGGTCATCGCGCCGATATCGAGACCGTGCGCGCCGAGCCACATCAGGTGATTAAGGATTCGGGTAATTTCATCGAACATGACACGGATGTACTGTGCCCGCGTTGGCACTTCGATACCGAGCAACTTCTCAATCGCCATGACATAGGCGTGCTCATTGCACATCATCGACACGTAATCGAGCCGGTCCATATAACCGATGCTTTGATTAAAAGGCTTGGTCTCCGCCAGTTTTTCAGTGCCGCGGTGCAACAAACCCACATGCGGGTCTGCCTTTTGAATGGTTTCGCCTTCGATCTCTAGCACCAGACGCAATACGCCGTGCGCTGCAGGGTGCTGCGGGCCGAAGTTCATTGTGTAGCTTTGAATCTCAGCCATCTTTCGCGTCCTTGAGGTCGGCTGAATTACGATTATCATCGCGGATAACACGCGGCACCAATGTTCGCGGTTCGATACTGACAGGTTTGTAAACGACGCGCCCTTCGTCTGCGTCGTAACTCACTTCGACGTTGCCCATGATCGGGAAATCCTTGCGGAAAGGATGTCCGATGAAGCCATAGTCTGTCAGGATTCGGCGCAGGTCCGGGTGGCCTTCAAAAAGAATACCGTAGAGATCAAATGCCTCGCGCTCAAACCAGTTGGCGCCGTTCCAGATATCGACGACCGATTTTACAATCGGCGGATTGGCGGTGCCGGTATATACGCGCAGTCTGAGCCGTACATTGTTTCGAATCGACAGCAAGTGATAAACAACGGCAAATCGCTTTGCATCGAACTCATCCGCTTCATCCAGAATTACTGGCTCGCGTTCAACGCCGCGACTAAAACCCGTGCCTGACGCGCTGTTTGTTTTCCACTCATCGCTGCCGTAGTTGAGGTAATCAACACCGCAAACATCGATCAGCATTTCGAATCCGAAGTCCGCTTCGTTGCGAAGCGCGGTTGCTACCTTTATCAAATCGTCTTTATCGAGCTCGTAGGTCAGCTCTCGGCACGTGGACGCCACACGATTCATTTGCTCGCCGAAGCGTGCGTCAATCTTGCCCGCCAAAATGTCTTTGCGATCAATCATTTTATCGGGCTATCGTGCTCGTGCGGCGTATTTTGTTTTGCAGCTGAATAAGGCCGTAGATCAGAGCCTCAGCCGTCGGCGGACATCCCGGGACATATACGTCAACGGGTACCACGCGGTCGCAACCCCGAACCACGGCGTAGGAATAATGGTAATAACCACCGCCATTCGCGCAAGATCCCATCGATACCACCCACCGTGGCTCCGGCATCTGGTCATAAACTTTGCGCAGCGCAGGGGCCATCTTGTTGGTCAACGTGCCTGCAACAATCATGCAGTCAGACTGGCGGGGACTCGGACGAAAAATAATGCCAAATCGATCCAGATCATACCGGGCAGCGCCCGCCTGCATCATTTCCACCGCGCAACAAGCCAAACCGAAAGTCATTGGCCACAATGAACCAGTGCGAGCCCAGTTCATAACGGAATCAACGCTGGTTACAACAAAACCTTTCTTTTGAAGGCTGCCGCCCGCCTGTTGAGCGTCGCCATCGACTGTCGCCGATTCGGTATTGTTGCTCAGTCCCACTCGAGCGCTCCTTTTTTCCATTCATAGATAAAGCCGACAACCAGAATGGCCAGAAACAGGCCCATGGCGAGCAAGCCGAATTTGCCAACAGTATCCAATGAAACTGCCCACGGAAACAGGAATGCGATTTCCAAATCAAAAATTATGAACAGAATGGCGACCAGGTAATAGCGAACGTCGAATTTCATTCGCGAATCGTCGAAGGCCTCGAAACCGCACTCATATGGAGACAGTTTCTCGTCGTCCTTCTGGCCACTGCCGATCAGAAATCCCAGGCTAAGTAGCAATACGCCGATGCCGGCTGCGATGCCCAGGAAGATAAGGATTGGAAGATATTCTTGCAGCATGATTCTTGGTTTTTGCCTTGCTGGCTTGGTGGCTTAATTTGCTCTCAAATTAGCGCGGCATTGTATCAGCCTATGCGGGACTGAATACACCCTTTTTGGCATACGTATTTTTGGGGAGAGACACATACGAAATCGGCCCGTAGCACAAAGTGCGCTACAGGCCGGTTTTTTAAGATTGGTGCTCTGAGCGAGACTCGAACTCGCACGGCTCGCGCCACTGCCCCCTCAAGACAGCGTGTCTACCAATTCCACCACCAGAGCATTTTTTTATCCAAACGACAGGGTTATTGAGTGTCCTGGTCCTCGGATGCCGGTGCATCCGTAGCGTCCGCTTCTTCCAAAGCGGGCAAATCGGTAGCCTCATCAATTGCATCCGCTTCCGGATCAGTTGTCGGCAAGTCCGAACTCAAGTCTTCCACAGCCTCCTCAACAGCCGGGGCATCGTCAACCAGGCTGCTCGGCGCCGCTGAATTCTGGCTACTCAAGTACGCCAGTGTCAGGCTGGTTACGAAGAAGAGTGTCGCGCAAACGGCCGTTGCTCGCGAAAAGAAACTACCGGAACCGCGCGCACCAAATACCGTGCCTGATGCGCCAGCACCAAACGCTGCTCCCGCGTCCGCACCTTTGCCGCGTTGCAGCAATACCAACACGATGATCAATAATGCGATCAACGTATGACCGATGAGAACTGATTTTTGTAATGTGTCCATTAATATCCCAACTATTGTCTAACTCTGGGCTGCCGCTTCGGCAATCGCCAGAAAATCACTCGCTTTAAGCGATGCACCACCTATCAAGCCGCCATCTATATCCCGCATGCTCAACAACCCGGCAGCATTCTCACCCTTCATGCTGCCGCCGTACAGTATCTGCACCTTCTGAGCCAAATCTGCATTGCCCGTCGCCAGTCGCGCCCGAATGTGCTGATGCACCTCCTGCGCCTGTTCCGGCGTCGCCGTCAACCCGGTACCAATTGCCCATACCGGCTCATATGCAATCACTGCTGCCGCAAAAACTGCAGCACCTGCTGTGTCCAGAACAGCATCAAGCTGTTCATCGATGACCTTGTTCGTTGTGCCCGCTTCACGTTCTTCCAGCGTTTCGCCAACACACAGTATCGGTGTTATTCCGGCGGCTTGCGCCGCCATGAATTTCGCCGCAACCTGCTCACTCGTTTCACCGTAAATTGCCCGGCGTTCCGAGTGCCCGACAATTACGTAATCGCAGCCGACATCCCTCAACATCGACGGCGCGGTTTCCCCGGTAAAAGCCCCGAACTCATGCTCCGAGACGTTCTGCGCCCCAAGCGCTACAGCGCTACCCGAAACCTGGCTGGCAACGGAGGCCAGATAGGGAAACGGTGGACAAACCAGCAACCGGAAACCACTGCCCGCTGGCACGCCCGCTACGATCCCTGAAATCAAGGCTTCGCTGGCAGCAGTGCTGCCATTCATTTTCCAGTTGCCAGCAACAAGAAATTCGCGCATAGCTTAGTTTCCCAGAGGTCGAAAGGCGCGCAAGGATACCGGGGCTTTCACGGCAAATCAACGCGCAAAATCATAAGGCGCACCCGTTACGCCGCCGATTCAGCTACAACTGTGGCCAGGCGGTCCGCAATACTCACGACCTGATCGTGATTTTCGCCCTCAACCATGACCCGAATCACCGGTTCTGTGCCTGAAGCCCGCAGCACTACTCGTCCCGTCTCGGCCAGTTCATCCTCGGCCGCCGCTACAGCTGCCTGTATTGCACTGCTGGAATCCGGGTCCAGCCGTGTCTTGGTCCGGACGTTTACCATTGTTTGCGGGTATTTCGACATGCCAGCGGCAAGTTCGGAGAGCTTCTTGCCCGTCTCTTTCATGATCGCCAGCACTTGCAGTGCGCAGATCAGGCCGTCGCCAGTAGTCGCCTTGTCCAGAACGATCATGTGGCCCGAAGTCTCACCACCGATAATACCGCCCGACTCTTTCAACTCTTTGAGAACGTAGCGATCGCCTACCTTGGCGCGTTTGAATTCAATATTCTCAGCCTTCAGCGCATTTTCCAGCCCGAGATTACTCATGACCGTGCCGACAACCGGCCCCTTGAGATCACCTTTCCTGTTCCGCGCAGACGCTAATATGAAGAGTAGCTGGTCGCCGTCTATGAGCTTGCCGTTCTCATCCGCCATTACGACTCGATCGCCGTCGCCGTCCAGAGCCACACCAACGTCGGCGTTGAGCGCGGGTACTGTGAGCTGCAAGAGATCGGGCTCTGTCGAGCCGCAGCCATCATTAATGTTCTTGCCATTTGGCGAACAGCCGATCGGAATCACGTCAGCGCCCAGATTGCCCAGCGTTCTTGGACCGACCTTGTAACCCGCCCCATTCGCGCCATCGAATACGATCTTGATGCCAGCAAGGTCCATTCCGTCCGGGAAACTGGCAGCACAGAAGTCCTGATACCGAATTCGTGCCGTATCAATACGTTTCGCTTTGCCGAGCGACCCGGATTCCAGAGTAATGGCAGGATTTTCGAGAAAACCTTCGATTTTCCGCTCGATTTCGTCTGTGAGTTTCGAACCGCTTCGATCGAAAAACTTAATTCCGTTGTCGTAGTACGGATTGTGCGATGCACTGATAACGACACCGAGGTCCGCATCAAACTCCTGCGTCAGCCGGGCGATTCCGGGCGTCGGCAAAGGCCCAATCAGCAATACGTCAGCACCGGCAGCAACAAATCCCGCCTCAAGCGCTGACTCGAACATGTAACCGGACAGACGCGTGTCTTTGCCAATAACCACCGAGCCGCCGGCGGGGACCAGCACCTGCGCCGCAGCACTCGCCAGGCGCATGGCGAAATCCGCTGTCATCGGGCCGCTTCCGACCGTACCCCGCACTCCGTCTGTTCCAAAAAATTGTTTACTCATTTCTAGTGATCCAACTCGTGAATATTGATGCGATCCAGTACCGCGCTGACAACCTTGAGCGCATCCACTGTCTCCCTCACATCGTGCACGCGCACTATTTGTGCCCCATGCATGACAGCTACCACCGCAGCCGCGATGCTTCCCGACAAGCGATCTGGTACTGCCCGGCCCGTTATCTCTCCCAATGTCGACTTGCGCGAAACGCCAATCAGCACCGGATAGCCAAGCGCGCGTAATTGTCGCAGATTTGCGAGCATCTCGACATTGTGTGCATGTGTTTTGCCAAATCCGAAACCAGGATCGACGATGATACTGTCTGCGGCTACACCAGCCTCAATACATTGCTCTGCCCTGTTCCGCAGAAAGCTGGCGACATCCGATGTTACCGCCTCGTAATGCGGACTCTCCTGCATCGTTCGGGGTCGTCCCTGCATATGCATCAGGCAAACCGGTACGGCCAGATCAACCGCGGCCTCGAGGGACCCCGGTTCCTGCAATGCCAGAACGTCATTGATCATCGTCGCCCCGGCAGAAATCGCGGCGCGCATGACTTGAGGTTTACTGGTATCTACCGAGATCGGCAGAGCAGTTGCGTCACGCAATGCTTCAATGACCGGGATGACTCTGTCCAGCTCTTGCGACTCGCTGACATCTTCCGCACCGGGACGAGTCGACTCTCCCCCAATATCGATAATGGACGCACCGTCTTCAAGCATGCGCTCGGCCTGGCGACGCGCGTCATCAACAGCGACAAAATGCCCGCCATCTGAAAAAGAATCGGGCGTGACATTGAGGATGCCCATCACCGATGGGCTCGGAAGATTCAAGGGTCCGACGTGCAGCACGGGACTAGTGTTCTTGTGCAGGGCCACCAATTGTTCCGGCCGCATCGTCCGATTCTGCGGTGGCAGATCCGTCATCCGGTCGCTTCGGGTCTGGCGTGTCCTCCCAGTCTTCGGGTGGCTTCGGCTCACGGCCTTCCATGATGTCCTTCACTTGCGTGATGTCGATGGTCTCGTACTTCATCAGAGATTTGGCCATCAGGTGCAAGGTATCGACACGCTCATTGAGAATACGGTCAGCGCGCTGATAGTTGCTATCAATAATCTTGCGCACTTCTTCATCGATGGTATGGGCCGTGTCGTCGGATACCTGTTTGTGCTGTGTCACCGAACGACCCAGGAACACCTCGCCGTCTTCCTCGCTATAGGTCAGCGGGCCAAGCCGATCTGACAAGCCCCACTTGGTAACCATATTTCGCGCAATCTCCGTAGCACGTTCAATATCATTCGAAGCACCGGTCGTGACGCCGTCCGGTCCGTTGATCATTGCCTCTGCGATTCGCCCGCCGAACAAGGTCGAAATATGGCTTTCGAGGCGCTGCTTCGAGGTGCTGTAGCGGTCTTCTTCCGGCAGATACATCGTCACACCGAGGGCTCGGCCTCGCGGAATAATCGTCACTTTGTAAACCGGGTCATGCTCTGGCATCAAGTAGCCAACAATCGCATGGCCGGCCTCGTGATACGCCGTGTTGAGCTTTTCCTCTTCGCTCATGACCATCGAACGTCGTTCGGTGCCCATCATGATTTTGTCTTTCGCCATTTCGAACTGCTGCATAGCGACAACGCGCTTGTTCTCCCGAGCAGCGAACAGGGCGGCCTCATTCACAAGGTTGGCAAGATCGGCACCTGAGAACCCAGGTGTTCCGCGGGCGATAATACCTGGTTGCACATCGTCGTCGAGCGGCACTTTGCGCATATGGACTTTGAGAATCTGCTCACGGCCACGAATATCGGGTAGCGGCACAACGACCTGACGGTCAAATCGGCCGGGACGCAGCAGCGCCGGATCGAGAACATCTGGTCGGTTGGTCGCGGCGATAACAATGACGCCTTCAGTACCTTCAAAGCCGTCCATTTCGACCAGCATCTGGTTCAGTGTTTGCTCGCGCTCGTCATGACCACCACCAAGGCCCGCGCCTCGATGTCGACCGACCGCATCGAGCTCATCGATAAAGATGATGCAGGGTGATTGCTTCTTGGCCTGATCGAACATGTCGCGCACGCGTGATGCACCAACGCCAACAAACATCTCAACAAAATCAGACCCGGAAATTGTGAAGAACGGCACCTCGGCTTCGCCGGCTATCGCTTTCGCGAGCAGAGTCTTACCGGTACCTGGCGGGCCCACCATCAGGACTCCCTTTGGGATCTGTCCACCCAGCCGCTGAAATTTACTCGGGTCTTTCAGGAATTCGACGATCTCAGCGACTTCTTCTTTGGCCTCTTCGATACCGGCCACATCATCAAAGGTGATGCCGACCTGATCTTCGCCCAGTAACCTGGCTTTGCTTTTGCCAAATGACATGGCACCACGACCACCGCCGCCGCCCTGCATCTGGCGCATGAAATAAATCCACACACCGATCAACAACAGGATTGGAAATGAGCTAATCAGCAGCTGACCAATCAGGCTTTGTGATTGAGGCTCAGCCGCGGTGAATCGCACATTATTTTCGTCCAGCAATCCGATAAGCGTGTTGTTATCGGTTTCCGGACTGATGGTGTAGTACTTCAGCGGTTCAGCGCGACCGAAGCGAATCTGCTCGCCATCAATGACAGCAATAGCGACCTGTCCCGACCGGACCTGCATGAGGAATTCTGAATAGTCTTGCTTCGTCGTTTGGACGCCGTTGACGCCCGAGAGGCCCTGAACTACCGACAAAAGTACGACGATAATGACTATAAAGACTAGAATATTTTTGGTTAGATCATTCACGTTTCGACACTACTACAATTGATAATTTCTCGCTACCAAGTACACCTCACGGCTACCGGCACGAGACGCCTTAGGTTTCATTACCTTTACACGCTTGAAAGAGTTCCGTGTATCGATAACGAATTCGTCTATTCCTGCACCCTGAAAAACCTTGCAAACAAAGCTACCGCCCGGCTTCAGGACCCGGCGTGCCAAATCAAGCGCCAACTCGACCAAATACATCGAACGCGGCTGATCAACCACCCGAGTGCCCGTAATATTGGGTGCTATATCGCTCATTACAAGGTCTACACCTTCATCACCGACAGCTTGAAGCATTTCCTCAAAAACGGCATCATCCTGAAAGTCGCCCTGGATGAACTCAACATCCGGTAGCGAATCCATCGGCAGAATATCAACCGCAACGATTCGAGCCCTGCCTTTGAGCTTTTTCGTCACATATTGGCTCCAGCTTCCCGGTGCTGACCCGACATCAACGCAAACCATGTCCGGTCTTAGAAACCTTTCCTTTTGATCGATCTGCTCCAGCTTATAAACCGCCCGTGAACGCCAACCGTCCCGACGTGCCATCTGCACATACGGATCACGCTCCTGGCGGTCACGCCAGCTGCCTCCTGATCGTCGTGGTTTACTCACCTGTTAATTTCCTCTTGGTACAGATTCATAACTTGCACACTGCTACACTTCGCGCCCATGACACTCAGTGAATCCCAAAAAAAGTACCTGCGTGGTCGCGGACACGACCTCAAGCCGCTAATCATGGTCGGCGATGCCGGCCTCTCAGAGTCATTGCTGGCCGAGTATGAATCAACGTTGGCGCACCACGAACTCATCAAAGTCAAACTGCGCAGTGGTGATCGTGAGTCTCGTGACGCAATGATCAAGAAGCTGTGCGATGACCATGATGCGACTTTGATCCAACGCATCGGCAATGTCGCATTACTGTACCGGGCAAACCCTGACAAGAAACCTGAGAAACGGCTAAGAATCCCTTCGCATTAGTCGTAGCGCTAGTCGTAACTTACGGCGATGACCTCGTAGGACTTCTCCCCATCAGGCGCATTGAACTCAACAGCATCTCCCTCACTCTTGCTGATCAGGGCACGTGCGATCGGTGATGTATAAGAGATCAGACCCGTTTTGATATTGGCCTCATCCTGACCAACAATCTTATAGGTGATCTCCTGCTCGGTGTCGTCATCAAGCAAAATCACGGTTGAGCCAAAAATTACTTTGCCACCAGCGTCAATTTCGGTCACATCAATGACCTGAACATGGGACAGCTTGCCCTCAAGTTCCTTGATTCGACCTTCAATAAACCCTTGCTGCTCTTTGGCAGCGTGATACTCCGCATTCTCTTTTAGATCGCCATGCGCACGCGCTTCAGCGATCGCGCGGATGACTGCCGGTCTATCGTTGCTCTTTAGTTTCTTCAGCTCCTGCTGTAGCAACTCGTGGCCACGTATGGTCATCGGCTCCTTGTTCATCTACCCACCTTGTTCATGTACCCACCCAGTTCATGCGACCACCTCATTGTGCAAATCCTGCAATCGATTAACGTCGCTATTGTCGAGATACTCCATCGCGTGGCAAGTCGCGACGGCAGCCCCCAGAGTCGTGTAATACGTAACACCGCGTCGAACTGCTTCGGCGCGAATGGACAGTGACTCAACGATGGCCTGCTTGCCTTCTGTCGTGTTAACGATCAGATCAATCTCGCCATTCTTGATCATGTCAACGATGTGCGGTCGTCCTTCACGCACTTTGTTTGCGCGCCGGCATGATACACCAGCTGCCACCAGAAATTCCGCGGTGCCGTGTGTAGCGACGATATCAAATCCCATTTCGGTCAGTAAATTTGCAAGCTCTATCGCGCCCGGCTTATCACGCTCTCTAACCGATACTAGCGCCGCGCCCTGCCGAGGCAGGACTACTCCTGAAGCTAGTTGAGCCTTTGCGTAAGCCTCGCCAAAAGTGCGGCCCACACCCATCACCTCTCCGGTCGATTTCATCTCGGGACCGAGGATCGGGTCACTGCCCGGGAACTTGATAAACGGGAATACTGCTTCCTTTACCGAAAAGTAATCCGGCACTCGCTGGTTGACAAAACCCTGCTCGGAGAGTGTTTCACCCACCATCACCTTGGCGGCAATCTTAGCGAGTTGCACACCGGTCGCTTTGGATACAAACGGTGCTGTCCGCGATGCGCGCGGATTTACTTCGAGCAAATAGACAACATCTCCCTGAATCGCGAATTGTGTATTCATAAGGCCAACGACCTTCAGACCTTTGGCAAGTTTTACGACCTGGGCTTCCAGTTCCTTCTGAATCTCTGGCGTCAGGCTGAACGGCGGCAACGAGCATCCCGAATCTCCCGAATGCACGCCGGCCTGCTCTATGTGTTCCATGATGCCGCCGATTAGCACCCGCTCCCCGTCGCAAATGCAATCGACATCAACCTCGGTCGCAAGATCCAGAAAGCGATCCAGCAAGACAGGACTGTCGTTGGAAACGTTAATCGCCGCATCCATGTAGACAGCGAGGTCTTCGTCGCTATGCACGACCTCCATGGCGCGACCACCGAGAACATAGGATGGTCGAACTACCAGCGGGTAGCCAACTTCCGGGCCCAGCCGCAACGCCTCGTCTTTGTTGCGTGCGGTGCAATTGGGAGGTTGCTTGAGTTCCAGCCCTTCGACCAGTTTCTGGAAGCGCTCTCGATCCTCAGCGAGATCGATTGAATCCGGCGAGGTACCGATGATTGGCGCACCAGCTGCTTCCAGGTCGCGCGCCAGCTTCAGCGGTGTTTGACCGCCGTACTGCACTATCACCCCTTTCGGCTTCTCCTTATCGATGATCTCCATAACGTCCTCAAACGTCAGGGACTCGAAATACAGACGATCTGATGTGTCAAAATCCGTCGAAACCGTCTCCGGATTGCAGTTGACCATGATGGTCTCGTACCCGGACTCCTTGAGTGCCAATGCTGCATGTACGCAGCAATAGTCGAACTCGATGCCCTGGCCGATACGATTTGGCCCACCGCCGAGGATCATTATTTTGGGCTTGTCCGTTACGTCTGCCTCGCATTCTTCCTCATAGGTCGAATACAGATAAGCGGTCGATGTTGAAAACTCGGCAGCGCATGTATCCACTCGTTTGTAAACCGGCCGAATGTTCAGCTCCAGCCGACGTTTACGCACCTCACTTTCAGCGACATCGAGCATGTTGGCCATGCGTGCGTCGGAAAACCCCTTACGCTTCATTGCGCGCAGCAGACTCTCATCGAGTCCAGCGAGACCCGCCTCCCGGATGCGGCTTTCCGCATTAACCAGATCGGCGATCTGGACGAGGAACCACTGGTCGATCCTGGTCAACTTCGCTACATCATCGAACGAATAGCCATGGCGCAAAGCATCTGCGACGTACAGCAGGCGGTCCGGACCCGGCATTCTGAGTTCCTGGCGCAGGTGATCCCTGTCCGCGTCAGTGACTATCGGCCCGCAAATCTCGTTAAGACCATCGATGCCTGTTTCGAGACCGCGCAACGCTTTTTGCAACGACTCCTGAAAATTTCGGCCTATGGCCATAACTTCGCCGACCGACTTCATCTGCGTCGTCAGGCGGTCATTGGCACCCGGAAACTTCTCAAACGTGAAGCGCGGAATCTTTGTGACGACATAGTCGATAGTGGGCTCGAACGATGCCGGCGTAGCGCCCCCTGTGATTTCGTTCTTAAGCTCGTCCAGCGTATAGCCGATCGCGAGCTTTGCCGCGACTTTCGCGATCGGGAAACCGGTTGCTTTCGATGCCAATGCCGAGGACCGAGAAACGCGTGGATTCATCTCAATGATCAGTACCCGGCCTGTATCCGGGCAGATAGCAAACTGAACGTTCGATCCGCCGGTCTCAACTCCGATTTTCCGCAATACATCGATTGACGCGTTACGAAGGCGCTGGTACTCCTTGTCCGTCAGCGTCTGGGCAGGCGCGACGGTGATGGAGTCTCCCGTATGCACGCCCATCGGATCGAAGTTCTCTATCGCACAAACGATGATGCAGTTGTCGTTTCTATCGCGAACGACTTCCATCTCGAATTCTTTCCAGCCAATCACTGACTCTTCAAGCAAGACCTCAGTCGTCGGGGACATTTCCAGACCATGCGTGACAATGCGTTCAAATTCTTCCCGGTTGTACGCAATGCCGCCGCCCGTTCCGCCGAGTGTGAATGACGGTCGGATGATCGTTGGAAAACCGATACCGGTCTGCTTCTCGAGCGCCTCTTCCATCGAGTGTGCTATTTCGGCCCGCGGACTTTCCAGGCCGATCTCTTCCATGGCTTTACGAAATAAATCGCGGTCTTCTGCCATGTCGATGGCTTCGCGCGACGCCGCGATCAGTTCAACATTGTACTTCTCGAGCACGCCCTCACGAGCGAGATCGAGCGCACAGTTCAACGCCGTTTGCCCACCCATTGTCGGCAATAACGCATCAGGCCGTTCTTTCGCAATAATCCGCTCGACCGCCGCCCATTGCACTGGCTCAATGTAAACGGCGTCGGCCATCTCCGGATCCGTCATGATGGTTGCAGGATTGGAGTTAACGAGGATGACCCGGTAGCCCTCCTCCCGCAGCGCCTTGCAGGCCTGGGCACCGGAATAGTCGAACTCGCAAGCCTGACCAATAACAATTGGCCCTGCGCCGATAATCAGGATGCTGTCTATGTCAGTGCGTTTTGGCATTCGTTCTTAAGATTCTAGTAATAGTTTAGATTAAACATTGGTTATAAATAGTTGTTTTATAACTTGTTTTATCAAGATGAAAGCATCGCTTTCAGGCCACTCTTCTTTTGATCATCCATGTGCTGAATGAAGCGGTCGAACAGTGGCAGCAAATCGTGCGGGCCCGGGCTTGCTTCGGGATGGCCCTGAAAACCTAATGCGGGCAGGTCCTTAAAGGCGATCCCCTGCAATGTTCCATCGAACAGCGAGCGATGTGTCGCGACGACATTCTCGGGCAACGACGTCTCGTCAACGGCAAAACCGTGGTTCTGGCTGGTAATGAGCACCTGCCCTGTCTCCAGGTCCTGCACGGGATGATTCGCGCCGTGGTGTCCGAATTTCATTTTTGTCGTCCTGGCGCCGGCGGCAAGTGCCAGCAACTGGTGGCCAAGGCAGATACCGAAGACAGGTATTTTCGAGTTCAGGAACGACTGAATTGCAGTAATGGCATAGTCGCAGGGCTCCGGATCACCCGGACCGTTGGAAAGGAAAATGCCGTCGGGATTGTGCGTCAGAGCCTCCTCGGCCGACGTGGTTGCCGGCACGACAGTAAGTCGGCAATCGAGATCGGATAACAAGCGCAGGATATTGCGTTTGACGCCAAAGTCATACGCCACCACGTGGTACGGCGCTATGCGCCGGCTCATGATGCGCGGTTTGCGTCCAAAAGTGGTGCCATAGCTCCACTGATACGTGCTCGAAGTCGTTACGAACTTGGCGAGGTCCATGCCCGCTATACCCGGAAACTTGCTGGCATGTTTAATGGCTGTTTCAACGGCCTGCTGGCCCGTCATAATGCAGGCTGACTGGGCGCCTTTTTCACGGATAATTCGAGTCAGCTTGCGAGTATCGATATCCGCAATGGCAACAGTATTACCCTGCCTCAGGAAACTCGAGAAGGTACGCTCCGAACGCCAACTGCTGGTCAGCATTGTGCTGTCCCGTACAATCAATCCAGAGGCATGAATCTTCCCGGATTCCATGTCATCGCTATTGGTGCCGGTATTGCCGATATGCGGATAGGTAAATGTGACGATTTGCCGACAGTAGGATGGGTCGGTCAGGATTTCCTGATAACCGGTCATCGACGTATTGAAGACCACTTCACCGATGGTCTGGCCTTCGGCACCAATCGATGTGCCATAAAAAACCGTGCCATCTTGTAATGCAAGTATTGCTGGCGTGCTCAAGTACGACCCTCACAATGAACCAATATCAGACCGTTTGAGGATCAGGTCATCGCAGTATCTGTTGATGGCAGATACACAAAAGCGGAAGGACTTAGCCTTCCGCTTGCGATTTCGCTGACCACCCAGCGATCCGGCCTAGTTTACTGAAGGGTGGCTGCCCACGCCAGACTCAAATGCTACTTTTTTGAGGCTAATTCAGGATTTAGGGCGGCCCAGCGACACGTCCTGCATCGAATACAGCCCAGGCGCCTTTTCCACGACCCATTGCGCCGCCAATATCGCGCCATCCACGAAAACCTGCCGCGTGGTGACACGGTGCGTAAAGGTCAGTTTTTCCGTTGCCGAGAACATGGTGACTTCGTGATCGCCCGGGACGTCGCCTCGGCGTTCCACTTCGAAGCGCACTTTGCCGGTTCCGATATCCCCGCGCGACGAGGCGATAGCCTCGCCTAGCTTCAGAGCTGTGCCTGAAGGTGAATCTTTCTTATGAACGTGATGTACCTCGGACACCTGCACTTCGAAATCATCCCCTAACGACGCTGCAGCGTCGCGTACAGAGCGTTCCAGCACAGCGATGCCAATACTCATATTACGGTCGAAGACCAGGGGGACTTTTGCGGACGCTCTTTCCAGCAACCGCAACTGCTGCTCATCCAGCCCGCTTACGCCGCAAACCAGCGGTTTCTGATGCCTGACGACCGCCGCAATAATATCCTGGGTAGCCTCGGGCAAACTAAAGTCGATAAGGACGTCTGCTGCAGCCAGCAACGGATCGATATCCTCACCCCGCTGCCAGATACCGGTCAGCTCAAGGTCAGCGCGCTGCAGAACGGAAGTGGCGATCGCCTGCCCCATACGGCCAGCACCGGCTATTGCTATTTGTATGGAATTGATGGCGCGCCCCTCAACGTGGAATCGCCAATACTACTATCGGGCCGATCGTTTTGACTTTTTTTGTTAGCTGATACGATCAAAAAACCGTTTCACGGTGTCCAGCCATCCATCGGCCCTTGGACTGTGTTTGTCGCCACCCGTTCTTAAGGACGCATCGAACTTTTCAAGCAGCTCCTGCTGCTCGGACGTCAAATTAATGGGGGTTTCAACAGCAACCTGTGCGAATAAATCGCCCTGCCGAGAATCACGCACGGTGGTTACACCTTTGCCCCGCAAGCGAAAGGTCTTGCCTGACTGGGTCCCCGCAGGAACTTTCAGCGATACGTGCCCATCCAGCGTAGGCAGTTCAACTTCGCCACCCAGGGTCGCCGTCTTGAAGCTGATGGGTACTTCGCAGGCCAGATTGGCGCCGTCACGCTCGAATATCTTGTGCTTGCTGACTCGCAATTCGACATACAAATCACCTGCGGGTCCACCATTACGCCCGGCTTCACCCTCACCTGACAGGCGAATTCGGTCGCCGTCATCAACTCCAGGCGGTACCTTCACCGACAAGGTTCGTGTTTTTCGAATGCGACCGCGCCCGTGACATTCATTACAGGGATCGCTGATCGTCGTGCCAACGCCCTTACACGCGGGGCAAGTCTGTTGCACAGAGAAAAATCCCTGCTGCATACGAACCTGGCCGGCACCACCACATGTGGAGCAAGTCTCGGGCGTGGTGCCCTTTTTCGCGCCGGAGCCATCGCAGCTACCGCAACCAACCTGGGTAGGAACGTCTATTTCGACCGTATCACCGGCAACCGCTTTCTCAAGATCAAGTTTCAGCTCATAGCCAAGATCCGCGCCGCGAAACACCTGTGGTCCACCGCCACCGCGACGTCCGCCACCGAAAATGTCACCGAAAACGTCGCCGAATATGTCGCCGAAGCCCTCGGCACTTTGAAATCCGCCATGACGACCTTGCCCGGCGCGTAGGCCGTCATGACCAAACTGATCATAGGTGGCCTTCTTTTCCGCATCCTTCAGGACTTCGTAGGCTTCTTTTGATTCCTTGAATTTCTTCTCGGATCCGCCCTTGTCATCTTTATTGCGGTCCGGGTGGAATTTCATGGCAAGGCGGCGATAGGCCTTCTTGATCTCGTCCGCCGATGCGGACTTCGAGACCCCTAGAACTTCGTAATAATCGCGTTTAGCCATTCTTATTCTTGATCTTCGAGTACTTGCTTATTCGGACTTCGACTTATCGTCGTCGCTGTCCTTATCAACTTCCTCGAACTCGGCATCTACAACGTCGTCCGCTGCTGCACTTTCAGCACCCTCGGCGCCTTCAGCACCAGCATCAGCTGCCTGCTCCGCGTACAGTCTTTCAGCCAAGCTACCTGATGCTTCACCCAGTGCCGCCGTCTTGGCGTCGATGGAGTCCTTGTCATCACCGGCAAGCGCCGTCTTGAGATCAGAAACCGCGTTCTCAACCGCAAGCCGCTCCTCAGCCGATGCCTTTTCGCCCAGTTCGGTCAGCGTCTTTTCAGCCGCATGAATCAAGCCATCGGCCTGATTTCGGGTGTCAACGAGCTCACGAAACTTGCGATCTTCTTCGGCATGGCTCTCGGCATCCGTCACCATCTGATCGATTTCGTCGTCAGACAGACCACTGGAGGCTTTGATAACAATATTCTGGCTCTTGCCAGTCGCCTTATCCTTGGCCGACACATTGAGGATTCCGTTCGCATCGATATCAAATATCACTTCGATCTGCGGCAAACCACGCGGTGCCGGCGGAATATCGGTGAGATCAAAACGACCCAGTGACTTGTTGTCCGCGCCACGTTCGCGCTCACCCTGCAGCACGTGAATAGTCACCGCCGACTGGTTGTCATCTGCCGTTGAGAATACCTGCTCTGCGTTGGCTGGAATCGTCGTGTTCTTGTCAATTAGCTTGGTCATGACAGCACCTAGAGTCTCGATACCCAGCGACAACGGGGTAACGTCCAGCAACAATACGTCTTTGACCTCACCTGCCAGTACACCACCCTGAATTGCTGCGCCGAGTGCGACTGCCTCATCGGGATTCACATCGCGTCGAGGTTCCTTGCCAAAGAAGTTCTGCACTTCTTCCTGGACCTTCGGCATACGAATCTGACCGCCGACCAGAATGACATCATCAATCTCGTTAACTTTGAGACCCGCATCCTGGAGCGCAATCTTGCAGGGAGCAATCGTGCGAGCGATAAGCTCTTCAACCAGAGACTCGAGCTTGGCTCGAGTCAATTTGATGGTGAGGTGCTTCGGCCCACTCGCATCTGCCGTGATATACGGCAGGTTAACTTCTGTCTGCTGCTGCGTACTGAGCTCGATCTTGGCCTTTTCTGCCGCTTCCTTCAGCCGCTGCATGGCCAGAGGATCAGCCTTGATATCCACACCGCTCTCGCGCAGGAACTCGGCTGTCAGGTACTCGATGACACGCATATCGAAGTCTTCACCACCGAGGAACGTATCACCGTTCGTCGACAACACCTCGAACTGGTGCTCGCCGTCCACTTCTGCAATCTCGATGATTGAGACGTCAAAAGTACCGCCACCAAGGTCAAACACGGCAATTTTTGCATCGCCGCGCTTCTTGTCCATGCCGTAAGCAAGTGCTGCTGCGGTCGGCTCATTGATGATTCGTTTAACCTCAAGACCAGCAATCTTGCCGGCGTCTTTCGTTGCCTGCCGCTGTGAATCATTGAAGTAAGCAGGAACGGTTACAACCGCCTCAGTGACTTCTTCACCGAGGTAGTCCTCAGCCGTCTTCTTCATCTTCATCAGGACCCGCGCCGAAATCTCGGGCGGTGCCATCTTTTTGCCATGCGCCTCTACCCACGCGTCGCCGTTATCGGCTTTCGCGATGGTGTACGACACCATATTGATGTCGCGCTGCACGACGTCATCATCGAACTTGCGTCCGATCAGTCGCTTGACAGCAAATAGTGTGTTGGTCGGGTTTGTGACCGCCTGGCGCTTGGCCGACTGGCCCACCAGAACCTGGTCGTCCTTGCTAAACGCAACGATCGACGGCGTGGTGCGATCACCTTCGCTGTTCTCTATGACCTTGGGGGCATCGCCCTCCATGACTGCAACGCAGGAGTTCGTGGTACCAAGGTCGATACCAATAACTTTACCCATGTCAATATGCTCCAAAAAAGTAGTTAATCAGTTGGCTGTCTAGGTGGGGCCGGGTTCCGGCCTTTCAAGTTAATATATGTGGCATCAGACTAGTCTGACGCGACTATTACCATAGCGGGCCGCAAAAGCCGGCCATTTAGCGAATAGCCCTTCTGCACGACCACTACGACAGAGCCCGGCTCAACGTCATCAGACGGCTGCATGCTGATTGCCTCGTGGTATTCCGGGTCGAACGGCTCACCTGCCGGATCGAGCTCTTCGATACCGAATTGCTGCATAGTGCCGCCCAGGATCTTGAGCGTCGCCGCACTGCCTTCGAGCAGGCTTTCGATGCTCGCGTTATCCACCGCAGCAAGCCCCATTTCGAGACTGTCTCTGACGGCCAGCAATTCCTTACTGAAACGCTCTAGCGCAAAACGGTGCGCATTTTCGACGTCCCGTGCCGAGCGCTTGCGAACATTCTCAAGCTCGGCTGCTGTGCGCAGATAACGGTCCCAGTTCTCTTCGGCTTTCGCTTTCGCCTGCTCGAGCTCAGAAGGCTCCGCTTCAGCCACCTCGACTTGCTCCGCGGCATTGACCTCAGCCTCGTTAGCCTCTGCGGCCACTGGCTGCTCATCAATTTCCTCGTCGGGTCGTCCTGCCTGTCCGTTCATCTATTCCTGACTCCAATACAAAAGCATCGAACGCCGTAAGAGAGGCCGATGCACAAAAGACGTCCGAAGTTTGGGGATGGGACGAAAAATATCAAGAGCTATAGCCCATTAATCCACGAATTTGCGCTGAATTAGCTGTTTTGACTCAATGCTGACTCAAGCAGGCGGGCTGTAACGTCGACTATCGGCACAACGCGGTCGTAGGCCATTCGCGTCGGCCCGATGACGCCAAGGACGCCGATGGTATCGTCATCGACGTGATACGGCGCCGTAATCACACTGCAGCCGTCAAATATGCGGTAGCCCGACTCCTCGCCGATGAATATCTGTACACCATCAGCATTGATGCTGCGATCAAGCAGATCGAGAATCAGCCGTTTGCGCGAAAATGCCTCGAAAAGGCGGCGAAGGGTGTCAACATCGGAAAGTTCGGCAAAAGCCATCAGGTTGGTTTCACCTGCTACAACATAGTTGTTGCCCGGAGTCGTCGTGCCATCCATCGCCGACTGCGCAACAGAAATAATCCCGTGCATCGTCTGATTCATGGAATCGCGCGTCGAATCGAGGTCCTCGAGCAACTTGCGGCGAACCAACCCAAGGTCATTTCCCGCGTAATGCTGGTTGATAAAGTTTTGTGCCTGCTGCAGCTCCGAGGCTGAGTAGTCTCGTTCTGTGTGCAAAATTCGATTCTGGACCTCACGGTCGTTCACCACGAGTATCACCAGCACGCGATTCTCCGACAACGGTAAGAACTCGATTTGTCGAAGCGTGACCTGCGGCGCGCGCGGCACTGTCACAACGCCGGCCATGCTCGTGAATTCGGACAACATATTTGAGATTGCGCCGACGAGGCCGTCCGGATTATCCGACTCACCACGAATTTGTGCCTTGATCTTGCGTATATCGCCATCGCCCGGCTGCTGATAGCGCACCAGCGTATCGACAAACAGTCGGTAGCCTTTCGGGGTCGGTATGCGGCCCGCTGACGTATGCGGCGCGGAAACCAGTCCCATATCCTCCAGATCAGACATCACATTGCGGATTGTCGCGGGACTCAGGTCCAGACCCGCATCTTTGGAGAGTGTTCGTGACCCGACCGGCAACCCATCGCGGATATAGCGCTGGATCAGCACGCGCAGCAGATGCTGGCCACGGTCGTTGGGTACCGGATTGGATACTTCAGCAGACATTGTTAAGAAACGCTAGCAATGGGTTGGCGGTGGGTCAAGGGTTTGCCACAATCAGCTTATGAGCATTTCATTTCGAAACATAGTTATTGTCGGAAAACACGACGAACCTCGAGTCACCGGTCCTTTAAAGAGCCTTAGTGAGTATTTGACAAAAGCTGGTGCGGCCTTGCTTTCGAGCGAGGCCATTGAGGACGCCGACCTCGTTATCGCGATCGGTGGCGACGGCACGATGCTTTACGCCAGCCGCCTGGCGCGCGAATCCGGCACACCGATACTCGGTATCAACCGGGGTCGCCTGGGATTTCTCGCGGACGTAACGCCAGACGAGATGATCACCAGTGTCGAAAATGTTCTCCAGGGAAATTTCACAACAGACTCTCGCCTGCTACTGGAAGCACGATTGCGCCACGAAAATGGTGATGAAGAGGTCGCTTACGCCTTGAATGACGTCGTATTGCAACGCCGTGAAACAGGCCGCATGGTCGATTTCGAAGCTCGCGTCGCAGGGCAGTACGTCAATACCCATTCCGGCGACGGACTGATTATCGCGACGCCAACGGGGTCAACCGCTTATGCGCTTAGTTGCGGTGGCCCAATTGTCGAGCCGCAACTGGACGTCGTTATTGTTGTTCCTGTCTGCCCGCACACATTGACCGACCGGCCAATTGTTGTCTCTGCCAATCAACCCGTCGAAGTCTCCTTGCTACAACGTGATGACACGAAAGCCGAAATTACTGTCGACGGCTTTTCCATGGGCGGCATCGTTCCGGGCGATAATCTGCAGATATCGGCCGCAAAAAACCGGGTTACACTCGTCCACCCGCCCGGCTATGATTTCTACGAAATATTGCGCTCCAAACTTTTCTGGGGCCGCGACAACCGAAAACGAGACACTTAAGGTTCTGGAATTCTGACATGTTGATGAACTTGCAAGTCCGTGACTTCGCGATCGTCGAGAAGATCGATATTGAGTTCGACTCCGGCATGACCGTCCTGACCGGCGAGACTGGCGCGGGCAAATCGATTCTTGTCGACGCCCTCGGCCTGGTTCTTGGCGAACGCGGTAATGCACAACTGGTTAGGGATGGCGCACGACGCGCGGAATTCGCCGCTGGATTCGATGTGTCCAATCTCGAAACTGTATGCGCGTGGCTCGTTGAACAGGCGCTGGATCTGGACGGCGAATGCTTGTTGCGGCGAGTTATCAATGCCGATGGCCGCTCTCGCGCGTTCATTAATGGCAATGCCGTGCCGCTGTCGCAGCTTAAGAGTATCGGCGAGTTGTTGCTGGACATTCACGGCCAACACTTCCACCAATCGCTTGCACGACGGCCGATTCAGCGCGATTTGCTCGATCACTTTGGCGGACTCCTTGAGCAGCGCGCCGAGGTCGCAACGATTTATTCGTCCTGGATCGCCGTTGCAGAGCGCTTGAAATCGCTACTCGATGCCGATGCCGACAGGGCCTCTCGCCTCGATTTGCTGACTTTTCAGTTGCAGGAACTCGATTCGCTCGGACTAAGCGAGAATGAAGCTAAGGAATTGAATAAAGAGCGCCAAATTCTGCAAAATAGTGGACGTCTTGTCGATGGTGTGACGACCGCTCTCGATGCGCTGGTAGATAGTGAGTCGAATAATGCGAACGGCCAGATCGCTGCAGCCACTCGATCGCTTGAGTCCCTGGCCGAGTTCGATTCGTCTCTTGCGCCGCTGCTCGAATTGCTTAATACAGCGAGCATCCAGGTCTCGGAAGCTACAGAAAGCTTGCGCCGCTACGGCGAAGATATTGACATGGACCCGCAACGACGGGATTGGGTCGAGGAGCGTCTGGACGCGCTGCAAGTCGTTGCACGCAAGCACCGCGTCCCGGCGGATGAGCTGCTCTCTTTGCGGGTCCGGCTTCGCGACGAGCACGACGCATTGACGAATTCGGAGCAACGCGGACGAGAACTTGAGGCGCAGGCTGCCGCCATGCGAGATGATTTTCTGACAAGGGCACGCGACTTGTCCGCTGCACGCACCACCGCTGCCAATTCGTTCTCCGCGGCCGTCACAGCTGCCATGTCAGGCCTCGGCATGCCCGGCGGCACGTTTGTAGTCGCCCTGTCTAAATTGAGCGAGGAATCCGCACGCCCATGGGGGATCGACGACATCGAATTCCTCATCAGCGCCAACCCCGGTCAAAAACCTCAGCCGCTGGCAAAAATAGCGTCGGGTGGTGAGCTGTCGCGCATGAGTCTTTCGATACAGGTTATTGCGAGTGACGGCAGCGCGATCCCGACGATGGTATTCGACGAAGTCGACAGCGGTGTTGGCGGCGGCGTTGCTGAAATGGTCGGTCGGCGACTGCAGGAGATCGGCGGCAATCGCCAGGTCCTTTGTGTCACCCACCTGCCCCAGGTTGCCAGCCTGGCGGATCAACACTTCAGAATCAGCAAAGTGACCGACGGCAAGTCGACGAGAACAGGGCTGCAGGTTCTGGCTAATGAAGAACGCGTTGAAGAACTTGCCAGAATGCTCGGCGGTGTAGAGATCACGGCGAAAACGCTGGAACACGCAGCCGAAATGCTGGCCGGTGCGCGTCAGAAACGAGCCTGATTAGCTGTCGGAGCCGTCTTTTTTCGCTTTTACGTAGAGCACCAGGCTATGGTCCAGAAGCTCGAAACCATGTTTTTCCGCGATATCGTGCTGGATTTTCTCGATTTCTTCGCTGATGAATTCAATAACCTCACCGGACTCCACCACCACCATGTGGTCATGATGCTCACCCTCGTCCAGCTCAAATATTGAATGCCCACCCTCGAAATTGTGTCGTGTCACGAGTCCGGCCGCCTCAAACTGAGTAAGCACGCGGTAGACCGTCGCCAGACCAATATCCTCGCCTTCTTGCAGCAATTGTTTGTATATGTCTTCAGCGCTCATATGGCGCAATCTGGAGTCTTCCAGGATCTCCAGGATTTTTAACCGTGGCAAGGTGACCTTGAGGCCCGCCTGGCGAAGTTCTTTTCTTTGCTGCATGAAATAGCTCTCACAGGTATGATGCGCGCCTATTATGACAATGTGGCTGAACATTTTCAGCCCGAAACGTTCAGACGACTATAACTATGCACAAAACGATCCTGCTTTTTCTCACAATTTTCTGCTTTGCGCTGGCGAGCGGCTGTGTTTATCGCGCGGCAATTTCACAAGGAAATCTGATTGAGCAAGAGGATCTCGACCAGGTCGAGGTTGGCATGACCGTCAACCAGGTGCGCTTCCTGCTCGGAACACCGATGATCGATGACCCCTTTTCGAGGAATCGTTGGGACTACGTTTATTACCTCAAAATCAAGCGTAATGACGCCGTAAGAAAGCGTTGGGTATCGGTTTTTTTCGTCGACGAATTAGTCAGCGAGATTCGAAAAGACCAGGAGCTCGATCCGTCCCTCTAGTCTATATCCGCGCCACTCATTGTTCGGCCGGATAACGCGAGTTGCCGACGCGCCTCTCGCGGATCGAGTTGCAGAGGTCTGTAGAGTTCTATTCGATCGCCTTTCTTGACGACTCGATCGCTCGCCACCTCTTGGCCCCAGATGCCCAGGGCAAGAGTATCAATATCGCAATCTTCACACGCCTCGCGCAAACCACTCTTCGACACTGCCTCGGCAACCGACGCACCACAGCGTACGGATATCCTCCGCAGCCACTGCCGGTCCGGTAACGCAAGAACGATTTCTACCTCGATATCCGACATCAGCAGACTCAACCGTAGATTTCGTTCGCGCGTTGCGTAAACGAATCGATGAGAGAGTTACAGGTGCTTTCAAAGTAGCGTCCGAACAATGATTCCAATACTCGATTCTCAAACTCGAATTCAAGGTCGAGCGATACCTTGCTGCCATCATCACCCAGTTGTTCAAACACCCAGCCACCGGCCAGATGTCGAAATGGCCCGCCCACCAGCGCGATACCCATCGCCAGACCAGGCTGTAAAGTGTTGCGGGTGCGAAATGATTTCCTGACACCGCCGCGTTGCAATTCGAGCGACGCGTCGATGGTTTCCGCATCTCGAGAATGCAATGTGGCCCCTGTGCACCACGGCAGAAAATCAGGGTAGGCCTGAAAGTCTTCGACCAATGCGTACATCTGGTCAGCCGAATACGGTACTAATGCACTACGGCTGACCTTGCGCACAAGAGCCCGTCAGGTAATCGCGTTGATCAGCACGAACAGAATACCGATCGGCGCGACGAATCGAGCCAATAGTCGCCAGGCTCTATAGATTCCACCTGAACCGCCGAGCTCATCGGCTGTTGAGTTTCGACACATTACCCAGCCGGCGAAAACAGCAATTAACATCCCGCCTAGCGGCAACATGATGTTACTCGTCAGATAGTCAACATTGTCGTAGATCGTGCCGGCGAGAAACTTGACGTCGGACAACACGTTAAATGACAGAACAGTGCCAAATCCAAGTAGCCAGATAACGCCACCGATAATGATCGCCGCTTGCGTCCGAGTTCGATTGTGATGCTCAACCAGCCAGGCGACAGCCGGCTCCATCAAACCAAGTGCGGAGGTCCATGCGGCAAACGCCAACAAGATGAAGAAGATTGTCGAGAAGAATGCTCCGCCTGGCATCTGTCCCAGTGCGAGCGGCAGGGTTTGGAACACCAGACCGGGGCCAGCATCAACCTGCAGACCGTTGCCGAAGACCAGCGGAAAGATAACAAGCCCAGCTAGAATCGCGATGGAAGTATCCGCGATTACAACCGTAGCCGAGGCACCGGCAATCGACGTTTCCTCCGGCAAATAGGCTCCGTACGCCATAATCGCGCCCATACCTATCGATAACGTAAAGAACGCCTGGCCCATTGCGGCAAGTACACTGTTCCATCCCAGTTTGCTGAAATCGGGCGTAAACATGAATTCCACGCCAGTCGCGAAATAACCAGAATTAATCGAGTATCCCAGCAATACAATCATCATTATCAGAAGTGCTGGCACCATAAAACGAACCGCCTGCTCAAGGCCGCGTTCTACGCCGCGCGCAACGACAAAAATGGTCAAACCCATAAACAAGGTATGAACCAGTGACGTTATACCCGTATTAAGCTTGAACGCTTCGTGATCCGCGACCACCTGAGCCGCTGTGGCGCCCGCAAACGTGCCGGTTGCACTCTTGACAATGTACGAAAGAGTCCAGCCCGCGATGACGCTGTAATAGGAAAGTATGAGAATACCTGCAACAACTCCAAGCGTTCCGAGCCACCGCCAATGTGCAGAGCTGCCCTCCTCCTTGCCCAGTAGTTCCATGGTTGCGATAGGGTTGCGTCGGCCGCGGCGGCCAATCAGGATTTCCGACATCATGACCGGCATACCAATAGCAAACACACAAACCAGGTACACCAGCACAAACGCCCCTCCGCCATTTTCGCCGACGACATAGGGAAACTTCCAGATATTGCCGAGCCCGACAGCAGACCCTGTGACTGCAAGAATAAAGGCCATCCGCGATGACCAGTGGCCGTGAAGTGAGGTGCGTTTTTCGCCGCCCGCCTGATTACTTAGCATTGTTTTTTTCTCAAATCGGCAAAGATTGTCGCGATTCTTATACAAAACCGGGTGCCTGACAACGCTTAAGCCCTATAATCCGCCACTCATCTACACAGCCCGGCGCCGCTAGCCTGCAGATTTTATGAGTAAAAAGAACACAAAAAAACCATCCGGAAACGTCATTGCGCTCAATCGCAAGGCACGTCACGACTATTTTATTGAGGATACTTTTGAGGCTGGACTGTCTCTGGAGGGCTGGGAGGTCAAGAGCATGCGTGAGGGCCGAGCGCAGATCACCGAGGCCTATGTGAATCTACATAAAGGCGAGGCCTGGCTTGTTGGTGCCCACTTTTCGCCGCTGAATACTGCCTCCACGCATATTAAGACGAATCCGACCCGCTCGCGCAAATTGCTGCTGCACCGGAATGAACTGGACCGCCTGACGGGAGCGGTCGATCGCAAAGGCTATGCGCTCATCCCTCTGAACCTTCACTGGCACAAGGGTCGTGCCAAACTGGACGTTGGCCTTGGCAAGGGAAAGAAGCAGCATGACAAACGCGCCGACAAAAAAGATCAGGACTGGCAGCGCCAAAAAGCTCGAATCCTGAAGAAATGACACCCGGCGGCACCGAAAAAGCCCAATTCGCGATTGGCAAGCTTGTATTTGGCCAAATGCCCCCTACACTAGTCGGACACGGGGGTGACATGGCTTCGACGTGGGTCGCGAAACTCCGAGTGCATGCCGAGGGACAGAGTACCTCGTAAATCCAACTGTAAAACTTATAGTTGCCAACGAAGACAACTACGCTTTAGCTGCTTAAAAACCAGTTTG
>JAJFKV010000078.1 GCA_021773055.1 Woeseiaceae bacterium
ACTTCGTCACCCGGTTCTGGATTTAGGTAGATCAATGCAGCGTGAATAGCAGCCGTACCACTGCTGGTTGCAACCGCGTGTTGCGTACCGATGAGCGTACTAAAGGCACATTCCAGTTCACCTACCTTGCTGCCACCGACATAAGCTAGACAGCCGCTGTCGACTACTTGGGTGAGCAGCTCAAGTTCTTCACTCCCAATCGAGCGCCCGGTACTGTCACGAAAAGTCGGCAATGGATTCGAGATGACGGGTGGGCCACCATGAATTGCCAGTTCCTTATCCACCGCAATCGCCTTTCACTGCGCCGTCAATTAAGTATCCGGCCATGGGCGCTCCCATGGTGCCAACACCGATAAATCCAATTCTCACAGTCTGCTTCCTATTCCTTGATCAGTCCTCGCCCCGGTAGGGCCCAATCCAACTTAGGCCGGACTCCGTGTCTTGTGCCGGTATGTACTCGCACCCCACCCATCCGGTGTAGCCAATGTCATCAATAAGCGGCAGTAGGAAATCGTAGTTGATTTCTCCGGTACCCGGTTCGTGCCTACCTGGATTGTCCGCAATTTGTATGTGGGCGATCCGAGCTAAATTGGTCTTGATCGAGCGAGCCAGCTCCCCTTCCATGCGTTGCATGTGATAGATGTCGTACTGCAGGTACAGGTTATTCGAGCCGACCATATCGATAATTCGCAGACCCTGTTCGCTGGTGTTAACGAAGAATCCCGGTATGTCGTAATAGTTGATGGGTTCCAGAAGAAGACAAATTCCGGCGCCAGCAAATTCACCGGCAGCAAATTTCAAGTTGCTGACCAGCGTGTTCATCAGAATGTCATCGCTCACTCCGTCAGGCCCGATTCCGGCAAGACAATTCACGCGACTGCAGTCGAGCTCTGTCGCGTACTTGATGGCACGGCCGACACCGCCCTGGAATTCGTCTATACGGTCGGGTAGACAGGCAATGCCGCGCTCTCCAGCCGCCCAATCGCCTGCCGGTAAGTTGAAAAGCACCTGTTTGAGCGAGTGACGACGCAGTTGATCGGCTATTTCATTCGGTTCGAATTCATAGGGAGAAAGATACTCGACACCTTCGAAACCTGCCTTCGCGGCCCTCTCGAAGCGCGTCATGAAGTCTTGGTCATTAAAAAGCATCGATAAATTTGCTGTGAATCTTGGCATCGTGTCACGCGTCCTCTTTTGTTACTGATGTTTCGAGATGTGATTGGATTCTCTCGGCGACAGCTTCTGGTGTTATCTCAAAATGCCTCATAACTTCCTCCGGAAGCCCGGATTCACCGAATCCATGCATACCGATAATCAGGCCCTCGGGCCCAACATATCGGTCCCAACCGACGACCGTGCCTGCTTCCAGCGAAACAACAAGAGTGCCGTGGTCGATTAGAGATTCTCGATACGAGAGGGGTTGGTTCTCGAATAGCTCGAGGCATGGCATGGAGACAACGCGTGTCGGAAAACCGGCGCCCTGCAAGAGCTCGCGGGCCTCTAAGGCAACCCAAACTTCAGACCCTGTAGCCAGAATCGTTACTTTGGCTTCACCCGTTGCCTCAGCAAGTTCATATGCGCCTTGCGCTGACAAATTCTCGTCGTGGTGTTCAAGTCGAACAGGAGGGACGCCTTCGCGTGTCATTACCAGTGCAGACGGACCAATGTCCAGGCCCACAGCCAGCTCCCAGCACTCCGCAACTTCCACGGCGTCGGCGGGCCGGAAGAAAAACAAGTTCGGCATCGCGCGCAAGGCGACAAATTGTTCAACGGATTGATGCGTGGGGCCGTCCTGACCCATCGTAATCGAGTCATGTGTGAGCAGGTAGATCACCTTCTGATTCATCAGCGCCGACAGGCGGATGGCAGGTCGACAATAATCGGAGAACGCCAGAAATGTGGCGCAATAGGGTAAGAAGCCACCGTGCAGGGCGATACCATTCGAGATCGCCGCCATCGCATGCTCACGAACACCATAGTGAACGTAACGACCACTGAAATCGTCGCAGGAGATTGCTGAAATATTGTCGGGACGGCTCAGGTTGCTTGGCGTCAAGTCTGCTGATCCACCGATGAGATTTGGAATACTCTTCGTTAATACGCCAAGCACAGACTGAGATGATTGTCGGGTTGGTTCATTTGGAGGCTTCTTGATCTGACTTTTCTTGAAGTCTGCCAATTTATCTCGCCAACCGTCGGGAAGATCTCCGTTATTCCAATCATTGAATTCTTCCCGTAGTGAAACATCGGAATTCGCCAACCTTTCCGACCAGGACTGAAAGTCCGCATGTCCTTTCGATCCTCCCTTGCTCCACGCGTTGACTATGTCCTCCGGGATTTCAAACGGCGGATGGGTCCAGTTCAATGCTGTGCGCGCACCTGCGATTTCGTCATCTGTTGGTGGTTTTCCGTGAGCGGCCGCTGTTCCTGCGATACCCGGCAGACCCAGGCCGATGGTTGTACGACAACCGATAATTGTAGGCATCGGGGTTTGTCTGGCCTCTTCAATGGCGGCTGCTATTGAGTCGGGATCGTGACCATCTGCGGCTATCCAATGCCAGCCACAAGCTTTGAATCTCGCGCCCTGGTTTTCGGACGTCGCTAAACTGACCGGACCATCAATTGAGATGCGATTGTCATCAAATAGAACGATAAGGCGATCGAGCTTTAGATGACCGGCGAAAGCGGCGGCTTCGTAGGAGATACCCTCCATCAAACAACCGTCACCAGCCAACACGTAGGTAAAGTGGTCAACAAGATCTGGCCCGAAGCGCTCCCTTAACATGCGCTCCGATAGTGCCAATCCGACAGCCATCCCGAACCCTTGTCCGAGTGGCCCCGTGGTCATCTCGACGCCGGTTGCCGGATGATACTCGGGGTGGCCAGGGGCCTTGCTTGGGAATCGTCTAAAGCGCTTGATCTCATCGAGTGACATTTCCGGATATCCCGCAAGATGACCCAAGGAATAGAGCAGCATTGAGCCATGGCCGGCCGATAGAACAAATCGGTCCCGATCGGGCCATTCAGGGTTGCCAGGATCGTATTTCAAGAACTTGGTGAACAGTACCGTGGCCACATCGGCGGCACCGAGCGGTAGCCCGATATGTCCGGAACCGGCCCGGTGAATGGCATCCATTGACAGGGCTCTAACCGAGTTAGCCATATCGCGGAAAGAAACCTGATTCATTCAACTGCCTCTGGCTGTAAATCTCGGGCCGCTACATTGACCTGCCGAATCTGTTGGTCCCAAACCGACTGCAGGTCGCTCAGCTGATACCAGAAATCTTGTTTCTTACGCGCCGCAAAATCCTCTAAGGTCACCCCTTGTTGTTCCACCCAGGTGTAATATCCGAGGTTGAAGATTCGCTCTCTGTCTTTGAGTGAAAGCTCGTCCACTTCTCCACTGCCTTGGCCCGTCAAATGGCAGCCGAAGACCTCGGCCGCATCGAGTTGATCAAACTGACCACCATATTCCGAAGATACTGTCTTTTGCCTCTCGGTCTTGTACATATCTGCCCCGTCCGTCGCGATCGTCACCAGCACATCATCAGCACCCAGCTTTTGATGTTTCGCCAGTTTGATTGCAGCTAAGACATTGGCATTCGAAGAGAGTCCGAAACGTCCAAGGGCCGAGTCGAAATATCTGGAATCGACGTCCTTGTGTTTGCTTAGGAAGTCACGACCAGTGTCCGTGTTGAAGAGAACGTTTAGGGCGTCGGAGCTCTTGTCTGACACGCCGACGACGAAGTCCAGATTCATAACATTGTGTATGTACGGTATATGCTTATCGCCGATGCCCTGGATATTGTGCTCGCCATATCCGTTGCGAAGTAAAGTGGGGCATTCAACAGGTTCTGCTGCCGCAATCTTGCTGCCACATCGGTCTTTTAAGTAGTCGCCAGCGGCGATCGTGCCTGCAGACCCAGTCGTGCTGACGAACGCGGCCAATCTGAGATCAGGATTGTCTCCCCGAAGGTCCGAGAAAACCTTTTCCACTGCAGCACCTGTTACAAGGTAGTGAGCGAGATAATTGCCGAACTCTGCGAACTGGTTGAAAATTACGTTCCGCGCATCGGCACGGAGTTCTGCGCATTTGTCGTAAATCTCCTTGACGTTGCTCTCGGTTCCCGGCGTTTTGATGACATCGCTCTTATCGATGACCCATTGATCCAGCCAGTCGAAACGTTCTTTACTCATGCCCTCCGGTAGCACAGCAACGCCCCGGCAGTTCAGTATTTTCGAAATGGCGACTCCACCGCGACAGTAGTTTCCTGTTGAAGGCCACACAGCTCGGTGCCTTGACGGATCGAATTGGCCAGCGACAAGGCGCGGAACGAGGCACGCATAGGCGGGTAGTACTTTGTGGGCAGAAATCATTGGAAAGGTGTCGCCAAACAGCACGACGATAGGGGCGGCGACGCCGGTTAGTGACGTTGGCAATACTGTATATTCCGGCACCTCGCGCAGGCCACCCGTCCGCAGGTCGTTATACCAATGTAGGCGAAATAGATTTAGTGGGTGCGCTATATCGGTGGGCACTTCGTGAAACATTCGCAAGACTTCAGGTGGAATGGTCGACGGATTCCGAAGTTGAGAAAATGTCGGCAGGACTACATTCGCCTTCCTCAATCGCTCGATCGTGCTATCGAGCCATTCCTGATTTTGAACAAGGGTCTCCGAGTTTTTGTTTTCCATAAGTCTTTTCCCAGCCTTGAGCGTCATCTTGAGTGCAATGCTCCCGCTATCCAACGGCTGGAACGGAATTAGTGATCGGCTCCTAAGAATCAAATACCGAATCAAAAGAATCCGCGTATTCGTGATCCTTTCCAAAGTAAGAGGTATCCGATCCAAAGCAATCGCTCGCGAGAATGGTTATAAAATAGGTGCGATCGTCCAGATATCCGATATGTTTGGGAAGTCGGGCGTAATTGTTTGAATTTCAGCAAGAGGCAGATGACATGTTTCGAGAACTCGCCGCAAGGCCGTTTTATACCTTTCTCCCAAGAGCACTGATCAATTCATCACTTGTGCTTTGTGCATTATTCTTGTGGACCGCAACGTCGGCTCAGGAAAACGAACGCGGGGCAAGCGAAGATACGATTGAGGAGATCGTCGTTTACGCTCAGAGACGGGCAGAGGGTCTGCAAGATGTGCCGGTTGCCATAGCCGCTTTTACGGCGGATGAGCTGAAAACACTGGGTGTGAGAAATCTTGATGAAATAATCGGCTTTGTTCCGGGTGTTGAATTATTCGACGACCGCGGTGCCGGAATGCCCGTTTGGGTGATCCGTGGCGTTGGCCTCAAAGATTTCAATTCGAACAATTCACCCGCTGCGGCGATCTATTACGACGACTTTTATCTGGCATCCAATATTATGGGTGGTGTCGGGCTGTTCGACATCGAGCAGGTTGAGATTTTGAAGGGACCACAGGGTGGTCTTTATGGGCGAAATACTACAGGTGGTGCGATAACAGCCAGGTCCGTGAAGCCATCGCTTGAAAAAACGTCGGGCTACACGAAAGGGAACTATGGTTCCTGGGGTCGATACGGCTTCGAAGGTGCGGTGGGCGGGCCGATTTCAGACACGATCGGACTTCGTATTGCCGCCGCGGTTGATCAAGGTGGTGGTTGGCAGGACAGCCTGACAACTGCGGAAGACGACGAACACGGTGATCGTGATTTTTTTGCTGTCCGGGCACAGCTCTTATTTGAACCAAATGATAGCGTGGACATTGTTCTAAAGGTAGAAGCGGGTGAGGACAAATCGGAAACGATTCTGGGACGGGCAATAGGAACCCAGGACCCTGTATTATTAGAGCCACCGTGTCCGGCGCTTTTTGCTGGTACCCGTGACGACAGTAATTGTGGCACTTGGACAAACGCGACTCTCGTGGCGTTCACCGGTTCTTCAGGGTTGTTTCCCGACGTGCAGTCGGAAAATGGTGACTCGGTGCTCGCCTCACCGCTGAACCATCTCGACAACGACTGGACCGGCGCCAACCTGGTGATCAATTGGGACATGGAGGGCATCACGTTTTCATCGATAACGGGTTTCCTTGATTATCGAAACATCCAAATTACCGACTTCGACGGCTCACCGCTCGTTTTTGGTCATGAGCTTGGCGATGCTCAAATGGAGTCCTGGTCGCAGGAATTTCGTATGGTATCCAATGGTGCCGGCTCCTTATCCTGGTTGGTGGGGGCCAGTTACTCCGAGGACACGGACGACGAGTTCCGAACGTTTCTTCTGTCGGACAATCTGATAATCGCATCGCAGATAGGCAGTGCTGGCGACCGAGGGTTTGTCCAGGAAACCAAGTCTTGGGCGGTATATGGGCAGGCTACGCTGGAGCTCAGCGAGGACTGGCGATTGAGTGGTTCACTTCGCTACACAGACGAAACCAAGGACTTAAATAACGCATTCTTCTTTCTGTCTGACTTCGGCGTGTTTTTATTCGGCGGTGTCAATAAGGATTACGAACTGGATGAACCCTGGGCAGGGCATTTAGGCATTGATTGGAGGCCATCAGAAAACCTGATGTGGTACGCGAAAGCCACGCGCTCCTACAAATCCGGTGGTTTTTTCGGTGGATTCGCCTTTGAACCTGCCGAGCTCGATCCGTACATCGAAGAGACGATCTGGGCCTACGAAGCCGGTTGGAAGGCAGATTTTCTGGACGATACGTTTCGGCTAAATGGGTCGGTATTCTTTTATGATTACTCCGATGCACAGGGGTTTGTAACGAAGACTCAACCGGGCACAGGTACCGACCTCGTCAAGCTGGGTAACGTTGGTGATGCAGACCATACCGGTTTCGAGCTAGATGCAATTTGGTCGCCGCGGTCGGCACCTGGATTGCGCGTTAAAGCCGGCTTGGCCTACGTTGATGCCGAAATTGTATCCTCGGATCAAACCTCGGATACATTAGAGGGAATTGTCGCATCAATTGAGGGCCTCAAGAGACCTGGGCCCGACTGGAGTTATTCGATTCAGGGCCGCTACGAATTCAGCGTGTCGGACCGGCTGAATTCGGAATTGCAGCTTGACTACTCCTGGCGGGACGATTTTGTCAGAGCAGATATGTTTCCCGTTGGTGCGGTTGCCGATCTCGCATTGGCGAAACGTGAGGGTTATGGTTTGCTCAATGCGCGACTTGGGTTGGGGTCGGTCGACGGGCGCTGGAACATGGCGCTGGTTGGCAAGAACCTGACAGACGAGGTCTATACCGTTAACGTCGCGGGCGACTCGCTCGGAAGCTTCTGGGACGCGCTTGGATTGCCGCGACACTGGTCGTTGGAGTTGCTGTATGCGTTTTGATGATCAACATTGCGAAGAACATGGTCGCTAACAGTCTTGCTGTGTAAGGCACCATTAGATGTCGAATCCGGAGGATGAAAGTCAGGCGCAACCTATAAAGACATTGCTTTCGTACGGGGGGCCGATGGTCCCTCTGGCGATAGTGGATGTTCCGATTGTTATTTACTTGCCGGTGTTCTACTCCCGGGAAATCGGCATCGACATCGGAATCGTAGGCCTGATTTTTGTTCTGGCGCGAATCTGGGATGGCGTTACGGACCCCTTGATCGGTTGGTTATCCGATAAGACACACTCAAAATATGGTCGGCGCAAACCCTGGGTGGTCATAGGGACATTGTTCCTGATGGTCTCGGTGTGGTTCGCCTTTAACCCGGCGACCGATGTTGGTGCTGTCTACGCTACCTTTTGGATGTTCTGTCTCTTTCTAAGCACAACGGTTGTATATATTCCCTACTTGTCTTGGGGCGCCGAACTAAGTTCCGACTATGACGGCAGAAATATCGTTGTCGGATACCGGGAGGTCGCTGGAATGATAGGGAATATTGCCGTGGCGGCGGGGCCCGTATTCCTGCTGCCCGCCGATGCGTCGGTGCGAAGTGTTCTCTTTTACTTAATTGTCGTGGTCTTTGTGCTATTTCCAATAACCGTCGCACCGGCAGCGATATTCGTGCCAGATCGCCCACGAAAGAAGGTCACCTCAAAATTCTCCTTGGCGGATGCCTGGCGATTGTTCGGCAACAATCGCCCGTTCCAGATGCTTGTCGGTGCTGTCATTTTGGCCGGTGTTGCTATGGGTATCTTGAACTCACTCGCCATATTCTTGGTGGACGAAGGGCTCGGTCTTTCTGATAAGTTCTTCACTTTATTTTTGATTGAGTATTTGAGCGCAATTGCGCTGAGTCCCGTAATTGTCAGATTGGCCAAACGATTCGGCAAGCATCAAGTGTTTTGTGGGGCCCTGGCGGTCTTTGTGTTGTCTTTGGCCCTTTTCGCTTTTGGTCCTCGACTGAACTTTCTATTTGCCGCCGTCAGTATCGGCATTCTCGGGTGCGGAATGGTGGCGATATTCATTATGGCTACATCGATCCTCGCAGACATCGCGGACTACGATACCGTCTCCTCCGGCGAAAAACGAGCGGGCCTCTACATGTCGCTCTACAAGTTCGCGTCCAAGTTCTCTATGGCACTCGGTGTTGGAATTGCCTACGGTGCCCTCGATCTAATTGGCTATGACGCCAAGGGCGGTAACGGGGAGTTTGGAATATTCGCTATAAAGTTAGTTGGCCTCGGATTACCTGCTTTACTTTTGCTACCGGGCATTTTTCTAATGGCCCGATTTCCAATCGATAGACATGAACACAGACTGCTACGCGAGAAAATCGCGCTAGCGGACGGGGCGCGATCATGAACCTGAAGAAAATATTATCAGTAACTCTAATGGCGATCTGTGCAGCGCCAACCATGGCGGCCGTTGATATTGATGCTGAAGAGGTTAAGCAATGGGCGGACGATACATTCAATAGGGCGCTTGATGAGCGTCGTATGTCGGGTGCGATATTGACGGTCGTACGTGACGGTGAAATCATCTTCAACTCGGGCTACGGTTATGCGGATTACTTGAAAAAAAGTCCGATCGACCCGATTCGAACACAATTCAGGATCGGATCGAACACAAAGACTTTTACTGCTACGGCAGTTGCGCAGTTGATGGAGCAAGGCCTGATCGACTCTCTCGACGATCCAATCAACAAGTATCTGAAAAGAGACCAACTACCGGCATATGACGGGGAAGATATAACGCTTCGCCAGCTATTCACTCACAGCGCTGGCTTTGCGAGCCGCACGTTCGGTATTGGCACGACCGAAGAGCATGAACTGCCGTTGTCGGCGTCCGAGGTTCAACGGCGGCAGTTGCAGATTGTGCGCAAACCCGGCGGTTGGTCTGTCTATTCGAACTACGGTACCGCGTTACTTGCGATCGCCGTGGAGGATATCACTGGTATCAAAATCGCAGACTATTTTGAGCAGGAGATATTCACACCGTTGGGCATGTCTCATACCGAGCTCAATATGTCGACCCAGGCGACAAAACAACTCGCGCAGCCGTACGCTTTCTTCCCGAATGGTGATGCCCAGGCGATTGAGCACATCGGCATTCACCCGTTCTTCGGCCCAATTGGTTCGATCAACTCAAGCGGCGCAGACATGGGCCGGTACATGATCGCCCAGCTCGATGCGGGGGAAAGCGAACCATCGCGGTTGAGTATCTCGCCCGAGGGCTTCGGGCGCATGCACAATCGAATACACGGCAACCACCCAGACACTTTCGGTTTTGGCATGATCTTCGTGAACGGACAATGGGGTGGTGAAAACGGGTTTGGACATGGCGGAGACTGGGAAGGATTTCATTCCTGGATGTGGATGTGGCCTGAGAGCAGAACGGGTGTATTCTTTGCGTTGATGTCGGAAAGCCCGACAGTCGTTGGAACACTTGAAGGAATCCTGGGCTCTGAGCGGCTGACGCCAGACGACATGAATCCGGTTCTTCCGCCGATGAAAAACGTGGGAACGCTCGCTTCATTTCTAGAAGCTTTTGTTGGGTCGGATACGCCGCCGACGGACGGCGAAAGAATCTCTCTTGATGAGCTGGTGGGTAGTTACCGTGTGGAGTTACGTCCCTACGGAACCGTTATGGAATTCATCGAAATTCTGCTTGGCGGCTCTGTTATTAATGTTGAACGCGTCGGCGAGAATGACGTACTGATAGGTGGGATGGGCCCATATCGGCAGACTGCGAAGGGCGTGTTTTGGAGCGATGATATTGAAACTGATGTTGATACCGGCTTCACCGTCACCTCACTCTGGACATTTTCATGGGATGAGGTCGATGAGAAATACTACCTGTCACCTCGGCTAGGAATCAGCCCGCTGGTTAAGGTCGGGAATCTCGACAATCCTGCGTTCTACGCGGTACTTTTCGGCTACAGTCTATTGGTTCTGCTCACCGGACTTGGTGCATTCTTCTGGCGTGCAAAAGACCCGCTTGCTCGGTACATAAAGTCCTCGGCCGTGTTGACGCCGATTTTCGTTATTCTGATTCCCGTGGTCTTGATGTTTGGCTATCCGCAAGGCGATACACCCGCAGCGTATTTGACCCGCGGCGACAGTGGCCGATTTCTGGCTTCAATTGCGTTTGCCAACCTGGCTGCGCTTGGATGTTTTGTGCTCGTCGCCAGTACGATACGCTGCTGGTTACCGACGAAAGGGTACGGGATATTCAGTCGAGTGCATCTGAGTTTGCTCGCGGCTGGTGCCATCGCCATGCTGATGGTTTTGGGTTTTTCCAATTACATTGGGATCCACCTTCCCTAGAGAGAGGCTGCAGACGCAATGTTTAATCCTGGTAGCTGTTCAACCTTCATTTTGAATAAGGAAGGACGTCTCCTAATCGGTCATAACCTGGACGAGCGGACAGCGGAAGCTCAGCCCGGGTCTATCTTTATCAACAAGCGCGGTGAGCCCAAAAGTAGCGTTTCGTTTACGCAGGTATTCACCGGCCAGTCAAATAGCGAAGGCGCTCTGCAATGGGCATCGTCTTTCGGTTCCGTAACGTTCAGCTCGCTGGGTAAGAACTTTATCGATGGCGGCTATAACGAAGCAGGGCTTTATATACAGGAAATGAGCCTGGAGGGTGGCGCACTCCCCGACGGCACCGACGATCGACCGCGAATGTTCATGACGCTCTGGATGCAATACGTACTTGATAATTTTTCCAGCGTTGACGAAGTGATAAAGAGTCTTTCGGAGATATCTATCGATGGCTGGCCCTGGCATTTCTTTGTTTGCGATTCACAAGCTGGGCATTGTTGCATTGATTTTGTCGATGGCAACGCGAAGTTCTATGCTGGCGCTGCGATGCCTTACGCCGTAATGACGAACTACGAGTACGAGCAGGAGTTGGACGGCTTGAAACCGTACCAAGGTTTTGGCGGTGACGAAGTCGTAGACTTGAATGATATGGGAGATCTCGATCCGCCGCGAAACACTCGCTTCATTCATGCTTGCCACTTGATCGAGAATTCATCGAAGAGCCCTGACGTTGATGAAGCTTTCAACATCCTGTACTCAATGGACCGCGGCACTCTCCGTCCACCCGGTGGCCGGCATTGGTCCTACGTGATCGACGTTTCAATAGGTCGAGTTTACGTGGAAACCCGCCCAACCCCAGCGCGCCGTTATTTTGATTTCGATGACTTCGACTTCGCCGATGGGAAGCCATCGCAACTTGTCGACATACATCTCAACTGTGGTGGTGACATCGGATCGTTTTTTGAAGACGTGACGCCCGGTTCCAATCGTGCAGCTTTGGATCGGGGCATCGTTTGGTGGACGGCGTTATTTGAATCTGTGATCGACGAAATGGAAGCAAGAGGAGAGGAAGTAGCTGAGATCTACAAGAAAGGGTCTTGGGCGCTCGCGGCGAATTCCATGGCCGAACATGCTGAATTGGCCATGAAATGAGAGTTTTCGCCGCGACAATTGGGACGGAAACCAATCCATTCGTACCGCTACCTACCGCCCTGGAAGATTTTCAGGTAATCCAGCCCGGTGAGGAAACGGGGTATCTTGGCGCAGGATATCAGGCGCTGCGCAAGCATGTGGAAGACCGCGGCCATCAACTGGTGCCCAGCATATGTGCGTTCGCATTCCCAGGCGGAATCACAGGTCGCATCGCGTTTGAGACCCTGCGCGATAGGGTTCTTGCTGATTTGCACTCAGCGATGCCCGTTGATGCAGTCATCCTGCCGATGCACGGTGCCATGATCGCGGAAGGTTATCCTGATTGCGAAGGCGAACTTCTAACTCAAGTGCGTAACATCGTCGGTCCCGGCGTACCCATCGGTCTCAATCTCGATCCCCACTCCAATCTTTCTGAGGCCATGGCAGAGATGGCCGACGTCATCGTTTGCTACAAGGAGTGGCCACATGTCGATATTGTCGAAACCATAGTTGATGCTGCCCGCCTTACGCTGGACATGGCGGAAGGAAAAAGCTCTCCGTGCATTTCGGTTTTCGATTGCCGGATGATCGAATTCATGGACACCTTCAAGGAGCCTATGAAGGGTCTCGTGGCTGAGGCACGCGCGCTGGAAGATGAAGAGGGCGTTCTATCAATTTCATTTGTTCACGGTTTTCCATGGGGCGATGTACCGGACATGGGGTCGAAGGTGATCGTTGTGACTGACAAGCGGTCAGACCGCGGTGCAGTGTTGGCTGAAAATCTCGGCCGTCGCCTGTTTGAACTGCGCGGATCGTTATCTCCGACCTACCTTGACCTGAAGCAAGGCCTCGATGCGATGAAGAAGGCCGACAGGTTTCCGTTGGTTGTCGCCGATGCAGCTGACATGCCGGGCGGTGGTTCACCGGGTGATGCAACCTTCTTACTGCGCGGAATGATCGAACAAAACATTACAGATGTTGCTGTCGTCTACCAGTGGGATCCTATGGCTGTGGAGATCGTCTTAAAGGCAGGTGCGGGTGCAAAACTGCCGCTGCGTATCGGAGGAAAGAGTGGACGGACCGCAGGTGATCCTCTGGACGTCGATGTAGAGGTACTTCGGACCTTTGACGACCTGCAGGTCAAACTGAAGGACCGCATCGAAAAGGTCGGGCCAGCTGCTGTCGTCAGAACTTGTGGTATCGATATCGCGCTCGAGACGAGGCGCACGCCGGCTTGGGAATGGGCTCATTTCGAGGCGCTGGGTCTGGATCCTCGCAATCGCAAGTACCTGGTTGTGAAATCAGCAAACAACCACTATGCGGGATTTCAGGATATCGCCGGAGACTACATCTATGTCAGCGTGCCGGCGGCCTGCAACATGCGGATCACAGAATTGAAGTTTCAAAACATCCAACGACCGAAATGGCCGTTTGATGATCACCCGCATGAGGAGGTCTAGGACATTGAAACTCTATATTTCTGCAGATATTGAGGGAGTCGCGGGCGTTGTTTCGCGAGACCAGGGTGGCCCGGGAAGCTTCGAATACGACAATGGACGCAAGTGGATGACTGCTGAGGTTTGCGCCGCCTGCGACGGCGCGATTGAAGCTGGCGCCACCGAAATCGTGATAAGTGATTCGCACGGGAACGGACAGAGTCTACTGATTGACGAACTGCCTGAATTCGTCCGCGTAGTGCGCTGCTGGCCGCGACCGCTCGACATGATGGAAGGGATTCAGGAAGGTGGTTTCGCGGCCGCAATGTTGATCGGTTATCACGCCGGCGCCACCAATCAGGATGGAAATTTGGCGCATACGGTTCACGGTCTCGTGATCCGCAGTATCAGTATCAATGGCGTCATCGCATCAGAGGCCTACATTTCCGCAGCAACGGCTGGCGACTACGGTGTGCCAATCGTGCTCATCAGTGGTGACGATGCCTTCGTAAAAGAATCGAGTGAGTTTCTGGACGATGTGAAGACCGTGACAACGAAGCTCGCGTTGGGAATGTTATCCGCGAGCACGATCACACCGAGCAGGTCTTGTCAGTTGATCCACGATGCGGCCAAAACGGCGCTAGGCGCGGCTGAGAAGTATTCGCCGTTCGTTGTTACGACTCCGGTCAATCTTGAGGTCGAATTTAAACACCGACTTCCAGCGGAGCTGCTCAATTTCTTGCCATTCGTCAAACGATCGGATGCATTCACAATCGAATATGTGGCTAACGATATGTCGGACGCAAGTCGATTCTTGTCATTTATCACGAACTATGAACCAACACTTATCTGAATTGTAAGTAGGTAATGTCTTCTGCCAAGGTGCGCAATTACTGGTCGTGGCTCAGGTAGAAGTTCCCCCAAAAGGACAATGCATGACCAATATCTATCAATCCGAAATGCTGAGCGGTCAGGTTGCGTATGTTGCTGGCGGTAGTAGTGGGATTAATCTGCAAATTGCCAGATATTTCTCTGAACTTGGCGCATCGGTTTCAATAGTGAGTCGAACTGCCGAAAAAGTAGATGCGGCCGCGGCATTGATAAACGATATCGGCGGCAGGGCGATCGGAATAGCGGCAGATGTCAGAAATTATGACGCTATCGTCGCTAGCATGGAGCAGACGAAATCGGATCTTGGGGCGCCTACAATTGTTGTGTCAGGTGCTGCCGGAAACTTCGTCGCGCCGGCACGCGAGATATCGCCCAATGGATTCAAGACTGTCGTGGACATCGATCTGCTTGGCACTTTCAATGTGTTTCGCGCTGCTTACGATGTCGTCACAGGGAAAAACGCATCCTTCATAGCAATTTCCGCACCGCAGGCCTCGCAACCCTACTACTCTCAGTCGCACGTATGCGCGGCGAAAGCCGGCGTTGAGATGTTGACCAAATGTCTTGCAATGGAGTGGGGTTCAGACGGCATCCGCGTAAATGCCATTGCGCCCGGTCCAATCGATGGGACCGTCGGCATGGACAAACTCGCTCCCACTGAGGCGGCGAGGAAAGCGCAAGAGCAAAAGGTACCGCTATCGCGATATGGAACAGTGCAGGAAGTAGCAAATCTTGCTGTGTTTCTCGCGTCGAACGCGTCGCAATATATGACCGGTGCAATTATTCCGTGTGATGGTGGAATCGGGTTGGTCGGATCACTGGAAGTCGGCGCAGCATAAGCGATTGTTTTGTGATGGGAGGAGTACGGATGTCGAAAAACGCGTCAAAATCATGGCCCTTCGTACCACTCAATAGCAGTGTGTTCGACGAACTCGAGATCGTTTCAGCGGACGGTGCCTATTTGGTTACCGGTGACGGCAGGAGAATTTTGGACGCGTCTGCGGGAGCTGTTGTTGGCAATATTGGTTGGGGTAGACAAGAAGTCGCCGACGTCGCTGCGACGTCGCTGGTAAATCTGACGTATGCGTTGCCACCTTTTGCAACTCCCGAAAGACTGGAATTGGCAGAGCGACTAACGCGCGACTGGCTGCCGGGCGAAATGCCAGGGATTTGTTTTTTTGGAAGCGGATCAGAGGCCAATGAGGCCGCAATGCGGCTTGCACGCCAGTATCAGATCGCGAAAGGTCGGGAATCGCGATGGAAGATCGTTGGCCGTGATGTCTCTTACAATGGCACGACCATGGCTACGCTTGCGGTCGGTGGACACGACTCGCGGCGCAAAGGCTTTGAGCCGATGATGCAGGCCATGCCGCACGCCCCGGCTTGCTACTGCCTGAGATGTCCATTCGGAAAAACACATCCGTCATGCAATGTTGCCTGCGCGAGCGAGCTGGAAGCCATCATTGAGCGCGAAGGACCTGATACTGTCGCGGCATTCCATGCCGAACCGATCACCGGTACAAGTGGTGGCGCGTTGGTTCCGCCAGACGGGTATTGGTCCACGATTGTTGACGTCTGCAAACGGTATGACATCCTGCTGATCGCCGATGAAGTGTTGACCGGCTTCGGGCGAACCGGCGAGTGCATGGCAGTGGATCACTGGAGTCTCGAGCCGGATATCATCGTACTGGGGAAGGGCATGAGCGGTGGCTATGCCGCGATGTCCGCGGTTGCGACGACCGCGCGAATTCCTCAGGCGATGGCGGCGGCGGGTCTTGCCCCGATGTTCCACACTTACGGTGGGCATCCGGCGCAGTGCGCTGCGGCAAGTAAGGTTCTTGAGATCCTGGACCGCGAGCAATTGGTCGAACGCGTGCAGGAATTGGGGCCGAAACTTGGCGAAAAATTAAGGTCTCTTAGGTCAAACCCTTTTGTTGCCGACGTGCGCGGTCGAGGGTTCTTGTATGCCGTCGAAATTGTCCAGGACAAAGATACTCTGGAGATGTTTCCTGCCGATGCCGGGATCACTTTTAAGATCATGGAATCAACAGTTGCACGTGACGTTTTTACGTACTTCGGTGGCACTGGAACGGTTCGGGATATTATCAACGTTGCTCCTCCGTTCATCGTGACTGAAGAAGAAATGGATCGAATCGTGAGTGCTTTGGACGAAGCCATCACAGAAGTTTGTTCATCACAATGAGCAATGAATCGCTGGTTCGGTCGGTCGGCTTGCCTGCAGCTACATTCATTATTGTTGGCTACGTTATCGGCGCATCGATTTTCATTCTTCCGGGCAGTATGGCGGCCGACGTAGGTCCCGCAGTCTTTGTTGCCTATGCGATTGCAGCGATTCCAGCAATCATTGCCGGTTTCGTAATGGCGCAACTGGGAACCGCGCTTCCGGTCAGCGGTGCAATTTACGTTCTTCTTAGAGATGTCTTGTCGCCGTTTTCCGGTTTCCTGTACCTGTGGATTATGGTTTCCCTGGGTGCAGTGATTATCCCGCTGGTCGCTTTCGGGTTTGCAGATTATCTGGGTTATTTTGTGAACGGGCTCGATAGAAGTGTTGTTGCTGCATCAGTAGTCGTCGGATTCGTTTTTCTCAATGGTCTTGGCATGAAAGTCGCGGCTACAGCACAGAGTTTGATGGTCATCGGTCTGCTGGCCGTGCTAGCTGTTTTCGGCGTAGCCGGTGTTCTTGCAGGCGACGCAGATTTATTGCAGCCGTTGTTTCCGAAAGGATACTCACCCTTGACGCTGGCAGCGATCACGGCATATTTCTCCTATGCCGGTGTATTTGTTATCGCTGAAATTGCGGGGGAAGTTCGTGAGCCAGCCAGAAATATTCCCTTGGCGATTCTGTTCGCTTTCACGATTATCGCTCTGCTTTATACGTTAGTGCCGTTGGCACTTTCGATGCTTATTCCATGGCAAGAGCATGGTGATACAAGTATGGCGGTCGTGACCGCGTCGCAGATCTTTCTACCAAAACCCGTGGTGACGTTGGTGGCAGTGGCCGCACTTATTGCGGCTGCTACGTCTGTCAACGGCGTCATGATGGGTTTGAGCAGGGATTTCTATCAGGGAGCAACTGGCGGCGTGTTCCCAGCCTGGTTTGCGGAAATCGGTACTAGAACTCACGCGCCCGTTCGCACAGTCGTTCTTGTCGGTACTTTGTCCCTGGTTGGCGTTGCAGTTGGTGGTGCGATCACGAGCTATGCGCAGCTTGCCCTAATAGGACTAATGATCATCCAGATCATGACCGGCGTCGCATTGATTCGCCTGCCGAGTGTCTTGCCACAGGTCTACGAGCGGTCATCTCTCAAGATCGGGCGACGTTGGCTGTGGTTCATCAGTCTCGCATACATAGTTTTCTCACTTTGTTTTCTCATTCTGCTTGCCGGTGAAGCGCCACAACTCTTGGTCGTTGGGCTTGTGTTCATTGCTGCTGGCGTTGCCTATCACACAATCCGGACCCAAGCGGCCCGGAGAAACAAAACGATCCGGAGGTCGTCATGAAACGTCGAGACAAAGTCATCATTACATGCGCAATTACCGGCGCAGCGCACACGCCGAGCATGTCTCCCTATTTGCCAATCACACCTGAGCAAATAACAGATGAGGCGGTAGCGGCGGCGGAGGCTGGCGCCGCAATGATTCACCTACATGCGCGCGAACCTGAAAATGGTTTCCCAACGACTGATCCGGAAATTTATCGTCAGTTTGTGGTCCCGATTCGGGAACGATGCGATGCCATTATCAATATAACTACTGGGCAACCGGACCGTCAGATGGTCAAAGATGGCGATGCAGCAGCTTTGTTCCAGCGGCGATTGGCCGCCCCTAAAGAGTTTTCGCCGGAGGTTTGTTCGTTCAATCTTGGGCCAATGATTCCAGGCGTGTGGGCAATCGCCGAAAGGCTTGAGGGGAAATGGAAATACGACTGGGAGAAGCCATTTCTCATGTCAACAAAGCGCATCACGCTTACCAATACGTACGAGGGCATGGAACAAGTCGCCCGTGAACTTGGTGATGAACGTGGCGTAAAATTCGAATTTGAGGCATTTGATATTGGCCAGTTGCATACCCTGCGATATATAGCGGATCAAGGGTGGGTGAAGCCACCATTCTTTATTCAGTCCGTACTGGGGTTCGCTGGAGGTCTGGCCGCGACCCCTGAGCACGCCCTGCACATGAAGCAAACCGCGGATATGCTGTTCGGTGACGACTACGTCTGGTCATGTCTAGCCGCTGGCAAAGACCAAATCGCCGCTATAACCGTTGCGGCGATAGCGGGTGGTCATGTTCGCGTCGGACTTGAAGATTCGCTTTGGTATGGCAAAGGACAGCTTGCGAAGTCCAATGCCGAACAGGTTGGTCGCATACGGCGAGTTCTGGAGGAGTTATCGCTTGAAATTGCGACTCCGGACGAGGCTCGGGAGATTCTCCAGACCAAAGGTGTGGATAGAACGAATATCCAATGAGAAAGCAACAGATTGGGTTTCTTGGCACGGGCATCATGGGCCTACCCATGTGCGGTCACTTGCTACGTGAGGGTCACAGCGTAAGAGTTTGGAACCGAACTCGGTCCAAGGCGGAATGTCTGGCCAGGGAAGGTGCGGTATTGTCAGACTCGGCGGCCGAGGCCGCTGCTGACAACGATGTCGTGATTGTCATGTTGAGTTCGGGGCCGGTAATTGATGATGTCCTATTCGACCGAAGCGGAGGAGCTTATTCCGTTGCGGAGCGGCTGCGACCGGGCGGAACGGTAGTTGTTATGAGCTCCATACCTGTTGATACATCAAGGAAGCACGCGGTCAGGTTGGGTAAGCGAGACATGCGGTATGTAGATGCACCCGTTTCGGGCGGCGAGAAAGGCGCGGTCGAAGCGAGTTTAACGATTATGGCTGGCGGCGATGAGAACGTGGTCACAGGTGTCGAGCCAATACTGTCCGCTATGGGGCGTCTGACCCATGTTGGCCCCGTCGGTTGTGGTCAGCTTGCGAAGCTTGCTAATCAGACTATCGTTGGAATCACGATCGATGCCGTCGCCGAGGCGTTGTTATTGGTGGAAGCCGGTGGCGCCGATAGCGCAGCAGTTCGCAAGGCCTTGCTTGGTGGCTTCGCCGACTCGACGATATTGCGCCAACATGGTGAGCGGATGATTGAAGGCAAGTTTGAGCCGGGCGCCAAAGCAGCAACTCAGCTAAAAGATCTGGAAACATCGTGCAGGCTTGCCGACTCACTTGGCCTCAACTTGCCAGTACTGCGGCTGACCGAATCGTTATTCAAGCAGATGTGCGCCGAAGGCGGCGGAGATCGTGATCATAGTGCTCTCTATGAATTCTTGCGCGACTCGAACTAGACGGCAGCTCATCGATTTCTGGTGGGCTGGTGTCAGTGCTGTCGCCATCGTGATGGACCTTGTCATTGCCCATGTTCAGTCACAATGAGGTCAACCATGACAAAGCCAATACTCAAGCAAAACTATCACCAACCCGAGCAGTCCACATTGTCTAAGAAGGAACGGGCGATGGTTGACCGTCGTGCTAATTTGCTCGGACCAGCCTACAAACTGTTCTATGAAAAGCCCATTCACTTTGTCCGCGGCGAAGATGTCTGGCTTTATGATAGTGCGGGCAATCAATATCTAGATGCGTACAACAATGTGCCAAGTGTGGGGCATTGCCATCCCCACGTAGTCGAAGCACTAAGCACGCAGGCTGCAATACTCAATACGCACACCCGCTACCTTCATGAGGGCATTCTTGAGTACGCTGAACATTTGTTATCGACATATCCTGATCATCTCGATCACTTAATGATGACCCTCTCGGGTAGCGAGGCCAACGATTTGGCCTACCGTATCGCTAAGTACCATACTGGCGGCACCGGTGTGATAGTTACCAATATTGCCTACCACGGTGGAACTGACGCCATAGCGGCGATATCTCCTAATCTGGGGGAGCATGTGGATTTGGGGGGGCACGTTCGCACGGTAGCAGCGCCAGACATGTACCGGGGCGACAAAGACGTTGGACGGGCACTTGCACAAGATACTCGCAATGCCATTCATGACTTAAGACGTCACGGTATCAAGCCCGCAATGATGATCGTCGATACTATCTTTTCAACCGATGGGATATTTGGTGATCCTGCAGGGTTCCTGCAAGAGACTGTCGAGCTTTTGCAGAAGGAGGGAATTCTTTTTGTCGCCGATGAAGTGCAGCTTGGTTTTGGTCGTTCAGGTGATACCTGGTGGGGATTCCAGCGGCATGAAATCGAGCCCGATATCGTGACTATGGGAAAAGCCATGGGGGGCGGCCACCCAATGGCGGGCCTGGTCATCCGCCACGAATTATTGGCACAACTATCCAAGTCACGGTACTTCAACACCACTGGAGGTAATCCCGTTTCCTGTGCAGTTGGCAAAGCCGTTCTCGAAGTTATCGAGCAGGAAAATCTGATAGAAAATGCAGGCGCCGTGGGTAATTACTTACAACAGGGTCTGCGTACCTTGTCCGAGCGCCACGAAATCATTGGCGACGTGCGAGGTTCTGGCTTGTTTATTGGCGTCGAGCTGGTAAGAGACCGTAACAGCAGGGAACCGGCCTCAGAAGAAGCTATGCGCATTGTCAATGAATGTAGAGAGAAGCGTCTATTGCTAAGTACGGCAGGGATCTATTCAAACGTGCTGAAAATTCGCCCACCCCTAACTTTCTCGCAAGGCCACGCAGATCAGTTCCTGCAAATTCTTGACGAGGTGCTCACGGAAACCTAATGCCTTTGAGCTTATTTGAATTGATGCAGCACCCGCAGCAATCTTCAAGCGCAGTCGACTAACATGACATTTTCGGTAAATACACAAAGTACCAATACGCTGAACTCAGCAGCTCCGTCAAACTCATGTAGTTTTGCTGAAGTAATCGCGCTTGAACAATTCGGTATCCGTGCCAACGCCCGTCCATTGACCTGCGAGCGTGATCAGATCTTTATGCTGCAAGACGCTTTCGGCGTCCAATACATCCTAAGGTTCATCAACCCTGCAGAAGAATCACTGGTTTCCAACTTTCAAACAGAAGCACTCTTACATATCGAAAGGACTGCACCAAAACTTCCTGTCCCCACGATTATCATGAATCATGATGCACAGGCTGAGGTGATGGTGCCCATTGAAGATGGACGATCTTGTATCACACGACTGATTACCTGTGTCCCCGGAATTCCGGCCTCCAAAATTCAAAATCACAGTAAGGAATTGATCCGGAGTATTGGCCACAACCTGGCCAGATTGGACAGAGCGCTCTTGAATTTCACTCACCCCGGGGCGAACCACAATCTGATTTGGAATATTGAACGAGCGCCTAGTCTTCGTAACCTTCTGGTTCATGTGCAAGAAAGAGATGTGCGCGAGTTGGCGCAACTGGCGCTGGATAATTTCGAACAACATGCGATTCTTGAAATGCAAAATCTTCGCCACCAGGTTATTCATAACGATCTAAATTTTTCGAACGTCATGGTCGATCCGAAAAGTCACAATCAAGTAAGCGGCATTATTGATTTTGGTGACTTGATACGCGCCCCCTTGATCAACGATGTCGCAGTTTCGCTATCCTTCCTGTTGGGAGTCAACGATAAATCACTCAAATCAGCTGCTACTTTTGTTGCCGCCTTTCATAAAGTATTGCCATTGAGGAGCGAAGAAGTGGACATTCTGTTTGACCTGGCGCTGGCCCGCGCGGCAATGACTGTTGTTATTTCAGAGTCGCGTGCGAGTCAGTTCCCGGGAAATCGGGAATTCATTTTGAAGAATAACTCCATGGCACGACGTGGGTTATTCCATTTTGCAAGACTGGGCCGGGAGATGGGACGTGATCTTTTACTGGCTGAGTGCTGATTTCCCTTCTGTACCGCCACATATTTATTCAACCCTCCCGAGCTGTGCTGGCAGACTTTGGCGAATAGTTGGTTAAACCGCATCGGGCAGGGGATATGGCCGGACAACGTCCAGCTATCCCACAGAAGAAATCTGAAGCTAATGAAAACAGGTTGTTGCGAACTTGATCGGCGTGCAATCTGGGGCACTGTAAGCCTCGAACTACAGATTGTTGAAAAATCGCCAGCCTGGTACGTCACTTGGCAGCAGCCAACGCCTGATCAAGATCTTCAATGATGTCGTCAATGTGTTCGATACCGACACACAATCGAACCATGTCAGGCGTCACGCCGGCCGACACCAGTTCCTCGTCCGTTAGTTGTCGGTGCGTCGTGGATGCCGGATGTGCGACCAGAGATTTAACGTCGCCGATGTTCACAAGGCGAACGAACATCTGCAGTGCGTCATAGAACTTAACCGCAGCGTCGAACCCGCCTTTGATTCCAAAAGTCAGTAGCGCTGACGGCTTACCCCCGGTGTATTTCTGAGCGAGCTCGTAGTAGGGAGAATCCGGGAGGCCCGCGAAGTTTACCCAATCAACTTGCGAGTGTTTGTTCAGGTGATTGGCAACAGCCACAGCGTTGTCGCAGTGTCGTTCCATGCGCAAGGGCAATGTCGATAGTCCCTGCAAAATATTGAACGCGTTCATCGGGCTCAGTGCGGAGCCGGTATTTCGCAAAGGAACGGTTCGTGCCCGGCCAATATAGGCAGCCGGCCCGAGTGCCTCCGTGTAAACCACGCCATGGTAGGACGACTCGGGCGTCGTCAGCATGTGAAACCTCTCAGCGTGTTCTACCCACGGAAAATTGCCGCTGTCGACAATCACTCCCCCAAGGGAGTTGCCGTGTCCTCCCATGTATTTTGTGAGTGAATTGACGACGATGTCGGCACCCCACTTGATCGGCTTGATTAGTGCAGGTGTCGCAACGGTGTTGTCGACGATGAGAGGAACACCATGCTTGTGTGCCACGGATGCCAGCGCTTCAATATCGACGATGTTGCCCGCCGGATTACCAATGGACTCGCAAAATACTGCGGTGGTCTTAACGTCGATAAGGCTTTCGACGGCAGCCGCTGAATCGTCAGCCGCAAATCGTACGTCAATGCCGAGTTTTGGCAGCATGTGTTTGAACAACGTGTAGGTACCACCGTAAAGTAGCGGCACGGTCACTATGTTGTTGCCATTCTCTGCGATATTGAGAATCGCGTAGTTGATTGCCGCGCTGCCCGAACTGACGCACAAGCCAGCGATACCAGCCTCGAGCTCAGCGGAACGTTTCTCCAGCACGTCCACTGTCGGATTCATGATGCGCGAATAGATGTTGCCCTCGACCTCAAGATTGAACAACGCTGCACCGTGCGCCGCATCGTCGAATTCGTATGCAACGGTTTGGTAGATAGGAACAGCTACTGCTTTCGTCGTCGCATCCGACTTGAAGCCAGCGTGAATCGCGAGAGTTTCATCTTTCATTTTGTTTCCTTCTTGCCAGCAGTGAGTGCAAAGAGAGCAGAATGAAAGGTATCAGAAAATACGGTACTGACAAATTAAGCTTCGTATCCGACAGACTGCCAGTTGGCCATCGCCCTACAATGCCGCAGCACGCTTCCAAGACGCAAAGGCGCGTTCTCGGATCGACTCGTAGCTGAACGAGACATCGCGTTCAGCCATCAGATCCTTTCATCCGCCGATTGTGGCTCAAGAGGTCGTTAAGTTGTCAGTACCCGCCGCGGTCGCAGATTCGCGCAAATCACGCAAAAACTGCTAGGAGTTTACGTGCGAAACTCAGAGAATATTCTGCGGTTTTTGTCCGGGCAATTGGTGGTCCGATGATGTTCGGAGACAGCCGGACAAACTGGGGGCAACAGTGGGGGCACCGATAGGGAAGACTGCCGAAAATAACGTTTTAGATCAAATAGTGAAATGACGAACTCGGTGGTACCCTTCACCACAAGGCGAAAAAAGCCCTGTTAATCAATCGGTTAGCGGGGTTTTTCGGTTCCGAAACCCGGAATCGAACTGCGACTCCAAATTGGTCTGAAGCCGTAGCTCGGCTTGGCCTAAGCACGTCCGAGAACGTACTGTGGCCGCCGAAAGAGTCCATTGTCGTTCTGCGACCTTGGCTGCCAATTAAGCGGATTGGGCGTGCGATTGACTGGCTAACAGTAGCGTTGGGGGCCACTTTGGGGGCATCTCGAAACACACTATCGGAGTCGCCCGCGGACGTAGGCGCTTTCGAAGTCATGGCGGGTCACGACTGATCTCGGCAAGATCCCTGCAGCTTGAACGTCCCCAGGTACTGGCAATACGATCGATATCAGCTGGCCGTGTGTGATAAAACTGCTGTATCAAAGACCAGCTCTTTAGTCTCATTAAGATTGCCGATACTGGTTTTGACTATACTTATTTTGAATTCACATCGATTAGCGTAGCTCTTACGATTGGCACGTCGAGCTTAATCGTTCTCGCTGAGAACGATTGCACATCCTAGAAAGTCTGACCAAGGAACAGATAGGCAGACTGTCGACCGCCTTCTCCAGCACCGTATGCGATGTAAAGTGGGCCCAACAACGTATCAAATACTATGAACACGCTGCCGGCGAACAATGTATTGTCCAGCCCGATCGAATCGGAGTCTTGCCAGACGTTTCCAGCCTCGATAGACGTTCCGAGGTACATCGGGGTGCCGAGACCTGGCAGCCGCTGGTCTCCAAGCCGATAATAGTAAAGCAGACGACCTATGCCTAAGCGTTTTCCAAAAAGCTCATCAGGTGCATAGCCTGAAAGCTTAAAGAGCCCGCCAAGCGAAAATGGCGTTATTCCACCAGTCTGGTCGTTTGCAATGCTTGCAATATCCCACCAGTGCAAAACGGTGTGATTGCCCCAGGTCTTGGCTTTCAGGAAAAACAATCCGGCAATATCAAACGTGGCGTCGGATCCCAGGTTCTCTCGAAATCCGGACCAGCCCAAGGAAAAATTTGCTCCAGATTTCGGTATTGCGAATCGATCAATCGTGTCGTAGGCGAATCTGGACGATATGCTCGCCAAATCTGAAGATGCGCTGTCGTCTAGGCTGGGCGTTCCAATAAACAAGTCAGCGTCGCTATGAGATCGGGTGAGCCCGATTCGAAACTCACCCCAGTTGCCGAACTGACGTCCGCCTTCAAGCGATAGCTCTGCCAGGTTCGAGCGAAATTGCGCAATCTGCTGCCCATCACTGAAAAGCCCTGAGCTCTCGCGCAAATACTCAAATCTGGGGTTTATGAACCAGCGCGATGCGTAATCAAGTGGTTGATAAAACTCTGCGAATAATCGGGGCGATTCGCCTATCTGCACTTCGGCGCGAAATTCTCCGCCCAACTTGTTGACTTCGGTTCGCGTGAATCGGGCAGCAACATTGTAACTACTGGCACCTTCGAAATCGTCTTCCAGATTGATTCCAAAGCGCAGGTAGTTCGGTCCCCAGCTTTTTTCCGTTGTTCGAACGGCAAGTGTAGTATCACCAGAGTCTTCGAATACATCATAAGTAACCGTCTCAAATGTGTCGAAACCGTAGATATTGGCTACATCTGCCTCCAGTTGATCAAGGTCGAGCGGATCCCCTGCCTGATCGGTCAATCGTGCCTCAATGACCTTCGGTGAAAGTCTGGATTCATTCTCAACCACAACTTGATCAATGATCGGTACACCTTGTCGCTTCAGACCCAGCTGGTCCCTGTAGGCAAGATATTTCTCGTTTGAGACTGAGAGATGCGCCAGTTTTTCCTTTAACTCATACGCTTTTTCCGTCCCCAGCATCCGAGCTTCGGCCGTTCGTTGAAAGTCTTGCGATCCAAAATCACCAAGATCGGGTGAGATTAGAATATCGTTTGATGTCAACAGCGCGACCTGATCCTGTGCTCGGGCATTGATCAGAATGGTGAGCATTTGTTTCGTGACCGCGAGCGCAGACTCGAGTTGATTCTCAGGCAGTAGAGGGAAGCCGACATCGACAACGATAAGAATATCGGCGCCCATATCCCGAACGATCTGCACGGGCAGGTTATTTGCGACGCCGCCATCGACAAGAATTCGACCGCCCACTCGAACCGGCTTGAATATCCCCGGCGCCGACATGCTGGCACGCATCGCGGTTGCAAGATCGCCTGAATCGAGGATGACGGCCTCCCCGGTAACAATATCGGTCGCGACTGCCCGAAAAGGAATCGGGAGCGCATTGAAATCATCAACAGATATAGTCGGCAGTACGAAGCGCTTTAATGCAAGTTCAAGATTCTGACCCTGGATAAGGCCGCCGGGGAAAACCAGTCCGGAATTGTCGATACCCAGTTCGAAGTCCACGAGAAAGCCGACGTCATCGCTCTTGCGACGAAAAGAACGCTGCGCTCGCGACGGGCGATCGCTCAGCAACGCCGACCAGTCGGCCGTCTCGATTACGTTTTCCAATTCGCCTGCCGTCATACCCGATGCATACAGGCCACCCACGATCGCGCCCATACTGGTCCCCGCGACATAGTCCACCGGTATGCGCAGTTCGTCGAGGACTTTGATGACGCCTACATGTGCGGCGCCTCTTGCGCCACCGCCACTGAGGACGAGGCCGATGGTAGGACGATCGGCGGGCTCTCCCTCCTGTGCTCCGATACTACCTGATGCGAGCATCGCGAGTATTCCGATACTAAGAACCGTAAACGTGCTACAAATTTCGAAAGTTCGACACCGCATTTACTCTTCCTGGTAAGAATCCAGAACTTCTGCGACCAATTGGTTCAACTCAGTTTGCGGGTACCAGCGCCCGCGAGACATCACGCCTAACCGCCGCCTTGTCGCACGAATGTCTTCCAGAGGATTCGACTCGAGCAACACAAAGTCAGCGCGTTGGCCCACCGCTATCACGCCGAATGCGTCGGCGACACCCATTCGATTTACGCTAATGCGGGCATTCGTGGTCGCGGTGCTCAATGCTTCGAATGGCGAGAAACCGGTGGCAACAAGCAACTCTAAATCCCGGTGAATATGCGATGGCAACGCGCCCTCTGCGCCAGTATCAGTGCCCGCAAGGATCGGCACTCCCGCATCGTGCAGTTCCTGGATCATCTGCTCATAAAATGGCTGCACCGTATTGCGACGCCAATCCTGTTGTCCCTGCCACGTTACCATGCGGCTATTGAGCCATTCCTGAATCTTGGACGGACGAATGACACCGAATTCCGGCCTTTCGAAATAGGCCGGGCCCTCCTCAAGGAATTCGTAGGTGATCACATCCGTGACCATATTCGACACGACCATCGCGTCATTCATGGCGACGGCTGCCGCGGTCTTTGGGATCAAATCGAGATTCATCTGCAGCGGCGAAAAAGAACGCGGCGACATTTCGCCGATCAGATGCGCGTCAAGAAACTCGTCGACATGAACAGACTCCCTCAGTCCGGCTGCAAACGGTGCCTCAATTCCGTGATCGAGGTGACCAACGACGTAAATACCCTGAATGCGGGCCTCATCGATAGCGCCTAGATACTGGTCGGCGGCCATATAGTCGTAAACCTTGATCAGGTCGTAGCCTGCATCTGCCTGCCGTCGCACCTCGGCGCGTGCCCGCTCTTGGGTGTCTGGTACATAGGCGAAAGGAAATTCGAGCGATGTATATAAGTTTAGAGGAATCGCTTTGGTAGCCAGCAAAACGATGCCGAGCAGGATCGAGGCAATGGCGCCGGGAAACAGCAAGTGTCGCAGCGGTTTGATGTCGCCGCTTTTGGCCCGAAATCGCTGTAGTAGCCAGAGAGAGACCCACACGGTTGCACTGACGGCTAACAGACCAGCAATGACCAACAAACGAAATATCCAGACCATCGTCGGTTCTGGTGGACCGACAATAACCGGTCCGCTGGTGTAGATCGTGGGCCCGATCCGTTCACCGCGCAATACCTGGTTCCGCCAGTCCAGATGGTCGGGCAGGGCATTGAGATTCCGAATCGTTGTGACGCCCTCTGCGAGGAACAGACGCATGAAATCCGGATTGGGATCAATGTTCAGATGAATGTGCATGTCGGCGAGACCGGGCATCAGATAAGCGCCGTTAGCCTCTATAGTCGTCGCGCCCGCAGGAATATCGATGTTGCCAGTTGGCTGGACTGCGATAATATCTTCGCCGTCAACGACCACTGTGTACGCAGGCAAAACCTGCTCGCTGTCCATCGGGATGACATTGACGTTGACGAATGCAGTTACATCCTGAGCCTGAGCCTGAGCCGACAAGATGGGCGCCACTACAAGGCTAAATGTGAGGACAACCGCGAATCGCATGGCAATTCGAATTGAATTCTCGGCCATTGTGGATTCTTGACGTTTTCCGAGATGCTCGATTTTGGTCATATGTACAGAATAGCAGTTAGTAGGTCGTGGTCAGACTGCGTTGTTGTGCGAAGTAGGTCAGATCACGCAACTGACGCCCTCGCGATCCTTTCTTGAAACATCAACTAGCCGTGCTGTGATTCGACGTTGACCTTGATGGTCCACACGACGAGTTATTCGGGCCGGAACAGCCAGACAATAAGGGATACCTCAGGGTTCGCCAAGTCTGATGAGAGGATTTACATCGTCCATCAGGAGTCAGTTGGATCTGGTTGCGAATTTGGCTTCTGTTTAACCAAGAAAGAGTGGGGGCGACAGCGGGGGAACCTGGAGGAAAGGCCGACGTAAATAGCCTTTTTGGGCAAATAGTTACGGCACGACTTCGGAGGTACCCTGCACCACCAGAGAAGAAGGATAGGCCATTGGACCCTATTTCTTTGTCTCTTGTGCGGCGGTGATTTCGAAGCAACGAAGGTGGTTCATCCGAGGCTGGCTTCGCCGGACGAAAGACACGCTAAGCGTGACCGAAGGGTGAGGAACGCAGGATGACTAAACGGGAGGGACAATTGACAGAGAGTTATTCCTTGGCGCGCAAAAAAACAGCATATTTAACAATATCTTAGCCCAACGGAGGGCTGATGTACTTTTTTTCCACATAAATCCCACGAAAAACCCATGGTTATGCAGCAATTCTGCGACGTACCGTAACGCCATCATAAATTTGACGATCAGCGGGGCCGAAAGCCAAGCGCTTGCTGTGAAACATGAAGGTGACGGAAATGGGCACGGAATCAATACTATCGATGACCGGCGACATGGTTTTGCTGGCACGGGTCGCGGAAGCGGGATCAATCTCCGCTGGCAGCCGGGCTGCCGGCCTGGAAAGAACCACGGTCAGCCGGCGACTTTCCAGGCTGGAGAACCGCTTGGGCGCCAGCTTGCTGAATCGGTCGAACAGACAGGTTTCGCTGACCGATGAGGGCCTTACGTACCTCCAGTACTGCCTAAGGGTGATCGAGGCGGTTGAAGATGGCACGGCCAGACTAAAAAACTACGACATCATCCCCAACCGGAAACTCAAGATAGAGTTAGCCGTTCCCGATGCGGGCCGATTCGTCAGATTCTACGCTGGTGATTATCCACTGTCCTACCCTGGACGATCTGTGGAGTACAAGATCTCGGACAAGCTCAATGCTGATCTCGACGACGACTGTGACCTGGCGATTCAGCTTGGGACTCGTACTACAGAAGGAAAAACTGTAGCGAGTTTCGGCTCGATACCGCAAAGCGTGTGGATAAGTCCAACCTACAACGGGTATCGCCCATTGAATATGCGGGTTCCGGATTTGGTCGATCTCGAGTGCGTATCCTGTTCAGAAAGTGACGCATCAATGAACTGGGAGTTTCATCAGGGCAAGGAGAAAGCCTCCGTCGAAATCGCTCCTCGTTTCAAAGTCGCAAGCCTTGTTCGCTGCCGCGACGTCTGCGTCGAAGGAACAGGTATGGCGATGCTTCCAGATTACATGTGTCTGCACCTTGCCGACATGGGATTGCTCGAACGTGTGCTGACTGATTGGGTCGCAGCCGATGCCACGCTTTCTACCGTTCAATCGGAAGACGAGTTTTCACATCGCAGTGTCCGGGCGTTCGTCGAATACCTGCGCAAGGAAGGCTGAATCTCGCTCCGTTGTGTCCAAAATTGAAGCTATATCAGCGATTTTTTCGGTCGTTTGCTGGCTGACTGTTGTTTATGAACAACAAATTGATCAGAGATTATTCTCCTTCTGCAACATTCCTGGCACGTATGAGCCATCGAAGACGGCGAGATCCAATCGCCATCATGGACATGTGGATATCACTGATACAAACAAACCAGGAAAATATACAACCAGAACAAACGATATCACCAAATAATCTGTAGATGATCGAGCGTGCTAATTAACCATAGCTGCCACTAATCGTGCTTTTTTGTTGCATATTGACAACAACTTTTGCCAGTCCAATGATCGCGGCATTCGGGTCTGACTGGGCCAGGCGTCGTTCGCGACATCTCGTCAGCTGATCGGACTTTTGCAGGCAAGAAACTTAGAGATTAGGGGAGCATTTATGAAAGATCGAAAAATTGAGTGGCTATGGGTCCTCGTTCCAATATTCAGCCTCATGTTGGGTTCGACACATGCGTTAGCCGCGTCCAGCAACGTCAACGGTACTGTCAAAGGACAGGTTGTCAGCGAGCTAGGCGATGCACTATCGAATGTTGAAGTGACCGTGACCGATGATTCTGTCGGCTTCAGTCGCACGGTCGTAACCGGTAACGGTGGGCAATTTCAAATTCAGTTACCGATAGGCAAATACGCCCTGAGAACGACTCGCACGGGCTATCAATCGGTAACGATCGAATCAGTGGTTGTTACACTCGGTGAAGTCACGTCACTTAGAATCGAAGCACCGAGCGGTGCCCTCGAAGAAATTGTGACCTACGGGAGCACTGACGGTTCGATTCGTTCAGGGACGGCAGAGTCTTCACTGAGCATTTCGCTTGATGAAGTCAGCATGATGCCAGTCGCCCGGAACATTGAGTCCGTTGCCTTACTGGCACCGGGAACCGTGCGTGGCGATGTCGCTTTTGGTGATGATCGTTCGCTCGTATCCTTTAGTGGCGCATCGGTCGCGGAGAACGGATACTTTATCGATGGAATGAATGTCACCAACTTTCGCAATGGCCTAGGCGGCAGCACGGTACCGTTTGAGTTCTACGATCAATTCCAGATAAAGACCGGCGGTTACAGCGCTGAGTTTGGCCGTTCAACGGGTGGTGTCATAAACGCGGTGACAAAGCGCGGCTCCAATGATTTTCATTACGGAGTCGTTGGCTACGTCCAGCCCGAGTTTCTTCAGGGACGCAGTCCAGACACGTACCAGGCGACGGGCGAACTCTACGATTTCAACGACGAGAATGATAGTTCAGCCTGGTCGACCGACATTTACCTCAGCGGTCCAATTTTGGAAGATCGATTGTTCTTCTACGTATTGTACGAGTTGCAGAACGACAGTGGCGCCTTTAATTCACGAGGTGCCCCAAATCGAGTGAATGAGCAAGAGACCGACAACGATTTTTGGGGTGGAAACCTGCAGTGGAATATCAGCGATAATCACGCGTTGAGCATCACTGCGTTTTCGGACCAACGGGACATCGTCACCAATCAGTTCGACTACGATGTTGATGCGCGCACCAAGGGTGGACCCGTAGGATCCGCAACGCTGAAGCGTGGAGGCGAGACTGCTATCTACCGCTATGAAGGTCAGCTGACTGACAACCTGTTCGTCTCTGCCTTATACGGCACGAACGAATACGATCTTATCGACGAGTCCGATGTTGGCGCGCTATGTCCGCTAACTGTGAATGTCGGCCTGGTGGGTGGACTGGGTGGCGACACTTCAGTATTCCCCGGTTGCTGGGTGTCATCGCGACTGAACGCCGGGACAGACGAACGAGAGGCTTATCGATTCGACATCGAGTGGTCATTAGGCGATCACACGTTACGTGCCGGATTCGACAATGAGGTCAATACGTCAGCGGCGTTCGAGACCTACCCCGGCCTCAACTTTCGCGATACGGCGGGCCTTGGTATTTACTATTTTTACCTTTCTTCGAACGTCGGTACGCAGCTCGCCAATGGTGGCATTGTTCCTGACGCAAACGGCGATGGCTCACCGGTCAACATCGTTCGCTGGCGAATTAGTGATGTAGGCGGAGACTTCGAGACGAAAGCGACCGCTTGGTACATAGAGGACGAGTGGAATATCGGCGACGCGATCACTTTAAATCTCGGTCTTCGCAACGAAACATTCGATAACGGAAATGGTATTGGTGATACGTTTATCAAGATTGATGATCAATTGGCGCCACGAATCGGACTCTCCTGGAGTCCAGGTGGCAATGCCGATCGTCGCGCGTACGCAAGCTGGGGTCGTTACCACCTCCCCGTCGCGAACAACACCAACGTGCGTTTGTCAGGCGCGGAAGATGGTCGTCAGCGTTTCTTCGTTTTCGACGGTGCGTTTGATCCGCTTACGGCTGCACCGACATCACTGGGCGCGGATGGCGTGCCGACGACGTTGGAGATTGGCAGTGAGCTGGTTACGGCCAATGGCGTAACGCCGGATAGCTCACAATTGTCCGATCAGAATATCGAACCGATGTTCCAGGACGAGTACATCATTGGTATCGAGCAAGTCCTGCAAGACAACTGGGTTGTCGGCGCCCGCTACATCAATCGCGAACTCGCGAGCGGAATCGACGATGTACTTATTTTCCCGGCGGTTGATGCACTTGGATACGCCCATACGGGTGATGCGGGGGGATATGTGATGGCCAATCCAGGGTCGAGTGTCACGATTCCGTACGATCGTTTCAATACGGGTGTGCTTGAGATGACAACCTTCCCGGCGGATCTGCTTGGATATCCCGAGTCGGAACGATCATACGAGGCGGTCGAAGTCACAGTCGAACGCAAGTTTGATGATCACTGGGGAATTCGCAGTTCGTATACGTATTCACGGAGCGAAGGCAACACCGAAGGCTACGTCAAATCCGACAACGGTCAGGAAGACGCCGGAATAACAACGGATTTTGATTTTCCACAGTTAATGGACGGCTCTTTCGGTTTCTTACCTAATGATCGCCGTCACAAACTGAAGGTATTCGGCAACTACCGCCTGAGTGAGAGATTGGTACTCGGCGGAAATATGCTGATCCAGTCTGGGCGCCCTATCAATAACTTCGGTGTCGATCATCCGGACGGGCGACCGGGCTATGGTGCTACGTATTATCTAACGGACCCGGACACCGGTGAGCTACGCCAGGTACCACGGGGCTCAGTTGGTCGTACGCCGTGGGTGGTGCAGTTGGATCTTTCCGCCATGTACAGCTTCAGCTTGGGCGATAAGGCCGAAGTTGAGCTTCGGGCAGAAGTATTCAACGTCTTGAATGCGGCAAACCCAATCGAAGTCTACGAGACAGGGGAAATTGATGCTGGCATCTCGGATCCGCGCTTCGGATTGCCGACCAGCTACCAACGTCCACGTTACCTGAGGCTTGGCGCCAGTATCCGCTTCTGAATAATACCCTTATGCTGAAGCGAGATTGGGTGGCCGGCTCCCCTTGTGAGTCGGCCATCTTTTTTAGCACATCAGATTCGTTCAACAGTAATTGACGGTGGGAACTGATTGGGCAACCGTACTGTCACACTTACTAGGGGAAGGACTCGGAGGTCATTTTCAAATCGACGAATACGCGGGCAAACACTGGTTAGAAATGTGGTATGCGCAAAAAAACTTACAGTTTTTCAGATTACGATTTCAACGTCGACGCTCTGGTACTTACACAGTACGGCACGGCAGTAGCATTGCGGCCGCAGGCGGCGATTTTACTAAAGGTATTACTAGAGTCCGCACCCGAGCATGTCTCGCGGAAGAAACTTCACGCTGAAATATGGGATGAACATACGTTCATCGATGTGGAAAGTGCTCTAAACGCACTGGTCCGCGAGCTACGATCAGTCCTTGGCAAGTCCGGTGACAATGAGGCGTTTATCACAACGCTCCCGAAGCGGGGCTACCAATTTTCCGCGAGGCTAAGAACGAGGCGCAAAGACAAGCGACCATTACTTGCTATCGCCGCCGTGTTGCTGGTAGCTACCTCGCTGACCATCGCAAATATCGACTTCGAAACGCAACCGCGCTCCGGACCAACGAACCCTGTGAGGTTGGCCATCCTGCCGGTAAACCTACCAGCCTCGTCTGACGAGGGTTTGTCAACGAGTTTTCAAATTGCGATGCGGCTGACCGCCACCCTGAGAGACATACCTTCGCAGCAGCTCAAAGTCATAGGCACGGACGCCGTACAGAATTTTGGAAACAACGCGGTTTTTGACCCGAGCATGATCGGAGCAGAATATTTGCTTGAGACGACGATATCTCCGAGTGGTGAGGAGTTAGTGGTCGAAGCGAATCTGCAGTCCGTAATGAGCCATGCCTCGCAAGCCCGGTTTTTGCGAACTTACCCTAATCATCCCAGCCTGGTTACCCGAGCGGTGCCGGAGGATGTGGCCGCGTGGATAAGAAACCATTTCGGGTTTGATGAGTTGCCAGGCTCTTATTCGATTTCGACCGCCCAACCCGCCGAGCTGATTGACGTATTGATCCGGGCCCGTTGGGCTCGCGAGTCAGATGATATCGAGCTAAAAGAAGAGGCACTTGATTTGTACAACGAAGTTTTGCAGGAGTCGCCGCGAAATGTCGAGGCGCTGCGTGGCAAGTTGATCTTGCTAACACGATTGTCGATTCAGCCAACGTATCCGGTTCTGGAGACCTATGCGAGCATAGAGCGTTTGGCGTTGTTGCTTCGGGAAATAGGTGACACATCGGCAGGGGTCGCGGACTTGGGGTCTGCATTTGTGGGTCTCTTCCGAGACTGGGATATCGAAAACGCATTGCGGCATGCTGAAAGGTCATTGATGCTCGACCCGCAAAGCGCGGAAGCGCATACAGTTTATTCGGCCGCAAGAGCAGCTTCCGGCGATTTAAGGGGAGCGATCAAGTCCGCCGAAGTTGCGCTTCGAATCAGGCCAGGTGAATTGGCAAGATTGGATCTCTGTTTTTACCTGTTGGTCGGTCGGCAATTCGAGCGAGCGCAAACAGCGTGCGGTTTGGCGCTGGAAGCCAGTCCTGGCGCCGTCTATCCTGCAACGGCGATTGCGCTGGCGAAGTACCAACTCGGTGACGAGCCAGCGGCGCTGGACATGATGGTGAGCCTTGTGCTCGACGCAGATCCGGACGCTTTCGGATTATCCGATAACTACCCTGGAACCTGGCGGGATTTTGGGTGTCGTCGTGCCGAACATTATACCGCGTGGTTCGAGAGTGACCAGTATTCCGGGGATGGATCGCAGTTTGTGACGGCCGCAAGCTACTGGGCGCAATGTGGAGATCGGGACAAACTACTTCACTGGACAAAGAAAGCGATGCAGGCGAAAGCGCTCAGCGTAGTTTTTTTCCGAATAAGTCCGCGTTTCGAAGACTGGGTCGATGATCCCGACTTTCGAGAGTTG
>JAJFKV010000079.1 GCA_021773055.1 Woeseiaceae bacterium
CCTCGCGAAGGCACTGCTCGCGATACATGCACACCCCGGCCACGACTGGACGATAGAAAGTGCCGCAGCAGAAGCCTCGATGTCGCGTTCTGGATTCGCACGTTTATTCAAGGGGATGCTTGGAGCAAGTTTTTTTGATTACCTGACACGACTGAGGATGCGGGACGCCCGCGAATTGCTGACGAGCACAAATTTGTCCGTGCCGATGGTCGGCGAGAGTGTCTCCTATCAGTCGGATTTGTCCTTTGTCAAAGCGTTCAAAAAGCTCCATGGTATGACGCCACGTGCATATCGGGTGCAATCGTTAAACAAAGGGTAGTGAAGTCAGTCCGCCACTGCCTTGTTGGAGTTGCCGCTACTTCCGTGCCTGTCAAGAATGCGCGCGTAGATGAACGCCGAAATGCTCCCGAATACGAGTGTGGCCAGAACGTCATTACGGTCGATCGGATGGTCAGAGGTAATACCTAGCAGCTCATAGCCAATCAGGCCGACGACTACCATGGCTACAAGCCTCCAGTCCCATCGTGTTCCCCGACCTGACATCGTAAGGACCATGAAAATGGCGGTGACAGTACCCAACGAATTACCGATCGTATCTGCTACCACCCAGTCATTGATGTCATTAGCGTAGATATAGGGGCGGTAAAAACTACGACCCATCTCTGTTATGAAATACGCCAGTATCCCAATACTCAGTGTAGTTTTCTTCAGCGTGGAGTAATCACTCTTTGAGATCAGGTAATGTCTTACTCCCCATGCCATGAACGGGATCAGGAAAAACGGAATATAGTTATCTAGGTTTCCCATCTAAGAATTCGTCAACAATTCGCGGTGGAATCTGCTGGTCCTTCAAGCCATAACGCTTGATTTGGATAATCGACTGTCAATCTCATATTAGCGAGAAAATTGTGACCAACGATTCCGCCGACCTTACGGTCCATTCGCTGACATATTTTATTCATGTCCATGGTCATACCCGTTAGCTCATTCAGTGTCACCCCGCCAACTTGAAATGATTTAATATTGACGGAGGAAAACTCGACATTTCCGCCAGCGCCCATCCCTTCGCACGTCACGTCATTCCGCTCAAGTTTGAGCTCTCGTGCCAGTTGCTCGCATACGACTGTTGTCGCCGCACCTGTGTCCAGAATCATCGGAACGCTACTTCCGTTTACAGCCACGTCAACGACTATCAGGTTCTTTACGAGTTCAAATCTCATTTGGCGTTTCCTCTCAACGCGCTGGTGCTACATCGGGTTCCGGCAAGCTCGATAAAGCTCCATTGATCGAATCCCGGTACTTGTCGAATGCTGTTCTACCCTTTTTCGTCAGCCGGAACATTGTCTGCGGTCTCTTGCCGACGAAACTCTTTTTTACTTTGACGTAACCCGCATCTTCAAGCTTTGTCATATGCGAGGAGATATTGCCAGCCGTAAGTTTTGTTTGGTTCTTAAGGAAAACAAAATCTGCACTGTCCACGACGAACAGATAGCTCACCAACATCAATCTGGTGGGATCATGAATCAACCTGTCGAGCGCGCCGAGCTCAAGCGGAATACAGATTGCTTTAACTTTCATGAAAATTCTTTACTCGGTGATGGGGTAATTGCGAACAAATCGGGTGAGAAGGACGGTCCCTGCCGCTACGGCGATTATGCCGACTGGCAGAAACGCCCAGCCAGGTCTCAAGTCAAAGGTAATTACAGGTATCGCAGAAACCAGAAGCACAAGAGCGTAGCCAAAAAAGCGACTCAGGCCATAGGCGCAAGCGACAATGATCGCGGGAATGGCCAATAGCAAGGCCGGCAGTCCTGCAACAATATTTGCAGCCCAGGCCGGGGCATTGGTAGCGCCTGAGCCCCCCAGAAAATACCAGCCAACCCCCAATACCAATGTAAGAACGCCAAACAAGAAAAAGCCGCGTAGCTTCCTATTTTCCTTAGTCACGCGCTCTGCGCTGAAATTCACGATACCGATTCTTGGCTCGGAGACTCTTTTTCTTGCCACCACCCAGAATGGCACCAGCACGGGCGCGACGAATGAGCCATAAACGGAGTCCAGGCCAATCCAAGTGATGCCCAATAGAAAAAGACCAAGACCGACGAAAATATCGATCAGACCGTCTTCCCAAATTGTTTTATAGACCTGCTGCTCGATCTCATCCAGAGTCGATGTACCTAGAGTATCCATGAATGTCACCGTATTTATGTTATTTAGTTTGCGCTACAAACCTATTTGCCATGCATTGAAATGTCAAGTAGGTATATGCCGAATTACGGAATGTGGAACTCAAATTGCGGAGTACAGTCCACTTGCACAACGAGCGCCGAAGGCTGTTGATAAAGACGATGTGGAAATTCCGATTTATTCCCGTATGGCAGGAAGGCAAGGAGCTTTCCTTGCTCAAATCTATGTCCGCCGACGGCTGGCACTTGCGGCGCGTGGTGTTGTTTTGCTACGAATTCGAAAAAGCCGAACCGCGCGACTATGAATACGCACTGGATTTCATAATAGAAGCCCGGACGGACATGGCTGACTATAGACGCCTGATTGAAGAGTCCGGCTGGCAGCACGTCGCGCAGATGAGTGGCTGGCACTATTTTCCGCATTGAGGCTGACAAAGCAGCGGACCTCGACTTTTGCAATAACCCCGAAGCGCTGCGGAGCAAATACTGGAGGACCCTGGGGATAATTAGCCTAAGTAGCTCTCCCATAATCATCATGTTCCTGAACGGCGGCCTGAATCGGCCCGCACTTACCGGCACGCCATCCATTTATGTGATCTACGCATTTCTGGCTATCATCATTTATTCGATTCTTCGGATTATTCTATTGGTACTTCGCAGTCCAGCAATCATGAAGCGATAATCGAGTATTCAGGTATCGGTATTTCTTAGTTTCTCAATCAATCGCTGCCGTTCTATCTCCGCACTGTCGCCGTTGCCGTAAATGAACATTCCGGATGAATAACTGGATCCGTAGGACATCACGACGTTTGCGGTTTGACCGAGTCCGACCAGGAACTCCTCGGACGTCAATGAGCTAAGTGGATGGATGAACACACCCCAAAGGCTGCCCTGCGCAATGGCATAACGTGCGTCAAGAGCAGAATCGAAATTTGCCTGCATCATGCGCAGCAGGTTTTCTTTATCGATTTCCTCCGCATCTGCAATGGGCATGATGATGCGCATGCGATCAGCACTAACGTCGTAGACAACAGCCGCCTCCAATTCCTCGACGTGAAAAAACCACGTCGCACCCTGCAGAACCGCTTCGTCATCAACCCTGATGATTAGCTCCGCGAGCCGCTCTGCAGTCATGCGTTGTTCGTAGACCTCGCCGGGGACGTCCTCGTCCGGGCCAGGGTCTTGGGCGAGACTGACTGACACAGCCGCGATTCCAAGAAGTGCAATTACTGTTCTTAAACGCCCTACGGTCGTTCGTTTGTCCACGATCTCGCTCCGGTAACGGTTGTCCTGACAGCTTCTCAGAGGTCGCCTTGTCGACAATAGACAGGGTCTCCAAATGACCTATTGTATCGGTTTTGCACGTTGCGAAAGAGCTACCGGCTCCGAACGCACAATTAGCGCGCATTAGTCTGATCGGAACTTCTCGGTGCCGCGTTGTCAGAACTCTATAAGCAACAAGTTTGGAAATTTCTGGGGGCAGGTTCAATGAGTATCCAGTATCGAACGATCGCGCTGCGCGCGGATATCCAGTTTGCCGCAATTCTGATTCTGCTAACCGGCGCAACGAGCGTGTATGCACAGCAGTTTCGCTGGCCGGAAGAACCAGAAAACCTGAAGGTCCTGGGGCAAGACGTTAAGGGCGCCAAGCTTGGCGAAGTGATGAGAAGCTTCGCAACGGCACTGGATGTTCGTTGTGAACATTGTCACGTAGGCGAAGGGCAAGATCTCGGCCAGTTCGATTTCGCCTCCGATGAAAAAGCCACGAAGCGCAAGGCGCGCCTGATGCTGAAGATGGTCAACGCACTTAACCATGAGCACCTGTCGAAACTCGCGGAAATTGACGAGCGTAACGCTCCCATCCTCGAGGTGACCTGTATGACGTGTCATCGCAAACAGCAAAGACCCGTCATGTTGCAGGATATTCTCGCCGACAGCATCGAAGCTGATGGTATCGACGCGGCTGAGGCAGAGTATCGAGAACTTCGCGAAAAATACTACGGCGGCTTCTCTTTTGACTTCGGCCCCGGCACGTTAACCGGTATGGGCGAACAACTTGGAAAAGCCGGGGACTTTGAGTCCGCAATCCGTCTCCTCAATCTTGAAATAGAAATGAATGGTGAGTCAGCCACGATCTACTTCACATTGGGTGGTGTCCAGGCCAGCGCTGATCTGGTTGCCGAGGCGAGAACAAGTTTTACTAAGGGTAAGGAGATGGCACCGGACGGATGGAAGCCGTTCTTTCAACAGCAGTTGGACCAATTGCCGGATACTAAAGACTGAAGCGTTGTAATTCCAGGTTCGATTTACTCTACTGCCCGGTCGATGCGAGCGGGACTATCCAGAGTCACGGAACAATAGTTAAGGCGTGCAGGGGTTGGGATGATAAGAATAGCGACTTACCTATCGATTTCACTGTTGCTCACAAGTTGCGGTGGCGGGAGCAACAATCCAGGGGTACCGCAGCCGGCACCTGCTCCGGTCTTGATCAATATGGATCAGACACTGGACGGTTTCGTAGCGAACAACAGCAATATCGCCTCAGTGGCAATGTTGGTGGTGAAAAACGGCGACATAATTTACAGCCATTCCGCCGGTTTTTTTGACGTTGCCAAGGTGCGGGCGCCAACTCAGTCAACACTCTACAAAACTTCGTCTATTGCGAAACTGATTATCTCCGTAGCAGTGATGCAGCAGGTCGAATTGGGTTTGTTGGATCTTGATCAGGATATTGGAAATTACCTGAATTTCCCGATCCGCAACCCAAATTTTCCCAACAGGGTCATCACCCCCAGAATGTTGATGCAACATGCTGCCGGGTTAGCGAATCCTGCATTCGGAGAAACAACAGATGAACTGTTTCAGACCTTTGATTCTTCCAACATTGTTCAATTGCATCCGCTTATAGAAGACGTGCTGTCACCAGGTAGTGCCATTTACAGGGATACGATCTGGTTAAGTGGGGAGCCAGGTACCGTGCACAAGAACTCCAATTTCGGCATGGTGCTACTCAGCTACCTGGTGGAACAACTATCCGGAATGCACTTTATTGGCTACTGCAAGATCAATATCTTTGCGCCACTCGGAATGAACGAAACCAGCCATTACTTCCCCGATCTCGACTCTACGCAGGTCGCCGCGCTCTTCGATGACAACAATAATTTGACGACGCAGACTTCGAGCTGGTTTTACCCGATCGGCGGGTTATTCACGTCCACCGGCGACTGGGCGAATTTCATGCGGGTGATTCTCAACGGTGGTAGCTTTAACGGCATGCAGATTCTGCAACCGGATTCCGTCCAGCAAATGTTAACGACAATAACGCCCGACAATAACCAACTCGCCTACAACTCCAATATCGGTCTTATCTGGCGTGAGGCGCAGGCAAATCCTGGCTGGATTGGTCATACCGGCGCGGGCACTCAGATGACCCATGTGACTGAACTGGATCCAGTCAACAATATCGGTTACGTCCTATTTACCAACGAAGGCCGAATCGATGCAATGATAGGACCTGGTGGAACTCTGAATGTGCTGGTCCATCAATGGTTGCAACAGCAGATTCCTTAGCTCGTTAGAGGTGTAACTCGCAGAACAAATCGGCCTTGTTATCCGCAGCGGGTTTACATACGAATCCGTTTTTCTCTAACACTCGTCGCGATGAAACGTTGTGACGTTCGACACCGCCGAGAATGGTCGCGATATTAACTGTCCGACACCAATCAACAAAACCACACACCAGTTCTGTCGCCAGGCCTTTCCCCCAGGCCGGCTCCGATAGCAAATAACCGAGTCGGACCGTTCGATCCAGCTGTTCGTCGATACTCTCAAACAAGATCACAAGTCCGACTGGCGATCGCGACGATCGCTCCAGAACGAGTAATGTTGCTCCCTCTCGCTCGCGATTCCTGATCCAATCGGACGCACGTTCTATCGTGTATTCACCTTGCCATCTCTCGGGAAGTGATTGTGTGACGGACGGGGTGAGCAGCGAACAAACGATTTGTGCAAGCTCTTGATCTCTTCCCTCATCCCCTGAAAGCGAGCGCCACTCCCCGACGGAGAGCCGCTGTGTTTCGAACTTACATGCTCCGCAAATCACGGTCACTGCACAACTCGCAAAACGACTGGCATCGACTTGTTCTCCTTAGTCATTGCGGAGGCTTCCTCTGAACAAATAGACAAACCGACGAAGCCACGATCAAATCGAACTCCACTGAAAGCTCAGAGTGCTCGATAGCCGTTGATAAGTCGATACTGGTTTACACTTGGGGTTCGTAGCCAAGCACTTGATCGACTATCTGAACCCTATTTGCAGTATGCTGCGGGCCCCGACCTCCCACAAAATTACTGCATGCTAAAGTTTATTCGAGACAACTTTCGGTGGATAGCCGGCGGCTTCGCGCTAACTTATTTTTCGAGTTTTGGGCAGACCTATTTTATATCCTCATCCATCGCTGAATGGCAATCTGCATTTAGTCTGAGCCACGGAGAGATCGGTCGGCTATATATGTTCGCGACGTTAGCAAGCGCGCTTTGTTTGCCGCTTCTTGGTCGCCTCGTTGACCTCATTCCGGCACACAGGATGATCACTTTCGTAATGCCGGTACTCGCGGCCGCAACATTGATGGCTGGCTACGCACCGTCTGTCACAGTCCTTGTAATAGCTATTTTCTTATTGCGTTTGTTTGGTCAGGGAATGATGACGCATATGGCACTGACAGCGACGGGGCGCTGGTTTGCCGTCGAGCGCGGCCGAGCCATTTCCCTGGTGGTACTCGGTCACCAGGGCGGCGAGGCAACCATCCCGCTCGTTTTCGCTACGATCGCGATCGCCTACGGCTATCAAACCGGATGGCTGGTGGGTGCAGCTGCCGTGCTGCTGATTGGTTTGCCGTTCGCGTTTTGGGCTTACCAGCAGCCTCGCGAACCGCACTTACGCGACTCGGAGTTGGTGAATCCTCTGCGTCATGTTCATAGCTGGACGCGACGGGAAGTAACGCGGGATCCGATTTTCTGGGTGTTATTAACGGGCGTGCTCGCGCCGTCGTTTATCGGCACAACAATTTTCTACCACCAGAATTACATGACCGCTCTGCATGACTGGCCACCGCAATTGTTCGCAGTTTCGTTGGTTGTTTTGTCGTTGACAACCATCGTCTTCGCACTGATTACGGGCGCGTTGGTCGACCGCTTTGGTACGCCGGCGATACTGCCATACAGTCTCCTGCCCCTCTCGTTCTCTTGTTTCGCACTTGCCTTCAGTGGGCCACCCGCCACCTTATTCGTTGTGATGATACTCCTCGGTATTAGCTACGGAGTATCGGCGACCTTGTTTGGCTCTTTGTGGCCCGAAATTTACGGGACCGCCTATCTTGGATCGATTCGCGCAGTCACCGTTTCGGCCGGAGTATTCGCGACCGCCGCCGGGCCAGGACTCACAGGGACTTTGATCGACCGAGGGATCGAGTTGCCGACGCAAATGATTTATCTCGGCGGCTATTGCCTGTTAACCGCTGCAGCACTATCGATGGCGTCAATGACATTGCGCAGACGCTTCGCTTAGCGGAATTCCAATGGCGAGTTGCTGGTGCCAATAAACCTATTGTGAAGCTGCCTCGGACCAATCGGACTGGCTCGATTCTGACTCCAGTGCAATGCTGCTTAGCAATTTCATATGTCCCGGTAACTCGCGGCTTCCGTAGACGCTCGCGGAGTAGGCACGCCAGATCGCGCCTGCGCGATCAAACCGGCCCGCCGCGACGTCACCAAGCATTGCAGCCGAGACGAGATAGTCGTGCAGTATCGAAGGCGTGCCAACTTCATCCGCAAGCAGAAGGCGTGAACCGGATGACATCGTCGCAGCGTCGCGGCGCGCCACAGCGCGAAACAGGTCGAACCACAATATTGTCTCCGCGTTTTTTGATACTTCACATTGTGTATCGGCAAATGCGTCGACCAGCGCGACGCCCTGTTCGGCGTCAAGCAGAGGCAACGTAATCGACATGATATCAAACATGGAAAACCGGAAACGCTGGGGCGCCTTATCCAAAGAGCAGAATTGAATGGCATCGCGCAGCACGGCGCTGGAGTACGACATTATGTGCGGCATATTTCTACCCGCATTACCCAGTTCATCCAGTGCTTGCTTTTCAACCAGATTGCGATAAACCCAAAGTGCATTTCTATAGGCTTGAACACGCGTCAATAACGGAACACTGGTAATACCATCATGGTCGAGTCGTTCAGCGGCCAGCATTTCGACCACTGGCAGCGGCGAAGACATCAGGGCGTCGAAAATATTCGATTGAGTTTTTTTGTAACGCGCACGACTTGCGTTCAGGTCAACGTATGGAAAATAATCAGAGTTGATCGGAATCTGCGAACGATTCAGGAATGGGACGATTGCATCTCGCTGGACAATCTTCCTGACAATCATGTCACGCTCCGATTTGATATCGAGATTCGCCAGATCCCGCGCCACATCACCCTCAAACAAGACCGACCAGTCCGGCTCCGGTAACTTGCCTATATTTTTCGCGATAAGGAGGATATTTGATCCGTCTGTTGTGTAAATGACGTAGTCGGGAAAGTTTTCGGATAACGCTTTGAGAATCGATACCGCGAGATCATCATCGAACTCATAGAGTTGAATCCACTGAACGAACAGACCGTCTTCTCGCAAGTGGTGCTTAATCGTGCTGTAGAACTCCGTCGAGAACAGGCTTGCAACGCCACTGACCCAGGGGTTTGATGGTTCCGCGATAATGATGTCGTACTGGCTTTGATTAAGTGAGAAGAAAGTCTTCGCATCCTCAATATGTATTACGCTGCGTGGATCTCCGAAGGCTCGCTCGACGAATTCGCCGTAGCCCCTTGCGGCCGTGACCATCGCCGATTCAATTTCAATTGTATCCAGCCTCTCTATGCCATCATTAGCCAGAAGTATGTGGGTCGTGAGCCCGGATCCCATGCCGATGTTCGCAACCTGCCTGGCATCCGGCATGTAGGCCAGCGGCAAAGCGCCAGCGATGACCATTGTAATTTCATCGAGGCTGTACGCGCCGTTCGAATCAGACTGTATTGACGCGTCCGGTTTGCCATTGGTCGACAGCACAACCATCCCCGAACTTTCCGCAGTCAGAGAGACAGTTGCCGTTTTTCCGTCCTGATAAAAGATGATCTTGTCATTCAGTTTCGCCTCCGCTGCTCCATCTCTATAAACGCCGGAGATCAGCAAAAGAGGATTCAGGCTCACCACTGCTAAGGTTAATGCCAGAGCCCCAAATCCAACGAGTGCGCCGCCAGCCAGCGCTCGTGACCGAGTGCGGCTGACCGGTTCCCTGGACAGCAGGAACAATCCCAGGCCAATATCGAGCATCGCACCCAGAACTACTAAGTTCTTGAGACCGAGGATTGGCAATCCAATGTGTACTGCGGCGAGCACGCCGACGATGGCACCGAATGTATTTGCTGCATAGATCTGCCCGATGCTTCCTTCACCGTGCCCCTGACGAATCAGAACGTAGGTAAATAGCGGCAGAGTCATGCCTGCCATAAAGGTCGTCGGCAACATGACAGTCAATGCGATCGCATGGCTTGCGAGACTGAAGCTCGCGTAGCCGGCATCTGTCGAATCGAGGGCCTGCAGCAGCCATTCCATCCAGTGGAATGAGGCCACAAAAACGGGAATAGTCAGCAGCGCCAGAACACCCATGATGAGTTGCACGAAACCCGAAAAACCAACCGGGGCAGCGATCCGATCGACGCGTCGTTTGATCCAGAGACCTCCGAAAGCAAGACCAGCAATAAACGCACTCAGCATCAGCTCAAAGGAATGAGTGGTAGCACCAAGAACCAGGCTTAGCATCCGAATCCAGCTGATTTCGTAGATGAACGATGCAGCACCTGTTATGAAAGCGGCAACTAGAAATATTGGCTTCAACGATGACTTTTTATCGGCGGTCGGCTCATTCTTTATCGGATCCGAATCCGCTGACGGATCGAGGCGCACGATGGCCCAAACGGTGACCGCAAGAACTATGTTTAGCACACCGGCAGTGAAAATTGTGCCCGGCAATCCAACCAGCTTGATCAACCAGAATCCACTGGCGAGAACACCGATGGAGGCACCAATGCTGTTCGTGAAATACAGCATCGCAATACTGCCACCCGGGGTTTCCCGGAAGCGCCGAATAATTCCCGCACTCATCAACGGGAAGGTCATTCCCAGGAGAATTGACTGCGGCATGATCAAAATACTGGCCGCCATCCACTTCAGGATAGCACCGGCTACCGGTGAACCAAGCGACGGCAACACGGACGCATAGAGTAATTCGATCATCGACGTGAATACGTCGTGGAAAAACAGTGCTGCGACTCCGACAATCAATTCGACGCCGGCATATATCAAGAGTGGTGACTTGCTCTTCAGGGATAATCGACTGGCAAGCCACGACCCAAGTGCCATGCCGCCCATGAAAATAATGAGCACGAGAGATTGCGCGTAGGCCGCGTGCCCCAGAAACAGCTTTAGGTAATGTGACCAGATCGATTCGTAGATCAATCCGGAAAAACCGGAAATAGCGAATATCAGGAAATACACGGAACGCGGAGCGTTCAGCGAGATTCGCTGGGCAATTCCGGATAGTCGCGTTTCGGGCATTTGAGTCTCCGCTCATAGAAAATCTGGGATATGAAACCACATATAGAACAAAATATGCGTGATTCAGATTCAATCAACCGGCGGCGGCCGAAAGAGGCCAGCACTTGCCACTGCCGTTCCCGCCATTAGTCCACTCTCGTGAGGAAAATTCATGCATGATGGCGCGCCCGGCGAGATGGGCCTTCAGCCTGTCCTCGACCTTTTCGCCGTCAAGTTCCGCCGAGAACCGCCATGCGTCGCCTAAAGGTTACGTTATCTATGAGTGCGGCTGAAACACACCTAGCCAATCACGGTGTGATTCACCCACTATCGTATCAATCAGCAATTACATGACAAGACTTGGAATTCACGCGAAATCATGTGACAGAATAGAAAATCCCCAGACACAGGCTATCGAAAAAAGTACAGTAAAATCACCGCGGACGAATTAATCGGAGGCACATGGCATATGATTCAGAAGACCCAGATTTCCGCACTTGAGCTGGTCCTAAGCATTCTGTTGTTTGTGGCACCGGGTCTCGGCTTCTGCCAGACCGCGACGGAGCAAGAACTCGGTCCTGCGGCCGAAGAGCCGATCGATGAGATCGTTGTTCAAGGGCAAAAGACTGTGACAGCGTTGCGCCTGGAAATGTACAAAGCGCAGGATACGCTGTTCGATATTTACAATGCGTTGAATACTGACGATGAATTGGATGTGTATTGTGTCATGGAGGCCCCCGTCGGTAGCTACATAAAGCGCCGCGTTTGCCGCGTGAACGTTAAACAGGAATTGGCGGCAAACAAGATGACGACTCGACCAACCGGCGTGTCATTGCGTGGCTATTCAGCGATCATGAATGAGAAGAAAAAAGCGCAGCTTGACAAGCTGGCAACCCTTGCGTCAGAAAACCCTGAGTTGCTTGAGGCCCTTAATTCGTATTTTCGAGAACTGGATGAGTTTAAAAGCGCACAAAAATCGAAATAATTGTAGCTCCCGAATACGGGTCGACGTCCTCGAACAAGCCGTCTCGGTGCGGCCTGCAGCGTAAAACCGGGACGCGATCCTGTCGCTACGAAGCGTTCAGGGGCAGCACAAACGGTGGTGTTTTACCTATAGGGGAAAGCGCATGGAAGCGATTGGCTCTGCATGGAAACGCTCGTTGAAGCGTGCAGGAATCGAGAAGTTTCGATTCCATGACTTGCGCCACACCTGGGCGAGTTGGCACGTGATGAGTGGGACCAGTCTACAAGAGCTAATGGAATTGGGTGGTTGGAAGTCTTACGAGATGGTGCTTCGGTACGCGCATTTAGCACCGGAGCATTTATCGGATGCGGCAGCACGGATCGAACGGGGCATGGGAGTCGTGACAGATGACGCTACGATTTCGCTACGTTGATAAAACAAAGGGCCTACCGAAACCGGTAAGCCCTTGTTCTAATTGGCGCGCCCGGAGAGATGGGCCTTCGGCCTGTCCTCGCTTCGCTCGTCGGAGCGAACTCCCGACCGGTCCAGTAGTGCGCTATTGCCATTCGACTAGCAAACCGCATCGACTACCCGGTTCGTAGTTAGCTCGTTGGACGGTAAGTAATTGTAATCATTGAAGTGTCGTCGGGGCGTCCGTTGCACGATTTGCCCGACAATGCACAACGGAGCACGACTCAATTACGCAAAATTCCCGCGACCAGAATAGTAAACCTTTCACCAGTATTCCCCGGGAACGGCCGGATCGGCGTAACAATGCAGTTCCGTCGGTACGTGGACAAAGCAATCAAGATGCGACCGAAGATCGAAACGGATGCTCGTCATCAACGTATCGATTCGATGAATTTCTCTACCTCATCCTGACTCGGTGGGTTGCAACCTACGCGTGAGACGTTGATCGCAGCAGCTGCACAGGCGAAATCCACGGCATCCGTCAAGACATACGGATCGATGTCACCGTAAGGCCCCGCAATAACATTTGCCCTGCAGAGGGATGCTATGAAGGCTGAGTGAAAGGTATCACCGGCACCTACAGTGTCTTCGATGTGAGCGATCGGATACGTGCTGGCTTCTATCGTGCCGTTGGAAGTGTAAAGTAGCGCCCCGCGTTTTCCTTCTGTCAACACGAGCATACCCGAGCCCATTTTCTCGTAAGCGTATTCTGCAGCCTTGCGCGTATCCGTGGCAAACTGGAAAGGCTCAAGGTCTTCATCACTTGCTTTGACGATATCGGCAAGTGGAAGCAGCGAGCGGACGCCGTCGAGATACGCTTGCGTATTCAGGCTTGCTCGCAGGCGAATGTTGATGTCCATGCTCACGACAACATTCTTGTCGTGCATCAGCGCAAACAGGTCTCGAATTTTCGGCAGCTGGCTTGGTGTGATCGCAAGAGATCCCGTGTGGAACACTCGGAGCTCATTCGGCAGGCTGGCTTCTATCTCTTCGAACGACGTGTCCTTGTCAGCAATACCTTCCCGATATAATCGATAGGCGGGCATCCCGTGATCATCGATAGTGACCAGCGCCAAAGATGTGGGCCACAGCGAACGTCGTGCAACCGGGGTATCCACGCCATTTTCGCGCAGCGCATCGTGTAGTTGGTCGCCGAATGTATCGTCCGAAAACGGTGACAAGTAGCTGACAGTCACGCCCTGCCGCACCAGCCCGATCGCCATATTGAATGGCGAGCCTCCAAGGTGAGGTCGATACGCGCCATCTTCCCCGACGATGAAATCGATGAGCGCCTCGCCGAGAACAGCAACGCTCATGCGGCGCTCCTCAATTTGACAGCAAATGGTTCAGACAAAGTGAGCCTTAATCGCTCGTCCGCCGCATCCGTATAGGGAGCAATGCAGCGCAGCTCACCGCGCTCAAAATCAGCATCGAGTACGGTTAACCCGAACATATGTCTGTCGTCGCGCAAAATCGTGCTTCCATCCTTGCCATCTGGCAACCACGGCCCATTCAATGAAGAAGATGAGTAGAGTCGAACCCTCTTGTCCACTTCCGCGTCGGTTTGACCCTCAAATAGTCGGTTGCAGGTAGATATTAGTAAGTAGTACCGACCTCTCTCCCCGTCATACAAAATTTTCGGGAGTTCCAGTTGTGTGAATTCATGTCCATCAGGAACCGTGACCGGTTCGCAAAGTCTGGACATCTCGAATCCCGAATCAGCTTTATTAATCAACGCATGGGCCAACGCTGACTGGTGACTGCCAACTTTGGCGCCCCAAAAGAGGTGAATAAGATCGTCTTCGACAAATACGAACGGATCTCTCCAGGCAAGAATCGGACCACCGGCCTCGCCGCTCTGATGGCCCAATCCGGACTTATCGCCCAGGTAGTAACCAAGATCGGTAATTGTCTGCCAATCGCGATAGCAACACGAGATAGGTTCTTTGTAGCGGTGATCTATGCGGCTTCCGTCGCGTGAAATGGCCAATCCAATGGACTGTTGAAAAGTCAGGTCAGGGCCGTTCTCCCGCACACCCGTGTAGGCAACGAGCTTATTGCCGTCGGCAAGTGGCGCTATCGAGCCACTCCATAATGTCCTGGAATCAAAAGAACTCGAGCCAGTTGTGGGCTCCTGAAAGCACCCTGCGTCCGTCCAGGTTTTGGCATCGTCACTGGAGACAAAATGCCGAACGTGAAACGGTCGCTCATTCCTTTTGGCAGGATCGAGTCTCCGCCCTTCGCTGTCGGTGCGGCTCACGGCAAGGCAATAGAGGTGTATCTTATCCCCGTCCAGGTACGACCAGGCATCCCACAGGTACAGCGTCGGGTGAACAATCCCACCGACAAACGGTTCCGAATGCGCAGCCGGAATCCACGTGCTCATACTTCGTTATCGACGGCTCGACGCTCGTGAAGATCTTTCTCGAGGCGGCTCAGCGTCGACCTATCAATTCGGTAGAAGAACATCATAAGCCCACCCGCAAGGAAAAAGACCGCCGGTAGAACATTGAACATCAGTCGGATCCCCGTAATCGCCACATCGGTTTGAACCTCGTTAGCAACAAAGCCGAACCACGCCAACATAAAGCCCGGCAGAGCGCCACCCACCGCTGACCCGAATTTCAGTGAAAACATCGACGCTGACACTGTCAAACCCGCGGTATTCTTTCCCGTTTTCCACTCACCATACTCGGCGCAATCCGTGTACATCGAAAACAATAGAGTAATGATCACACCGAACGTCAAAATCCCCAAGCTATGCACCGCGACAATCAACGCGTATTGCTCCGGAGGGATAAAATAGCACGCGGCGAGCAACGCTGCGTGAAGCAAATTCATGCCAATCACGAGGTGATGTTTTTCAAATCGAGCTGCAAGCAATGGCGTCATCAATGCGCCAATAAGCTGACCAATCAACCCGCAGGAGGTGAGAAACGCAGTTCGGTCGAAGATCAAGAATACTCGAGATGCGTCGTCCTCCATGTAGTACTTCAAATAGAAGACAATTGACGCGAAGCGCGCGATCAATCCAACGACGACAAGAATTCCCGTTACAACCAGAACTTTCCAGGAGACATTTTTCAGTAACGCGGAGAGATCTTCACGGACACTGGAATTGTTCGGCCGTAGTTGTATGCGCTCACGCGTGCTTGCAAACGTAATCCAGTAAAGTAGGACAGAGAGAATTGCGAACAGCACAATTGTAAGGCGGAATCCAAGTAGCTCGTCGTCGCCACCGAGCCAGCGCACCAATGGAGTCGCGAATGCCCCGACGCACAGAGTTCCGAGCGATGCGAAAACGAAACGAAATTGCGTCGCTTTGGTTCGCTCTTCGGCGACCGGTGATATTACCGCCAACAATGCCGAATACGGTACGTTGATCGCCGTGTAAGCCAGCATGACCAACGTATAAGTGACATAGGCGAATATGAGTTTCCCGGTATCGGACAAGTCCGGACCAAGAAACAAAAGATATCCAAGAAGCGCATACGGTACAGCGACCCAAAGTAAGTAAGGCCGGTATTTACCCCAACGAGATCGTGTGCGATCCGCGATCAGACCCATTGCCGGGTCGCTTATGGCATCGACGATTTTCGTCAGCAGCAGCATTGACGCCGCAGCCGCGGGCGAAATTCCGAAAACGTCGGTGTAGTAGTACAGCAGGAACAAACCGAAAAAACCCATGTAGAAATTCGACGCCATGTCGCCGAGGCCGTAACCGACCTTTTCCCCAAACGACAGCGGTGCCGTATTCGCCTTTTTGTTCATTCTTTTCGCTCCAGTTCGCTGCCACTCTCGGTTGCGACTTCGTTGAGCAGGGTCTCGTCAATGATGTAGCGGCGGGACCCGCCCGGCGATGAAAAATCTATGGTAGCGCGCCTGTCCGTGAGCTCGACATGTAATTGCGCGTACGCATCGTCGCTCTCCCACCTTAATACGAGCTCATCTCTCGGAGTCGCCGGTATCGAGAACGTCCCGCCGAACACAGGTTCCTCATTCCTGAGGCGTATAAGCTGCAGTAGTTTCGTGACAACGGGCCGACGCAGGGCCGTGCTAATTTCGTCTGGCGTAAAGTGATGCCGGTTGATATCGCGGCCGACACCAGTTTGCTCGACAAGATCCAAATCGTTCATGCCGGCCAGCAGCCCAACATAATAGAGCTGCGGCGTTCCCGGAGCAAAAAACTGGATCGCTCGTGCGATCAGATAGTCACAGTCACAACGGCCGAGCGCATCGTAGTAGGTGCTGTTGACCTGGTAGATATCGAGGTTTGATGCCGCGTGACCACTCGCCCTGCGACTGCTGCCATCAGTTTTCGCATGTATCGTCTCGACCAGTTTGTCAATTTCAATGTCGGCCAGCAGCCCTTCGAGATCGCCCTGCCGCGCCACATCCATTATTCCGATGCCGTCGTGGGTATCAAGAACTGTTACGCAATTTCGCGGCGCAATTTCCAGCCATTTTCTGATGGCGTCGGCATTGTTGCGGTACAGCGTATGCAGAACCAACGGCGGAAGCGCAAAATCATAGACACGGCCAACCTGTGACGCTATCGCTTTTTGCGTCTGGTAGTAGGAATGTATTTCGACCAGCGCCTCCATACCAAGTGCGCGCGCCTTTTCCGAGACTGACCGGATGAACTCGAATGTCTCGGGCAACATAAAACAAGGCGTGCCGCGACGCTTGATCGCATAACCGGCCGCGTCCAGTCGAATTTCACGAACGCCGGCCTGCGCAAATTTCTCCAGAATGGACGTGAGGTAAGCCTGACCAGCCGCGGATTCAACGTTGATATCCAACTGCCGTTCACTAAACGTCGTCCAGAAATCGTACTCGCTACCGTCATCGAGCTTAATCGGTGTGAATGGCGGGCTGGGCCGGGGACGATAGATCCGACTGATCTCCGCCGATACCGCAAAATCCGGATCATTTGCCGGGAAGATATCCGTCTTACGCAGGAACAGATCCCAATTTCGCGATGCTTTTCCGTGTCGTCGAACATCAGCAAACTGAAGTGAGTCGGCCGACACGTGATTGACGATAAGGTCCGCCATCACTGAATAGTCTTGGGCCAGCTCAGCAACATCGTTCCAATCGCCCAGCTGAGGATCCACGCACGTGTGGTCTTTGGGGTCGAACCCCGCATCCGCACCATCGATCGGATCAAAAAAAGGAAGGACGTGAACGCCACTGAAAAGGTTGCGGAACTCGTTGCCCAGCAACGATCGCAGACCGCTGAAATCGCCGCCGAGACGGTCTGCATAGGTGATCAATTGCACGTAGTTCCCCATCGGTAGTTTCGCTGCAGGCGTTATTGTAGGAAACCCGTCCTGAACCACAGACGAAAGCCAAGTGGCTCGCGGTGCAGGGATTGGATAATACCTGCACCGCGTGCAACACCTTATTTTTGTAAAGCTATGACTGGCTTACGCGGTGGGCGCCATCAAAAGAAGTTGTAGCGCAGCGAGAGCGAGGTTGTTTGACCATTGATCGGTCGAACCCTGATCAAATCGCCGGCTACCGCTGAACCTTCTTCGCCCTCGGTGAAGCCTTCTTCGTCAAACAAGTTGTTTGAGTTCAGGCTTATCGAGAGATTGTCGTTAACGAAATAGTTGACGAACAGGTTGGAAACAACGTAGCTATCAAACTTCAGATCGTTGTTGTCCTGTACGAAGACTTCGTCTGTACCAACAAAGTTCAGGCCGATGTCCCAGTTGTCGGCCGTGTACGATGGAGTGATGTTGAAGAAGTAGTCCGCCTGGCGACGCGGGGCATTGCCTACGTTTGCGCCGCTCGCTGTTTTCACGATTTCTGCGTCCGTCAAAGTCACGCTTCCCCGCACACCAAATCCGTTGCCGAAGTCATAGTCACCTTCGATTTCGAAACCTGATGACTCGTAGGAGTTCTGCAGGAACTCCTGCGTGGTAACCTCGAACGCCTTTTCTTCGTCGGTCTCTGCATCGAAATAGGTGATGTAGAACGAGCCGTCTCCGAACTGCCATTTCAAGCCGATTTCTGCCTGCGTGACAATCGCGTGACCCGCCTCACTGCCCATATTGCCGGTTGCATCGAGATTACCCGTTACACGATCAGGTGACGCGAGGCTGCCGCCTTCGGAGATATTTGCGAAAATCGCAATCTCGTCGGTGAGAGCATAGTTGGCACCGATGGACCAGGAGTCGAAATCCTGATTGTAGTTGGCCGTGCTTACAGCGCCGATCGTAGGAACTGCCTGCTCGTTGGCGCCGATGTTGCCGTCACCATTGACGTCCAACGGTATGAGCACGGTGCTCTCCGCAAAAGTCCCTTCGACATCGTAGTCGTTGTTCCGGTAGCTGACGTCCCAGCCGAGGTTGTCGCCGAGCGTACCGGACAGGGCGATATAGGGCGCTAGCGCTTCAATTTCGAAGTCGTAAAGTCGCGTGCAGCAGTTGCCGAAAGCGGGGTTTCCGTATAGGGCTCCGTTGACTGAGTTGCCAGAGTCGAACGGCGTCAGGCTTCCATCGAGGCGAACGTAGTACTGGTTGAAGTTCCAGGTTGTGTTCACGTTCTGGTTGACAAACGAGACGCCAACTTTCGCCTGTACTACGTCGAAGTCGCCGTTGATGAACAACTCGGTGAAGCTGTTGTCCATGTCATTGACCTTCGTGTTGAAATAGACAAGCTCGTTCGATGGACCATTTGCACCGTCGACAAATGGTGTTGTTAGGAACGGCGCTGCGAAACCACCTTCGATGGCAGCCATCCTGTGCTTAAACCCTGCGGTGAACGTGTCGCTCAAATCGTAGTCGGCAACCACCGCGAGCGAAGTCATTTCAGCCTCGACGCCATCGCCTGTGCATTCAATGGCATTGTTTCTGCGTGGTGCACAATCGGTGGTATTCGAGAACAGCGTACCATCGCCGAAATCTACGCCGAACTCGGCTATCCCAGAGCCACCCGTCACCTGGGCCGGAATCGGCAGGTAGGTCGGTACTGTGTCATCCAGTCGTTTGAAGTGGAATTTCACGGAGCCCTTGTCGAAATTTCGAGCCACGGTCGCCTTGACCTGGTAGCCATCTTCGAGGTCGGATCGCGCATCGCGTGGGCCCTCACCGTTTCGGATAAAACCACCAACGTGATACGTCCATTCACTTGTCCCCAGGTCGCCACCGTATTCAGCATCGAGCCGCAGCGCATCGTAATCGAGGCCCCCTGTGAGCCCTACTGAACCGCCCGCTTCGGAGCCGTCTTTGGAAATGAAGTTGATAATGCCGCCCGGCGAATTGAAAGCCTGGGTCGTCGCCGTACCGCCGCGAATCGACTGTACTGTCGAGATAGTCGTGTCGGCGCGAAGCCATGAATCTGACGTTGCGAACGCGACGTCACCCTGCAGCAGGGTCGGAAAGCCGTCCTCCTGGAACGATACGTAGCGCGAGCCACCCGAGCTAATTGGCATGCCTCTGACTTTTACGTTCGCGTTAGCATCACCAGACGACGATTCCGCCTGAATGCCTGGAATATTGCGAAAAATTTCAGCCGTCGAGCGTGGCGCATAGTTCGCCATATCATCGCTACCCAGTGATGTAACGGACGCGGACGACTCGAATTTGGTCGTCGGCCGCGCAACACCGGTGACTATGATTTCCTCGATCGCTTCTTCTTCCTGGGCGACTGCTGGGCCAGAAACGCAAGTAATAGCGCTTGCGACAATGAGTAATCCGCTTGCGGACCGTGTTGAGATAGTAGCTTTCATTTTGTGTAACCCCCGGAAGGAAAATCGGCCCACTTTGGGCATGCATTCGATAGATGCAGGCTAAGCGAAAATACAATCGATTGTCTAATTTATCGGATACAATCGATTGTACAACGTGCTAACTTTCTGTAATAATTGACAATTCCAGTTTCGCTACGAGACACTCAAGACTTGTATTTGCGCAATTACGCAACGAATAGGCACACAATGTTCTGGACGCCACGATGAACTCACGGAAACCGAAGACGCCGATAACAATGCAGGATCTGGCGGATATTGCTGGCGTCACACGTGGGACGATATCCAGGGCACTCAACGATAGTCCTCGTGTTAAAGAAAAAACAAAGGCCCACATTCGTGGGCTTGCAAAAAAACACAATTACCACGTCAATGTAAAAGCAAGAAACTTTCGATTGCGAAAATCCGGCGTAATTGCCGTTGTATTCATGCTAAATATCAAATCGGAACAGCATATGTCTGATCCGTTTTTTCTCGAGATGCTTGGCGGAATTGCTGATTGCCTTGCCGAACATGACCTGGATTTGTTTCTGGCGCACGCGCCCGTGGCGGATGTCCTGGCACACCAGGATAGTCGAGTCTTTCAGAATTCTGACGGAGTGATTTTCATCGGCCAGGGCGAACAGCACAGTCAATTGAATGAAATCGCGATGTCCGGTGCACCAATTGTTGTGTGGGGCGCGCAAATGCCCAATCAAAAGTATTGTCGGGTTGGCGGCGACAATGTCGCTGGCGGCTATTTGGCTGCAAGCCATTTACTGGAAAATGGACGACGTCGAATTGCGTTTTTCGGCGATATAAACCTGCCCGAGATAGCGCGACGATTCTCAGGCTACAAGAAAGCGTTGATGGAACATGGCGTAGAGTTCGATTCGGCACTACACATTGACGTTCCATTCGAAATGTCACATGCCCGCGAGACAATCAATGAGCTGCTATCGAGCGATACGGAATTTGATTCAGCCGTGTGCAGCAGCGATGTTATGGCATTGAGTGCAATTGCGACAATAAGTGAATTCGGTCTGCGCGTACCCGACGACATAGCAATTGTTGGCTACGATGATATCGGGCTGGCAAGCTACGGCAGCCCGGCTCTAACAACCGTCCGGCAAAACATTCACTGGGCGGGGCGCGTGCTCGTAGAAAGTCTTCTAAGCATACTAAATGGTCAGGAAGTCGCCGATACGACGTTGTCTAGCGAGCTGGTCGTTCGCCAGTCGAGCGGTGTAGCGGGTACTGACAACTTAACAACGCCTGAGCCAGAATAGATGAACGAATAGATTCGCATCAATGTACAAACGCCACCGATTTCCTGCTGAGATTATCCAGAACGTCGACTGGGGAAGGTCCTACATCGCTGCTGCTGTTAGTTTGTCAGTACCGTTATGATAGTCGTCCGGCGCTGATTCTCTCTACGAGGTCAAACGGTATGCTCCGGTTGCGTCCTTGTAACTTGGCCGTGTAAAGCGCCTTATCCGCCGCGTCGATGAAATCAGCGATAGACTTGAACGTCCGATTCTCACCTTGCGTCGCCATGCCGACCGAGATTGTTACGGTGATGTCGTCGGGCGCACCTACGTCATGCCGTGTATTCTGAAAAGCCTCGACGATACGCTGGCAAATGGTGTTCACTAATTCACTGCCTGAGTTCGGGAAAACGATAATGAATTCCTCACCGCCGTAGCGAGCGACGATATCTGACGAGCGTACATTAGCGTTCAGGATATTCGCTGTAGCAGCAAGGATCTGATCGCCGACTTGGTGGCCGTAGGTGTCGTTGACGTTCTTGAATTTATCCAAGTCAGTGAATGCAATGCTGAGTGGCTCGCGTCTCTCCGCTGATTCAGCAAACGCAGTCTCCATATAGTGGTCAAGGAATCCGCGATTGTAGAGGCCAGTCAAGGCGTCGCGACGATTGCTCTCCTCCAGTTTCTTGGTGCGGTCTTGAAGCGAGTCAGATTGTACCTGTAGTGAGTCTACCGCCCGTAATGCGTAGAGATTTCTAAGCATTAGAATTTCTCGCGCATCTTCCATGAGACGCTCTGTGTCGCTCTCCGCTTTTATCCGCATCTCAAAGATAGCTTCAGCTTCGGGAATCAAGACACTAACCTTTTCGACCATTTCGTTAAGTTCTTGTTTGTCTAGTCTAAGGTGTTTCTGCACGGCGTCTACGAGAGGCTCAAAGTCGGGGCGGTCAGCCGTCTCGTCCAGGAAGACCTCAGCGATGAGGCTGGTCACCGCGACACATCGGGCAAACAATCCGTACTCGTGGTCAGCTGGTACTTTATCCAGATCATGACTGGCACTTACTGCCAGTGTGATTCTTTCGGGAAAACACCAGCGTTCCAGCAACCAGCCACCAACACATGCGTGATCGACGCCGACCTTGTCACACTCCCGCTGAATAATCATGGCCTGCTGGGATTGATCGGGCAGATCTTCGTAAACTCCAGGTATTGACTGTTCAAGCGCCAACATTCCCACGTCCTGAATGAGGCAGGCGAGAAATAGCTCTTCGGCTGCTCGAAGTCCCACCGTCTCTGCCACTACGCGGCTAGCTGTCGCAGCCAGCAGGGCACGACGCCAGTACAAAGTATAGTCAATTCCGGCGTTAGCGCCGTCGGTCCGAAATGATCTGAGGAGTGAGAACGACAGGGCCAAGGAAATAGTGGCATTCAATCCCAGAACAACGACAGCCTCACGGAGGTTCTCTATTTTTCTGACCTGTCCATACATCGAAGAATTGACGACTCGCAGAATCTTGGTCGTGATCGCAGGATCCAGTACCAAAACCTTCGTGATCTCCCGGATATCAACTTCCGGATCGTTCGCCAGATCGATGATCTTGGATGCGGCTCCAGGCGGGCTAGGTAGATTTTTACAAGAACTCAACTGCTTTTCTAGTTCCGGCCTCATAGTGCAAACGTCCTGTACCGGCCGCTGCTAGATGAGACGTGGCATAGCGTATTGTCAAAATAGCAGCGACGAGAGCGGCATCACGTCTCTGCCTACTCCAGTTTGTCGGCCGGGTCCGGGGGAACTTTAGGCCGATCGCAACATGATCAATACGGACGAGTAGATAGGAGGGACTGAAGGGTCGAACCGAAACTTACGAGAGCGGTTTAATCTCACAGCGCGGAAGGCGTCGCAAATACCCGGTTCGACTCAAGAATAACCAGCTAGTGCCGATACCGGTGTAGACGTATGCGCATTCGTAGGGAATGCCGGTGGGGGTTTTACGTATCCTAGGGTCTGTAGATGATTGAAAATATGGGTGTTGTAGTTCCTATGCTCGTTGCTGGAGGGCTGCTACTTGTTGTGCTTGCAGTAATTGCATTGGCCAGAGCTGACTATGACTCCAGAAATGCGCTCGTCACTCTCCTGATCTGTGCATCGATATGGGTTCTTTCCGCTTCTTTCGAGCATTCGTCTTCTACACTGCCCGCAAAAATTCTGGCCACCAAGATTAGCTACGCAGGTATTTTGGGCCTGCCGGTCGCGCTGCTGGCGCTGGCGATCATTGCGTCGAGGGGAGCCGGGCTGCCGCGCTATTTCTGGGCGCTACCGATGTTTTCATCGATCTGTTTCTTGGCCGTCATTACAAACGAATTGCACTCCCTCATCTGGAATGAGGTCTATTTGACACACAAAGGTGGCGTGGAACTAATGGCGGTCAAGTACGGGCCAGGATTCTGGTTCATCGGGCTACTGACAAACCTTGAGCTAGTTGCGGCGACGTGGGTTTTATTATCCCACTATTGGCGTAACTGGGAACGCAGTGCGGTTCTTGTGTATGTAGGCCTTCTCATGCCGTGGATCGCGAATAGTTTCTATCTGGCGCGTTTGGGTCCACTACCCGATCTCGATCTCACCCCATTTGCACTGATTGTGACCGGCTTGTGTTTCGCCATTATGTTTCGCGGTGCGGAAGGTTCGTTTTCCGTGCTGGCCTTCGCATCCCGAGATATTGTTGAACATATGAGGGATCTAGTGCTCGTTGTTGACCGCCGTAATAGAATACAGTTGGCAAACGCGGCGGCCCGGGATCAATTGGAGCTTCCGCGCCTGCCAGTAGCGGCCGAGGTTGCGCTAGGCTCACAACAAGGCCTGCTCGATGTGATTTGCGACACAAACCCATCGATCGATTGTGATGTTTTTGGAGATACCGACAGCAGCCGGATCTACCACGCGCGCTCAATGCCTCTGGTCAATCGCAAGACAAAGACTATCAAGGGTCTGATTCTGGTTCTGCGCGATATCACCGATCAACGTGAAGCTGAAAAACAACTGCACCGCAGACGGGATCAACTGCGGCGGGTTTTTACGGCCGTTGAAAGCACCGCGGATTCGATCTCCATTTACCGCAAGTCCGGAGAACTCATATATGTTAATCAGGCGTACCTTGATCACACCGGTTGGGATCTCGAACACACGAAGACGTCTTTAGCATGGGAACTCAGTCGACCGAATAAATTCGACGAGATTTCTGATGTCGTGTCAGGCGGCAAGAGTTGGAAGGGTCAGCTTCGAACTTTGGTCCGAGACGGTCGCTATTTGGACGAGGAAGGTACAATCTCCCCGGTGGTGGCAAATGATGGCCGAATAACGCACTACGTTTCGGTGATGCGGGACGTGACCGAAAAGCTCGTGATGGAAAAAAGTCTCGCACAGTCCCAGAAGCTTGAGTCAATCGGCCAGCTGGCGGCCGGAATTGCCCATGAAATCAATACTCCAACTCAATACGTCGGAGACAATACGCGGTTCGTTCAGGAGAGTTTTGGCGAGATTGAGCAGTTCTTCGACAGCCTCCACGGGATATGCGAGTCGGCCAATGGATCGATCCCGACAAAAGACCTTAAGGCGATTCTCGACGAGGCAGATATTGATTTTCTCAGACAGGAAGTGCCACTGGCATTGATGCAGTCTCTTGACGGTCTGGGCCGAGTAGCTACGATCGTGCGGGCGATGAAGGACTTTTCGCATCCCGGCAAGGAGAAGACAACAGTAAATCTGAATGACGCAATTCAGAGCACGTTGACTGTTGCATCCAGTGAGTGGAAGAATATTGCCGAGTTACACACAGAGTTCGACTCAACGATGGCCCCTGTTCGTTGCATGCCCGGGGAAATTAATCAGGTCTTCCTGAACCTGGTCGTCAACGCGGCTCACGCGATCGAGGATAATCTGGCTGACTCGTCTGCTGAAAAAGGACTGATCACTATCACAACCTGTCAATTGGATGATCAAGTCGAGATTAGAATTTCAGATAACGGTATTGGCATGCCAGCAGACACTCAAGAACGGATATTCGACCCGTTCTTTACCACAAAGGAGGTGGGAAAAGGGACTGGCCAGGGCTTGAGCATCGCGCACGACGTAGTCGTCAATCGGCATGGCGGCTCCATCAAAGTGGAAAGCGAACCAGGACAGGGCACTTGCTTCATTATCCAATTACCCACGGGAGCGAAGCTTGAAGCGGACCCGGAATATTGCTAAAGGTACTGACAACTTAGCGACGCCCAAGCCACGATAGATGACGGAATGGATCCGATTGTGCTACAGCACCGCAGGGACGGAAAAGCAGCAAAGGACCTTCGCGTCCTGGAAATGTGCGGCGGCCACATGAGTTGTTCAGACACCGAAAATCGCATGCGCCGAGAAGATAATTTGTCAGCACCTTCGACCCTGATAAACCAGGCATGAAAACAAAAGCAGCACGAAAGTCAACCAAACGAATGCGCCACCACCACTGTCGTTGTCAGACGCCGGCGGGGTACTGACAAGTGGGAACGGCTTGGCATATAAATCTAAGATTTTCGCAACCAGAGAC
>JAJFKV010000080.1 GCA_021773055.1 Woeseiaceae bacterium
CGCATGTTTGGGTCAAAATATTCGTAGTCTGCGGGTGCATGTCCCCCTCACCGACAGATACCTGCCGGCTGTCTCTTAATATTACTGAGGGAGAGACTGACTATCTATATTGGGTCAGCAGCAGTCGTTCAACATTCTAACGCTTGGGCGGCTGGTTCCGACCAATAGCGGAAGTTCACTATGGAAGATGCAATCCACTCTTAGATACCAATCCAGTACTCTACAAGCAGTCGCCACTTGTGCAGTGTACGAGAAGCGATACGAAAGTAGATGCAAGCACCAATAGAATTGTAGATCCCGTAGAAACAAAGACTAACGTCAGCGTACTGGCACCCCTTTTGTTGATGAATTGAATTAGCCCTGCAACGATGATCGTTATTAGTGCGCCCAAGATTGCGCCTGATACAAGATCACGATAAAGAATCATCCATCCACGTTCTCCAATGAAGATAAGTGAGTGGGATAGATTTACAAGACCCGCAATTAGTGCAACAGCCCAAGCCGTCTTCCACCACTCTGATGCTCGAAGTATCAGCTCCGTAAGCGCGAGGCCTGTCATAACGAACCCACCCATACCGAATAGGGCAAGATCGAAAATGTAGCCCACCGCACCCGGGCCATCGACCGCCCAATGGGTCAATCTTTGCGCTGCTGCCCAAGCGTACGATAGGTATAGATCGTACGCGACGATCAACACGCAAAGGGCAAGAAATACGAACGTGTAAGTAGACTTGGCAGCGAACTTCTGCATGACGCATGACCTTGATCTAATGTGCGTAATCGAAGGATAGAACCCAACAAAGTAAGTATTTGCGACCGGCTGGTATGGGTCAGCAGCAGTCGTTCGTCATTCTAGCACTCGACTGGCTGGTTCCGGCCACTAGCGGTCGTTTAGCTGGTCACTGCCTGACATAGGCTGTAGCGGCATAGCGTCTGGCAATTTCATGGAATTAGAAAAAAACGAATCTGGATATCCGCTAAAACAAATTTCATCAACCGCCGGAATTAGTTAATGGGTTCCCGCACCCATTTACGCGGATCGTCATTCCAAGTATGTAATCGAATACGCCACTCTTCATCCTCGCGAACTGCAATCATGACGTAATTACCCTCAGGGATCGTTGTTCGCGTGCCATCATATTCCCAAACCAAGCGCGCCCGACCTCGAACCACACCCATATCTCCCGAGATGAAGATCTCCACTGATTCTCTTCGCCATTCCGGGACGACCGTCGGCGGATAATTCGGATTGAACCAAAAATCACGGATGGCTTTATGGCCTTTGATAGGTGCGTCGCCATGATGAGGTACAAGTGTGGCGTCTTCCGTGAAGAGCGACATCACGCCATCGGCATCTCCCTCAATCCACTCAGTCGCATACGCTTGGTCTAGAGCCCTCAACGCGGCCTTATCATGATCTTCGTCCGCCAGCACGAGCGGTCCGATGCCTAGCGCAGCAATCAGAAGAGCACTGATGGTTGATTTCATACTGAGTCCCCAACAAAAAAATAACTCACCAAAGGAATGATCGAAAACTTCGGTTTTAGTTCCGCAGATTCTGGTGATGTGCAGTCTTAGTCCACTGCCTCTTATGGTGGTTTGAATTGTGAACTTGGGAAGGTCCGAATTCCAATGGCTGCTTCGGGCCAGTAGCGGACCTTCAAGACGGTATTGCGCGAATGTCTACTTTTGGGTGTATGGCGGACACTCAACTAGGTATAAATTACAATGGGAGCCATCCGTCCAGGAAGGCATGGCAACAATCAATAAGACTCACTATCGCCACTTGGCGATTACCATTAGCCTGTTTTTATTATAGATTGAGGCAATTGAGGGGGAAGTATTCCATGACAAATGCACGCAGAGCTCTGCCTCGCTGGTCACAGCAATGGTGGGTCTGGTTCACAGCAATCTTCGCGATCACATTCGTGTCGTTCTGGCCTAGTTTCTTTTCAGCGATAGTCAATATTGAAACGCACATCATCATACATGGCATCAGCGCGATCGCCTGGATGCTGCTGACGATTATCCAGGCATCGTTGATCAAGAGTAGCTGGCGCAAACATCACCGCACGGTAGGCTATTTCTCGCTCTCGCTTGCGGCGGTATTGGTGCTGAGCGGGCTTTGGGTGATCAAGACGATGCTCTTTGGCGACAGCGGTACAGCGGACGGGATCGATCTGCTGGCGGTTAAGTTCTTCTACATCGACTTTACTGCACTGGTGCTGTTTTGCGTTTTCCTCGGGCTGGCGATCAAGGCCGCACGGCAGCGCGATATCCCGCTTCACCTACGGTTGATGACCTGCACTGCAATTCTCCCGCTCGAAGCTGCGTTGGAGCGGACCTATATTTATGGGACGCCCAGTCTTGTGCCCAATTTCGACGTCGCCCTCTATGCATCCGTCATCACGCTTATTTTGGTCACCGCTGTGATGGTAGCGAGCGAATGGTGGTATGGACGGTCACGTTGGCCATTTCGAGTCCTGCTGGCTTACTTCGTGATCATGTTGCTCACGACTGACCTGATCGCAGGGACGGAGTGGTTCAATTCTTTGGCAATTAGTTACGCCAATATTTGACCCTGCCGATTGAGAGACCATGACAGACTTAAAAGACAAGAAAGCAATCGTTCTCGGTGGTACATCGGGCATAGGGCTGGCAGCGACCGACGCAGTTATTCCAGGCGCACACAGGATTTGATTTTCTCGTCAATGCGGCAACTGGTGGCGCGCGTGCCATCGGTCCCTTTCTGGAAATGGACCTGGACGGGTTTCAGGGGTCGTTTGCCAAACTGTGGGGATACGTTAACAGTGTTCGACTGGGTATCCCGCATATGGCCACGGATGGTGCCATCGTTTTATTCAGTGGTTACCCCGCGCGTAAATGGCGCCCTGGAATGCTCGCTATTGGAAGTGTGGGCGGCTCCGTTGAAGCTTTTGTTCGTCTTGTGGCCAATGAGATCGCGCCGATCCGAATCAACGGTGTATGCCCGGGCCTGATTGAAACTCCGATGTCACCGCTAAAAGGCGATGCACGTACCGAGTTTTATCGCAAGGGCACACAGGCTCATCCGATTGCACGGGCGGGAACCGCAGCCGAGGTGGCCCAGGCCGCACTATTCCTGCTAGAAAACGACTTCGTCACAGGATCCATTGTTGACGTCGATGGTGGCGCCATCGTCAGTTGAATCGCGGAGGTCTGGCGAGGAATAGCGGACGCTCGACTGCGCAAGAACGCCCTGGTGATAAAAGAAAAAAGGCGAATCGGTATTGTTAGTAAATTATGAGCACCTAACAGTGGATACGCCCTACCGAGCTACCCACGCCATCTTCGTTCGAGAACTCGACTACGCTAAAATTACAAATTGAAATTTGGTCAGACCCTTGATTCTTTAAGGGATTTGCCGAAACACCCTCTCCCCCACTACGCGAAAACCAGTGATTTTCCACAATTTTCTGCACTGGCGCGCTATTGAATTTGACGACTCACGTTTCATCCACGGCGACCACCTGTCAAAAGAAGTGGTTGTATTTTCTACAATCTACCTGTACCCTCTGCGATACTGGGTCACATGGTATATAGGGTTTGAATGAAAATCGCGGTCGATATCGAGAATTCTTCGCCTCTTTTTACTCAATTGATCGAGCAAATAAAGAAGGCCGTGTTGAATGATCAGCTCCGACCAGGCGACGCAGTCCCATCGATTCGTCAGCTTGCAGGAGATCTGAATATCAACCACAAGACGGTTGCCAAAGCCTACCGCCTGTTGGAACGCGACTCCGTCATTCAAGCCAAACGATATCGCGGCACCTACGTGCATCCCGACGCTAAAGTCAATTGTGATGGTGACTTGAGTGCTTGGGCGAAATCCGAGATAAGCGAGAAAATCGGTGAGCTGAGATACGCAGGAGTAACGGACTCTGAGATTCGAGTTGTATTCGGCGAACTGATGAACAATCACAAGAAATAGGAATCACACATGCCAGACAACACTCCATTGTTAATCGTCCTGCTGAGTCAGGTTCTTTTTGTTTCGTTCTACTATCCGCAGAAAGTACTGGGTATTGTGCGCCAGGTGATCGATCGATACCCACCGCTGGAGTACGGAAAACTCTATCCGGTATCGACGCTTGAAATGCAGAAAGCGCAGCAATATTACAAGGTCGCAAACCTGATGATCTTGGCGGTGGGACTCGCATTGGTGTCGTACAGTTTCACGTTTCCAAGTGATGAGTTACTCGGTTGGGACAGCCAGTCTGTTCTGTTGTTTTACTTCCTGCTCCAATCGACACCGCTGATTTTTGTTGTCGTAAATCCAGGTTTTTCGTTTTTCAATCTCGCTCGAAAACCGAGCGCAGATGGTAGTCGAATAGCTGAATTTGAGCGCCGCCGATTGACCGATTTTGTGTCGCCGAAGTTTCTTTTTCTTGCCTGCATAACGTATGTCGCGTTCGTTCTATCGGTCATCACGATGCCAGAGCTATGGGGCGCTGGGTATTGGAATATTTTGTACGTCACGTTGCTCAATGTCGTTTTCGTCGCTGCAGCGCTGCACCATATGTACGGAAAGAAACATGATCCACATCAGTCGCATGGCGATCGGCTAAGACGAATTAAGGTCGGCGTAAATGTGCAGGTCTTCTCGAGTATCGGGGCAACACTTTTTCTTGCCATCAACGTCGGCCTTCAAAACTATGCAGGCGGACTGCAAGACATCGCTACGAGTGCGTATTTTCAGCTCGCAATATTGTCAACGTTCGTGATGTACCGAATTGACGACATTGATTTCGAGGTCTACAAAGAGCCAGCTAGCACCGACCCGGAAACACCGAAACGCTCAAAGAGTCAGTCGGGCACACGTATCTTCTTCGCATTCGTATCGACGATTACATTCATTTTCATTTTCATATTCTGGCATGCGCGCGACGACGGCTCCGCGATGGGATCCGGCAACGCATCGCCGAGCCATAGAGAGGCAATATTCGGCTTCTGACTTATCAATGCTAGCTGTCGAGGCCTGTGCCCTCCTCTCGATCGAATTCGCCTTCCACGTCCGAATGTGGCTAATAGTGCTTCGAGACGTCCGTAGAATAACCCGCAACGAATTATTGATTGCCGGAGCATCACTATGGGGTTTCAAATCAGTGCGCTGAGCGCAGACCAGTTCAGTCATCTTATCGGGCTGGACGACGAATCGTTGGCGGAACATGCCGCCAGACGGATGCAGGTCCAAACGAAACCTGGCTACCCTTGTCGCGTCACACTTGAGGACGCCGAAATCGGCGAATCGGTATTGTTAGTAAATTATGAACACCTAACAGTGGATACGCCCTACCGATCTACCCACGCCATCTTCGTTCGAGAAGGGGCAACTACTTGTTCACCCATGGTTAACCAAATTCCTGAGCAACTAAGGATACGTCTGCTATCCATACGCGCGTTTGATGTGGATGGCATGATGGTCGACGCTGAGGTCGTGCATGGAAAGGAGTGTCTGCCGGTTTTACAAAAATTATTGGAACACCCGAGAATTGACTACTTACATATCCACAATGCGAAACCCGGTTGCTATGCCGCGCGGGTGGACAGATTCTGAAGAAGGAACGGCTGGTTGAACCCCAACTTCTGTCAATCGTTGGCCTTGGCCAGCGCGATCGAGAGTATTTCGTCCAGGCGGCTACTAATACGGCAAAACTCCTGATGGAAGTCGTGGCGTGCCTCTGCCCGGTCGGCCGCAAGTAGTCCTCTGTAGTCCGCGAGCTTGAAGCCGGTCTCGTATAGCGACTTCGAGATTGACTCGGCCGAGAACACGCGCCCCTGGAGTAGCTGTTGTTTGCCCGTCTTCAGGCATTGCGACAGGAAGCTGCCGTCGTCGTCAATGCTATCCGCGCCTGCGGCGGCGAGTACGGATGCCACGATGCGATAGGCATCGACGAACGAACGAAGTACGCCGTGCGCGACGAGCGGTTGAACCGCAGCAAGTGCAGCGTGTCCGCCTGCATCGCTACGTCGAACCGTGTCATCCCAGTCCGCAAATCGTTCGTCCACGCGTCTTTTAATTTCCGCTTGATAGTCGGCTCGACGCGGAAAATAAAACTCGAACTTGAAGAGCTCCCGGAGCTCGCTCGTCCTCACGAAGAAAGCCTCAGTCAGATCGCCGGATATGGATGCCGCGTCCAGCAGTGAAACCTCGACGAAGGCATCGAGGATAAAGTAGTGGATCGCCGTGTTGCGGTAATAAGCGGCGTTAAGGTGCTGGTCGACGCTGATGGCATAGAGTCGCTCTGTGCCCTCGTCCAGGTAGCTGACGATACCCGTCTCGTGAAGTGCATCGAGCGTCGCACGAACAGCGTTTTCGTCCCGAAAATTCGAGCGACCGACGATCTCCAGGTGTCGACGCCGGATCAGAGTCGCGCCGCCGCGAGCGAGTGCCTGGATTTCAGCCAGGCTCTGTGCGCGGTTGCCGCTGGCAAGCAGGATCAGCGTAACGATCGCCGTGGCGGTGATCGGCGTTGCCGCGTTCATTCTCACGGCGACTTCGAATGCCAGGGTCGGCACAAGCGTTCGTTTTCTCTGATCATCGATGCCGGCTTCGAGCTCGGCAGGCTCGACCAGTTCCTTGATGGTCATTCCCTCGCCAAAACGCAAATGTATCTGGCCGCGTGACCTGCCACTCTTTAAGAAACGGAGCGGCCACGTGATGCCCTCGGGCTTTTTCGTCTGGCCGCGTTGCTCGATCGAGTAGTCTTCGACTTCGGTGATTTGGTCGTAGGCAACGCTGACCGGGATGAACGTCACGTCGTGCAGCCTGGTCCTCAGTATCGACTCGACGACGTAACTGAACAGGCCGAATCGCGGGGGCAGCAGCTTGCCAGTGCGCGAACGTGTTCCTTCCAGCGCCCAAAGCAGCGAAAACCGTTTTTCGATCAGGTAGTCGATGTAGCGGCGAAACGTCGCTTTGTAAATCTCGTTGTCTTGGAACGAGCGCCGCAAAAAGATGATGCCGCTGCGGCGGGCGAGAGACCCGAGACCCGGCTTGTTCAGATTGATACCACCGAACGTGAGTGGTGACGGCAGATCCGCATCGAACAGCACGAGCGACAGGGCCATCGTATCGAGCATCGACTTGTGACTAATCAGGAACACGACGGGACGAGCCCCCATCGTCTCTGCGACTCGTTCCAGCTGCGATTTGTCTACATTGATCTTCGCGTCGTGGTGGCTCCTGCATGCCGCTCGATAGAGCGCATTCATCATATTCAGTGTGAACGGAGTCTGGGTCGCTGCCATTTCCCGCAGATACCGTGCGGCTTGTCCTGTGACGTCCTGTGCCGAGCGGTCGCCCTGTTGTGCGGCATTCTCGATGAGGTTCTGAAAATCTGCATTTGCAAAAACGTCGCTCTGAAGGATGCGCGGTACTTTGTACCTTGCACCGCGTATCAGGCGCTCCGAGCGCTCCAGCGCGATCAACGCCTGGTTGGCGACGAACCCTGACAGGTCATCTTCGGCGACATTGGCCTCGGCCTGCCGTTCGCGCAGCTCGTGGAGGCGAGCGCCATCACCGACAACGTACGCGAGCCTCTCTGGCCGGAACCTCGCGATCAACCACCGCCGTATCTTGCCGGGCTCGGCAATACGTCCGTAGAAGAAGTCCTGCAGGGAGCGATTGCCGCCCGTATGCGATGTCGGCAGCCATGCGATGCGCAACGGTTGCATCCAGACAGAGTCGTCAAGCCCCAACACGGCGGCCAGAAAATCGTCGGCGCGGCCCTTAGGGAGCCTGATAAATGAATGTCGAAGGTGTACATCGCCGTTTGGCCTCCGGGATTCGACCCAGTCGCGCAACAGCCCGACTTCAACGTTGTCACGCGCATCGAGTAAAAACGCGATGGCTCCGGTTTCGATCTCCGGCCACGGCGATGAGCTATCGCGACTCACCTTGTTATTGTTGGACGACCGGGTCGCTTCTGCCAAGGGTCCTCTCCCCAACTCCTGCGGGGCCATAGTTACACAAAATGGGAGCGTGCGGACTATTTCCCGAATCCACAGCTAATCAAACTGACTGTCGGCTGTGGGTCTCCGCCACCGCTCCAACCCGGCGCATCGGAATCCACGGATTGCGGGTCAATGCCCGGCAATCCCAGATAACAGTTTTCGCTGATCTTGATACCCAGACGCTTCGCTTTGTCCGCCTCGAACTGGAGATCGGGTAGATAGGGTTCGTCTTCAACTAGCCAATCCTCATCCGGCGGTGCGAACATGACAGAAAACGTTTTTCGCCACATAGCGGCTCGATGACGTTCTGCGTCGAGGTCTTCGGCAACGGCTTCCTCCGCGTAGGTTGAGATTAGGGACTGTAAATCAATCGGAGCGACCTCCTCCGCTGTCTCTGGTGGCTCGCGCGCGCCTTCTGATTCCTTAGGGGTTTCCTGCGCGCTTGGCGGAACTGGGGAAGCTATAGAAGAAACTTCGATCTCGGGGTTTGGCTCCACTTTGACCGGCGGCTCTTCGACCGTCTGGGCCGTAACGAGAACGACGTCCAGAGTGGGCACCGCCAATGCCATACCTCGGTCAGGACGATCGAAATTCACATACAAGATCACGGCACCGTGAATGGCCGCGGAGATCAATAGTGCAATTCGAAACGTTTGCTTCCGGCGTGTTGTTTGTTGAAACAACGGGTCTAGGCGCATTCGCAGCTCTGCGACTCATGTTCATCGTAGATGCGCGAGCTGAAGTTTCGGTCGCAACTCTCGCTAAGAGGCAGTCTGGATTCTGGCGTGCGGCATAGGGGCGACCTGGAATGCCCCAACTTTGTTACGATCTATCCCCTACACCTCCCAATGTCAACGAAGTAGAGGACAGAACCATGGACATCAACACTGACTGGCACGTCATCAAGCGTCTGTTCAGAAAGTCCTTCGCATCGTCCTTTCACTACGCCATAGCTAGCGTTGGCGACGATGGCCGGCCGCACGTAACACCGATCGGCTCATTGATACTCGGCTTGCCGGGGCACGGGGTGTATTTCGAGGAGTTTCCGAGCCGCCTCCCAGGCAATTTGTCGAAAAACCCTCAGTTGTGTGTTTTAGCGGTGAACAGTAGCAGATGGTTCTGGCTGACCTCCCTGATTCGGGGGAGGTTCCAAAGTATGCCGGCGGTTCGTCTGCTCGGCGAAGCAGGGGAAGTCAGGGCCGCAACGGACAAAGAGATCGCGCTTTGGCAGAAAAGGGTCCGCTCGGTTCGGTTTACTAAAGGACATGCAAAGATATGGAGGAACATGCGAATGGTTCGAGACGTCAAGTTCACCAGCGTCGAACCCGTCCACATCGGTGAGATGACCGTCTGATATACGGTGAATATTTCGCTGTGAATTCAATGCTCACGGAGAGGAGAAAGCAAAATGCCCGTTGAGATAGATACAACACACTCCAGAAACCGTGATGGCTCTCGGTGGAATGGCAAATGGCTAGGGAAGCCCATGAGGGAAAAACTCGGAATCGAGGACCCTCAATTACAGAGAGACATAGTGCGTGTCCTTGTTGATCAGTTCAATATTCGCTTAGCCGGCCTCGCCACCACGTATTCGCCTTTCGTTACGTATGTTGATTGTAGAGGAGCCGTTCCTAACGACGACGATTGGTATGACGAGATACACCCGAAGGGAGATGGATTTATGGATGTCGCCAGCCGTTTTGTACGAGCAATTGAAAGCATTTGAGCTTGAAGAGGGGCAACTACCGGCTCCTCTTTTGGGAGCACCTGCCAAGATTGGCCGGAGTTAGATTGCAGCTTCTTTTATTTCGACCAAATAACTTTCAGGCAAGCCCCGTTTGCTCGCCACCGCCAATAGAGCCTCCGCATAGACCTTGTTGGTCCCAGTGACCTTGTCTACAGGTAAGTTGTAGCATTTGGCTTCGGCTTTTCTTCCGCCTAAGAGTTCTACGATCACAGATTCTGGCACATAGTCCGCGACGCTCTTATCCGAATACAATTCGTTCGCTTGATCGGAAGAAATATTCATCATGACGCCGTACGAACGTGCGCCGGCAGAGCGTACAAGTGTTGCCCGCTCTCCGATACGAAGTGCATATTCATCAACGTATCCGACTTCAGTGTTACCCGGAGTTATTCCCTTCTTATCGAGAAGGGCTTCGTCCATAAAAAGGCCATAAAAAAATACATTCAATTTGTTGGCACTCTCGAATTTAGCCGCAATACAGGCATCTCAATGGCTTATAAAATTGTCCGCTTTGGGTCAGTAGCAGTCGCTCAGCAGTTTATCACCTGGCGGCAGCTTCCGACTGATAGCGGACACTCCAGGAATGCAGAAGTGCCCACCGTGACTTAAACAGATGTATTCGCAGTTACTATTCTTTCAGTTCAACGAGAACAACTTCC
>JAJFKV010000009.1 GCA_021773055.1 Woeseiaceae bacterium
TACTGTTATACGGGTCGCCGCCCTGATCACTGTCTTCCGATATAGAAAGATTAGCCGCCTCATTAAGGCTCGAGTGGATAACCCGGACATTGTCGTTATCGACCACATTGCCTGCGGATTCGTTGGCCGTAACCGGCGTCGGTTTTGGATTATGTGAATTCATGTTCTTTCCCACTAATTGCGTTCGTTCACGTCTATTTTGAACGATTAGCAAGTGGAAAATTCCGTCGCTCGTCGGAGGAAAGATACCGTCCATCAGTTCCTTGCCGCTCATCAACGCATAGCGACCGCTTAGAACAATCAGCACCCGGCAGGTATAGTTGAGCAACCGAGAAATCGCTATTGCTCACAAACTGGATACTTGTGCAAATCCTGAAGAACGTATCGCTTCATAGCCACCACCACTTAATCGGAATCGTCGCTGGAATTACCTTTGCCTTCCTGCTGACGGTGATGTGTTACTGGCCATCTCTTAGTGGCCCTTTCCTTTTTGACGATATTCCCAATCTGGAAATCCTGGGCGATCGCGGTGGGTTGACCACGACTGATAAATATCTCGAATTCATAATGAGTGCACAAGCTGGACCTCTGGGCCGGCCACTAAGCCTCGCCAGCTTTACCCTGGATGGTCAAACCTGGCCAACCGATCCGCACCCTTTCCGAGTCACCAACCTCGTCATTCACCTCGTTAATGGTCTGCTGGTATTCATGCTGACCAGACTAATTTTTTGCACCGCTCACAAGCGAGATACCGCCGAGAAACTTGCCCTCGTATGTATGACGCTGTGGCTGCTGCACCCATTACTTGTATCGACGACCGCCTACATAATTCAGCGCATGACCCAACTAGGCAGCCTGTTCACGCTGGCTGGGCTACTGTGTTACATGCACGGCCGAGCATCGCTACTGCAAAAACCACGGCATGGCTGGGCCTGGATTATTGCGGGTATGGGATTTTGTGGCGCACTCGCATTGCTTTCAAAAGAGAGCGGCATTCTACTTCCGCTTTTTGCACTGGTTATCGAATTAACGATTTTTGGCACATCGAGTCTTCCTGGTCGCCAGGGACCCGCGCTAATCGCCACGCTCTCCGCGCCGCTTGTCGCGGTGATTGGCTACATGGCACTGAACTGGCCGGCGACGCTTTTGGCGTTCGATTTACGGCCGTTTACGATGGAGGAACGACTTCTAACTCAAATTGTTGTGCTGCTCGATTACCTGCAGCAGATTATTGCGCCACGTTTATCAGGGCTGGGAATATTTCACGACGATTTTCCGATCTCAAGAGGCTTGCTTGAACCAATTGGCACACTGGTGAGCGGCCTTGTCATCGCGGTGTTGATTTTTCTAGCGGTAAAATTGCGGAAGACTTGGCCGTTCATCAGCCTTGGGTTATTGTGGTTTTTTGCAGCTCATAGCCTGGAAGCGGGACCAATTTCGCTCGAGCTTTACTTTGAACACCGCAACTATCTGGCTTTGCTCGGTCCCCTGGTCCTGATTTGCTCATTGTTGCCATTGCTAAGCGACAAGCTGCGTCGCTTGTTGCCGCTACTCCTGGTTCTGTTTATCGGTATGGAGGGCTTTCTTACCTGGCAGGCTGCCATTCCATGGGGCAATGAAAATCGACTCATGCAAACGACATTAGTTGAACATCCGGACTCGCTTCGTGCGCAACAGTACGTGGTCAACCAGCACATAATTCACAACAATTATTCAGATGCTCTGGTGGTCCAGGAAGGTCTCGCCGTGAAGTTTCCGGAGCACACCTCAACCAGGCTCAGTATTCTCAACCTGCGCTGTATCCTCAAGACCCTATCCGTGGATCAAATCAGCGCGACGCAGCAGTTTGTTGAAAACAGCGCCTATGATCGGCAGGTGATTGGCTTTTTCGGCCCTCTCTTTGCCAATGCCACCGCAGGGAATTGCGGAACTCTGGGCCTCTCAGAATTTCACGGTCTGCTCGATGCTTTGTTACGCAACCCGACGATGACAAAAAGCGCCGCCCTGCGGGGAGCGGTGCATTATCACAAGGGCTTTGTCTTCAAATCGGCCGGAAATCTGACGCCGGCTATCGAACAACTGAACCTGTCATACGCGGCAAAACCGGAAATCGATATTCGACTCCGACAGATTGTGTGGTTGCTCGAGGCAGGCAACGCGGGTGAGGCACAGCGCTATATTTCTCTGGCACAGCAACACGGCAAGACGCACGCCTGGAGCGCCGATTACCGTGCAGCTGACCTCGAGATCCTGCAACAGGTCGTTGATAAGGCGCTCGACTCAGGGCCTTGAGGCCCGCCCACCTGCCAGAGGCGAACCTAGCGTCCGAACTGGTAACTAAACTGAAACACAATCGCATCCAGATCGGGGTATTCTACCAACCCGACCTGATTGCCAATTAGCCTGTCGCCTGGAATGTCGCCGCGTTGCTGGTACAGCTCCAGTCGTACACTCATGTCGTTACCATTACGCATTTCCCAGCCGTATTTGAGGCCGACCGTGATCGCGTCAAAATCGCCGAGACGATAATCGCTGGATGCGTATGCCGGTAATGGCGACCCGTCGACAACTCCAATCTGATAAAACTCCGCCTCGGATTGTGTGTAGAAACGCAAATGCGGTTCGAGATAGCTCTTATCGTTTATCGGCCATCGGAGCCTCAAATCTAGGGTGTGAGAGTCAATATCCCAGTCATCGGTCATGTAACGATAGGACGCATCCAGCACCTTACCGCCCATGAAGTACTTAGCTTGATTGTAAAAGCTGTGCTTCGTTCGGCTGTCGGGCCGGCTTTCGAAAATATACTCATGCGACGGTCCTGATATACCCGGCGGCAACGCGTTCGGGACGACATCGCCCGTAACCCCGTCCACGACTGCCACGATTTTGTAGGGGTCATTCAGATAGCCCGAAGAATCACTGAAAGAGTAGTTCGCCTGCATAATGAGATTTCTTGAGATAACCTGTGTAACACCCAGCACAACATCGACAATGTCTTTGTCTTGTTCACCAATTCGGTTACCCAGGTCACCCACATTCTGCATAGACGTGAGTGGTGAAGGTGCGCCACCCTCCGGATCAATCGTATCTGACGAAAACGCGAGACCAGCCGATACGGTCGTATTTCGCTTATTGAAGTCCCGCGAAATCTTGGCGTTTACGCCAAGGTGCAAGTAGTCAAATTCGTTGGATGCGCTGGCGCCAACATTTAGATTGTACAAGCGGCCCAGTGGCTGTTGCCAGCTCGCGTTAACTGCGACGCGCGTGTCCCGGAAAGTATCATCGATCGGTAATGTGCCAGCCGCCGCGGTGAACGTATTATTTCCCGATGGCTGGGTAAAAGTTTGCGCTGTGCTCTGCTGCAGTCCGCCGTTGGGTGACGCGCCGGTCAATCCGTCGACCGTCAATCCCAGGGTCATCCAGCGGTCGTCTTGAAATGTGCGTCTCGCCAAGACGGAAACACTCAAGTCCTGTATGCGATCTTCGTCCTCACCGTAATACAGGAGAGATGTATTGAAGTCCCATCCCGGTTCTTCCTGTGCCTGCACAGGTTGTGCAATCGTGCCGCCTAAAAGTGCACAGGTTGCTGTTGCCAGGGTCGCCGATATGTTCTTGTTGCTTTCCTTGCTCATGAAACTTCCTCTAGTTACAGCCACAGCCGCCACCGCCGAATCCGCGGCCGCCGCTCGATGCTTCTTTACTAAAATAGATATGGTCATCGGTGGCCGCTTCGAGAGCATCAGTCGTTAATTGCATCTCGTCTTTCGCCAGCACGTCACGATCCCATGGCTCGACACCCATTGATGAGCAACCTGCAGTCAGCAAGAGCACTCCAATCACAACAAAAATCTTCATAAAACAATCCCTAAAACGTAATTAATTAGAGCGCAGTGCGGCAACAATAGCTGCCTCATAGTCGCTGGTCTTGCCAGACTTGAAGCCCAAATGGCGCTCGATAACTGAGCCATCGCGATCGATCAGATATGAGCTCGGCATCGCCTCAACAGAATACTGATTTGCCAGTTGACGATCATGGTCATAGGCAATTGAGAAATTGGCAGGATATTGCTGCAGAAACTTGTCGGCGTCAGAGGGCTCGTTATCCAGGTTGACTGCAATGATGACGAGCCCGTCATCACCGTACTTTTCCTGCATCTCGTTCATCCACGGAAATGAACGTCGGCAAGGCACACACCAGGAAGCCCAGAAATCCAAAACGACGACTTTGCCCCGGTAGTCATTCAGATTTAGCGAATCGGAAGCGTTGCCGATGGCTGGCATCGCGATAAGAAAGACCGCAAAAAACACAGCGGCAATACCCAAACGAATAATTTCGATCGCGCTCCGGGGGCTGTTTTCCCTATTCAATATTCAACTCCAATTAATTACGCAAATGCATAGCAACGGGGGTTAGAGAACCCTAATCATGAAATCCTTCGACAAACAGGCAGAAAATTGTGATTTTATTTTAGAATCGCCAAATAATCCCCAGTGACGGCACCAGCGGCAGCCAGTTTTCCTCCTGGCCGGATAGCAGAGGCCCCGCCGGGCTTGTAATTACGGAGTATTCGGTGCAACAAGGGTTGTCGCGATCGTAGAGGTTGGAAATTTCCAGAAAGACCGTCAAATCCCCACGACGTACGGCAAACTCCCGGCTGACTCTGGCGTCCAGCGTATGGAACACAGAATAGCGGGAGGAGCCTAGCTCCAGCCCGACCAGCTTTGTCTTCGGCCAGCCAGTATGAACTTCACCGGCGACACTGAAATCCCAGCGTTTCCATTGCCAGCTCAGGCCGGCTTTAACGGTGTGCGTCTGGTCCCAGCTTCTTGCGATTTTTTGATCCAGCGTCTTGTCGCGAACCTCTGACCAGGCGTAGCCAACCCACCAGAACAAATGCTGGCTGGCATCACCTTCGGACACCATCAACTCCGCGCCGGTCGCTTCGGCCGATGCCGGGTCGATGCGATAGCGATCAAATTGTAGTTCGGGTAACAGGGTCAGGGCATTGAAGGCATTCTCGAAGCGCGGCCTTACGGCCCGAAAGCTCTTGCGATAGTAGGAAACGTCAACATTTATGTCGTTTGCGAATTGATGCTTCAGGTTCGCGACAACGTGCTCGGCGCGCTGGGCTCGGAAAAACACACCAACACCATCACTCACTTGAAGTTCGTTGATCTCCTGTGCCTGCGAGAACTGGCCCCATCCCAGCCGCAGCTCTGTCCGCTCGCCAGCGCGGTACAACACCCCTAACCGTGGGCTGGATTGTGCGTCATTCATGGCCGTCGTATAGCTTTGCTGGTCCCACCGAAACCCAACATCCACAATCAGCTCCGGACGCACCTGCCATCGGGCCTCGGCGTAGGCACTGTACTGAGCACCGTCGGGTACCAGATTGAAACTCCTGACCTGTAGCGCAACATTGTCCAATATCTGATCAAAGGGAGCCGCGACCATTTTCGTTGACGAAAATTGATACTCCGCATCCTGATGCTTACCCTCAACACCAAAACTCAACATCCATTTCTTTGACGCTACGTAGGTCCAGTCCTGTTTCAGTCCGAAAGCGTCGAAGTCTCGCGATTCGTCCAGCGTGCCACTGACTATCAGTGGCAAGTCCAGCGTGCCAACTCTCCGATTCGTTATCCGGCTGACAGAAACGACGGTCTTACTGCGTAATTGCTCATTCCAATCGGCATGCCAGTTTAACCACAAAACACGATTTTCATAGTTCGCGTTGGCGGCTTCGCCGCGGTCGATATCGGTCAGTAACAGCTTGTCATTTGAGACCAGCATGTTCGCGCTGAGCTGAGCGCGACGACCAAATTCCCAACCGCCATGTATCAAGTAGTCGTTGTAGTCCGGACTGCCGATCTCCGGATTAACAACATCGGCAATGAGATCCAGATTCCCACGCCGCGCGGCGAGCAACCAGTCACCCTGATCACGGCTGCCGAAACGCCCCATTGAGACTAAAGATGTATTGAAGAAGCTCAACGACAGCTCAGTCTCTGTCTTTTTCTCCGGCTCGCGCAAACTCATATTGATGACGCCGCTCATGCGATCACCAAACCTGGCCGGATAAGCACCCGTGTAAAAATCGATGCCGTCGATCGCATTGGAATTCACGGTAGTCGCGACAGACTGGAAGTCCTTCAAGTGATACGGCTCATAAAGCCGATGTCCGTCGAGCAAAAACAAGACTTCGTTAACCTCGCCACCGCGAATATGATTGCGAGTTGATATTCCCCCACTTGCAGTACCCGGCAGGCGCGTCGTAATTCGGACAACCTCCTCGGCCGCGGCAGGTATTCGCGTCGCGAGTTCGCGATCGAGATAGGTGTGAGTCCCGGACTGTGTGTACTCGAGCCTGTGCAGGCTTGATGTCACGATGACCTCGGGAAGAATCGGCTGCAGTGGTTCAGCGGCGACAGCCTCACGAGGCTCCGGCTTGTGCCCTTTCCTGACCAACCAGGTATCGGCCGGACCTGCCTCAAGTACGAGGCCGTGCACGACGAGCATCGCATCCAGGCCAACTAGTGGCGTTGAAAGATCTGGCTCGATGGTAACCAGTAGTTCGTCTGAAACCACATCGCTGCTGAATATGATCTGGTAACCGGAGTTATTCAGGCTCTCAAGGAGCTCGGCTACGGGACGTCCCTGCCAGCCAGCCTCCGCCGCAAAGGCATCACCCAGGCAGCAAACTAACAGCAGTGTCCGGATGAATCGGCGGAAGCAGCGCATGCCGGGAATACTAGTGCAAAGCCCCGGTTTCGCCAACGACGGAATTTGCCTATGGCAGTATCGATCTAGATTTTGATTATTATTTTGTCGTCTTCGATTTGATAGTGAACTGCGGTAGTGCTCAGAACCTGCTGCAGCGCCTCGTCCAGCGTCAAGCCATCTATACTACCGTGCACATCCGTACGCATCGCGTGCATACGCAACTCATTACTCTCGAACTGCAATTCTCGGCCAGTTTCTCGTGCTGCCCACTTTAAAAATTCGAGCAGGGATTTGTTGGTCATATCGAACGTCGGCGTCAGATCGACAACCCAGTCCCAATATTCGTCATGCGTATCGAGGTCCGCCACCGAGGCACCCTCACCTTGAACCAGCGTTAGGCGCTCGCCCATTCTTGCGACAAAGGTGTCCGATTGACTTTGCACATCAACTCGCCCCTCACGTACCGCGATGTCCAGTAGCTGATCGGTCGCCGCTACCGAAAACTGTGTTCCGACGTCGGTGACTACGCCGAACTCTGTATCTATCCTGAGTCCGCCGTTTCGATAAACAAACTGCCCTGTATCAGCGTAGACGCGACCGCCCAGCAACGTAAAACTATCCGCTGCATCGACACGAATCTGCGTATTTTGGTCGATTCGCAACGACTCGCTGCGTGCCAACAGCAGGCTCAATCCTTCATTTTGCCCCGTGGAGATAACTGTACCCGCGTAAACCGCCGCACCTTGCGAATACTCCGCACTAAGCGGACCCGATCCAACGACGCGCGACACTGTCGCCACAACACTTAGCGGTGCCGGCTCCGGAGGCGCAACAAGAACAATAGCGAATACCGCCGACGCCGCGACGCCCAGCGGCAGTAACCAACGCAATAGCGCACTACGCAGCACATTACGCCGCCAGGACTTATGGACACTTTCATAAACCCTGTCGGTATTCGGCTGCACGGTGCTCTTCTGCCACTGTTCCTGCACGCGATGGTAGACGCGCGACTCCACACTCAACGGAATCTCGGCACGTTCACCCGCCAACTTCATGAGATTGGCAAGCGACTCATCATCGCCTGTTTGCTGTTCGCTCTTGTCGCTGTGTTTGGTCATGTCAGTCCACGATAAAATTCGGGTCTATGTCCCAAATTGCCCGGAAGCGTTCTTTGAACGCTGCTCGGGATCTACTCAGAATGGATTCCGCCGCCTTCTCTCCAACGTTCAGGCTCGCAGCGATTTCCTTCACGCTATAACCCTGCACGTATTTCATCTCCAGCGCCCGCGCGTACTTGCTGGGTAAGTGTTCGAGAGTTACCCGGACAAAATTCGCGATTTCATCTCGGCGCTGTGCTGACTCCGGCCGACCATCATCTGCCGCAACAGACTCCAGTGCCGCCTGAACTGCCGGGTGATCTTCGATCGGAATATCATCACGTAGCTCAATTTTTCGTTGCCGGAATACCGCATTTGTTTCGTTTCGGCAAATTTGGCAAAGCCACGTGAAGAGCAATGCCTCTCCACGGTAGCTACCCATTTTTCGGACCACGATACACATGGTTCGCTGCACAATTTCCTCGGCAAGCTCTTCATTATTATCAACTCTGGTTAGAGTGAAACGAAACAGCCGGGGAAAGTACTCTTTAAAAAACGTATCAAACGCCCCCCGATCTCCAGCCGCCACCTGGGCGGCCAGTGACCGGTCTTTCACTACTTGGGGAGTAGCTTCATTCAAGCTTTCGATTCCTTTCGGAGGCAAAAGGGAGTGCCTCCATACCCTTAGAGACGTGGCAAACAAAAATCCTTCGCCAATAATTGATAGTAGCGCTGGCCCCGAGGGATAACCAGAAGCCGCGACCGAAGGATTTCGCGATGCAAGCGCTCTTACGGCTATATACATCCAAGAGGCGACTTGCATGGCCCGTTACATAAATCAGCACTTTCTGTTGCTTCTCGCGCTGCTAACGCTCGCGGCAATCGAGAACGCAGAGGCCCAAAGTCTGGATGAATCGCTACTCAATATCGAAGATCGATGGGCCGCAGCGAGGTTTGAGACAAATGGACGGCAGCAGGAAAAGTCCTTGAAAAAGCTGTTGAACGACGTTCGTGACCTGCACGGCATTTATCCCGCCAATCCAGGGGCTGCAGCGTGGCACGGAATCGTCACACGAACGTATATGGACGTAAAGGGAGCATATGGTTCGATGCGTCTGGCGAAAGAGGCCAGAGATGCACTCCTGGCCGCAGAATCACTGGACCCCTTGGTTTTCGGTGGGCTCGTTTACGCCAATCTTGGGGTGCTTTACTCCCGAACGCCATCAGGGTTTGGAGGTTTCGGTAACAAGACTCGCGGTATCGGCTATTTGTGGAAAGCCATTACTGTTGACCCTCACGGCATCGATTCAAATTACCTGTATGCCAAAGTGCTATTTGACGAACGCGACTACGCAGCGGCGCGCAACGCCTTATTGAAGGCCAATGAGGCACCGGCGAGACCGAAGCACCCGGAAGCGGATCGTGCGCGCAAGCTGGAAGCCGCCAATCTCCTCGCGATGGTTGAGCACCGACTTTAAAGTTGCTCTTAGCCTCCAGGCATTACGGATGCGAAGCCCCGGTTAATCAGCATGTGGACCCAGATGCTCAGGCCATAGCCCAGCGCGATAGCTGGTGTCCAGCGAAGGTGGGAAAAAAACGTGTACTGGCCCCGCGCCTGCCCCATCAATGCAATTCCAGCTGCGGATCCAATCGAGAGCAGACTGCCGCCAACTCCGGCCGTCAACGTGACCAGCAACCATTGCTGCACACTCATATGCGGATCCATTTCCAACACTGCAACCATCACCGGAATATTGTCGACCAGAGCTGAAATAATGCCGACCAGGACGTTGGCAATGGTCGGACCCAGTTGCCCATAGAGGTATGCTGAAGTCTGATCCAGGTAGCCGATAAACCCGAGTCCACCGACACACATGATTACACCGAAGAAAAACAACAGCGTGTCCCATTCAACTCTGGAAACCTCACGAAAGCTGTCAAATGGCGAAATATCGCCTATCTCACCGTATTGTTTTCGATCAAAGCGTGTCGCACCGAATGTGATGCGCAGGTAATAACCGAAAAACTTCAGCGCAGCCAGTCCGGTCATCATGCCGAGGAATGGTGGCAGGTGAAGGAAATTATGGAACGATACGGCCATTGTAATCGTGCAGACAAAAAGAAACATGATTCGTCTGGCACCACGTTTCATTGCGATCGCTTCATCTGCTCCGGGTTCGGCCGGCCGGCTCTTCGGTATGGCGAACGACATGATTGCCGCGGGAACGACGAAATTGACGACGCTGGGGATAAAGAGTGCGAAGAAAGTGCCAAAGCCTATGATGCCGCGTTGCCAGACCATAAGCGTCGTAATATCGCCAAACGGACTAAACGCGCCACCCGCATTCGCGGCGACGACGATGTTCACACAGGCAACGCCGATGAAGCGCGGATTCCCCTGGCCGATGGCCATCACCACAGCGCACATGACAAGTGAAGTGGTTAGATTGTCGATCACCGGAGAGAGAAAGAAACTTAGTACACCGGTAATCCAGAACATGGTGCGATACGAATACGAACGCTGTGCCAGCCAATGCCGAAGCGCCAGAAAAATATTGCGCTCACTCATGGCGTTGACGTAAGTCATGGCCGCAAGCAGAAACAAAAACAGCTGGGCAAATTCTGTGAGGTATCCGTGAACCGCCTCCCCGGCCGCCTCCGGAAAATCGCTCCCGGCGTACTGGTATGCGATGAGCGCCCAGATAATGCCTGCTGCCAGCATGACGGGTTTGGATTTTCGAAGATGAGTAAATTCTTCGGTAATAACGAGGCTGTATGCTGCAACGAAAAGGATGATTGCAACGATACCTACCCAATGCGTAGTCAGGTCCATGCGCGCATCCTACAATGGAGTTAACAGAGAATGTCGAATTTAAATTTTCAGCTCATCAGCTCATCGATCACCGGACACTCGTGCAGTGTCTCATCAATACACTTCTCTTCAAGCCGGAGCAGAGAAGCTTCCATCTTCTTCAACTCGCTGAGCCGGACCCGAACATCGCGGATATGCTCGAGAATGAGTTCATGTACATCCTGACAGGTTGACGACGGCGCGGTTGCGAGGTCCGTTAGTCGACGCACCTCTTTTTGACTGAAGCCAAGCGCCTTGCTACGAAGAATAAAACCAAGCCATTTCTGGTGTGAGGTTTCATATTCACGGTAACCATTATCTCGTCGGATGGCCGGCGGCAGTAAGCCTATCTTTTCATAGTAGCGGATTGTCTCCGGGGAGCAATTACAGGTACCTGCCAGTTGTCCGATACGCATAGCGCTTGACCTTGTAGTAACTACAGGTATTAGTCTAGCAGACATTCATTGCTATTAGAGAGCACCCTGATCTATGGCCAACGCCACAAAGCCCGCTGTTGAGCTGAAATCTGTGATCAATTGCCCGAATTGTGGTCATAACGAGATGGAATCCATGCCAACTGATGCGTGTCGGGTCTTTTACGAGTGCAAGGGATGTGGCGACCTGCTGCGCCCACTGCCAGGGGACTGCTGCGTCTATTGCTCATATGGGTCCGTCAAATGTCCGCCGATTCAGCTTGGCGAAGGGTGCTGCTGAGGTGAACGAAGACAACAGGGTTGCTTCCACAACGGGCGGTGCAATCGGCATCAGCGTATTCGCGTCATTTATCGGACTCTGCTGTATCGGTCCCTGGGCCGTGGTTCTGTTTGGCGTCTCAGGCGCCGTGACCATGGCACGCTGGGCGCCGGTCCGCCCCTACATCGTTGGTGTAGCGGCGGTAATGCTCGTGTGGGCATTTTGGCGAGTGTACAGGCCGCAGCCGGTCTGCGAAGACGGCTCCTGCCCAACCGGCCCATCGAGCTGGCTCAAAGCCATGCTTTGGGTCGCAGCGTTGATGGTTGTGGTCGCTTTTTATGCGGATGACCTGCAGTGGGTCCTTGTTGATGCAACACCAGAGGCGTTTCGAAAATGAAAAACTTTTATTTTTTTGCAATCACCGTGCTAATGGCATCGTGCGGTGATGGTACTGATCCGGTAACGAGCACAGAATCTGCCGAGACTGCGTCCACTTACGCCGTCATCGGTCAGGACCTGCAAATCTTGAAAGACGAGTTCAACGCCAGTCGGGGAAAGGTCCGCCTGATGTTCTTGAGCGGCCCAACCTGCGGTATTTGCCTGCGCGGCATGGCCGACCTCAACGACGCCTTTCTCGCCGAGCATCAGAATGACGACCGGCTTGCAACATTTGTCGTGCACGTGCCAACGATGGGCGCGAAACAAAAGCACGTCGCAGATACGATACCTTTGCTCGACGGTCCCCGGATTCACCACTATTGGGAAAATAGCGGAATCATTGGACAACATTTCCGCGAGGTGATGGACGTAGAACATTACGTGTGGGATTTCTGGGCCATCTACGGACCGGATATCACCTGGGATGGCCTGTTGCCACCGACACCCGAATATTTTGAACACCAACTCGGCGTATCAGCCGGACGTTTTCGTACGTTTCCAGAAGGCCTGGTTCTCGACGCCGATCGATTTGCAGCGAAGACATTGGCGATGGCGGAAGCTATTGATGGCAACGATCCTGGCATCCCGATAACGAGCAGCACCAACACCGCCGAGCTGCTTGCCGACGGCACCGAGATCCCGGTCATCGGCCAACCGCGAAATGTCGCGGTCCGGCAGCACATAATCCTGCGCGGCGGCTATGCAAACCTGAAACGCATTCAAAGCACTGTTGCGAATGGGCAGCTTCAGTCGGCCGGACGGAGTTATGACTTGACGGTCGTCACGACACGACCGAATGACATTCATCGTGAACTGATTGCGGGCGGACAACTCACAGTTGCGAAAAAGGATGCCGGCGAGATATTTATCGACCCGGATGCCAGCCGCGGCATTCCTGCAGCCGTCGAAGAGCAGCTTCTTGCGAATTCTGAGTTTGATGGATTGTTCGTGGAGTGGCCCGACAAGGGGCATGAAGTGTCGATGGAAGGTATGCGCAAGTTCAATGACGTTCTCGCGTGGCGGCTTGAGCTAAAACAGAAAAACGGACCTGTCTGGTCCCTGTTCCTGGATAGCCATAGCGGTGATCTTGTACAGAAAGAGATGCTGAACGAGTCCGGTAAACCCTCGCTGATTATCCGGCAAAGCGGCTTTCGTGAAGTAGACGGTTTTCGTTTTCCTTTCAGAATCGAGTACATGAGTGGCGACGGTGAATCGATCGCGGTCGAAACAATCGACACCATTGCTATTGAAGTCGAACCCTTTGTTGTCGAAGACGAAGTGATCTCTCACTAGTGGCCACAACGGATCTAAAGCTCGACGAACCCGGAACACTGCCGAGGCCGGGCCCCATCGGTCGATCACTGCGGTTCGGCCTGGGACTTCTGTGTGTCTCGTTTCTCTCAGGCCTGGTGGATATCAGAGGCAACCTCGTCGATAGCCAGGGCCATGCTCAGGAATTGCTTTGGAACGGAATTCTACCCGGTCTTTTCCTGATCAGCTATGTCATCAACATAGGCTTTTCTCGCAGCTGGAAAAAATGGCCTGCGTTTGTCAGCGCTGCGGCGCTGCTGACTATTTCCGGTCTTGGCTACCTGCTTGAAGGATCGTTCGAGTCCACCATTTTCGCGCGAGCACTGTGGGTCTGGGAGCTATACCTCTTTGGACACCTGGGCGTTTCGTTTGTGCTGGCTGCCCTTATCGGAACGCCGGGCTGTGAAATGCGCGCATTGCACGACTTGTATTCTCGAATCAGCGGCGCGCCAACGAAAGAACACTACTGCCCTGTCGGACCTCTCCACCCTGTCGACCAATGGGAGGCACGTCGGCTAGAATAAGAGGACGATGCCATATTTTGACAAGAATGATCTTGAGCGGGCCGCTAGCCTGGTGCACGAGCACATGCCGCCAACACCGCAATTCGTCTGGCCACAACTGTGCGAAAAGGCAGGAACAACGGTTTGGGTGAAGCACGAGAATCACACACCTACCGGGGCTTTCAAGATACGCGGCGGCATAACTTTTGCGGACTGGCTAGGACGCGAGCACCCTGATGTTGGGGGAATAATTACGGCTACGCGCGGCAACCACGGCCAGAGTCAGGCGAGAGCGGCAGCTGCGGCCGGACTGAAGGTCAAGATACTCGTCCCGAAAGGAAACTCGCCCGAAAAAAACGCCGCGATGCGAGGCTTTGGCGGCACGGTCATTGAATATGGCAATGACTTCGATGACGCGCGAATCGAGGCGCAGCGCCTCTCCCAAGAAGAAAACCTGTTCATGGTACCGCCTTACCACCGCGAACTTGTGCGAGGAGTCGCGAGCTATGCGCTTGAGTTGTTCACTGCAGCGCCTGACCTCGACACCGTTTACGTACCTGTTGGTTGCGGCTCCGGTATATGTGGTGTTATCGCGGCACGGGATGCGCTGGGCTTGCGTACCGAGGTGGTTGGTGTCGTCTCGACAAGAGCCCTGACCGTGAAGCTATCATTCGAATCCGGTGAACTTACTGAAACGAACTCCGCTGCGACTTTTGCCGATGGCATAGCTGTTCGGGTGCCAGTCAGGGAGGCGTTTGAAATCTACTCCAGGGGAGCGCAACGCATCGTTGAGGTTAGCGATGATAAGATCGCCGAGGCTATTCGAATTTACTACCGCGATACCCATAATGCTGCTGAAGGCGCCGGCGCCGCTTCTCTGGCGGCTCTTCTTCTTGAGAAAGATAAGATGCGCGGCAAGACCGTTGGCGTAATACTGACCGGCGGCAACATTGATACCGAAGATTTCGCGACAGTCTTGCTGGGCAAGACCCCGCATATCGCCTAGACGGAGATTAACTTGGTTCAGAAACTTGTTTTTATTCTGCTTGTGTTAGTCGCCTGCCCGTTCGCTTCCGCTAATGATCTCTCTGAGGTTTCAAACTATCGCCAGTACAGCGAGTTGTTCTCGAGCTCCGGGCAGCCTTCCGCCGAGCAACTGGCAGTAGCTGCGGAGCAGGGATTCGAGCGCGTTATCTATCTCGCGTTCACTGACAACGAGACGGCGATCGAGGATGAGGACAGGGTCGTCAAACAACTTGGGATGGATTACGTGCACATTCCGGTCGATTTTGATGACCCAACACTCGCGGATTTCAAGATGTTCGCCGCGATCATGGGGCAGGACAATTCAGTGAAAACACTGCTTCACTGCCAGGTCAATTTTCGCGCCTCGACGTTCTCGTTTCTGTATCGTGTTGCCGTCCAGGGCGTGCCGATTCTCGAAGCCAAAGACGACCTCGACGGCGTGTGGGCGCCAAATGAAATCTGGTTTCGGTTTATCCGCAGCGTTCTCGCCGACTACGAACTGTCACCTGCGTGCAAAGATTGTGACTGGGGCTCAAACGAATTTATCGACTGATCGTCACGCTATTCCATTGGCGTTATCAGCCACTCGCGACCTTTGAGCAGGAAGTCCCAATACACCGGCGGCAGCAGGTTTCTCTTCAACATCCAGGCGATTCGGCTGGGTTCGTAGCTGTTAATAAGCCACTGCGGGAACGTCGGCAGATGCTTGCCGCCGTAGCCAAACTCGGCCAGCACGATCTTGCCGCGTTCGACGGTCAACGGGCAGGACCCGTAGCCATCGTATTTGCGATGCGGGTCCCGGCCCGCGAGCGTACAAATGACGTTTTCCGCGACCACCGGGGCCTGGTTTCTGACCGCCGCCGCTGTCTTCGCATTCGGGGCTGAGTGCGCATCGCCAACGGCAAAAATGTTACCGAACTTCATGTGCTGCAACGTCTCCTGTGACACATCGATCCAACCCGCCTCATTGGCCAACGGGCCGTTCTTGATAAAATCGGGTGCGGTCTGTGGCGGACAGACATGCAGCATATCGAATTCGACTTCTACCCTTACCTTCTCGCCACTTTCTGCCGTCCTGTCAAACCACGCTTTCTGTGCGGGTCCGTCAACGGCGACCAGGTTTTCGCTAAGGCATAAATTGATATTGTATTTGCCAACGTATTTCATCAATGGTGGAACGTACTCTGGAACACCAAACAACACCGGGCCCGCATTTCGAAAGTCGACTTCGATGTCTTTCAAACGATTGCGTTTTAGCCAATGATCACACGACAGGTACATCGCTTTCTGTGGCGCACCTGCACACTTGATCGGCATAGGCGGTTGGGTAAATACCCCGCGACCTGCTTCAAGTCCTTCGACCAGAGACCAGGTGTAGGGCGCCATTTCGAAGAGATAGTTTGAGGTCACGCCATTCTTGCCCATGCTGTCCACGAGGCCATCGACCGCCTCCCAGTCCAACTTGAGGCCCGGCGCAGCAACCAGCACTCGATAGGCGACCCGGGTACCGTCCTCAAGAATCACGCAATTGCTTTGCGGTTCGAAATCGGCAACCGCGGCTTTCTTCCATTTGACTGCACTTGGTATTACGGACGCCATCTCGCGTTCGGTCTGCTCGGGCTCAAAGATGCCGCCGCCGACCATGGTGAAGCCTGGCTGATAGTAATGCGTATCCCGAGGCTCAATGATGAGAATATCCAGACCGGAATCCCGTTTCAGCAGACTGGCTGCAGTCGCGATACCACCCGCGCCTCCGCCCACAATGACTACGTCGTGGCGATCCGGTGTCAGAGCCGCGACCTCTATGCCCTGCGATTCTTCCGCCCGTGCTTCCAGTCTTGGCAGCAGACCCTTCAGGTCATAGCCTGCATCCATCGCGGTGGAGAGAATTACGTTGATGTCCAACAACTCTGCTTCGGTCAGCGCCCATAAGGTCGTGCATCGCATTCCAGAGCGGCAGTACGCAAGAATCGGTCCCTTCACTGTCTTATAGGCATTCGTGAAGTCGCTGATGTTGTCATCAGTAATGGAGCCGGATGCAACTGGCATATAGATGAACTCAATGCCGTGGTCTGCAGCCGCATCGGCGACCGACTGCGCCTCCGGCTGACCCGCTGTTTCGTGGTCCGGTCTATTGCAGATGATGGTCTTGATGCCTTGAGCCGCAGCCATACCCAGATCATGTGGGTTGATCTGCTCGGAAACGTAATATCGGGGGGTCACTTTCTTGAGGTTCATGAAAACTTTCTCTTTGGTGGTGGCCTAGAAGCCGAGGGCATCGGGCGCAGATCGGGCCAGGATGTAAATTCCCATGACGATGAGAAAGATCCCGAAACTTCGTTTCAGTGTTTGTTGCGGCAGCCGATTAGCGAGTTTTCCGCCGGCGAGACTACCTGCGATTCCCAGACCGGTAACGATCATCAATGTTTGCCAGTCCAGCTCCAGATTCTGTGCCTCCAGAACGTCCATGTACTTGTAAAAACCGCTGTATGACTTGAGAGCAATGATCACAAGACTGGTCGCGACCGCACGGTGCATTGCCATTCCGCCTAACAACACCAGGGCCGGGACGATGAGAAAGCCACCGCCAACACCAACCAGTCCTGTCAATATGCCGACGGCTAATCCATCAACAGCAATTTTCCAGGTTGCTCTGGGAGCGTGCTCACCACCCGATACGAGATCGACTGGTCGGAGCATGAAATAGGAGGCCAGCAACATTACCCCGGCAAACAGGGTGAGCTGCATGATTCCTGACAAATATGCTGCGATAGCGGCGCCGATGTAAGTACCGGCCATGCCAGGCAATCCGAATACCAGCACCTTATGCCAGTCAACCAGCTTTGCTCGCAGATACTGAAGGCTGCCCGCAAGCGCGATGGTACCCACGACAAACAGCGAACCGGCAATTGCCACCTTCTCGTCCTGTCCAATCAGATAAACAAGAACAGGGACCGTTAAAATCGAGCCGCCGGAACCCAACAGACCCAAACTAACACCAATAGCAACGGCACCCGGCCAGGCGAGTATGGATACAGGCATTACCGGGGCAGCTTTCTAGAGTACATCGACCGGTACTTTCAGGTAGCGCACGCCATTGCCTTCCGGGGCCGGAAGATCACCGGCGCGGATGTTGACCTGGATGGACGGCACGATTAATTTCGGCACGCCCAATTGTGCGTCCCGCTCGGTTCGAAAAGCCACGAACTCCTGTTTCGTGATGCCTTCGTGGATATGGATATTGCTCTCGCGTTGCTCGGCAATGCTGCATTGCCAGGCGTAGTTATCACGGCCCGGCGCCTTGTAGTCGTGACACATGAAGAGTCGCGTTTCATTGGGCAAACCGAGTATTTGTTGGATCGAATCGTACAGCGCCCCTGCATCACCACCTGGAAAGTCGCAACGCGCGGTGCCGAAATCCGGCATGAACAGCGTGTCACCAACGAAAGCGGCATCGCCAATCACGAACGTCACGCAGGCGGGAGTATGGCCTGGGGTATGCAGCACCTTCGCTGGAATGTTTCCAATCTTGAATTCTTCGCCATCGCCCAGCAGTACGTCGAACTGACTGCCATCGGTCGCGATGCCATCAAGATTAAAAATGCCGCTGAATACTTCTTGTATGGCGCCGATTTGATCGCCGATCGCAGTCCTCGCCCGTAGTCGCTGCTTGAGCACTGGCGCTGCCGACAGGTGATCGGCATGGACATGTGTTTCCAGGACGAGGTCCAGTGACAAGTTGTTCGATTCGATGAACCCAATAACGGCGTCCACTGACGCAGTGGACGTCCGCCCCGCCACGAGATCGTAGTCGAGAACCGGGTCAATGACGGCACATTGCTGTGTCTCAGGATCGCTGACAACATAGGTGAGCGTGTTCGTTACCTCGTCAAGAAACGCGGTAACCTCGGGACTCTGCATCAGAGCTTCCTATTTTGGATTGAGTCTAATATTAGCATAACGTAATATATCGTTGTCAATCAGCCGTTCAAAATACTCTCAAGTGGCGAAATAGTGAAATGACCCTGCACCGATTAGTCTTACTGACCATTGTCGTCACCCCAGCTTTGGTATTGGCTGACCAGTCGATTCCGGATCAATACCCGGACTCACTCTTGTACGCAAAGCCTGTTGAGGTCATACCAAACGTCTGGACAGCGACTGGAGCCACGGCGCCAACAACGTATGAAAACTCTGGCCACAACAACAACTACACTTTCGTCATAACCGGTGGCGGTGTCGTGGTCATTAATAGCGGCAGCTACCTGCTGGCGAAGGCACTGCATGAAGAAATTCTTGATATCACAGACGAGCCGGTTGTCCTGGTGATAAATGAAAACGGTCAGGGTCATGCATCGCTCGGCAATGGCTACTGGAAAGACCAGGGCGTGCCTATTCTTGCCCATGCCGACACGATTCACGAGATTGAAGAAAGCGGTTCCGCCTCTTTGGCACGACTCAAACGAGTAGTTAAAGAAAAGGCAGAGGGCTCCCGCGTGGAATTACCGACGGAAACATTTTCCGAAAAACGGACTATAGAGCTCGGTGATACGGTAATAGAAATCTTGTGGTTGGGTCACTCGCACTCAGTCGGAGATATTGTTGTTTGGTTGCCGGATGAGCACCTGGTTGTCTCGGGGGACATGGCGTTTCACGAACGCATGCTGCCCATCTTCGAAACTACTGATACGCGTTTGTGGCTGGAAAGCTGGCAGCGCTTCGAGGATTTGCAGGCACAATACGTCATACCCGGTCATGGTCATCCGACCAACATGGCGCAAGTCAGGCGCTACACTCGCGACTACCTTCTTTTCCTGCGGGCAGAGGTACAAGCGCTCCTTGATGAGGGTGATGACCTGCAAGCGGCCTATATGATCGACCAATCCCGATACGCACATCTTGATACGTTCAACGAGTTGGCCAGCCGCAATGCAGGACGCCTGTTCGAACAAATGGAATTCGAGTAGCGTTTACTGAAGGCTTTCCTCAACGAAATCCTCGATCGAATTTGAGATAGCCGAGGGCACGCCAACATTGGCAGTGAATGCCCGGTAGCCCGAGTCCCAGAAGTACAGTTGCATTCGCCACATTTGGCCGTAATGCAGTACTTTCGTCTGCCCCTCATCTTTGAGTATCAATATCTCCGTCGGCAATGCCGCGACATGGTCGACGCCCGGGAATGGCGCATCGTCCGACTTGCCATCACTCCGAAACCGGGAATTGATGCGAATCATTCGGTCCTCAATGTACGGATTGCTCACACCGATATACACGGCGTTTTCACCAAATGGTATTTGCACCAACGCATCCCAGGCAACCGGTTCGTCGATGCCTTCGGCCTTTGCGGCCGCGAGTGCTGTGGTGACGGTTGCTGTGACCTCGGTGAAGTCGGATTCTTCCGCCTCATGAATCACTAACTGACTTTTTCGAAAGGTTCGAAACTTGGCCATCATTCGTGCAGGACCGTCACCTTTGAATTTTCGATAGTGTTTCTCCGTTCGCTGCGGTGATTGCTGCACGCTGACCGACTCGCCGGGTACCCCCGACAACGCCTTCCTGATATCGCTTGCGGCCCGACCGGCGCCAGCCACCAATTTGTCGTAGTTCGTGGAACCCGCATAAAAGACCATCGCGTGTGGCACCGGGTTTGCCATATTGACCCGCGTCTTCTGATCATCACCCCAGGTGTAGACAGCCACTCGCAATACCTGTGCCGAAACCGTTCGTGGCGATTCATTCACCGCAAGCGCCTGGTAGTCGGGCGATGTCAGTACGAACACATGTGCGCGCTGTTTTTGATCCGGAACACGTACTTCGTGTTGAGCATGGAGCGTGAGATTCGATTCCTGTAACGCGGTATCTACAGCGGCTAGCGTTTCTGCGTAGCTACCGCTCGCTTCGTTGAGCAGCTCGAATATCCCGTACTCATCAGCGCTTTGCGCAACGCCCGAGATCAGGCAGAAAAATGTCAACGCCGCCAGTTTGCTCAGATGCTGTTGGAATGTGGTCACGATTAGCTCCTGATCTATTATATTATAATTTTGTAATATACCGTTCCTGACAGGAAACGCAATCGATATAGCCAAAAGGTACAAAATAGGCGTACCTTTTTGTGGCCTTTATATTAAATAATGCTAATATACACGCCCGTTGAATTTATTAGGAGGTCACGCATGCAGGATGAGCCTGTTATTTCGTGGAAAGTCGCCGGAGCTTTGCTCGGTTTACTGCTTATTCTCGCAACCGCACTCGTCAAGCCAATCGGCGTGTCCACGCAATACGTCGTGACCGATGGGATCATATTGCACAACGCTGCACCCGATGTTGCAGAGTCCAATGAGTACTTTAATAAGTACGGTGAGAAGGATGATTGGGGCATCGGCTACGGCTGGATGCTGGTTGTCGGCATGTTTGCCGGCGGCGCTATTTCAGCACTTGCCACCAAACACTTCAGAAGCCGCAACAATCCGTCGGTACCGTCGATGTGGAGTACGGAATTTGGCAACTCCTCACCGCGGCGAATGATGCACGCTTTCACTGGTGGAGTGCTCTTGTTGTTCGGCGCCCGCCTCGCTGGTGGCTGCACCAGCGGCCACATGATCAGCGGCATCTCGCAGCTCACGATCGGATCATTCCTGTTCGGCATATCAATTTTTGCGTCCGGGATAATCACGGCACGCATCCTGTACCGCAAGAGGTTGGCATCATGAAATTATTCCTCGGACTGGCCATCGGTATGGCCTTCGGCGCCATTCTTCAACTTGGCGGCGCCTCGAGCTACAAAAAGATCATGGGCAGCCTGTTGTTGAAAGACATGGACATCATCAAGTTGATCCTGATGGCTATCGCGGTCGGGACCGTGGGCATCTATGCGCTGGACCTCGTCGATATGGCGAATTTGAGCATCAAACCAACTTATATCGTTGGAATCGTCATAGCAGGACTAATTTTCGGTGTCGGTTTTGCCGTCGCCGGCTACTGTCCGGGAACGTGTATCGTCGCCTCTGCTGAGGGCAAGACCGATGCGATGGTGACAGTTCTTGGAGGCCTGGCGGGTGCACTTATTTACGCACTTGTTTATCCGGCGATTAGCGGATTGATTAGCGTTACCAACTACGGCGAAGTCACGATCCCAAGTACACTGGGCATCGATGGCATCTGGATAGCGATCCCCTTCAGTGCGATTTTATTCGTCTTGATGTTCAAGGTCCTGAAAGACCGCTACTGATAACAGGCGTTTTGCGGAAACGAAAAAGGGGCCAGTCGGCCCCTTTTCTTATTGCTTATGACGCAACGATTCCGGAGTAGTCACTAAGCCCCGGGTTCCCTGCCACGTTTCTCAGTTTCGGCGTATTGACCTTCTCCACCTTTATCGTCTTCTTCGACTTCAGGTATTCGGCAACAACATCCCATACCGGAGCGCCCGTCGATGCCGATCCAACCGTCGCCCATCCGGCAACCTTGTAACTCTTCGATGCCTCGATCGAGTTACCACTGTCGAGGGTCAAATCTGAAATACGCCCATCCATTTTCGCCGTCGGGTCGCAGGTAAAATTGAGACCACCAAGGCGCACCATGTCACCGCCCTGCTGATAATACGGATCTGAATGAAACAGATTATCCGCGACGCTTTCGAGGATTAGCTTCAGTTCGCTGCCGGCCATCTCCCGGACATAGGTTTCCGGATACGTCATTGCGGTCTGGTCCATCAGGCGCTCCATCGTCACCACATCACCCGGCAAGACAGACGTTCCCCAGCGGAATCCGGGTGACAGCGATATTTCAGCGTCTCCGACCTCCAGCAGGGCGTCGCAAATTACCTGGTCAAACGTACCGTTGAAATTACCGCGCCGATACAAGAGCGACTCCGCAACAGCCAAGGGTTCTTCCAGTTGCGCTTTATAGGGCGCACGGACATCAGTGATGAACTGCAGCATTTCGGGATCAGCGGGTAACAGGTTTGCAAAGACTGGCAGCAATCGATAGCGATAATCATTGATCTTGCCTTTACCAATATCGAGATCAAGAACCGCCAGGAACTTACCATTGGAACCGGCGTTTGAAACAATCGTCCTACTGCCGGAATTTTCGATCAGTAAGGGTTCCGGCACGCCGTCATGTGTGTGCCCGCCTAAAATTGCGTCGATACCTGTTACTCGACTGGCCATCTTGACGTCGACGTCCATGCCGTTGTGTGACAGAACGATAACGGCATCCGGTTGCTCGGTCGCTCTAATGTGATCGACCATCTCCTGCATTTCGCCATCACGGATGCCGAACGACCAGTCCGGAATGAAACGGCCTGGATTCGCGATCGGTGTATACGGAAATGCCTGCCCGATAATCGCGACGCGTCGCTCACCCAACTCGCGAATCGTGTACGGTTTAAAAGCGTGGCCAGAGTCTTCGTCAAACGCTGCCACGCCGTCGAACAGGGCTTCTTCAGAAACGCGAACATTCTGGGCAACAAACTCACCGTTGAATCGCTCGATGTTCTGCAACACCTCTTCATCGCGATAGGTGAACTCCCAATGGCCGGTCATGACATCCACGCCCAACAGGTTGCAGGCATCAACCATGTCCTGGCCGCGGGTCCAAAGTGAAGTCGCGGAACCCTGCCAGGTGTCACCACCATCGAGCAGCAAGGAGTTGCCGTCGCCAACCTCTGCGCGCTGTTGGTCAACCAATGTCTTGAGGTGTGCGAACCCACCGACACGACCGAACTGTCTCGCCGCCGCGTCGAAGTTCAGGTAGGTGAACGCATGCGCTTCTCGCTCCCCACCATTCATTCCCAGCTGACTTAGTAGCTGCTCACCGACAAGGTGAGGAGGTCTGCCCTTGGCTCCGGCGAGCCCAATATTGACGTTAGGCTCACGGAAATAGATTGGCATCAATTGCGCATGGCAATCCGTGAAGTGCAGGATACGGGCGTTGCCGAACGGTGCGGCTGCGTAAGGATCAGGACGTAGGCCGGCGCTTGAACATCCCGCGAACATCCCTGCAGCACTGGCGCTGCCAAGCATCCATAAGAAATCGCGTCGATCCATTGCCGGACTCTCCTGTAGCCGTCGCTATTCCGAGACTAGTCTGTCACGCCAGGTTGCGGCCTCTTTGTCCGCCTGGACGACGGCCAGTTCAGCGTGAACCCGAGCTTCATCGGCCAACTGGATTGCGCGAGCTTCATCACCATCTAACGCCGCTTTAGCCGCCGCCTCGATGAGTTGATCCGCGGTCATCCACGCGTGACCTTTCTGGGCTGACAATTCGATAGCCACTTTTGCGGCGGCAAGCGACGCGTCATAGGATTCTCCGGCTTGCACCTCGGCACCATAAGATGAAATCAGCAACGCCATACACAATGCTAATAAATTTCGCATCTTCACTACTCCTCTAGCGCCGCGACGCCGGTCCGTTGAGCTCCAGGTCGTTGCTCATATACGAAAGGAAGTACTCAAGGCTTCGAAACTCCTCACTCTGTGCTTCCAGCGGACGAGCTCGAACCTGCACATTGCACTCCCGAAATCGCTTGTGAAGTGTGCCGATCTCGCCCCATTTGGACCGGTAAACCGGCCAGTGCGTGGCCTGCCCCAGCGTGGCGCTCAACCTGTCAGCCCGCAGCGACGAACCCGCGGACTGCGCATGGCAATTGCTACACGCAAAGTTCAACTGACCGCGCCGAGAATAATAAAACTGTTTACCGGCCTCATAAGCTGCCAGCGCGCGCGGATCTTCATCCTGAATCCTGACGTTCATCGTGTTGCCGCGTGACGTATACGACATGTACGCAGATATGGCTGCAAGTTCACCCTTCAAATAGGGCAGGGCATCCTCCCCATTCGCTTCACGACACTGATTTATCGCGAGCTCCAATGTGACAACTGAGCCCATCGCCGAGTCAAAGTGAGGATAATTTTGGCGCACACCAATGCCGCCATTCTCGAAGCAATCTGCATAAGCCTTGCCGTTGGAAAATGGCGTATTGAAAAACCCTTCGCCTTCCTCGATCGCTATCTCGTATGGAGGAAAGTCCTCCATCTCCAACCACTGCTCACGTGCATTTTCATCAAATGCGTACAGACCATTGGCGTATTCCTGTAGATCCACTTGTGGAAAACGATTCTGGTAGTAGTGGACCAGGGCCAGCCTGTCCGCCTCAGGATCTGCCTGTACGAAATCGGCATTCAGAATGCCGCACGTGATAACTAGCAAGTACTTGATACGTATCACTGCTGACCCCCGGCTACTTCAAGCTTATTTCTGTTTCACTGGAATCCGATTCGTTATCGATCCAGCTCACCTTGATAACGTCGCCCGATGCCGCGCCCCGGATTGAAAACGCAACGTAAGGGTTTTTCGAAACCGCCGTACCCCAGTACGCCTGCAGTACCGTTTCGCCGTTATGCTGGACGGTCACATCGCTAATGTAATGTGCAGCGACCAGCTCGCCGGAGTCCGCGTCGCGACGCATACCGGATTCCATATTGTGCGGCAGCAGTGCTTTAACTTCAGCAATGTCGCCTTTGAGCTTTGCTCTGATTTTGATGGGTTTACCCATGTCGATTTCCTCTAAACCTTCTCTAGCCGCCGCAGCCGCCAATAGTTACTTTTACTTCTTTACTGGTGCTGTAAAGATTGCCGCCTGCTTTTACGATCGCGCGCACATTGGAGCTTTGCCCCATCTTTATGCGTACCGAGACTTTCGGCACCATTTTGGGACTCATGTCAAATGACGCCGCAAGCGGTGTCGGGTTGTTATCGACCACCACGCTTATCGACTCAACGTCCGCCAGGTCCGTACTGACCGTTACGGGTACGACGGCGCCATTTTCGGCGATATCCGGTATCTTCATGTGGATCTGGTCACTGGCTGTCGGTACCCCACCCAATAATTCGGCTATGGCCTCTTCTGTTGTCGTCGCATCGAAGGCCTTATCCGCTCGTGCCGCGAAGAGAATCCGTGGAAATGCGAGGGTTGCTGCAATCGCCAGCAAACTCCTGAGCATATTTCGTCTATCAATATTCATTGTCAAAACTCCGATCTAAAGCGTGAGGACGAAGTCGACAACAAGGTCGATTTCTTCCTCTGTCAAAATTCGGTGCCGACCAAAGGGCGGCATACGTGTGGATCGCATTCGGACCGAGGCGTCCCAGATTTGAGCCCGGAGGACATCGCGGTCCGGAAAACGAGCTTTCATCATGATCAGCGGCGGGCCGTAATTGCCAGCCAACTCACCACCCTCAATATGGTGGCAAGCAAGGCAGTTACCTTTGCTGCGCTCGAAAGCCAGCGCTTTGCCTTGCGCGAGCCGATCTGCGCCTGCCGGTTCTTCGGCAACGCCTGGCCACGGGAGGACCATTAGTAATATTCCGGCCAACAACAGGTTCTTGGTCATAGGGTTCCCTTATTAATAATCACTTTATTGTCGAAAGCGAAATAATGTAGTCGACGGCGGCAGTGACCGCATCATCGGTCAGCTGCGGCTGCCCGCCTTTGGCCGGCATGATGCCCTTGCCATTGAGGGCGCTTGAGACAAGAGTGTCCCGGCCAAGCGGCAATCGTTCAGCCCAAGCTGCCGAATCACCAGGTATCGGTGCCTCCCCAATACCGGCTGCGTGACACACAGAGCATGCTTGCTGATAAACAGCTTGCCCCGGGGCCGGTTCGACCTGTTCTGCAACACTCTCTTCATCGGCCTCGGCATCCTCTGCAACCGGTGGCTCCGAGGTGATTTCGATACTGCCCGACTTCTTGCAGTTCTTCATACATCTCCTGGCTCTGACGTCGGGTCGGTCGTCAAAGAAGAAGCCGTCTTTGTTCGGCATCTCAACGTCGGCGAGATTGTACTGCGTTAGTTCAAAGTCGTACTCGATAAGATCGTTGAGGTACAGAACGTATGCGGTCGTTGCATACACTTCCTCATCGGTCAGCGATTCGGGTGCCGTAAAGGGCATGGCGCGGTGGATGTAGTCCCACAATGTGCTCGCATAAGGCCAGAAACTGCCGACCGTCTTTTCAGGTCGCGCTTCTGTAAGAGTTCCTTCACCGCCGGAGAGAACCGGATAACGGCCTACCCCTTCTCCAAAAGAGCCATGGCAGCTGGCACACCTATCTTCGTACAACATTTCGCCGTCTTCGGGTGTGGCGCCACCGGGTGGCAACCCCATGCCGTCGGGACGAATATCAATATCCCAACCTGCGATTTGCTCTGCGGTCGCCGTCTGCCCGTAGCCGAAATGTCCGGGCTCTTCAGCATGGCCCTCGACAACGAAGCCAAAAGCGACGATCAATCCAACGCCGGAAAGAGACTTAGCTAATCTGGACATTGCTCACCTTTCCGCTGTCATGCAATCGCCAGGTATGAATCGCGTTCTTGTGGTAGATCGAGCTGTTGCCGCGCGCCTCGCGGAGCTGCGTATAGGTTGGTTGGACGTATCCAGTCTCATCCACGGCGCGGCTTTGAATCATGGCTGGCCCACCGTCCCAGTCCCATTCCAGTCCGAAGCGGGTCAGAGCCTTTGGCAAAACCAGTCCCTTGAGGCGGGCAGGACGCCAATTCATGCCGCCGTCAAAGGATACGTCGACGCGCTTGATTTTTCCTTCTCCGGACCACGCCAGTCCCTGCACTTCATAACGCCCGCGCTCGGTAAGCGGTTTTTCCGGACAAGGGAACGTGACGACGGAGTTACACTCCTGCACGTAGGAAAATTTCCGGGCGCGACCATCTGCGAGCAAATCCGTGTACTTGGAGGTCTCTTCCCTGTGGTACCAAGCTTCGTCACCGATTTCGAGACGCCGCAGCCATTTCACGCTGGTATTGCCCTCCCACCCCGGATTCATCAAGCGGATTGGATAACCCTGTTCAGGCCGTAACGGTTCGCCGTTTTGTGCGTAGACGATCAGCGCATCGTCGAGCGCTTTATCCATTGGAATCGAGCGACTCATATGAGAGCCATCAGCACCTTCGGCCAGCACCCACGCCGCATCTTTCTTGATTCCCACTTCCTGAAGCAGAGTGGATAACAGGACACCCGTCCATTCGCAGCAGCTGATCATGCCGTGCGTGAACTGCAATGCATCCATTTGTGCGGCACGCCATTCCATGCCGCCATTGGCCGGACACTCAATAAACCGGATCACTGAGGTGCTTGGAAACCGCTTCAGGTCATCAACGCTGAGAATAATGGGCCGGTCAACCATGCCGTGAATCATGAGCCGGTGCTGCGCGGGATCGATCGGCGGGACCCCCGCATGGTAGCGCTCGAAGACCAGGCTGCTCGGCGTGATGATGCCGCTCAATTCGGCAAGCGGGGTGAAGCTAATGGATGCGATTTTATCCGCTGTCAGCCACGGAACGTTTCTACGCACAATGTGGCTCTCGTACGGCGAGGGCTTGCCGTACGGATTGGTGAGAACACCAGATCCCAGTGATTTGGTCCAGGGCGGAACATTTGGGGGCAAATTGCTTTCGCCAGCCAACGCCGCACCAGGCACGGCTGCGCCGGATAGCGCGCCGCCCGCCAGCAGCAACCCCTGTTTGAGGAAGTTGCGGCGCTCGTTCGCCTGTAGCTTCTCGCCTTCGCGAGCGACGGCCTGTAACAGATCGGCCGTACTGCTCTCGTCTTTGCCCATCGAGTGGCTCCCGGTTATTGCCATCCATTCGAATTGCATCCATGACTCTGCACGAGCATGGTTTTTTCTGTATATTAGAAAATCCTAACATAAAAGAAAAGCCGGCGTTTGAGCATCTTGAATAACCACCGCATCCATCGTCTGGGAGTTTTCATTCTTACTCTCGGCCTTTTTGTGCCGGCGATTTCGCTTGCAGGCCAGTGTCCGCCAGCAAGTGGCGTGGCCGTACAGGTGCTTGGTTCTGGTGGTCCGATAGCTGATGACGGCCGCGCATCTTCCGCCTATTTGGTCTGGGTGGATGGCAAATCTCGAGCATTAATCGATGCTGGTGGCGGTACATTTCTTCGCTTTGCCGAAGCAAAAGCCAATTTTGGTGACCTTGATTTCATTGGATTGAGCCACTTTCATGCCGACCATTCCGCCGATTTTCCGGCGCTGCTCAAGAGCGGCAGTTTTAGACCAGGAAACGGCTCTTTGACCGTAGCAGGACCCGGTGGAAGCAGCCCTTTCCCCGGCCTGAGTCATTTCCTGACCAGCCTTTTGGACTCAGATTCTGGCGCATTCGCTTACCTCGGCGACTACCTGGCTGACGCTGGCCGGCTGAAGAAGATGAACGCTGTCGAAGTCGCCAGGGAAAATACGGGGTCGTATTCTGTCTATGCTGACAGTGAGAGCGCCATACAGATTGACGCAATGCACGTGCCACACGGCATCGTTCCAGCATTGGCTTATCGGGTTCAAGTCGGAAAAGAGGTCATCGTATTCGCGAGCGATCAGAACGGAAACAAGCCCGAGTTTGTTGATTTCGCCAAAGACGCCAACATTTTGATCATGCACATGCCAGTGCCTGAAGACGTTAGCGGTGTCGGCAGAAGACTGCACGCCCCACCGAGCGTTATAGGGACTATCGCTAATGATGCTGACGTACAAATGCTGATAATTAGTCACCTTATGGCGCGCAGCCTGAGTCAATTGGACGGGAACGTCGGCCTGGTCAGCTCAAAATTCAGCGGTCCGGTCGCTGTCGCAGACGATCTGGATTGCTACAAAATAAATCATTGGGAAAAGTGAACATGGAATTATCCGACAGCTTCGACCTGAACGAGATGAAGAAAGCCGCCGAGAAAGCCAGCGCGCTCATGAAAACATTGGGCCACCAGGGCCGCCTCATGATCTTGTGCCAGCTAGCGACAGGAGAAAAATCTGTCGGTGAGCTTTCACGTTTGTTGGACATCGCTCAATCTCCGCTATCACAACACCTGTCAAGAATGCGAAGCGAAGGACTGGTAGAACCACGTCGGAGTGCGCAGACGGTTTATTACACCCTGAATTCGGATGAGGCGGGCAAGATTATTGAGTGCGTCTACGGCCTTTATTGCGCAAAAAACTAGTCGACACCGGACTCAATACAGCGTGTTTATACCCCGTAATCCTTGCGCGCCGTAGCTTTATCTCGACCGAAACTTGCAGAACGGCCGAGGTTTCTGCTTATATTCAATTTATCTAAAGTAAGTATTATTTGTATCTTCTTAACGAATTTCTTACTCACAGCTCAACTGGGGAGTTAATTAAGTGAACCTGAAACGCGTATTAACAACAACTACGGCGATTGCCTTGAGCGCTGCAATTTGCAGCCCGGCGTTCGCCACCAACGGCTATTTCACCCACGGCACCGGCACCAAGAACAAAGGTATGGCGGGCGCGGGACTGGCCACACCCGAAGACTCAATCTCAATTGCGAACAACCCGGCGGCCGCGCTTGTAGGCGTTGGTCACCTTGACGTCGGAGCAGCAGTTTTTAGCCCGCTCCGCAGTTATACCAGCTCAGCCAGCCTTGCGAACGGCAACGGCGGTGCGTTCACCATCGGCCCTAACGACATCGACAGCGACCGGAACTTTTTTGTGATTCCGCATGTTGCCTACGGATGGGAGCTTAGCCCGGAAAGTGCTATCGGCGTTGCTTTCTACGGCCGTGGCGGAATGAATACCAAATGGCAGGGCGGCAACGCCTCTTTTGACCCGGATGGCCCCGCAGGACCGGCACCCGTCATGACGCTCAACGGCACATTCGGCGGCGGCAAAGCGGGTGTTGACCTTTCGCAAGCGTTTCTGGATGTAGCCTACGCACGCAAAGTAAGCGATCAGGTCGCACTGGGCATTTCACTGGTTGGTGTGATCCAGTCATTTGAAGCCTACGGCGTAAGCACCTTCGCCGGATTCACCGAGACCTTCGTGGCGCCCATCCTCACAACTGGCATACCCGGAAGCCCGACCAATCTTTCCGACAACGGCCATGAATTTTCGACAGGTTTCGGCGGGAAAGTTGGTATCCAGGCGGATTTGAGTGAGAGCTTTAGCTTTGCCGCCATGTACCAGTCAAAGATTGGCATGAGCGAGTTGGACACCTATGCCGATTTGTTTGCCGAAAATGGCGGCTTTGATATTCCAGCGAATGCCAAGATTGGCGTGACGTTTCGTACCAGCGACACCATGAAGATAAGCCTGGATGCAGAACATATCTGGTATTCCGATATTGACTCGGTCGGCAATGCATTTGCCAACCTTTTCACCTGCCCGTCGGCCAATGGTTTTGCCACTAACTTCGCCTCCGGCTGCCTCGGCGGTTCGACCGGCGCAGGATTTGGCTGGGATGACATGACGGTTTACAAGATTGGCGCTGAGTGGAACACGGGGACAGACTGGACATGGCGCGCCGGTTACAGCCATGGATCACAACCGATCCCGGAAACTGAAGTGCTATTTAACATCCTTGCCCCCGCCGTTGTCGAAGATCACATTGCTGGCGGTTTCACCAAGAAAAACCCCAATGGCAGCGAATGGAATTTTGCTTTCATGTACGCGTTTACAGGCGATCAGAGCGGTATCAACCCCTTTGATCCCACGCAGACGATTGAGATCGAAATGTACCAGTACGAGTTCGAGTTGAGCTATAGCTGGCGCTTCTGATTCAAAGCTTGTTGGTCGCCGTTTCGATAGCTCTTTGCAGATAGAAAGCATAGAACTCCAGATTCGGCGTTCCAACCAGCGGATGGACCAGGCTCTCGCCCTGTCCATCCAGGAGTAACAGCGTAGGCGTCACGAAAACGTCGTAGCGGGCCGCGAACTCCCGGCCCACAATCTCCGCACCGTTAAAGTCCTGAAGGCTGAACCCTGAGTCCAGCGAAACCTCGCGCAGGATAACTTTTCCTTCAAGCTCTCCAGCGCGAATCATGGGGAACAGAACCTGCTCACGCAGGCGTCTGCAAAATTCACATTCCTTCTGGCTGACGAACGTCACTATTGGCAATCTCCCGGACTGGGATTGTTTGCTGTCGTCCTGCAACGATACGGCAGGCGCGATAAGCACCGATCGCGGCAACCTCCGCATGAACTCGATGACACTGTCCACAACGTCGTACGTATACAGATCACGAAAGAAATGATCTGCACCGGATATTTCAATATGCGTGACGAGTGGGTTCTCGACCTCGCTCATGCGCGAGGCCAACGTTGGGACGACTTCGTCCTGACTGCCCGAGATGACAAGAGTCGGCACGGCGACTTTCTGCAGTAGCGGAATGGTGTCGCTGTCTGCCTCGGGGCCATAGTACGAAAGGTACGTGGATGCCAGGACGTTCGCGTTCTTACAGTGCAGAAAATCGATTCCCTCGATTATGTCGTCAGTTGAGCCCAAGTCGATAGTCTGGAGAACTTCCACGCTGGCCACTGCATCAGTCACAGGCGGCGCCAACAGCACTGCCATTTGAGCGCTGCGCACGCCCTGCAGCACGTGCTTCACGACTTGATTGGCACCTCTCGAGTGCCCCAACAGGACGATATGCATGGCGCCGTGTTCGGTGAGCCATCGTATCCAGGTCTCGATCTCATCCACTGCGTCATCAAGCTGATGATTATGCAGAGCGTCGCAGGGGTAGAAGCCCTCGCGATCATCAATGTTCAGGGATAGATTAATGGCCAGCGACGCTTGACCGGACTCCATGAATACTGACTGAAGAGCCTCTACCAGCTCCATGTCTTTGTGCCCAAGAGTGCCGTGCACAATCAATACAACGCGACCGTTCAGCTGTTGTCCGCCGAAAGGCACGATGTCACCGTTCAGCGTGTTAGCGCCGCTCGCGATCGTTACCTTGTCTGCATGCGCGGGGGCCGCGATGAACATCGCAAGAATTGCGCTACAAACTGCGAGTCGCAGCCAGGTTGTCACGTCCATAATTTGTTCATTACTATTGACCAAAGACCTGCTTGTTCCAACGACTTTACCTGGCGCCGGCGCTACTCATCTGGCGTTCGCCTGATCACGCAAGAGCAGCCATCACTCGATCCAGCTTCTCACGTACCAGAGCAGCAAGCGGTAATACGTCGTCATTATCTACCAGGCCCATAACCGCTCCCGGGTCCATAAACGAAACGTGAACCGCGCCACCGTCGTCCTGCCGCACCAGCACATTGCAGGGCAGCAGCAATCCGATATCGGGGACCGCGGTTATCGCCTGATGTGCGAGAACCGGATTGCACGCGCCGAGAATTCGATAGGGCGGCATATCTTTGTCGAGCTTCTTTTTGAGCGTCGCGGCAACATTGATGTCAGACAAAACACCGAAGCCCTCAGTAGCTAACGCGTCAATGACGTTGTCGATTGAAGTGTCGAAGTCTGTTGAAACTTCTTTGCCGAAGCCGAAATTATTTTCCACGAGCTTTCTCCTTGGTTTTTTTGCCTGATTTATTTCGTAAGCCAACTGCGCCACAACAGGCCTAACTGGGTGCTGTATCCGAAGTCACGACGTGCCACCCGGTGATCGCTGTCCAGAACGTAATAGGTCGGAAACCCATGTATCTTCCAGTCCGTCGCGATTTCGCTGTTTCCCATCACAACGGGCACGTTCAGCTCATGCTTTGTCGCGTAGTTCAAGATCTGCTCATGTTCTTGCCAATCGAGGGCCACAACAACGATGGCCAGGTTCTCTTCACTACGCAGACGTCGCAACCGAACGATATTGTCGGCACTGGCGGCACAATAGCGACACCAGGGAGCGAAAAAGTAGATTAGTGCCGGCTTTCCCTTGACGTCATCGAGATCGAAATCATCGCCTCTCAGTGTCGCGGCCCGCAGCGTGGGCGCCGGTCCGGCGTCTGTCGCCAGGAGATTACGTGCCTGATAGGCGCTAACTGCCATGAAAGCCACAACAAACAACAGTGTCTGCATGAGCAGCGTCGAGTGCCTGCGAATAATTGCCCGAACACTCATGTGTCGCGACCAATCCGGTCCCGGTAAATACCCGGTTCTGAACCGGCTATCTCAACAGCAGCAACAACTTTTTGATAAAAACCACTAACATGGTCGCCCGCCGCGCCGATCACTGCATAGGCATAACCGGCATCGCGCATGGCGGCAAGTGAAGCAACAAGAAGCGCTGCGCCAACACCAAGGCCGCGCGCTTTTTCGTCCGTTCCGGTGGGTCCAAACATGCCCTTCGCCGTCGCATCAAAACAGGCGAAACCCAACAGCTCTCCGTCCCGCGTTGCTATCTGGCAGCTTGCCGGCACTCGAGAGAGTGCGACCTCGCACTCGCCGGTCCAGCAGGAGCCATCCTTATCGAAGGACTGTCGAACCCAGTTGAGTATGAGATCACGTTCGTAGGCCATCGCCCGTCGGATTGTAATGCCCTGGTCAGCGACGTGGTCTATCCGCCCTGACGCGCCGTCAAGATTGTAAAGTGGTACCAGCATATCCATTGGTTGTGCCTTCGTGAGAACTTACTGCAGTCGCTCTTTTTCCTGCGTGGGTAGTGCGAAAAACTGTATCTCCCCAAGGTCACCCTCCAAAGTTTCAAGCGTGGTGGGCGCATCATTCCTGAGTTTTTCAACCCATCGATTCGCATCGGTCATGTAGTGATCGTAGAGCTGCTTTCTGAGCGGTACCGTGAGCACCGCCGGGTCGTTGTCATCGTCACGCAACGCGGCGTCCAGCGAGAACGTCTTCAGCGCCGTCGACTCGTGCTTGTGTGTCCATGTTCCGCTACACAAATCAAAGTCGTACAAACTCAAAAACAGGTGGCCGTGACGCGCGATAAACAGGATGGCGTCGATAACGTAGTCTGCCTCAGCATCATCCATGACCCAGTGGAGCCCAACCCGACACCAGCCCGGCTTCATGCCGCAATAACCATGCTGCACCGCGCCTCGATACAGTTCGGAAGTATCGTCGTCGATGTCCAATAGCCGGTGACCGTACGGCCCGGCGCACGAGCATCCGGCACGCGACTGAATGCCAAACAGGTCATTCAGTAAGGCGGTAACAAACTTGTGATGCAGATAGCCGCCAACTGTGCTCTTGAGGTTGAACGACAGGATACCCACACGCTGCGCGGGATCCGGGTTACCCAGTATTTCGATGCCCTCCTCTTCGCTCCATCGGTCAAACGCTCGCGCCGTTAGTTCGTGCTCTCGCTTGTAGATGAAGTCCACACCGACACGATCCTTGATCTGGAAAACCAGGCCGGCCTTGAGCGTTTGTAATACGCCGGGGGTTCCGGCTTTTTCCCGCTCTTCAATCCTGCCTATGAAATCCTGGCCGTTCATGCCGACATAGTCTACGGTGCCCCCGGCACTGACCGTCGGTGGCAGATCTCGATCGTAGATTCGTTCATTGAAGACCAGCACGCCACTGGAACCCGGACCTCCCAGGAATTTGTGCGGGGATATGAAAATCGCATCAATGGATGGGTCTTCGTCACCGACAGGCTCAGGGTTCATGTCGATCTCAACGTACGGCGCGCAGGCCGCGAAGTCGAAACAGGCAATGGCATCGTGAGCGTGTAACAAACTGGAGATACGTCTTACATCCGAGCGCATTCCCGTTACATTCGACGCCGCTGAGAATGACCCGATTCGTGTTCGATTCTGGTACGCCGGATCTCGCAAGAGCTCCTCGAGGTGTGCCAGATCGATATTGCCACTCTCATCCATTTGAACCTGAACGGTCGTTGCGAGTGACTCACGCCAGGATATCTCATTGGAGTGGTGTTCGTAGGGGCCGATAAAGACAACCGGCTGCGACTTGTGAAAAAGGTCACCAACTTCCTCGCAACTGACTTTTGAATCGGAATCTGCCAGCATTTCACAGATATTCTTTCGAGTTGCAGGGGGCAACGCAACACCGACGAGTTGCTGGAGTTTATCGATAGCACCGGTAGCGCCCGTACCGCAGGCGATAATGCGTCCTTTCGGCCCCGCATTGACCGACTCCTTAATACTCTCCTCGGCCTCATGCAAAAGCTGGCTCATACTACGGCCGGTGATGTCATCCTCGGTATGCGTGTTCGCATAAATTCTTTGCAGTCCCTGCAAGTACGACTCCACGAAACGCAGGCAACGCCCCGACGCCGTGTAGTCGCAATACGACATCAAGCGTTCGCCGAATGGTGTTTCGAATGTTGAATCCACACCAACGATTTGCTGGCGGAGATAGCTCGGGTCTATGGTGAGGTGTTTCATGTGCCGTCCGATCGGGAGAAGATTTTGACTATTATCAACTATTCCGACACAGGATACTCTACCCAGAAGACGCTACTTCAGTCGCCCTGTTTTTTTCGGCCAAATGCAAAGCGGGTTATCCGCATCTTCTTCTGTTCTCGCATTTCGGTAAGCGTCTTCATCTTCACTGTATCGGCACTTGCTTCAGCAGAGACCTGATCCAGACCTGCACTCGGCGCATCCACGACTTTTATTCTGTGATTCGCAATGGATATGATGTCGTCGCTGGACAAGAGAGCGTTTTTCACGGCGACGGAATTTACGAAAGTACCATTGGCGCTGTTCAAATCGACAAGTACGAGAGCGTCTGCATGAAACAGCAGCAGCGCGTGAAATTTGCTCGTGTACTCGTTATAGATGACGACGTCCGCAAGGCTGGACCGTCCAATCGTGACTTTTTCGTCAGTGACATTATATTCTTCGACTACTTTGCCATGGTTGGTCACGATCAGGCGTGGCACGGGTAGTTTCTTCTTCATCTCCATCTCCTGATACCTCTCTACGTCTGCTTCGCTTAGCGGCAGCGATCGTGCGCCGCCCAGTACAGCCCTGGTGATTTGATTCAATGAGCCCGGCAACCCGCCGGATAATTCGTGCAGCAAGTCGCAAACATTCACGCTCAGCACGTCGTCGGCGTGCTTAATATCGATCGCCCGCAAGCGTCCATGTAAATACAGCATTGATTCCATTCGGCACAGCGGCTCGACCTCAAACACCGAAGAGGTTCTTTGAAAGATGGGCATCATGCCCTGTGACCTGAGCAGCGTAAGGGCATCGCTGCCGCCCGTCAGCACAATCCGCACGGCGAATCGACCCTGAAATTTCAAAGTCGAGAGCATGGACAAAGCGCGTAACGCACCGGGCTGCATCATGTCGATATTCTCGACAATGATTACGGGTGACTGCACCGCACGAGCTTGCTGTATCGCGAATACGTTCAGCAATCTAAGGAGGTCGTCGCCCGACTGCAGCTCAACCTCGTAGCCAAATCGTGCAAGAATCAAAGACAGAAATGTGTTCGGGGCCAGCCCGGAGCCATCGACCACGGCCACCGCAACATCATCCGGCAGTGCCTCAGCGAAGCGTCTAACGATGGTCGACTTGCCAGACAAGCGCGGGCCGTACAAAAGCCGCGCACTCCTGTCACCGGTAAGAATTGATTGCAGATAGTTGTCGGCGTTCTGCTGACTTTGAAGTTTCAATGGGGTCAACGCATCGGCGTCGGCACTAAACGCCTGCTCGCAAACCCGTACATCATTGAAAGGCATAAATCATCGCTCGATAGAGCGCCTTCCGTGGCGACCTGAGTTGCAAACGCCAGAGCCCGCTGTCTGGCCGTCTGTCATATGCCGAAGACTGACCGAGTGGGATTCATCTTCGTGTGCTCTCAACACGTTTGCGATGCGCAAAAGGTTCCATTCTGGCTCTTTTATTTTGCGCGCAGCTCAAGAATGCAGTGCTTGCCTTATTGGCCGGGAGATACTTTCTCCCTGCCAAAATCTGCGTCGAGCGGAATCAAGGCAACAACCAGAAACGAGGGGACCGTCGCGATCAGCACCCAGATAAAGAAATGCTGATAGCCAAGTGTTTCCTGTAGCCAGCCGCTGAACAGCCCCGGCAGCATCATGCCGAGCGCCATGAATCCCGTGCAGATGGCGAAGTGCGCCGTACTGTGAGAGCCCCGCGCAACGTACAGCATATAGAGGGTGTATGCCGTAAAGCCGAGACCATAACCGAGCTGCTCGATGCCCACCGCAATGTTCACCAGCAAAAGACTCTCTGGCTGTGCGTAGGCAAGGAATATGTAGACGGCATTGGGCAAATTTATTGCTGCGACCATTATCCACAGCCAGTACTTGAGTCCATGACGGGCTGCCAGAAATCCTCCCACCAAACCACCGATCGTCAGCATCAGGGCGCCGACTGTCCCGTAAACGAGTCCAACCTCCGTCGTGCCAAGACCAAGCCCGCCCGCACCTCGTTCGTCCAGCAAGAACGGTGGTGCAAGTTTGGCCAGTTGCGCTTCCGCGACCCGGTACAACAGCAAAAAAGCGAGTATTTTGCCAATGTGTTCTTTTTTGAAGAAGGCCACAAAGGTCTCGACGAATTTCGCTGCCAGATCACCGAATGACTGAAATGCCCCCGGTATATCGGAGTCCGGTTGCGGCAATACTGTGCGGTGCCATGCGTACAACAAGACATACGTGGCAGTCAGCAGATAGAACACAATGCTCCATGACAGCGGCACGTTGTTGGTATCTGTTTCCAGCCAACCTGCGACCATGACCAGCAATCCCTGGCCCGTAATCATCGCGAGCCTATAAAAGGTATTGCGAATACCGACGAACCAGGCTTGCTCATGGTCGTTTAGCGAGAGGATATAGAACCCGTCCGCTGCAATATCGTGAGTAGCGGAACTGAACGCGACCAGCCAGAACGCTACCATCGTATAGCGAAAGAAATTATCCGCAGGAATACTCATCGCGATTGCGGCGAAAGCGGCGCCGATCAGCAATTGCATGGAAACGATCCAGAAACGCCGGGTTTTCAGGATATCGACGACCGGACTCCACAGCGGCTTGATAATCCACGGCAGGTACAACCAGCTCGTGTAGAACGCAATTTCCGCATTCGATAGTTCCAGCCGTTTGTACATGATCACCGACACGGTCATGACGGCAACAAAGGGCAAACCTTCTGCGAAGTATAAACTTGGCAGCCAGGTCCATCGGTTGCGCTTTACACTCTGGTTCGTCACTTGTTGCCCTTGTCATCGATGAGGCGCTGCCGCGCCATGATCAGGCTACCTTCCACCGGTTGCCCAACAACCACGATTGATGCCGGCTTTGTGCCTAGTTCGGACAAGCACCTGATCAGCAGATCCCGATAAATTTTGTTGCCGGTGACGATGCCGCCGGCAACTGCCAGACGCACGTCATTGTCGAAACCGAGTTTTGCTACCGTAACCTGCACAAGCCTCGCCGTCGCCTCAGCCGCTTGCTCAATAATCGCCAGTGCGACCTGGTCACCATCCGCCGCCGCTTGCAACAGAACAGGCGCCAGCGAAGCGATTTCCCGTCGTACGTCGGGTGCCTGACCCAGTTTCTGCAACATCTCACGCGGTTTGTCCGTATGCAGTCTCTCCAGAATCCGCTCCACAAGCGTGGTCTCCGGGCCTATACCGTCGGTCGCGTCCGCGACCGACGCCAGCGCCTGTCGACCGAGATCATATCCACTGCCGGTGTCACCAAACCAATGACCCCAACCGCCCGCCACTGACCGTTCCCCGTCTTCACCGAGGCCAACCGCAACTGAGCCCGTGCCAACAATTAACGCAATACCGTGGCCATCCGGCGCGCCAACGGCTAGTACCGGATCAGCGTCATGAACAATATCGACCTTTTTCGCAAGACTGCGGCGTCTGGCCCAACTGGCAATGAATGACTGCACGTCGGGCAATGAACTACCGGCCAATGCAAGCACGGCGTAGTCGATTTCTGTTTGGGCAGTATCGGCTGCGCGATGCGCCGCATCGACCGCGACATCCAGATTGATTTCCGCATGTGCCTGGCCAACAGCGCGGATATTGGACGGTCCCCCGAATCCCTCACCAAGTTCATCAATGCCGCCATCGCCGTCTATCCTGGCGATTCTCGCAGCCGTTTTAGAGCCACCGCCGTCGACGCCCAGTATCAACTGGCGATCAGTCATTTTCTTGCAGCGCGGCGCGCAGCCTGCCGTCAGCTATTTGAACACGCTCTCTCGCTTCTCTGGCTTTGAGTCCGAGCTTGTGGCTGACTATGGCGGTTTTGACTTCTCCATTACAGTGTCGCAACAGCTCTTCGGCCTCCACCTCAGCCAGTCCGGTTAGCTTCTGTACCAGCCCAACTGAACGCCGCAGCAGCTTTTCGTTGGTTGCCTGCAGGTCAACCATGAGATTGCCGTAGGTCTTACCGAGGCGGACCATTGCGCCGGTCGTCAGTATATTAAGCACCATTTTCGTGGCAGTACCTGCCTTCATTCGAGTCGAGCCAGTGAGCACTTCCGGCCCAACAACGACGGTGATCGCCATGTCAGCGTGGTCCGCAATTGGCGCGTCACGATTACAGCTAAAGCCGATCGTTGCTGCGCCGAGCTCGCGAGCGCGGTCCAATGCCCCCAACACATAAGGTGTGGCACCACTGGCGGCAATGCCAACCACAGCATCCCCTGCTGACAACTGGATGGCATCGAGGTCATTGGCCCCAAACTCTGCTGAATCCTCGGCGCCTTCTACCGCCTCCAGCAGTGCACCGGGTCCGCCGGCAATCAGGCCTATAACCTGCTCCGGGTCCGCGTTGAATGTCGGTGGGCACTCCGCCGCATCGAGCACACCGAGTCGCCCCGAGGTGCCTGCACCTACGTAAACCAACCGGCCACCATTGCTAAGTCGGGAAGCAATGATATCGATTGCTTTCGCTATTTCCGCCGCCTGTTGTGCCACCGCATTGGCGACTTTTCCATCCTCCGCATTAATAAGCTGCACGAGCTCCATCGTACTCATGCGATCCAGGTCTTCTGACTCCGGGTTCGTTGATTCGGTTGTCAATTTCTTCTGCATTGCTCTAGTGTGCCTGTCGATGAATGTACGAATTTTTCTGTTGGGATTCTTGCTGACCGGCGGCCTGGCTGAAGCCCGACCTGGCGTTGTGCAGCCCGGTATCGATGTACTGATGCAGGATGATTTTCGACAGCTGTCTGGTGCCCGGGTTGGATTGATAAGCAACCATACCGGCGTCGCCAGAGACGGTCGCAGTACCGTGCAGTTGCTGCATGAAGCAGAAGGGGTTGAGCTCTTGCTCCTCTTCAGCCCGGAGCATGGCTTCGAGGGTAAGCTTGATATTGCCGTTATCGGTGACAACACCGAAGCCAGCATCCAGGTTCCTATCATCAGCCTCTATGGCGAGGTACGACGACCGACCAGGGAGATGCTCGCCGATATCGATACGCTCGTATTTGACATCCAGGACATCGGTACGCGTTTCTATACTTACATTTCGACGATGGGTAACGCCATGATCGCCGCTGCGGAGAACAACGTTCGATTTGTCGTTCTCGACCGGCCAAACCCGATCAACGGCATCGATGTTGCCGGACCCGTTCTTGACGACGGCAGGCAGTCGTTTGTTGGCTTTCACACCATCGCCGTTCGCCATGGTATGACCGTCGGTGAACTCGCCGTGATGCTGAAGGCCGAGCTCCATCTCGATCTCGATTTGAGTGTCGTCAGGATGAGCGGCTGGCGTCGCAGTGATTTTTTCGATGACACCGGTCTGACGTGGATTAATCCATCGCCCAACATGCGCAGCTCCACCGAAGCGCTCCTGTACCCGGGCATCGGTCTTCTCGAGACCACCAATCTGTCGGTCGGGCGTGGCACGGCGACACCCTTCGAGCTTATCGGCGCCCCATGGCTCGAGGGCGCGGCCCTCACCCGAACGCTCAATGAAAGGGCGCTGCCGGGAGTCGCTTTTGAGGCGATAGCCTTCACGCCGGATGCCAGCAAGTTCATGGGTGTGTTGTGTCAGGGCGTCCGCATCCGCATCACCGATCGCGACAGCTTTGAGCCAATCTCGACTGGCCTCGTCATTGCACGGCAACTCCTGCTCGACTACCCCGACGCCTGGCAAACCGACAACTATCTGCGACTGCTCGGCAATGCCAAAACACTGGAAGCACTGCTCGGCGGCAAGGATATCGCTGAGATCGAAGCTGTTTACCGCGTGAAACTCGCTGAGTTCGTGCGTCGGCGTGCGGATTTTCTGCTGTACGATTAAGGCCATCTAGGCGCCCTCTATCTCGTGCAGGAGAAGCCGCTTCTGCTCCTGAACCCAGTCGTAATAATCACGATTGGCAAGCTCGGCTGCTGCATCACTGTCCAGCAGAACCGTGACGCGCTCATGCATCTGCAAAATCGATGCGGGCCACATGGCAGAAACAGGACCTTCGATCGATTGCCGAATCGCTGCGGCCTTGCTTGAGCCGGTCGCAAGCAGAACGACTTCACGAGCCTCCATGATCGTAGCAATGCCCATCGTGATCGCAAGCTGCGGCTGTACTTCGGTCGCGTCGAAATACTGACGATTGTCGGCTATCGTCTCGCGCGTCAGGGTTTTGATCCGCGTACGTGAGCGGAGGCTCGAACTGGGCTCATTAAAACCAATGTGCCCATTCTGGCCGATGCCGAGCACCTGCAGATCAATACCGCCTCTGGCGGCGATCAACTGTTCGTATTTCGGCCCCACCTCGAGTGGATTTTCGTCGGCAGCACACTCAGGAAGAAACGTGTTCGCGACATCAATATCGATTTGTTCAAACAAGTGACGTTGCATGTAGGAACGATAGCTCTGCGGGTCCGTGGGGCGAACACCAATGTACTCATCGAGATTGAAGCTGCTTGCATCGCGAAAAGAGAGTTTCCCGTTTTGATGTTCTACGACCAGGTGCCGGTACAACGCAATTGGTGTGCCGCCCGTTGCCAGACCCAGCACAGCGGCCGGCTTGTCGAGCAAAAGCTTCTGGAGCTTCGCGGCTCCCTGGGCCGCAACCTGATCGCTATTTTCGAGAATGATGATGTCCATGCTAGCCGTGCTCCATCCCGTCACCGGCTATCCAGCTGTGTACAACATTGAGATCGCCGTCAAGGGCTATCAGGTTGGCGCCGTAGCCAGGTCGTACGAAACCGAGCGAGTCGTCAATGCCGAGCGCAGCGGCGGGATAGCTCGAAGCCATGCGCAAAGCTTCGTCAATATCGACGATTCCATTGTCGCTCACATAGCGCACCGCATCGATCATGCCGATGTTGCTGCCAGCGAGAGCGCCATCGGCGGTCACGCAGCGCCCATTTTCAACGTTAATCAACTCACCGTTTAATGCGAATTGCTCGTTTGCCGAGCCAACCGACGGCATTGCGTCAGTCACCAGTATCGTTTTTCCTTTCGGCTTGGCGCGAATAGCGATTGCCAGTGTTGCCCGGTGAACGTGGTAGCCGTCCGCGATAATACCGACATAGGTATCCGGGTCCTCCAGAGCTGCACCGATGATGCCCGGCTCGCGACTCACAAGCGGCCGCATCGCGTTATAAAGGTGTGTAAAACCCTTCAGCCCGGAGTCGATGGCCTGTCGGGTTGCTTCATAACTGGCCGCGCTGTGGCCTGCAAAAACAAGTAGCCCGGCAGCGTGCAAACGCCTGATCTGATTCGCTTCCACGGTTTCAGGGGCAAGAGTCACGAGTGTGTGGCCCTCGTCGAGCGAGCACAGTAATTCGAAAGCTGCGTCATCAAGCGGGCGCATGTGTGCCGCGTCATGCACACCACAGCGCTCTGGATTCAAATGTGGCCCTTCGAGATGAATGCCAATGATCCCGGCTACACCCTGACATATGGCGTCGCTTACCGCATCGATCCCCCGTCGCATGACGGCCGCGTCATCGCTTATCAAGGTTGGCAAACACGCCGTCGTGCCGAAAGCCCGATGCGCCGCGATTATTTGCTGCAACGACTCAGCGCTCGGTGCGTCGTTGAATAACACGCCGCCACCACCGTTGACCTGCAAATCGATAAGGCCCGGCGCCAGCAGCAGCCCATCAAGATCGATTGTCTCGTCAGCGTCAGCCGGCGCTTCTGCAGCGGCCGATATACTGGCGATAGCGCCGTCCTCGATAACGACCGCGCACCGTGGTTGCCGGCGATCACCGTCAAATAACTCGCCGTTTATCAGTAACTGTCGACTCATCGTTCCAGCGCGTCGACGACTTTGCCGGGGTTGAGGATATTATTCGGATCCAGGGTCCGCTTCAGGACGCGCATCAATTCGATTTCAGCGTCCGTGCGACTAATCGACAAATAGATGCGTTTTTCCAGACCGATGCCGTGCTCAGCAGATATCGCTCCCGCAAACGGTTCGAGGCAGCCGTAAATAGCCTTTTCAACAAATCCGATGCTGCCCTCATTCCAATCGATTTCTGACACCGATACGTGCACATTGTTGTCGCCAAGATGGCCGAAAGCGATGACACTAGCGTCGGGATATTGCCCGGTTATCACCGTATCCACCTGGTCGACGTAGTCGCCCACATCAGCACTGCGCAGACTGACATCGAAATTGTGCGCACCGCCGATGGCCGGTTCGACCTCATCGCGGATTTGCCAGATAAGCTCGCGCTCCTTGTCGGACTTCGCCATCATGCCGTCCGTAAGCAGCCCCTTTTCCATCAGGCCCTCGAGCATCACCTCAAAGGCTTGCCCATCCTGCTCCTGATCGACACCCATCGTCTCAATGAGCACGTAGTGAGCCTGCCCGGCCTCGAGCGGCGCATCGAGCCTGCCACGCGGCTGCACAGCTAATTCGTAAAAACTGTTCCACATGACTTCAAATGCCGTCAGCGTATTGGGCAATGTACTGCTGGCGGTCTCGAGGGCCGCCACTACGTCTTCGAATTTATCGCAGGCCAGCAAGGCGACGTTGTGACTTCGTGCCGTAGCCCGTAGCCGAAATACCAGTCGCGTAATGATGCCGAGCACACCTTCACTACCGATGAACATGTGCTTGAGATCGAAGCCGGAATTGTTTTTGATATAACGATTCATTGACGAGATCACAGTGCCATCGGCGAGCACCGCCTCCAGACCGAGTACCGTATCCCGCGTCATGCCATAGCGAATGACTTTGTTACCGCCGGCGTTCATGGCGACAAGCCCGCCGAGCTGACAGTTATCGCGTGCCCCGATGTCGACCGGGAAAAAGAGTGAAATCTCGGCGGCAGCATCCTGGGCTGCCTGCAGCGTCGTTCCTGCTCCTGCAATCAGTGTACGTGCGGAAGCATCGACATCCTCAATACGGTTCAGGCGCTCAAGCGACAAAACGATGTCATCACTACTGGTCGCACAGCCTTGCACCAGATTGGTCGCACCGCCAAACGGCACGACGGTCTGTCCAACGCGGTTACAGGCCCGCATGATCGCTGCCACTTCTGCGGTTGACTCAGGCATCACGATCGCTTTCGCATCACAAGAGGCGTGTGTCTCCCATGGAAATTCGCGCGTCGCAACTTCGGCACCGACCACGATTCGCCGCTCGCCGACGATGTTGGTCAATTCCGCGAAAATATCGTCACTCATTGTTGTTATCCGTAAGTACGAGCGCAATCCGCCCGGCCATCATCGTGGCAAGTGTTCCGGTCAATGCATACCAGGCCCAGTGTACCGGCGTCGCGTAAGCAATGGTCGACAGGACAACTATGCCGACGACAAAACCCGTGAGTGCCTCACGCTGCCGTATGCGAGGCACAAACACGCCGAGAAAGTAGAGACCCAGCACCGGTCCTGCTGCAAAGCCACTGATCTTGAGTACGTTCGCGACAATGCTTTCGTTCGAACCTATCATTCCGAAAGCGATTGCAATACCGGTTTGCACAATGCCAAATGTGATGGTCGCAATGCGGCTGGCGCGCAGTTTCGTACGTTCGTCCAGCTCGCTTTTCCGCGTTGGTAAATAAATGTCGTTGATAAAGGCAGCGGCCGATGAATTCAGTGAACTTGACAGTGTTGACATCGCTGCCGCAAATACGGCGGCGAGCGTAAAGCCCAGTAGCCCAATCGGCATGTAGTTGACTACAAAATACGCCAGTAGCTGATCGTTTTTCATATCAACGCCTGCAGAGTTCGTGCCTATGCCGAACAAGCTCGCAAGGCCAATACCGATCAGCAGAAAGACCGCAAATTGCGCCAACACAATGAAACCGCTGATGCCCAGCGCCAGAGATGCATCCGCGCGACTCTTTGCCGACAGGTAACGCTGCACCATCATCTGATCCGTGCCGTGTGTGGCTGCCGTCAGGAAAGCGCCGCCCGCAAGCCCGGCCCAGAAGGTCATGCCTGGTTTGATAAGACTCGTGTCGAAATCGAAGATCTGAAGTTTGTTTTCGGCGCCAGCAAATTGCATGAGCTGATCGATGCCACCAGGTGTTTCGCCGACGATAATGTACGCCGCGGCTGCCGCGCCCAGCATATAGATGACGAACTGAATACAGTCATTCCAGATGACCGATTTTGCGCCGCCTATGAAGGTATACAAAATGGTCACTGCACCGATGAACATGACGCTCACCGTAAGGTCGAGCCCGAGGACGATTTGCAGCACCAGAGCAGTCAGGAACAGGCGCAGCGCATCACTGGCATTGCGGGTCAACAGAAACAGGCTCGATACAGTGCGGCGGCTCAGGCGCCCGAAGCGTGACTCAAGAACTTCGTAGGCGGTAAACGGCTGCCCCCGGAAGTACAACGGCATGAGGATAAAGATGACGAAAATTCGGCCGACGATATAGCCGATCGTGATTTGCAGGAAAGTAAGGTTACCGCCGGCCGCCGCAGCAAGCCCGGGTAAGCTGAGGAATGTCACGGTGCTGGTTTCGGTCGCGACGATCGATAGCAACAACGCGCCCCATGGCAATGAACGATCACCGAGAAAATACGCGGCCGACGACTGGCCGCCTCGCCGTCCTACCCAGACGCCGAAAAACAATACAGCCAGCATGTAGCCGATCACGATAGCGGCATCAATAGCGCTGATGTTAATCGTCACGCTTGTTCACCAGTAACACTACGTCGTCATAGACGCGCCGCTCGAAACCGTCGATGTCACCGTCAGAATTCATGCGCGGAAAAGCGTGGACGGGCTCAATACGTGCCCGCCAGTCACCGTTCTCTTGCTTGCTGACCTCGACGTTCAGATGCCCATAGTGCCTTCCGCCCTGTAGTAGAACACCGTTATCAGCACGGACTTCCACCGCGTCCTCATCCGCCAGAAAAACTCTGTTCGGATTTTCGGCGTCAGGGTCGGGGCCGCGCAGTCCATCCCCGCCGATACCTACTGTGAAGTAATGAATCGTGTGCGGTGTCTGGCTGCCGTTCGCTCGCTCCTCCATACCGCTGACTGTCGAATGCTCGTACATTTCATCGTGACCATTGAAAACAGCGTCGACACCGAATTGTTGAAACACTGGCGTCAATGCACGCAGCGGTATTCCCGATGCAAAATTCTCGCCATCTCCAGTGCCCGGGAGCCGACCGTGAACGCCAGACGAGTAGGGCGCCGCATGAAACAAAACAAATGTGAATCGTTTTTCGGTTTGCAGAAGTGCGAGTGTGCTTCTTAACCAGCGCGATTGCTCCGAGCCCTCCTGCCAGGCAGGGGCTACGCCGCCCGCTGCTTCACCGGACAAATACCAGTTGCTGTCTGTGACGGTTCGCTCCGGCATGCCGTTGCTGGGATCGATAACGACCAGACCAATCGGTCCGTAGTCGAGCACGTACCATGCGTTGCCGCTGAAATAGGTCTCATACTTGTCGATGGCGCGGCGTGTTGCTCTGTTCGAATAGCCACCGAGGTCTCCCGGGCCGCCATAATAATCGTGGTTGCCGCGTGCGGGCACGATCGGCACCGATGCGGCCAGTGGCGCATTGTGATGCCAGAATTCGTCCCAGTCGCGCTGTTCACCGCCGGACTCGACAAGGTCTCCGGCAATAGCGACGAAACCGGGTCGCTCGGCGGCGATAATCCTGAGATTGGCTGCGTAACCGTCTGTCTGGTCGACCATGTAACGCCTGTCCGGTTCGCCAGCGGTGGGCCAGTTCGCCGGCTTGCCCGTGGATTCCGGTTCGGTCTCAGAATCACCGTAAACAGCGAATCGCACATCGGCATTCACGCCGTCGGGTATCTGAATTTGACCCTTTGCGACCTCTCCATCCTGAACGACTTCATACTGATACGTCTTGCCGGGAAGAAGCCCGTTGACCGTGATTTCATGTCGGTAAGGAAGTGCGCGTGCGAGTTCCAGGTCGGGGAATTCCGCGAGATGATAGCTGAGCTCGCACGCGAGCCGCGGGCTAGATGTCTCTGTCCGCCCGTCAGAGCCTTCTGCTGCGATCAGAAGACTTCCGGGCGACGCCAACTCGCTAAACCAGGTAACTGTCATGCCGTCGACTGACGGCTGCTGCAAATAAGGTCGCACGCGATAACGGCTTTGGCCCGCCTCGGCAAGTTCCGGAGCTGGCTGCTCGTATTCAGCGATACGTTTGTGCCAGCCCTCCAGCCAGCGGCCCTCGTTGCGCTCCGGCGGTGCATTTTCAACGCGCAGTGCGAGGCGCCTGGCGGCAGCTTCAGCAAATCGAGCCACGAGCATTGTGTCATCGCCGCTTGTCGCTCCCGAGATATCACCGAGGACCTGCACAAGCCCCCAACCTTCTCCGACGTAACGCTCTCTCGGATTACTGCCCAGACCTTTGAAGTTGTAATAGTCAATAACGGCGAACAGCCCTTTCGACGTTCCCAGCAAACGCCGCAGCAATGCCGTCAACGGCGCTTTTTCAGCGGTGGGTAATTGCAGGCCGTTCCAGCGTTCGTTGAAGCTCGCAACGATGTACTGCGCTTGCTGTGCTGCGGTCGCGGCAAGCCATTCGCGCAGCGCAATCATGCGTTCGGTCTGCTGCTCCGCATCAAATTGAATTTTGTCGGTCCAGGGTGCATCTAATTGCTCGAGGTCTTGCAGCCATGCCGGCCGAGGGGTGCAATTATTGGCGCGCTCAGCAA
>JAJFKV010000081.1 GCA_021773055.1 Woeseiaceae bacterium
GCGGTGAAGTATAAGCGCCAACTCGATAGCCTGCTGCTAAGTAAATAGATTCTAAAAGTTTAATGCAAGAGCCTTTACCATTGGTGCCCGCAACCATAATGACCGGGCAATCAAATTGCGTTAGCTGTAGCGATTGCGCGACCAATTGAAGGCGCTCAAGCCCAAGATCAATACGCGAGACATGCAGCTTTGCAATATAATCCAACCAAGCCGCAATAGTCTGCATTATTGATCACACACCACAGTGCACGTCTTAGCACCGCCGATACAATAATGACTGCCTTTAGCATTGGTTTGCGCATTAGAAAGGTGACATTTCCCAGGCAGTGGACCCCATTGCAATGAACCACCGTTATAGCAATTACCAGGCGATGCACAGAATTTTTGACGCGCCTGATAGGCGCAAATCATCAGACTAGTTGATCGAACGTATTGAACAAACATCAAACGTTGTGGCTTGTAGGGTAATTTTAAGCTAGCCGCAGTTAAAAAGCGCTGGGTTGCGGGCGTTGATTTTAGCGGTGGATTAACATTAAGCTTTGCCTGCCACATACAACCAATATTATTTTTACTTCCAACAGCACGACACTTTGGCAATTGAATTTTGCCGGCTGCCGGACAACTATAAACTACCGTTTTCGCAAAAGCTTGAAAGCTTACTGCCAACAAACCTGCCATTAAAAAACACATTATTTTTTTCATCTAAAACACCCCATTAATAACTTAAGTTCCACCAAGCTAATCTATCCCTTAGCCTGAGTGCCGTTACGTTTTTTCTTCTCAACTGCACCCAAATTTAAAAATTTATTCAACAACCGATGTACCGTGCCCTTTAAATGGCGGCGATCCGAAATCATATCAATCGCACCATGCTCCAATAAAAATTCACTTCGCTGAAAACCTTCCGGCAAAGTTTGACGAATGGTTTGCTCAATGACACGTGGTCCTGAAAAACCAATCAAGGCTTTTGGCTCTGCAATAATAATATCTCCTAGCATAGCCAGTGAAGCGGATACACCCCCCATCGTAGGATCCGTTAAAATTGAAATAAACGGTAAATTTGCCTTTGCAAATCGAGCCAATGCCACTGACGTGCGCGCCATTTGAAACAAAGAAAATAAACCTTCTTGCATGCGCGCGCCACCACTTGTAGAAAAGCAGACAAACGGTAATTTATTTTCAAGCGCCGCTTGCACTCCGATAATAAAACGCTCACCAACACCCGCACTCATCGAGCCGCCGACAAAGTTGAAATCAAAGGCAACTGCCACAATCGGCAAACCGTTAATCTTGCCTTTCATCACAATTAAGGCTTCTTTTTCTTGTGTTTTTTTCTGCGCCGCTGAAATGCGATCTTTATATTTTTTAGAATCACGGAATTTCAAACGATCAGCTGGCTCAATATCCTGACCCAACTCTTCGCGATCATTCTCATCTAAAAAAATCTCTAATCGAGCACGACCTGATACACGCATGTGATGATCGCACTTAGGACACACTTGTAAGTTTTGATCGAGCTCAGCACGATATAAAATTGCCATGCAAGCATCGCACTTGCTCCAAATGCCTTCTGGCACACCCTTTTTAGTGGAGCTTGAAATTTTTGGTAATAGTTTTGTAAACCAACTCATTTGTTTTCCTTATCTACCATTAGGGTAGAAAAAATGGACCAAGCGGGTTGCTTGGCAACTCAAATTCTGGTGGATAATCCACTTCAACAAGATACAATCCATTTGGCGATATCGTCACCCCAGCTTGGCGTCGATCACGCGCCTCTAACACGTCTTGTAGCCACTTAGGATCTTTGCGGCCGGTACCAATTTCAATTAATGATCCAGCGATATTACGTACCATATGCATTAAAAAAGCATTGGCTTTTACTTCAATAATAATCATTCTGCGCTGACGATGCACATCGAGTTGAGTCATCATGCGCACAGCTGTTTTAGCCTGACAGTTCGCACCTCGAAACGAGCTAAAATCATGCCGGCCCAACAAATACAAAGCCGCCTCTTGCATGCGTTTTTCATCTAATGGTCGATAATACCAACCGACGGCATGACGCAAAATGCCCGGGCGCACATCGTAGTTATATAAGACGTAACGATAGCGACGCGCTGTTGCTGAAAATCGTGCATGAAATTCACGCCCAACTTCTTTAGCCCATAATACGCTAATATCTGCGGGTAAATTACTGTTGGCACCAAACACCCAGGAGCAATCATCGCGCTCAGCATCTGTATCAAAATGTACAATTTGACCGGTGGCATGCACACCCGCATCGGTGCGACCAGCACACGTTACCACAACAGAATGATTGGCAACGCGCGACAACGCAAGCTGTAATCGTAATTGAACTGTTTGTAAATCATCTTGGCTTTGCCAGCCGTGATAGTTTGCACCATCATAGCGAACACCCAAGGCTATCCGTTTTGATGTCATGGCTTTTGTGGAATCTTACTTAACAATTGTTGTGCTTGTTGCTGTTGCTCAGCATCGCCCGTGGTTAATACTTGCCCGAGCACTTGTCGCGCTCCTGCATAGTCTTCCATTTCAATATAGGCACGTGCTAAATCAAGTTTAGCTGGAGTCGCCTCACGCGTGCTCATATAATCAAATTCAGATCGGGTGTCATCATCAACGTCATTACTGTTAGTGGGCAATATCGCCGTTGCAGCTGAAACGCTGCTAGCAACATCTGTTTTTAATTTTGCAATTTGACGACGGCGTGGAATAAATAAAGCAATAAATACTAACAATACAACAATGAATGCATATAAAACGTATTTTAAAGCACTACCGTATTTGCTTTCAATACGTTGTAATTCGGATGTGGCTTTTGCTGGGAGCGAAACCTGTGTTGGCAACTCTGTTTTAATGCCCGCTTTGTTGACTTGTTGATTAAGGCTATTAATCTCTTGGTTCAATAACATCAACGCTTGCGTCATACGTGCAAGCTCGCCTTTTAATGCCGTATTTTTAGTGGCTAATTGCTCAAAACGTTGGTCTGTTTGTTGTTGAAATAAAATATTGGCTTGATTTATTTGAGATAGTTGCGCCTTCAATTCGCTCGCTTGATTATGAGCTGCGGCTTTGGGTGCCACTCCTCCCGCTACGGTTTGCGCACCATCGGCAGCTTCACTGTTTCGGGTAACCGTGGCTTGAGTGAGCACTCTGTGCTGGCGTACTTCACGCTTAGCGGCGGCCATAATGGCCTTCACTTTTGTCATTGGCAAAGCCTTGGATTTAGGCTTGGCGGTCGCTGCCTGCTGAAAAGATTGCTTTACAGCCGGCCCACTGTCAAAAAGGCTGGTTGCAAAGGCGCTGAGCGGACCAACAAAAATCCCTATAAAAACAATAGCTAATAGCTTTTTCACCGAGTTCCCCCTGAAGTTTCATTAAGCGTGCCTTAAGATACCAAATTTTGGCGCAAAAGTCAGCTTTTTTGGGGATAATATTAGCCCTTAATCGGCCCAAATTTTACCCACCCTGACAGAATAGCGGGTTCGCGCGGGTGTCAGTTCGTGCTAAACTTAAGCCTTCAGTCACTAAAAAGGAATTTAGCATGTTTCGACAATTGTTCGATCCGGTAAGCTGCACCTACACGTACTTGCTCGCAGATGAGCGCAGCCGTGAAGCCATTATTATTGACCCTGTCCTTGAGAAAATAGAACTTTATGGTCAGCTAATTAATGAGCTTGGAATTAAACTTTTATATACCTTAGACACCCATACTCACGCCGACCATGTCACCGCTTCAGGCAAGTTGGGTCAACAATTTCATTGTGAAGTAACTACCGGTGAGCGCTCCAAGGCCTTGCATGTAACTTTGCGCTTAAAAGATGGCGAAACCTTAAAGTTAGGTGAACTCACTTTAACCTCGATGTACACTCCAGGCCATACCGATGATTGCTACTCCTACCTTTGCAATGATCGTGTTTTTACCGGTGATACTTTATTAATTCGCGGAACAGGTCGCACTGATTTTCAATCCGGTGACTCCATTGCACAATACGATAGCCTGTTTAATAAATTATTAAAATTACCCGAACACACTTATGTTTATCCAGCACATGATTATAAAGGCATGACAATGAGCACAATTGGCGAAGAAATTCGTTATAATCCACGTCTGCAAGTGAGCTCACCAGAAGAGTACGCCGAGATTATGGATAATTTAAATTTAGCGCGTCCTAAAATGATGGACGTTGCGGTGCCTGCTAACTTACAATCAGGCTTAATCAATGAAACCCATGAAGCATAATAGGAGCTTTAGATGTCACAATCAAAAATAAAATCACTCATCATTGCGGTTATTGCTATTGCCGTGGTCGTTGTCGCCGCTGCAATTTTCTTTAAACCTTCGACCAAATTACCCAAACAAGTCCGTATTGACACTACCGGTCAACCTACTATGGGTAACGCCAACGCCAAAGTACACATCATCGCTTTTGAAGATTTAAAGTGCCCCAACTGCATGCGCTTTAATACAACACTGCTACCAAAAGTGAAAAAGAAATTTGTTGATAGCGGGATTGCTAAATACACCATGATTACCTTAGCGTTTATTCCAGGCTCAATGCCAGCAGCTAATGCCGCGCGTTGTCTGTATAAGCAAAATAAAAAATTGTATTTTCCTTTTGTGAAATATATTTATTTCCATCAGCCTTCTGAAGAGCAAAATTGGGCAACCGTACCCACTCTATTGCAATTTGCCAGCAAAATAAAAGGCGTTAATAAACCAGCGCTGGAGCAATGTTTGGTAAAAAGTCCTTACACTGGATTCATTAATAAAAACCTACAAATAGCGAACAAGGTGATGGGCGGTCAAGTCGCCACGCCGACTTTATTTGTAAATGGCCGCATTGTGCGTCCGTTAACCATGAAGCGCTTGCAAACTTTAATAGATGCAGCAAAATAATAAGATTGATACGGGGGTGGACCCACTCGCTTGATCCACCCCGCATTCGATAGGTGCTTAAATGAAGCAATTAAAACAATATAATTTATTTTTTGCTTGGTTAATTGCTTTAATCGCACTATTGGCTACTTTATACAGCAGTGAAATCTTAAGCTTACCCGTGTGCCATTTATGCTGGTACCAACGCACCGCAATGTATCCCCTTGCCATTATTCTAGGCATTGCCGCTTATCGAAATGATAATGGCATTAAGTTGTATGCTATACCCTTAACCCTTATCGGAGCCCTCTTTGCCCTTTACCAATACCTCGAACAAATGATTCCCGGCTTTGCGCCGATTGGTTTATGCGGTAGCGGTCCTGATTGCAGCAATATTCATCTGCAGTTATGGGGCTTTATTACGTTTCCATTTCTAAGCCTCATTGCCTTCTTGGTCATCCTGTTTTTGCTGGTAACAAATAAAACGTGAACCGGATGGATTCATCACCCAGGCTATTTCATTTAATCGATTTACACAAAAAACAAAAAAACCGATGTCATCCTGGCCTTGAACCGTCTCTTATACTCGCCGCAGTTGATGCTTGATCGGTGCATCTTGAATCGTTGATCGCCTACGATATCAATGCCGATAAAAACTTTGCGAGACAACCGCTTCTGCGATTTGGATTGCATTGAGTGCCGCGCCCTTGCGCACATTATCAGAAACAACCCACAAATCTAATCCATTTGGATGCGAGATATCATCGCGAATACGGCCAACAAAAACGGCATCTTGGCTGGCGCCTTCAGTGATAGGGGTTGGGTAATCATCTTCTATTAAGACCACACCTGGCGCATTTTTTAGCGCCTCTTTTGTTTGCTCGGCCGTAAAGGGAAGTTTGGTTTCAATGTGTATTGCTTCTGAATGACCGTAAAATACTGGCACACGCACTGCGGTTGGATTAACCATTACATCGGGGTCATTTAAAATTTTGCGTGTTTCCCATACCATTTTCATCTCTTCACGGGTATAACCGTTATCTAAAAAGGTATCAATTTGTGGCAATACATTAAACGCAATTTGTTTTGGGAAAACACTCACGCCAGCAGGCTGTGCGTTTAATAGTTCTGCCGTTTGGCGCGCCAATTCTTCAACTGCTTTGCGCCCCGCACCGGATACCGCCTGATAAGTGCACACATTAATTCGATCAATGCCTGCCGCATCGTAAATGGGTTTTAGCGCTACCATCATTTGAATGGTAGAACAGTTTGGATTGGAAATAATATTGCGGCTTTCATACCCTTGCATCGCTTCTAAATTAACTTCTGGCACAATTAAGGGAATATCCGGATCATAACGAAATTGCGAGGTGTTATCGATAACGACACAACCTGCTGCCGCAGCCTGCGGTGCAAACTCTTCAGAGATAGAACCACCAGCCGAAAACAGACCAATCTGCACTTTGGAGAAATCAAAATCGGCGAGATCTTCAACATTTAGCTGCCTGTTGCCGAAATCGACTTGCTTGCCGACAGAACGCTCGCTTGCGAGTGGGTAAATCTCGCCAACGGGAAAATTACGCTCGCTGAGAATTTCCAGTATTGATTCGCCAACGACACCTGTCGCGCCAACTACCGCTATATTGAATTTTTCGCTCATTGCTTGTACTTGATGAATTCGCGCGCGAGGCGCGCTCCTACAGGGTTGGGGTTTCCGACGTCACGTCAGCATTTTGAGCGCGGTTGCGCAGGTAGTGATCCATAATGACCAGCGCGACCATTGCCTCGGCAATAGGGGTCGCTCGAAGTCCGACGCATGGGTCATGGCGTCCTTTGGTCACAATTTCAGTATTCTTGCCGGCCTTGTCTATGGTCTTTCCTGGCACGGCGACACTCGATGTCGGTTTGAGCGCAATGCTGGCCAGTAAATCCTGGCCCGACGAAATACCGCCGAGCGTGCCGCCCGCGTCGTTCTTGCTAAAGCCGTCCGCTGACATTTCGTCGCGATGCTCGCTGCCACGCTGGGTAATTGCGGCAAAACCCGCACCGATCTCTATGCCTTTCACCGCGTTGATGCTCATAAGTCCGTGCGCGATGTCCGCCCCAAGTTTGTCGAACACCGGCTCGCCAAGTCCGGGCGGCATGTTGCTTGCCAGCACGCTGATTTTTGCGCCAATCGAGTCGCCCTGCTCCCTGAGCTCATCCATGAACTTGTCGAGTTCTGCGACGCGCTCCGGGTCGGCACAGAAAAACGCATTATCGTCAATTATTGCGAAGTCTTTCGCGCCGAGCTCAATCGGACCCAGCTGCGATAGGTAACCGCGCACCTCGATGCCCAGTCTTGAAAAAAGATACTTCCTGGCGATAGCGCCCGCCGCAACGCGCATCGTCGTCTCGCGTGCCGACGATCGACCACCACCCCGGTAGTCCCGGATGCCGTATTTCTGTTGATACGTGTAATCGGCGTGGCCGGGCCGAAACTTATCTTTTATATCGCCGTAGTCCTTCGAACGCTGGTCCTTGTTTTCGACCAACAGCCCTATCGGCGTACCTGTCGTTTTGCCTTCAAACACGCCGGAAAGTATCTGCACCTGATCAGGCTCATTGCGCTGCGTCGTGTGACGATTGCGCCCCGGCCTGCGGCGATCGAGGTCACCCTGAATATCCGCCTCCGACAGCTCCATCCCGGGAGGACAACCGTCGACGACGCAACCCAGCGCCCGCCCATGACTCTCGCCGAAAGTCGTTAGTGTAAAAATTCGCCCAAATGTATTACCAGACACCGCTATAGATCCTGTAAATCATTCTTATTTAGCAGGAATACACCTGCCCCGCCGTCCGCAAATTCCAGCCAGACAAAGGTCGCATCGGGGTACGCCGCTTCCAGCGCGCTCTGACTGTTGCCGACCTCGCACACGAGTATTCCATTGTCTGTAAGGAATCGCGAGGCATCATTTAGTATCTTTTGAACCGATTCCAGCCCATCATTTCCAGCGGCGAGCCCGAGCTCCGGCTCGTGGCGATACTCGCTGGGCATCGAATCCATGTCTTGCTTATCTACATACGGTGGATTGCTGACGATAAGGTCGTACTGCTTGCCCTCAAGCGAGGCGAAAAAGTCCGACTGCACTGGTGTGACACGGTCGATGAGGCCATGCCGCTCAATATTTATCGCGGTCACCGCAAGCGCATCCGGTGAGATATCGACAGCATCGACGCTGGCGTCTGCAAAAGCGTGCGCGATCGCAATTGCGATACAGCCGCTGCCGGTGCCAAGATCCACAGCGGCATGCACCGAATCCGCGTCGATCCAGGGTGCAAACTGCGCATGGATCATCTCGGCTAAGGGGCTACGTGGCACCAGGACTCGCTCGTCGATATAGAACTCATGGCCCGCGAAGAACGCCTGGTTCAGCAGGTATGCCAGAGGAATTCGTTCATTGATACGACGCTCGGCCAGATCCGTCGCCGTCGTGACCTGCCCGGCCGCGACTTCGTTCGAGTAGACGGCCGGCGCGTTGTCATGCGCCAGCTTCAGATGAGCGAAAACCAGCCAGGCGGCCTCATCCAGCGGATTGTCGGTACCGTGTCCATAGGACAGCTCGGCGCCTTCAAAGCGCTCGGCGATCGTGCGAATAAGTTGTTCAACATTCATATGCGATCGCGAATCTATCACGCTCTCGACCCAACTGCCTGTAGAATTGCCGGCTCGACAATTAATGTGCAAACAACCGAAGAAAGAGGACCATGAGACTCAAGAACCTGATCTTTGCAATCGTGCTCGGCGGCGCGCTCGCTACCGGCATTTTCGTCGCAACCAAAATGAACCAGCCGGCAGAACCCCTGGCAGCATTCATCGTTCCGCTCCCCGGAGAAATACCTGACTTTTCGCTGCTGGACCAAACAGGTAGTGAAGTTAATGCCGATACTTTTCGCGGCCAGTGGGACCTCGTTTTTTTCGGCTTCACCAACTGTCCGGACATCTGCCCCACGACGCTGCAAACACTTGCCAACGTCAGGCGAGAACTCGCCGCTACCGGAACAGAACCGCTGCCTCGTATCGTACTCGTTAGTGTCGACCCGGAGCGTGATACTCCGCAGCTATTGGGCCAATACGTCGATTATTTCGGTGCCGACAATCTTGCGGTTACGGGTAAGCTCGAGGAAGTCATCAAGCTAACCGGCGGTCTGGGTATCTACTTCGAGAAAGCCCCAACGGAAGATGGCAGCTACGGCGTTGATCACTCGGCGGCCGTTCTGGTCATTGATCCGAACGGCGATTTTTCCGCACTGTTCAGCGCACCGCATGTTGTCGCCAACTACTTGCACGACCTCCCGCTCATCATAGCTGCTCAATAATGCGCGCAATCGCTTTGATTACCTGCCTGTTTCTCTCTGCCTGTGGCGATGACACCCGGCCGCCGCTGATTGCAAACGAAATCGTCATTGCAGCACCCATGCCGGGAAGCCGCATCAGCGCGGGTTACATGTCTTTCAGCAACAGCACCGACGTGCCGATCAGCATTACTCGAGTCACCAGCCCTGATTTCGGGGCAGTTGAAATTCATGAGTCATTACTTGAAGACGGCGTTGCAAAAATGCGTCGGGTTGAGAAATTAACAGTCCCTGCCAATTCGAGTGTGTCGTTACAGCGTGGCGGTAAACACCTGATGTTAATGCGGCCCAGTGACGCGCTGGATATGGTTTCCTTGAGCTTTTACAGTGACCACACCTTACTCCTGAGCGTGAATACACCGATCACAAAGGCAGGCGACTGATGCTCGCTCAACTCTTCGTCGCACTGCAGTATCTGTTGCCAAAGCATCTGTTAACCGCCTTGATCTGGCGCATCGCACGAATCAGACACGTCGCGACAAAAGACTTTCTGATAACGCGCTTCGCCGGACTCTACGATGTTGACATCGAAGATGTGAAGCTGAGTGTGCCCGGAGATTTTGCAACATTTAACGACTTCTTCGTGCGCGAACTACATGCAGGATCCCGGCCTATCGAAGAGGGTGACAACAGCATCGTCTCGCCGGTCGATGGCACGCTGAGTAGCGCTGCCAGCATTCGTGACGACAGCATCATCCAGGCAAAGGGCCTCAACTATTCACTCAGCGATCTACTGGCAACCGATCTCGAGCAGGCCAGGTCTTATATCAACGGCACCTTCGCGACCATTTATCTCGCTCCGTACAACTATCATCGCGTACATGCACCATTGGCTGGCGAGCTGATTGCCGCAAGATACGTTCCTGGTGATCTGTTCAGTGTTAATGCGGCTACGGTCTCGCGCGTTGACGGTTTATTTCGGCGCAACGAACGACTCATCATGCACTTTGAGACCGACCATGGTCCGGCCGTTGTAATTTTCGTCGGCGCGCTCAATGTGGGCAGTATCTCGACACCGTGGACTGGCGAATTGCGGCCTCGAAAACATGGCGTCGTCGAGGTACCCGATCTCTCGGGTCATACAACCACAGTCGGAAAAGGAGACTTGCTAGGCTGGTTCAACATGGGCTCTACGGTGATCCTGTTGTTGCCAAAGGGAGCCTCTGAATGGGACACCGACATGCAGCCGGGTGAGACATTGCGTGTAGGAGAGGCGATAGGCCAAATGCTGGGCTCTGCAGAATGACGGACTGGCAGCCGGCATCCGGGCCGGGAGTTGCGCTGCAAAGAGCTGCGTTGCTGCAACGCCTGCGTTTACGCTTTGCCGCCGAGTCGGTTCTTGAGGTTAGCACCCCGGCGTTGAGTGAAGCGGCGACCAGTGATGTACAGATAGAGAGCCTTGAGGTCAGCAGCGCCCGGAGTTCTACTTCGCTCTACCTGCATACGTCGCCTGAATTTCACATGAAGCGCCTGCTCGCGTCGGGGTACCCGGATATCTACTCGATATGCCGTGTTTATCGCGATGGCGAGCTGGGCCGAAATCATCAGCCGGAATTTACGATGATCGAATGGTATCGACTCGGATTCGGACTTGGCGACATCATCACCGATACGCTGCAGACAATTGCAACCGCGCTGGACGACGCAAGTATCGCGGACAATGTCACAGTAATCGACTATGGAAGTGCATTCATAGATGTGTGCGGAGTTGATCCGACGCGCGCACCAATCGACGATCTCTCCAGTGCAGCTAATGCTGATGACGATTTGAAATCAATGCTCGGCGATGATCGCGACGCATGGCTCGATCTGATTTTGTCGATCAGGGTTGCACCATCGTTCAATCCAGGCCGGCTTACCGTATTGCAGCACTACCCTGCCAGCCAGGCGGCGCTTGCCCAGACCTGTCCGGGCAACTCGTCCGTCGCTGATCGCTTCGAAGTATTCATGGGGCCGCTGGAACTCGCCAATGGCTATGTCGAACTGACCGATGCCAGTATCCAGGCAAAACGCATCGCGAATGATCAAGCGATACGCAAACGCCGCGGTCAGCCGGTACGACCGCACGACAAGTCCTTGCTCGCAGCACTTGAATCAGGACTACCGTCCTGTGCCGGCGTAGCAATGGGCCTGGAACGCTTGCAAATGATGCACAATAAGACCGACGATATTCGTAACGTCGTAACGTTTCATTTCGAGGCAAAGGAATGAGTGACCCGGATTACAAGCTGCTCGACTCACAACTGCACGTCTTGCTCGGGGACGAATCGGACCCGCTTGCCAACGCCAGTAATTTCGTCGCGCTTCTATTCAATGCGATGCATGACGTCAACTGGTTGGGCATCTATGTGTTACGTGGGGACGAACTGGTACTTGGGCCGTTTCAGGGAAAACCGGCCTGCGTCCGCATCAGGATCGGATCCGGTGTTTGCGGTACAGCGGTTGCAACTCTCAAATCACAGCGCGTTACAGACGTACACAACTTCGAAGGCCACATCGCCTGCGATCCCGATTCACGGTCCGAGCTTGTCGTGCCATTGTTCAACAAAAACGAACTTATCGGCGTACTTGATATCGACAGCGCATCGACAGACCGTTTCAGCGAAACCGATCAGTCAGGCGTGGAAAAATTATGTAAATCGTATTGTGAAATACAGCAACGCGGCACTCGTTTTATTTAACGCGCGACACATACTCGCGCGACCGCGTGTCGACTTTGATGGTTTCGTTCTGGTCGACAAACAAAGGCACACGTACTACGGCGCCCGTCGATAAGGTTGCAGGTTTTACACCACCGCTCGCCGTATCTCCCTTAACACCCGGATCCGTCTCGACAATTTCGAGCTCGACAAAATTGGGTGCGGTAACAATCAAAGGCGCGTCATTCCAGAGCGTTATGCCGCAGACATCGCCATCAGAAATCCAGTCCTTTGCATCGCCGACCGCCGAAGCATCGGCTGCATATTGCTCAAACGTATCCGCCACCATGAAATGCCAGAACTCATCGTCCGAATACAAGTACTGCATGCTGATGTCCATAACATCGGCGGCCTCTACCGACTCGCCCGATTTGAAGGTCTTGTCGATAGTTTTTCCCGTCTTGAGATTCTTGATCCGGACACGGTTAAACGCCTGCCCTTTGCCTGGTTTGACGAACTCGTTCTCGACGATAATGCAGGGATTGCCGTCCATAATGATGCGGAGTCCCGATTTGAACTCGCTGGTACTGTAATTGGCCATAAAAATCGCTCGATGAAAGGATCTGTCAGTCTGTGGCGAGGCGCCATGATACTAGAGTCCGCGTGCTTCGCCAGCCGTATTTTCGGTCCGTATCGGACCTGATTAGCTCCGAAACTAGATACAGGTCACGGTTTTGACCTCCCGACCGCGACGCCAGCAGCGGCAGTAGCTAAACTGCTCCATCGGTTAACAAAATATGGAAATCAGCGGAAGACCGCCGTTGCCAGGGAAAGGGATTTGAACGGGCGCCAGAGCATCTCTATTGCCGTGCTGACAGAAGTTCAGGACGACGTCGAAACCATCAATCGCACGCTGCGAGACGCGGGTCTTGCAGCGCATTGTCACTGGATTTCGACCCCCAACAGGCTGGCCGATACGCTCTCGGCTGAGAACGTCGAATTGCTCATTCTCCTTTGTGATCATTACAAAGATTCGATCCGGCAGGTCATCAAACAAAAGGATCGTTACAACCCCGAAGTTCCCGTTATCGCTACGCAGGAAACTGCCGACGAGGCGAGCATACAAAAGGCGATGCAAGCGGGCGCCTGCGACCTGGTTTCAATTTCACTGAAGACACGTCTGCAGTCTGTCGTCTCAAGAGAGTTGCGAGCATTGCGCGTCGAACGAGCACTCAACTCAACACTACAATCAGCAACCGAATACAAACGCCAGCTCAACGACCACATGAACTCGTCCAGCAGCTCAATTGCGCTGGTTCAGGAAGGTATCTTCACCAATGTCAACGATGCCTGGATGGCTCAGTTCAAGGTCAAGGACAAGGACGAACTGATCGGCATGCCGGTGATGGATACGTTTGATCCTGAAAGTCAGGCTGCACTAAAAGGCGCGCTGATTGCGACGATCGAAGACAAGTGGCAGGCGGACGAAAAACTTATCGTCAAATCACGTAGCAACCGTGCTGAGGACGAGGAAATACATCTCGAGTTCCGCAAGTTCGACCTGGATGATGGGCCGCTGGTTCAAATTCGAATCGCGCCGCAACTAACGGTTGCAGAAGAGCCGACCAAGCTCGTGCATAAAGCATTGCAACGAGATCCGACAACCCTGTTTTTTCACCGCGCCCAGTTCATCGAGAGAATCACCAAACACCTCCGCAAGAAACCCGCGCAGGGCACACACTGTCTGGTGTACATCAAACCTGATGATTTCGGCAAGGCAATCGAAAAGGTCGGCATCCTGCGGTCGGAAGAAATTCTTGCGCAGCTCGCCGAGGAGATACGCAAGCGCCTGCATCCTCGTGACGTCGCTGGTCGTTTCGAAGGCACGTCCATTATGGTGCTGCTGGAGCGTGGATCTGCCCGGGATGCACAAGCATGGGGCAAACAGTTTTGCGATTTCATTTCGAAGTTCACATTCGAAGTCGACGACACGTCGACGCACCTGACCTGCACCGTGGGCGCCTGTGCAGTCAATGAGGTATTCAACAGCCTCGAAGACTTCATCGCGGCAACGGTCAGCGCTCACGAAGTCGGAAAACAGGCTGGCGGCAACACCTCGTTCCTGGACGAGAGTGCTGAAGAGGACACCAAGCAACGTGAATTCGATGCGATTTGGGTGAAACACCTGAAGGCCGCATTGATGGACGATCGTTTTCGACTTGCGCAGTTGCCAATTGCGGGACTTCGCAGTGACACGGTCAAGATGTACGACCTGCTGGTACGCATGATTGACGAGCAAGGTAACTCTGTACTGCCGTCCGAATTCCTGCCAGCAGCAGAACGTAACAACATGATGAAAAACATTGATCGCTGGATGCTGCAATCGGCGGTCGATTTTTGTAACAAAGGCAGTGCGGATCGCGTCTTTGTCCGCCTGTCCAGACAATCGATCACTGACTCGACGACGGCGTCATGGATGGAACAGAAACTCGATGCAGAAGGGTTTGATTGCTCGCGACTGGTTGTACAAATACCCGAACGCGATGCGGCCAAGCACATCAAGCAAACACGCGCTCTGGTCGAGCATGCGCGCAAGCTCGGTATTGGCTTCGCGCTCGAACACTATGGCATCAATCAGGAGCGCTTCCAGATTCTGGACATACTGAAACCTGATTACATAAAACTCGACGGCGAACTGATGCACACATTGATGACAGACGCGAGTATGCAGGGCGCCGTCAGCAAAATCGTCAAGGCAGCGCAGGAACGAAAGATCAAGACCATTGCAGAGCGCGTCGAAAATGCGAACGCGATGGCGGTTCTGTTCCAGCTCGGCCTCGACTTCATGCAAGGACATTATGTTCACGAGCCGGAAGTTGTGCTGCAAGAGGCAGAAAACGTTGCAAGCAACACGCTGGCTGACCTGGCGGCCGCCAACGGGAATTAACCGAATTTGGTGGGAATCAAAGTGTGACGTACTTCACACTCTGCTCTACCGACCACCCGCTAACGACTACCTGCTGTCAAATCGTAATATAGAGCACCAGCCAGCGGTGCATATTTTAATCAGGCTGGCTATCGAGTTTCGCGGAGTGGCTGAAAGTGAAGAATGTAATAAACAGAACGAACTTTAGGAATCGTAGTATTCCCGCAATCGTTGCGGTCAGCAGCGGCCTTGCTGCATTACCAGCAGGTGCTCTGGAACTTGGCGAACTAACTGTCCAGTCACGATTAGGTCAACCACTGCGCGCCAGCATCGCGTATGCACTCGCTCCCAACGAACAGCTGTCGAACTACTGCGTCACGATGCGACCAGGTCCATCTGTAAGTGGTCTGCCCTCCATTGGTCCCGCTACAGTCAGCGTGGCGAACGGCGTCATCATGCTGGCCGGCAGCACACCGGTCCGCGAGCCGATGGTTTCCGCACACGTCGTCGTGAACTGCCCTTATTCCGCAAATCTGAGTCGTGAATACATGTTATTCATCGACCCACTGAGCCCTGCTTACGACCAGGCGACAGTAACCCAGCAGGCAGATCCTGCAGCTGCGCCCGTTGCCGTCGCACCAGCGGCTATTCAACGCCCTGTAGCCTCCATCAAGTCGCAGCCAGTTGCCAGGGACATCGCGCCGACAACAACTTATCAGGTTCAAGCGGGTGATACGCTGTCTGATATTGCGTCACGGATTCAGAATCGAACTGTCGGTTTGTGGCCCGCCGTAAACGCGATCTTTGCTGCCAATCCGGATGCGTTCCTGAACGACGATCCAAACCGGCTCAAAGCCGGAAGCAGACTTTCCATTCCTTCTTTCAACGCTGAAGCCGCCGTTGTCGCGAAAGCTGAAATCCTTGCTGAACCCGTTACCGAAGCTGCCGAAGCTGTGATCGCAAGTTCTGCAGCTTACGAACCTGCGGCTGTTGTGGAAGCGGCCCCTGCGGAATCGCCGGTTGAAGATTTGACAGTCATTGAACCAGTGGCTATTGAAGAGCCAGCAGTTACCGAAGAAGCGATCGCTGACATGACCAGAGATCTGCAGCCTGGCGACATCATTCTGGACACTGAGCTGGAGGGCCCGACTACCACAGCGACCTCGCCCAATGTCCCAACTGCCGTTATTACGACAACAAGTACTGGCACGAACGGAGCGGCATCATCTTCATGGCTGTTCTGGCTCGGTGGCGGTGGTATCGCACTTATTTTCGGGCTGTTGATGTTCGGCCGGCGTTTACGCGGCCCATCCGATAGCACGCCGGCAGAATCACCACTGGCAGAGCAAGCTCATGGTCGCCGCTACAGCGACACGCAGGCAACCGATACGGAGAATGTCGAGGCGCTTGGTGTTGATTATGATCTTACCGACGATTCACCAACGGAAGAGAATCTCGCGCTGGACGCAGATCTCGTTATCGGCACAGGCCTTCAGCAAGGCACGACACCTGGCGCTACCGAGGACTTCGGCTTCGCTGCGACATCTGAAATCGATATAGAACTGCCGTTCGAACCGGTTGCAGAGATATCTGATGAGACGGATATGATGCCGCCGATTCGTATTGACGAGGATTCCATTCTGGAGAGCGAAGTGCTGCCGGAAGAAAGTGAAGACGATTACGACATGTCAGTAATTATCGACGCCACCAAGATACCGCAGCCCGAGGACGCTCCAGAACGTGACTTGAAAGCCGTAGAAGTGGTGCCTGATGACGATACTCTGGTCGCGCAGAATTACACGATCAGCAAAGAGGTCGACTACCAGGTTCTTGAGCAGGACTATGAAGACGAGATGACCGCTACGCAGGTGTTGAACGCCGAGATTGCACGAGCTGCCGCCGATCTCGCTGTCCATATGGAAGAGGATGGCGACGAGACTAGTGATGATAATGCGACAGCAGCATTACCCCTGGCATCGGTGACCGAGCTCGACATTACGGCGCAGATGCCGGCACAAAATGACGCAGTCTCGGACCTGGATGATACCGGCATCAACGAAGAGATAACGGTAAACACCAGACCCGAAGACGAAACTGTCGAGATGCCCGTCGAGTCCGAAAAAGCAAGCTAGTAGGAGCGCGCCCCTACGATACTCCAATCAGGCGTTCGACCTTGCGCCAGCCCTTCGGCAGCATGCTGCCGCGCAGCGCACGATCACCGTAATAGTCGTCCAGGTCATTCCATTTAATGGTCATCATGCGGGTGCCTGTGTGCACCTGCAATGAACCATCTTCCGGCACCACTGTGGCTGCCACCATTGTTTCGTCGCCACTCTTGTACTTCGCTCCCGGAATATTGATCAGCTTATTGCCCTTGCCTTTCGCAAGCTCCGGCAACTCTTCCATCTCAAACAACAGCAACCGCCCGATCGAACTGACGGCAGCAATTAGACACTCGGCCTCAGCCGGTACCGGCGCTGGCACCACTACCTTGCCCCCCTGCGGTACACGAAGAATCGACTTACCGGCTTTGTTGCGTGAAACAAGATCACTGAGCGTGGCGATGAATCCGTATCCGGCATCACTCGCCAGCAGGTATTTCTGTTCGTTAGATCCGATCATCGCGCCACAGAATGCCGCCCCATCGGGTGGCTTGAAGCGGCTGGACAGTGGTTCGCCCTGCCCACGCGCGGACGGCAACGTACCGGCCATCACGCTGTAGACACGCCCGGTACTGTCGATAAACATAGCCAGCTGATTGCTGCGGCCCTGTGCGGCCGCAAGATACGTGTCGCCAGACCGATAATTCAGTGTTCCCGGATCGATCTCATGTCCTTTGGCCGCACGAGCGTAGCCTGCTTGTGACAGCACGACGGTCACGGGCTCGCTTGCGACCAATTGCGTCTCGTCAAGCGCCTGCGCCGCATCACGTTCTACGATCTCGGTGCGACGCTCGTCACCGTATGCCTCAGCGTCCTCAAGAATTTCTTTCTTGATCAGCGTTTTTAGTCGCGCAGTACTCTTTAGAGTTTTTTCCAGCAAACCACGTTCCGCACTTAACTCGTCCTGCTCGCCCCGGATCTTCATTTCTTCCAGTTTGGCAAGATTGCGCAGACGCAAATTCAGGATTGCCTCGGCCTGAATATCGGAAAGCTTGAAGGTTTTCATGAGGACTGGCTTGGGTTCGTCCTCCTCGCGAATGATCGCGATTACCTCGTCGATACTTAAATAGGCGACCAGCAAACCATCGAGAATGTGCAATCGGTCGAGTACGATCTGCAGTCGATGTCCGAGACGATTAGTGACGGTCGCCTTGCGGAATTTGAGCCACTCTTTGAGAATCTCGAGCAGGTTGAACAGGCGTGGACGCCCATCCAGCCCGATGATGTTCATGTTGACGCGTACCGTGCGCTCCAACGAAGTCGTGGAAAACAAATGCGACATCAATCGCTCTACATCGACGCCACGTTTTTTGCTGATTACCAGGCGAGTCGGGTCCTCATGATCCGATTCGTCCCGCAGGTCGTCGACTTGCGGCAGTTTTTTTGCCCGCATTTGTGCCGCGATCTGTTCTTGCAGTTTCGCGCCGGAAATCTGGTGCGGCAATGACGTGACGACAATGTCGCTGCCTTCCATCTTATAGGAAGCGCGCAGGCGTAATGTGCCACTGCCGGTCTCATATATTTCCCTGATATCGGCGGCTGACGAAACCAGTTCGCCACCGGTCGGATAGTCCGGGCCTTTGATGTGCTTCATCAAATTTGCGACGCTTGCTTTCGGATTATCGATCAGGTGAATCAATGCGCTCGCCACTTCGTTTAGATTGTGCGGCGGTACGTCCGTCGACATTCCCACGGCGATGCCCACTGTGCCGTTAAGCAACAGGTTCGGCAGGCGCGCCGGCAATACGACGGGTTCTTTGAGTGTACCGTCAAAGTTGGGTGACCAGTCAACAGTGCCATGTCCGAGTTCCTGCAGCAGGCTCTTTGCATACGGTGCCAGTCGTGATTCCGTATAACGCATCGCAGCGAATGATTTGGGATCGTCAGTAGAGCCCCAGTTGCCCTGACCGATAACGATGGGATAGCGATAGGAAAAGCCCTGCGCCATCAATACCATCGCCTCATAACAAGCCGAGTCACCGTGCGGGTGAAACTTGCCGATGACATCTCCGACTGTACGTGCCGACTTCTTGGGCTTGGACGTCGCTGACAGCCCCAGCTCGCTCATCGCATAAATGATGCGTCGCTGCACCGGCTTCAGACCGTCACCAATCTGTGGCAGCGCTCTATCGAGGATGACGTACATCGAATAGTCGAGATACGCCTGTTCCGTGTAATCCTTGAGCGCTTGTTGTTCGACGCCCTCAAGATTCAGACTGTTTTGCATGTCACTCATACCTCGGCCAGGTTGCCTTTGGTTTCCAGCCAGCTGCGACGATCCTTGGAGCGCTTCTTCGCCAGCAGCATGTCCATCATCTGATCCGTTTTGTCACGTGCACTTATCGTCAACTGCACGAGACGTCGTGTGTCGCGGTGCATGGTCGTTTCGCGCAGCTGCTCCGGGTCCATTTCACCGAGACCCTTGAAGCGCGTCACAGTGACTTTGCCCTTCTTTTTCTCCGCCTCAATGCGATCGAGGATGCCTTTTCGCTCACCCTCATCCAGTGCGTAATAGACTTCCTTGCCAACATCGACGCGATAAAGCGGTGGCATCGCGGCGTAAATATGGCCGGCCAATACCAGTTCGCGAAAATGTCTCAGGAACAAGGCACACAGCAATGTCGCGATGTGCAGGCCGTCCGAATCTGCATCGGCCAATATGCAGATCTTGTGGTAACGCAATCCGCTGATGTCATCACTGCCCGGATCAACGCCAATAGCAACCGCAATATCATGAACCTCGGCCGATGCCAGAATTTCTGCTGTCTCGACCTCCCAGGTGTTCAGAATCTTGCCTCGCAACGGCATGATCGCTTGTGTTAGACGATCACGCGCTTGTTTTGCCGAACCGCCGGCAGAGTCGCCCTCTACCAGAAACAGCTCGCATAGCTCCGGCTCCTGCGAGCGACAATCGGCCAGTTTTCCGGGCAATGCCGGCCCCGACACGATTTTCTTACGAACAACCTTCTTGGCCGCTTTAAGACGCCGCTGTGCCTTGCCAATCGCCAGTTGCGCGATCAGGTCGCCGGTTTCCGGATATTGATTCAGCCACACCGAAAAATTGTCTTTGATGATTCCGGCAACAAACGCTGCCGACTCACGAGACGACAACCGCTCTTTCGTCTGCCCGGAGAACTGCGGATCTTCGAGTTTCGTGCTCAGTACAAAATTCAAGCCGTCCCAAACATCCTCCGGCGCGATTGCTACACCACGCGGCAACAAGCTGCGAAACTCGCAAAATTCCCGCAGCGAATTCGTCAACCCGGTGCGCAGTCCGTTAACGTGCGTGCCGCCCTGTGGGGTTGGAATCAGATTGACGTAACTTTCCGTGACACTCTGGCCGCCGTCTGTTGTCCAGACCAGCGCCCAATCGACCGTTTCGTTATTGCCGCTGACGCTGCCAGCGAACGGTTCTGCCGGCAATGTCTCGCCGCCACCGATCTCTTCAAGCAAGTATTCCTCCAGGCCACCGGAATAACACCACTCGATCTTTTCTTTGGGCTGCTCAACTTTCAGACGAACGGTAATGCCAGGACAAAGTACTGCCTTGGCTCGTAATACGTGTTTAAGTTTATTGACAGAAAATTTCGCAGAATCGAAATATTGCTCGTCGGGCCAGAAACGAATCGTTGTACCCGTGTTCGCCTTGCCAACGGTGCCAACGACCTCGAGCTTGCCGCGCTTCTTGCCGCCGACGAAGCTCATGTTGTATTCCTTGCCACCGCGACGAATCCAGACCTCAAGATTCTTCGACAAGGCGTTTACCACCGACACGCCAACGCCGTGCAGACCACCGGAATACTGGTAGTTATCGTGATTAAATTTACCGCCAGCGTGCAGGCGCGTGAGGATTAACTCAACACCCGGAATCTTCTCTTTTGGATGTTTGTCGACAGGCATGCCACGGCCATCGTCCGAAACCTCAAACGAGCCGTCTTTGTAAATTGTAACGTCGAGTTTCTTACAGTGACCCACAAGTGCTTCATCGATGCTGTTATCGATGACCTCATGGGCCAGGTGATTTGGCCGCGTGGTGTCGGTATACATGCCTGGCCGGCGCCGTACAGGCTCCAGCCCGCTAAGGACTTCGATGTCCGCAGCGTCGTATCGTTTGCTCATCTTGATTAAATACTAACCAGAAAAATGCCCGGCGGCAGTTTAGCTTGAATGGCTAAACTGTGCACCCGCTATATCCCGCCAATCAAGGCTGATTGTCGAGGTCGTTTAGCAAAGACTCGCGAATATTTCGTGCAACGGGCCGAATTTCGACTGAATAATTTTCATGATCGATACCCGCTATCAAGGATGCTCCTGATCGCAATGCTGCTGACTGCTCAGGTGGAAACTCAAAGCGCATGAAGTGCACAGCGGACGTCTTGTGCTCATCGGCACGTTCCAGATCCTCATCGGAAATAGCGTATACACGGTCGAAATCCACGACCTGAACGTAAACCCGATTTTCGATGCCTACCAACTGCTCAAGCATTTCCTGGCGCTCGACAGCCTCTGGGAACTCGATCATGAAGGTCGCCTTCCAGTTTGAGCCATCGGGGATCAGCGGATTGTAGGCTTCTAGCTCATCGTTGATGCCGTCCGCCTCAAAGATGCGTTCGATACGCAGCATCTCCTGCACCTGGTACTGCATAGTCAGGCGATCCTCGAAATACAATGCCGCATTGGTGCCGAGATCAAGGTGCCGATTTTTCTTGTGCGCCATCACCCGGTCGCGAAATGCCGGGCGCTCCTCGGCATATTGTTCAAGACTCATAAGATCGTCACGTGTCAGTTTTTGCATGTCGACTCTTTCATTTCAAATACCGTATGCACTGCGTAACAAACTCATTGGATTCTTTGCGTCTACGTTGTCGACTTCCTGAGCGATCTGCTCGGCGGCCATAGGGCAGTCGCTAACGAAGTGGTCCGCCTCACCGCGTTTCACTTTATTGACCACAGGTCGTGCGATCTTCCTGGAAATCTCGTGAAACTCTTTCTTTACCGCGTAAGTACCATCGTGTCCCGAGCAGCGCTCTATCACTTCGACTTGTGTGTCGGGAACCAGCTGCAACATATCGCGCGTCTTGAGACCGATATTCTGGACTCTCAGGTGGCACGGCACCTGGTAGGAAATCTTGCCCAGAGATTTCTTAAACCCGGTATTTAGCTCGCCGTCCTTGTGGCGCAGCATCAAGTATTCGAACGGGTCATACATTGCATCGCGAACTTTCGCGACCTCTGGATCATCCGGAAACATAAGCGGCAATTCCTGCTTAAACATTAAAGTGCAGGACGGAATCGGCGTCACTATATCCCAACCGTCATCGACCATCGCGGCGAGAATCGGGATATTGATTTCCTTGGCCTTCGCCACCGCCTCCAGATCGCCAAGTTCGAGTTTCGGCATACCGCAGCAGGTTTCTCTCTCCGCCAGTGTCAAGGGAATACCATTGTGTTCGTACACAGCAACCAGATCTTCGTCGATCGAGGGGTGATTGCGATTGCCGTAGCAGCTTGTGTACAGCACGACTTTGCCACGCGTATTTTCGCTCGGCTTCACATCGACAGGATTCGCCCCCACGAGTCGCGCCAGACGCTTGCGCGCTGTTTTTGAGTGGTATTCCGGCACAGGTGCGTTGCGGTGTACACCAAGAGTTGCCTCAAGTAGCTTGCGCCCGGTCTTGCTGCGGTTGATTCCGTTTACGGCTTTGACCACCACTGGAATACCAGCGAGTTTTCCGACCCTGTCCGTGGCGCTCAGAATCTTGTCGCGGGTAGATGCGCCTTCTTTCTTGAAACGCACCGCCTTGGCGCGCAGCATCAGATGTGGAAAATCAACGTTCCATTCGTGCGGCGGTACGTAAGGGCACTTGGACATGTAGCACATGTCACAGAGGTAGCAGTGATCGACGACGTCCCAGTAGACCTCTTTGGGAACGCCATCGACTTCCATCGTCTCCGATTCGTCGACGGCGTCGAACAATGTCGGGAAGGAATTGCAAAGATTGAAGCAGCGACGACAGCCGTGGCAAATGTCGAAGACACGTTCAAGCTCCTCAAAAAGAGGAGCTTCATCGTAGAATTCTGCAGACCGCCAGTCGAGCGTGTGCCGGGTAGGCGCCTCAAGACTGCCTTCGCGTCTTCCGCCAGACAAGCGACTTAGTCGTCGAGCGAATCGAGTGCTTTCTGGAAGCGGTTGGCGTGTGAGCGCTCTGCTTTGGCAAGCGTCTCAAACCAGTCTGCAATCTCGTCAAAGCCTTCGTCGCGTGCGGTCTTGGCCATGCCCGGGTACATATCGGTGTACTCGTGGGTCTCACCTGCAATAGCAGCAGCGAGGTTTGCTGAGGTCGGGCCGATCGGCAGGCCTGTCGCCGGATCACCGGTCTCTTCGAGGTACTCAAGATGGCCGTGTGCGTGGCCGGTCTCTCCTTCCGCGGTGGAGCGGAAAACAGCAGCTACATCGTTGTAGCCTTCAACATCAGCCTTTGCTGCGAAATAAAGGTAACGACGATTTGCTTGCGACTCGCCCGCAAATGCATCTTTGAGATTTTGTTCTGTTTTGCTGTCTTTTAGTGACATTTTTGCGATCCTCTCAAGTGAGAATGATTCTTATTAGAATGATTCTAAGGAGCGACCACTCTAGTGTGCGACTATAATCCTGTCAACCGCGAAAATACTGGACAGATACATGGCTGCAGCAAAGAAAATTAATCTCGAAAAATCGCTGGTGGATCTTGAGGAACTGGTTGCAGAACTCGAGTCAGGCGACCTGCCACTGGAGACGGCAATGAAGAAATTCGAGGAAGGCATCAAGCTCACGCGCGGTTGCCAGGCAGCGCTAAAAGAGGCCGAGCAAAAGGTCCAGATACTCCTAAAGAGTGCGGGTGGTGAAGACCTTGAGGACTTTGAAGTAAGCGACCCGTAGCGTCGCGCGCAGGGCGCGCTCCTACATGGACATCAGCGCCATTAGCGCAACTACCGTTGACTCAACGCCTGCCGTTACTGACGGCTCCGGTAAAACCTTAAATAAGGGAGAGTGATGGCTTGGCACAGGTTCGCCCCCCGCAGCCTGCCGATCAAAATCTTCTTGCGCTGTACCACCTACCTGCCAATAAACTGAGACAATATCCGGGTCTGTGGTGAAGAAGGGAAAGTCCTCTGCACCCATTCCTTTGGTGGGATTGAAAACCACCCGCTCTGCGCCGAGTTCGTCGTTCCAGGCCGCTTTCAATCTTAGCGTCAACCCTCGGTTGTTGATCGTCGGCGGCACGCTTTCGTTGGAAACGATCACTTCGGGAAGCTTGTCCTCGGGAAGGCCCGCAACCCGACCCATGTTCTCTGCAATTCGCTTGATGCCGTCGAGAAGAATCTGGCGAGTTTCGAGACTTGTGTTACGTACCGTCAATTGCAGATGAGCGCGATCGGAAATGATGTTGTGTTTTGTTCCCGAGTGGAATGAACCTACCGTTACGACGCCCGCAGCACGCGGAGACAATTCTCTCGAAACCAGGGTCTGCAATGCGAGCACAATCTGACTACCCAGCACTATTGGGTCTTTGCCCGCATACGGGTGCGCGCCATGCGCACCGACACCGTGAATAATTATGTCGACCGTATCAGCACCGGCAAACGGGCTGCCCTCGGTGATATTGACCTTGCCCGCGACGTCGAGAGAGTTCACATGAAAAGCTAAAGCGTAGTCGGGTTTGCCGAAGCGACTCCAGATATCGTCGTCTCTCATCGCCCGGGCACCGAGCACACGTTCTTCAGCAGGCTGCACAACGAACATCAAAGTGCCCTTCCATTCGTCCTTGTGGGCGGCCATGTGGCGGGCGGTTCCAACCAGACTAGTGATGTGCACGTCGTGGCCGCAAGCGTGCATGGTGTAAACCGTATTGCCCGTGATCGGGTCCTTTTGCTGTGCGCGGGAGGCATTTTCAAGCCCGGACTTCTCTTCCACCGGAAGACCATCCATATCAGCACGCATCATGACCAGCGGCCCATCGCCATTTTTGAGCATGGCGACTACGCCCGTGCCGCCAACACCTTCAGTAACATCGAAGCCCGCGAGGCTGAGCTCCAGCGCCATACGGCGCGCCGTTTCATTTTCAACGGTAGATAGTTCGGGATTGCGATGAAAGTGATCGAAAAGGCCGGCAAGGTAGCCATCATAGTCCACCTTTACGGAGTCGCTGAGCTCCCCGCCAAACGCGGTGTTAGATAATAGGATGGCGGCAAGGCCAACAACACGCTTAAACATGGGACACCCCTGAGTAGACCAGTGGGTCAGTTTAGCGATAATTGATGCGGCTTGGCTAGGTGTTGCCGCCGCCGCTGCCTTGCAGGCGATTGATCAGAGACCTCAGGAAGACCTTGTTGAAGCGCAGTTGACAGGCTGAAGACACCTGCTCCATGAGTGTCGAACTCACTCGTAATATCGTAACCTGGCCATCCGCCTGAATGGATGCCTGGCGGCGTGCGCCCCGAACGTAACTCGTCTCGCCGAAACATTCACCGTTGGATAATCTGCCTACATTAATGCTGTTGGCCTGTACCTGAACGGAACCGGCGACAATAATGTAAAAGCGATCGTCGACTTCGCCTTCGCGAACAATGTCCTCGCCGTCCTGATATTCATGCCAGTCCGATGCTCTCAGCACTTCCCAGATCTCCGCGTGCGAAAACTCGTGGAAGAACGTTAGTGTTCTGAGCAGGTCGAAATGTTCCTGATTATCGAGGCTGTCGTATTTTTGCCGCAGGTCTTTATAGACTCGCGTCAGCTCAGCCGCCATCGCGTTACCAGTGACGAGACGCTTGTTCGGTTCCTTTTGCATCGTTGTCATCACAACGTGCTCAAGTTCCTCGGGAAGATCTTCACGGTAAGTATGTATGGGTGGTGGCGTTGCATAAACGATCTGGTGCAACAGCTTAGACAAGTTGTCGGCGCGGAACGGACGGAAGCCCGTCAACAGTTCGTACATGACAGCGCCGAGTGAGTACAGATCAGATCGCGGCGTCAATTCTTCAGATTGCACCTGCTCGGGCGACATATAGCTCGGTGAGCCCGCTATGCCCTCGATCCGCGAAACGTCGGAGTCACGAACGATCGCAATTCCGAAGTCGATAATGCGGACATCATTGTCGATCGTCAGCATCACATTGGAAGGTTTGATATCACGGTGGATAACACCGCGACCGTGTGCGTAGTGCAGAGCCTTCGCACACTTGTAAATAATTTCTACGACATCGTCGACGCGCAGCAGATTGTCCGGGCGACAGTACGCGGCCAGTGTGCGTGCACCCTGGATATGTTCGGTAACGACGTAGTAGGCACCGTCTTCTTCGCCCGCGTCATAGATGGGCATGATGTTCGGATGCTGCAACATGCCGACCATGTGCGCTTCGTTAAAGAACATCTTGCGAGCAACGCGAGCCTTTTCGGCATCGGCATCTTCTTCGGTGTTGTAGACCTTGATAGCGACATCGCGGCGATAATACGGATCGTGAGACAGATAGACCATGCCGGTACTGCCCTTACCAATCTTATTGATAATGACGTACTTGCCGATTTTCTCAGGTACATCAGCGGCACGCTGAATTTCCGTTACCTTACTGGCCATTTCTTGCTCGACTACTTAATTAAGGAACCAGCTGTACAAACCCAGTAAAATGGCGGCGTACAGCGCAGCTCCGAGGTCGTCCAGCATAATTCCGACCCCTCCACCGAGTCTGTGATCCACGTCTCTAATCGGCCACGGTTTTACAATATCCATGATGCGGAAAAGGACGAACGCAAGCGTCCAGCCAATGACCGAAACCGGTGCCGCCAGCAGCGTGACGTACATGCCAACAATCTCGTCCCACACGATACCGCCGTGATCGTGGACACCTATGCGCCGGGCGCTTTCACCACAAATCCAGATGCCCGCAAGCGTGATCGCAACTGCGATTCCCAATTGAACATAAAGTCCGAAACTCATGGTGAGCCAGAACAGCAATATTCCAGGTAATGAGCCAAATGTGCCTGGCGCCACGGGTGCGAGGCCCGTACCAAATCCAAATGCCAGGATATGGACCGGGTCCTTCATTACGGTGCGCGCTAGATTATCGGGTGGCTGATTCATTTAAAGTGACGGTAACCGCTGTCGGTCACTTCCACAATATCGCCGTCCCGCCGACATGTCAGTCCGGTTGCAGCCGTCACCACTCCGATCTCGGTGATCCCTGCAATATCCTGTACGGCTTCGGTCGCCGCGGTAAAACACAACTCATAGTCATCGCCGCCGCTTAGTGCGAGATTTTGTTGCTCTTCACAAGAGAAATTATTACTCAGGGCCTCTGACAGCGGCAGTCTGTCGATATCAATTTCACCACCGACACCGCTCGCCGCCAGCAATTTCCTGAGGTCGCCGGCCAGTCCGTCCGAAACATCTATGGCAGCACTTGCCTTGCCGGTCAGTTCTCGACCAGTACTTATTCGTGGCGTCGGTCGCAGAAAGCGCCGCGAGAGATCGTCATTCGGTTCTCCGCGTTGCAGCAGTTTGAGCCCCGCCGCCGCGTCACCCAATGTACCGGTCACAAATATCGTATCGCCGTTCTTCGCGCCACTTCGCAACAGCGCCATGTCTTTCTCGATCTCACCGGTTACGGTCACTGTCGCCGTAACTGTTGGGCCGCTGGTGGTATCGCCGCCAATCAATGCGAGCTCGAATTCGTCTGCTGCGGCAAAAAGACCAGCGGAGAATGCCTTGACCCATTGGGCGCTCGGATCATTCAGGGTCAGTGCCAGCGACATCCAGCGCGGAATTGCGCCCATAGCTGCGATATCTGAAAGGTTGACGGCTACCGTTCGATACGCGATGTCGGCCGGGTTTGTGTGCGGTGGGAAATGCACACCGGCAACGAGTGTGTCGATCACCTGAACTTGCTGCATTGCGGGGTCAGGCGTCAGAACGGCGCCATCATCACCGATACCGACTGTCACACCGTGCTTCTCGCCCTTGCGATCGAAGTAATCGCGAATTAGCTCGAATTCGTCCATGGTCTGACTTAAGTTTGCGCCTGAATCTCAATCTCTCGAAGGGACTTCGCGGCTAGGTCCAGACAGGCGTTGACATACTTGTGACCTTCGATCGAGCCGAAACGTTTCGCGAGATTCACGCATTCATTGATGACAACGCGATACGGAATATCAAGACGCGACTCGAGCTCATAAACACCAATCAGCAAGATGGCCAGCTCAACCGGATCCAGTTGCTTCAGCGGGCGATCGATTAAAGTGTCAATTTTGGTCTCAAGCTCGTCCTGCGAATTGCTGATCGCCGGAAATTGCTCGTCGAAAAACATCTGATCCACGCGCTCATACGCCACCTGCTCGTGAAACTGGGTGATGAGCTCAGCGGTATCGTGGCCGGCGATTTGTTTCTGATACAGCGCCTGCACCATCAACTCACGCGCGCGTGTGCGGGCACCGGCCCCCTTTGAACTGGACTTACTCATTGGCTTGCAGACTCATCGTATAATTAGGCGGAGACGCGCTGGCTGGATAATACATCGCGCTCCGATTCCAGGCGATAGCGAATCAGATCGGCAATAGTGCCGATCTTGATGTCGTGTGTTTTCGCGAACTGCTCGAGATCCGGTCTGCGCGCCATGCTGCCGTCTTCATTCAGGACTTCAACAATAGCCGCTGCGGGCTCAAGCCCAGCCAGAGCGACGAGATCACAGCCAGCCTCGGTATGACCCGCGCGCGTCAGTACGCCACCTGGCTGCGCCATGATCGGAAACACATGTCCGGGCTGACTCAAATGTTCAGGTTTTGCATCATTAGCGACAGCTGCACGTATCGTTCGCGCGCGATCGTGTACTGAAGTTCCGGTCGCAACCCCCTCAATCGCGTCGATCGAAATGGTGAAGTTGGTTGCGAGTTGCTGTTCAGTCGTACTGACCATCAGCTGCAGACGCAGCTGTTCACAACGCTTTTTCGACAAGGTCAGGCAAAGCAGGCCACGCCCGTGCGTCACCATAAAGTTGATATCTTCCGGGCGAACTTTTTCGGCCGCGATCATCAGATCGCCTTCGTTCTCACGTTGCTCGTCGTCGACCATGATAATCATTCTGCCGTCCCGCAGGTCGGCGATGACATCTTCGATACTGGATAATGCGTTGCTCTCGGGCATGGTTTTTATTTCTTCTTGCCAAGCATTTCGGGCAGCAAGGACATCTGCTCACGACTGGCCGCTGTTTCTGATATTTTTTGCAGCCGCTTGATCTCATCCTCGAACTCAGTGATGTCCTGAAAACGACGATACACGGAGGCAAATCGAACGTAGGCAACCTCATCAAGATCGTGAAGTTCCTCCATCACCAGCTCACCGACAAGCCTCGACGGTACCTCTCGTTCACCCATCGTTCGCAACTTGTGAATAAGGCGACCGATCGCCTGCTCCAGCTCATCACTGGGCACCGGCCGCTTTTCGAGGGCACGTACCATGCTGTAGCGAATCTTGGCCTCATCAAATGGCTGCCGGCTGTTGTCGTTCTTAATAAGCCTGGGCATGACCAGTTCGGCTGACTCGAATGTCGTAAAGCGCTCGTTACAAGCCAGGCACTGACGGCGCCGACGAATCTGTCGGCCATCACCCGCGAGACGCGAGTCGATTACCTTGGTTTCTTCGTGGGCGCAGAACGGACAATGCATTAGTGTTAGCTATAAACCGGGAACCGCTGGCAAAGATCCAGCACCTGGCTTCTGACCCGATCGATAATTTCCTCGTTTTCGACGTCATCCAGTATATCCGCTATCCAGCCTGTGAGCTGGCGGGTTTCATCAACGCCAAAGCCACGTGTAGTGATCGCTGGAGTCCCGAGACGCAATCCGCTGGTCACAAACGGTGACTGCGGGTCATTCGGTACTGAATTTTTGTTCACCGTAATGTAGGCGCGGCCCAATGAAGCGTCTGCCACCTTGCCAGTGATGCCGCGCTCAATAAGGCTGACGAGCATGAGGTGGTTTTCCGTACCACCCGAGATAATCGGGTAGCCCCGGTCGGCCAGTACCGCGGCCATTACCTTGGCGTTTTCACAAACCTTGGCCTGGTACTCCTTGAAACCGGGTTCCAGTGCCTCTTTCAGAGCTACCGCTTTCGCCGCAATTACGTGCATGAGGGGACCGCCCTGCGTGCCCGGGAAGACCAGTGAGTTGAATTTTTTCGCGAGTTCATCGTTAGCACGCGCCAGAATTAGTCCACCACGGGGTCCGCGCAGTGTCTTGTGCGTCGTGGTCGTGCAAACATCGGCGTGCGGAATCGGGCTCGGGTAGTGGCCCGCCGCAACGAGACCGGCAACGTGCGCCATATCGACGAAGAGGTATGCATCCACACTGTCTGCAATCTCACGAAAGCGTGCCCAGTCCACCACCTGTGAATAAGCGGAGAAGCCCGCGATGATCATTTTGGGTTTGTGCTCGGTTGCGAGTGCCTGCACTTCTTCGTAATTGATCAGGCCGGAGTCGTTTTCCAGTCCATAAGGAATGATATTGAACAACTTGCCCGAAAAATTGACCGGCGAACCGTGGGTCAGGTGTCCACCGGCATTGAGGTCCATGCCCATGATCGTGTCACCGGGCTCAACCAGCGCATGATAAACCGCAGCATTTGCCTGCGATCCCGAATGCGGCTGCACATTGGCGTAGTCAGCACCGAATAATTCCTTGGCGCGTTCGATCGCCAGCGTCTCGACATCGTCAACAAATTCGCAGCCACCGTAATAGCGTTTGCCAGGATAGCCCTCAGCGTATTTGTTGGTCAGTTTCGACCCCTGTGCGGCCATAACCCGCGGGCTGGCGTAGTTTTCTGACGCGATCAGTTCGATGTGCTCTTCCTGACGCTGGCTCTCCTGTGCAAGGGCTTTGGCTACTTCGGGATCGAAATCTTCGATCGTCGTTGAGTCGAACATGGATTCTCCGCTTGGGTGGTCGGCGAGGGGGCGCAAAGGACCGCGATATTACCTGTTATAGGCCGCTTTTGGCAGCTTGAGTTAACTCTGTCAGGTTTCTACCAGTGACTGCACAACCCGGGTCCAGGCGCGTGCCACATTGTGACGGTTGTAACCGCCACCGCCGGTGCCAATGATACGGCCATCGCAGTATTTATCCGCCAGGCGGCAGAGGCTTGCTGCTGCTGCTGCGTGCGCTTCTTCGGTCCAGCACAAATGCGTGATCGGATCGCCTTCGAGACTGTCCGCGCCGCACTGCATCAATATGAATTCCGGTCTGGCAGCTTCGAGGTAGGCTTCCACCTGCTCCCATCCGCGATGAAAATCATTGTCGTCCGCGCCCGGAGCGAGCGGAATATTCAGCTTGGTGCCGCGCGCTTTGCCCTTGCCGGTTTCTTCTGCCGCACCGGTGCCCGGATACAGGTTGCGACCGTCCTCATGGAGGTCCGCAAAAATCAGATCCGGATCTTCTTCAAAACCATAAAACACGCCATCGCCGTGGTGGGCATCGATATCGACATAGGCGATTCGACGCAAACCGAACTTTTTGCGCAAATACTCGACCGCGATGCCACAGTCGTTGAACACGCAAAAACCGGCGGCCCGATCACGCGCCGCATGATGTAGTCCGGCAATGGGAATGAAAGCGCGCTTGTAATTACCGTGCATGACTTCGTCTACCGCACACAAAACGGCACCCACTACGGCCGATGCCGCATCATAAATTCCCGGGACAGCCGGTGTGTCACCTTCGTCAAGCCAGCCTTTGCCCTCGGCCGACAGTCTCGAGACTTTGTCGATGTACTCGGGTGTATGAAATAGCGCCAGCTCGTCGACCAACGCGGGACGTGGATGTCCGTAGTCGATGAAATCAGCGAGTCCGGCCTTGTCGAGCTCGGCATGAAACACGTCGTGGCGGTCGGTTCCAAACGGGTGCGGGTCGCCAAAGCCGTAAGCCGCGATCTCCGCCCCTCTGTAAACAAGCACGGTGTCGCTCATGGACGCCTTATGGTTGTTTTAATGCGTTGCAGCATACCGGATAATGCCGGCTCGTTAATAATTGGTCTGAACATGGCACAGTACATCTACACAATGAACCGCGTCGCGAAAGTTGTAGCCCCCAAGCGGCACATCCTGCGAGACATTTCCCTGTCCTTTTTTCCGGGCGCCAAAATCGGCGTACTGGGGCTTAACGGCTCAGGTAAGTCGACCCTTATGCGCATCATGGCCGGTCTCGATACGGAAATTGATGGCGAAGCCCGACCACAACCGGGAATCAACATCGGCTATTTGCCGCAGGAACCTGAGCTTGACCCTGAAAAAGACGTGCGTGGCAATGTCGAGGAAGGCGTTGCCCAAACGAAAGCTCTGCTCGACCGCTTCAACGCTATCAGCGACAAGTTTGCCGAACCCATGAGCGATGACGAGATGAACTCCTTACTCGAGGAACAGGGCAAGCTACAGGACGCCATCGACTCGGTAGGCGCCTGGGAACTGGAAAGAAAACTCGAAATAGCGGCCGATGCTTTGCGCTTGCCGTCGTGGGATGCGGATGTCACGAAATTGTCCGGTGGTGAACGCCGCCGGGTCGCATTGTGCCGTCTGCTGCTCTCGGAACCGGACATGTTGTTGCTCGACGAACCTACCAACCATCTGGATGCCGAATCCGTAGCATGGCTGGAACGCTTCCTGGATGAATATCCCAGTACGGTGATCGCCGTAACTCATGATCGTTACTTCCTCGATAATGTTGCCGGCTGGATTCTCGAACTTGATCGCGGCCACGGTATCCCCTGGGAGGGCAACTACTCGTCTTGGCTGGAGCAAAAGGAAGACCGGCTGAAGAACGAAGAGTCTTCCGAGAAGGCGCGCCAGAAAGCTATGGCAGCCGAGCTCGAATGGGTGCGCAGCAATCCAAAGGGCCGACAGGCGAAATCCAAAGCGCGTTTGCGCCAGTTCGATGAAATCTCGTCAGCGCAATATCAAAAGCGCAATGAGACCAATGAAATCTACATTCCGCCGGGACCGCGCCTCGGCGATGTTGTTCTGGAAGTGAATGAGCTGAAAAAGGGGTTTGGCGACAAACTGCTGATCGACGGCCTCAGTTTTCAACTACCACCCGGCGGCATCGTCGGCGTGATCGGGCCGAATGGTGCGGGCAAGACGACCATGTTCCGCATGATTACCGGCGAGGAACAAGCAGACACGGGCAGCTTGCGACTTGGCGAAACAGTGCAACTCGCGAGCGTTGATCAATCACGTGACAGCCTCAATGATGACAAAACTGTTTGGGAGGAAATTTCAGACGGTCTGGACGTTATTCAAGTTGGTAACTACGAAACCGCATCACGCGCCTACGTCGGTCGATTTAATTTCCGAGGCCAGGACCAGCAAAAGAAAATCGGCTTGTTGTCCGGTGGTGAGCGCAATCGCGTGCATCTCGCGAAGATGCTCAGAGCCGGCGGCAATCTGTTGCTGCTTGATGAGCCCACCAACGATCTCGATGTGGAGACATTGCGGGCACTGGAGGAGGCTCTGCTTGAGTTCCCCGGCTCAGCCATTGTGATATCACATGATCGCTGGTTTCTTGACCGTATTGCGACCCACATTCTCGCGTTCGAAGGCAACAGTGAGGTGGTCTTTTTCGCCGGCAACTACGCCGACTATGAAGAAGATCGGAAACGTCGGCTGGGGGCTGATGCGGCAAATCCGCATCGAATCAAGTATAAAAGACTGACTACGTAGGCCGATACGGAGAATCAAAAGTGAATCTGTTGCTGACAATCAGTGCGGTTTTCAGTTGCTTCGTTTTGTATTTCCTGTTCTCCATGACGCGCCACGCACGCCGCCGACGCCCGGTCCGGGCGACACGCTCACTCGCTGGCGGCGTCGTTTCGGGCGCACTGGGCAGCGCCAGCATTTTGCTGGCTTTCAGTTATTACGGCTACGGACGCCTCGTTGAAGAGCAACGCGTCAGTCAGATCGAATTCACTCAATCAGCACCTGGCGAATACACGGCAAGGGTCATGATCGATGGCGAAATAGATCGCGTGCTCGCGTTGCGAGGTGATGAATGGCAAATGGATGCGCGAGTCATTAGTTGGAAACCACCCGCAACCTTGCTCGGGCTCGATCCGATTTATCAACTGGACCGACTGAGTGGTCGCTACTCGGATATTGATGATGAGATGACCGAGAAGCGAACGGTGCATGCATTGTCAGAAGAGTTGACACTCGACGTGTGGCGCGTGGCCAGAAAATTTCCGGTACTGCTGCCGGGCGTCGACGCCTACTACGGAACTGCCACCTATCTACCAATGGCTGACGGTGCGCGATTCGAAGTTACGTTGAGCAGAACAGCATTGTTGGCGCGGCCCGTTAACGATGCTGCTCGGGCGGCCGTTGGCGACTGGGATCGCTAAGTTTTTCCAGATTATGTAAAGCTGGCGAGGTGAGTGCAGATTCTTGGTGCATACTGGAAGTCGCTGATTAAACTAGAGAAAACCGTCGCCAATGAGCGACGGATCAGAACAGCGGAATTAGGGTGAAATGACGATTGTTTTAGACAAGGATCAGGGGATTGAGAGCGAGCTCGAGGAGCGCATAGGCCTTGAGTGTCCGTATTGCGGTGTGTACGCGCACATGAGTCCGCAATCCGTTCCGGACGCCGCTGCTCTCGTTCGAGATAAGCCAAAGCACGTTGGTCTCGTTTACCAGTGCGATGCATGTCATGCACCGGTTTTCCTGCGGTTTGCGGTTCGTGAATACTCCGACAACCGGGTTGAACTGCTACGAAACTTCGTCGAGCTTGAAAGACCCAAAGAGCGCTTCGCTTTTTCCTACTTGCCGAAGCACACCGAGGTCATGTTCCGGGAAGCGCTCAACTGCTATTCAAACAATAGTTTCAATGCGTTCGCATCGATGTGCCGACGAGCTGCAAGAAGTTCGTTCGCCGCTATGGGCGAAGGCGGCAAACTGCGAGCATTCGAGGAAGTGCTGGTCGCCCAGGATATTGCGGGCATTGATGATGACGCTTTCGCGCCCATCAAGACTGTCTTGTTTGGCACGGGCCAGGAGGAGAACCTGCCACTACTCAATCGGGCGCAGGCCGGCATTTTGCTGGAAATACTCAAAGACCTGTTCTACCAGAGTTTTGTACGACACGGAAAACTGACCCGAGCGATCAAAGTAAGACGCTTCTTCGTCTCCGAAGAAAACAACAATCGTCAATCTGCATAGGAACGCGCGTTACGGAACATGCGCATCCACGGACCGTCATCGCCCCAGTCGTCCGGGTGCCAGGAATTCTGCCGAGTCATAGCAACGCGTTCAGGATGCGGCATCATGATGGTCACCCGACCATCTTCATTGCTCAATCCGCAAATGCCGTCGGTTGAACCATTCGGGTTAGCCGGATAGGTATCAGCGACGTCACCATAATTATCAACATAGCGAAGTGCTACCGTGTACGACGATGTGTAGCGCGCAGTGTCGTCTGCGAAAACGGCCCTGCCCTCGCCATGAGATGTCGCGATCGGCATTATTGATCCCGCCATTCCCTGCAGGAACATCGACGGACTTTCGACCACCTCGACAAGACTCAGCCGAGCTTCAAACTGTTCTGACTTGTTGCAGAGGAAACGCGGCCAGTTCTCGGCTCCCGGAATTAGCTCGCGGAGATGCGACATCATCTGGCAACCATTGCAAACACCCAGTGCGAAGGTATCGCTGCGGTCGAAAAACGCAGCAAACTGATCCCGCGTTCTGGAGTGGTATAAAACGGATTTAGCCCAACCACCGCCGGCACCGAGAACGTCACCAAATGAAAAACCACCGCAGGCTACCATGCCGTGATAGTTGTCCAGCGTGTCCCGACCACTGAGCAGGTCACTCATGTGCACATCGACTGCCGAAAACCCCGCCCGCATGAACGCGGCTGCCATCTCGTACTGACTGTTGACGCCTTGCTCGCGGAGAATTGCCACGCGCGGCTTGGCGTTGCCACGGACCGTACGAATGATTTCGTTTGACGGATCAAAGCTTAGGGCCGCACCGAGCCCAGGGTCTTTGCTGTCGAGGATACGATCGAATTCTTCTTTTGCAGTCGTCGGGTTATCACGCAATGCCTGAATGCGATAACTCATCTCTGACCATTCGCGTTGCATCTCAACACGATCAAGTTCGAGCACGACCTTGTCATCACCCGAGGCATCGGAGTGAATACTTAGTTTCGCCTCACCACCGACCCGGCCGATCGCCGTCGCAGTCACATCGTGCCGATCCAGCACCATCTGAACTTGGGTCAACTTGCTTTTCTCGACCTGTACTACCGCACCCAACTCTTCGCTGAACAACTGTCGGAGCAAGTCAACACGCGAGCCACTCAGCGTTAGAGATGCGCCTATTCGGCTGGCGAAGATCATCTCGGCGACGGTTGCGAACAGGCCACCGTCACTGCGATCGTGATAAGCCAGCAACATGCCGCGAGAAATCATTTCCTGTATGGCCGCGAAGAACCCCTTTAGCTGTTTCGCATCATCAAGGTCCGGTGTTCGACCGCCAGTACGCCGAAAAGACTGCAACAGGCAGGAACCGCCCATGCGATTGGCACCGTTGCCAAGATCGAAGAGCAACAGGTAACTCGAGTCTTGTGTTTCTCGTAGCTGTGGCGTCAGATGCTGCGTAACATCGGTCACCGGTGCAAAAGCCGATACGATAAGTGATACCGGCGCGACGACCTGATGTTCACCGTCATCATCTTCCCAACGAGTCCGCATCGACATCGAATCCTTGCCGACCGGAATGGCAACGCCGATCTCGCGGCAAAGCTCGTCACCGACAGCTTTTACAGTGTCGAAAAGATTCGCATCCTCACCCGGGTGGCCTGCGGCGGCCATCCAGTTCGCGGACAGACGAATTTTGCTCAGGTTCTCTATTGGGGCAGCGGCGATATTGGTGATCGACTCAGCTACGGCCATGCGACCGGATGCCGGCGCATTGGTCACGGCCAGTGGCGTGCGCTCACCCATGGCCATCGCCTCGCCCGTCTTGCTGCTAAAACCCGACGACGTAATGGCAACATCGCTGACTGGAACCTGCCACGGACCGACCAGTTGGTCTCGGACACTCAGCCCACCAACGGTTCGATCGCCGATGTGAATCAGGAAGGATTTATCGGCAACAGCGGGAAAACGCAGGACGCGCATGGCGGCGTCAGCCAACTCGATACCGTCGAGATTGAGCTTGTCGTCTGGCCGCGGAGCGCGAGTAACGTCGCGTTCCATTTTTGGTGGGTTACCCAGCAACATCTGCATCGACATATCGACCACGCGATTACCGAAATCGCGATCATTGACGACGAGATTTCCGTCCCCGGTTAAGGTGCCGATCACCGAGGCCGGGCAACGCTCACGCTCGCACAGCGATTGGAACTCATCAATTCGATCATCACCGATCAGCAACACGTAGCGTTCCTGTGCTTCGTTGCACCAGATACCCATGGGCGACATTCCCGGTTCTGCATTGGCGACTTCGCGGAGTTCTATTTCTGCCCCGTGCTTGCTGTGATCGACAGCTTCGGGAACTGCATTTGACAAGCCGCCGGCACCAACGTCGTGTATGAGCAGAATTGGATTGTCGCTACCCATCGCCCAGCAACGATCGATCACCTCCTGGGCACGGCGCTCTATTTCAGGATTGCCACGCTGCACAGAGGCAAAATCGAGATCTTCGCTTGAAGTGCCGCTCGCCAGTGATGACGCGGCACCACCACCCAACCCGATCAGCATCGCAGGGCCACCAATGATGACGACCTTGGCACCCACAGGCACATCGATCTTTTTGGCGTGCTCGCTACGAACATTGCCAAGACCGCCCGCAATCATTATGGGCTTGTGGTAACCACGAATTTCATTGTCCGCGAGGCCGGGCACATAGCTTTCGAAAGTGCGAAAGTAGCCTGCCAGGTTTGGCCGGCCGAATTCATTATTAAATGCGGCACCGCCAATCGGTCCGTCGATCATGATCTCCAGCGGTGTCGCCATACGATCCGGGTGCGGGAAATCATCTTCCCAGGGTTGTGCATACCCGGGAATTCGAAGGTGAGATACGGTGAAGCCAGACAGTCCCGCTTTGGGCTTGGCGCCGAGGCCGGTCGCGCCTTCGTCACGAATCTCACCGCCGGAACCCGTGGCCGCACCGGGGAATGGAGAAATCGCCGTCGGGTGATTATGCGTTTCTACTTTGATCAGAACGTGGATCGGCTCATCGACGTAGCTGAATTCGCGATCATCGGTCGCGGGCATTAGACGCGCGCCTTCCCACCCCTCAATAACAGCGGCGTTGTCGCTGTAAGCCGAAATCACACCGCCCGGGGTCTTTTCGGTCGTTGACTTGATCATGCCGAACAGGCGTTTGTCCTGTGGTTCACCGTCGATGATCCAGCTCGCGTTGAATATCTTGTGACGACAATGCTCGGAATTCGCTTGCGCGAACATCATTAGTTCAGCGTCCGTCGGATCACGATCCAGGTCTGTATAGCTGGCGACGAGATAATCAATCTCATCATCGCTTAATGCCAGACCCATATCCGTGTTTGCAGCCACCAGCGCATCACGCCCTTCTCTTCCAAGCGGAACAATAACGACGGGCGCCGGATCATGCGCCTCAAACAAGGCAGAAACTCCTGCCGCCTCATCAAACACAGCCTCAGTCATACGATCAAAAAGCATAGGGGCCAGAGCCCTTTTGGCATCAGCCTCAACTTTTCCTGCAAATTTGACTGCATAACAGATGCCGCGTTCCACTCGCTCGACCGCATCGATATCACAGGCTTTGACGATATCGGTGGCTTTGGACGACCACGGTGAGATTGTCCCCGGCCGCGGCACAACGAACAGGGTCTGGGCCGCCTTCTTTGACTTGACTGGCTTGTCACCGGATAACAGCAGTGCATCCAGTCGCGTATGATCTTCACGCGACAAATCTTGACTGGTAGCGACGAAATAAACGTAACAAGCCTGCAGCGAATCAACCCGTGCGTCGACGCGTTTCAGCGCGCGAGTCAGCTTGGCAACACGAAAGTCCGAGAGAGCCGGTTGCCCTGGCAGTTCAAGCATGGTGGATGAGAATCCCGAATGAAAACGGGATGATACTAGCCCTTGTCCCCCGGCGTATACATCGGCATTGGAAACTGGGTGATGTTGCCACTTTCGAGCTTGCTGATCTTGCTGATGCCCTGCTTGTCGACTTCGTCGATACGGATGATGGCGTGCATCGGAAGGTAAGTTCGTTTTACGTTTTCGAACTCTGATTTGATCTTTTCTTCCGACGGATCGACGACCACCGTCGTGCGCTCCCCGAAAACCAACTCCTCAATCTCGACAAATCCGAATAGCTCACCGTGTCCGACACTGCGGGCGTAGATCTCGTAAACCTGTCCATGGCTCATGAAAATAACTTTAAAGAGGTTCTTCTTGCTCATGTTTCGGAATGCTGGCTATGGCGGGCGCGTAGTTTACCCAAAACCGGCGCGAAGGGCGTGATTTTGGATGCTCAATCCGACAAATCCGTATATGGGATATTTTTCACAAATTTGATTTTCGCAAATCGCCCGATTATGTGAACTATTCGGCATCCCATCTCTTTGTTTCAATGCAAAATTTGTCCAATTCACCGAATCGGAATCTGCAATGCCGCTCGAACTAAGAATCGTTAGTGAACACGCCGATCTCGTGGGCGATGATGCCGTACGCGAATATCACGAGGGTGGCGGCACTATTGGGCGCTCACTTCACAACGACTGGATTCTTCCGGATCCGGATCGCTTTATCTCTGGCCGCCACGCCACTATCGACTACCAGGGCGGTATTTATTACCTCGCCGACATTAGTAGCAACGGTGTGTACGTCAATGAGGAAGTGGAGCCAATTGGCAAAGGCAACCCACGACGACTTTTCGACGGTGACCGTTTGCGTTTGGGCGATTTTGAAATTGAGGTGTCCATCGATTCCGGCGAGAGCCTGGTCATGCCAATGGAAGAAGAATCTTCTGTTGCACCAGACAACATCGAACAATTTGTGGATGAGGTTTCTCTGCGCACCGGCATGACGATGCTTGCAGAAGATGAAATCACCGGCGACGACGAGTTTCAGTCAGTGCTATTTGGCGGCAGTTCCAAAAAAGAGCAGCCCGCACCGAAACCAGAAATCGATATCGAAGTTGACGTACCCGGTAAGGGCGCAGAATCAAAATCAGTCGACGTGACGGCAGAGGATCTGTTCGACTCATTTCTCGACGGTCTGGGCGTTAGTCGAGTCGAGTTGCATCCATCTGTCAACCGGCCCGAGATGATGCTCACTGCAGGTCAGGTACTGCGCGAGTTCGTCAACGGTGCAACCAAGCTACTCTCGAGCCGGGCCAATTTGAAAAATACATTTCGTCTGGACCAGACGACTGTCTTGCCAAGACACAACAATCCGATGAAGTTCTCGGAAAACACCAACGATCTGCTGAAGCAGCTATTGGTAGGCGGCGAAGGCGAATATCTTGGCGCGCAGGACTCGATTCGAGAAGTGTGCCGCGACCTGATCAATCATCAAAACGCGTTTCTCGATGCTATGAACAGCGCATTTATCGAATTCGCTGACCGCTTTGATCCGGACGAATTGCAGGAAGGCTTTGACCGGACCATGGGCAAGAAGTTGTTTGGATTCGCAAACAAGACGAAATACTGGCAGTTGTATTGCGATCTGTATCCGATCATCACCCAAAAAGGTGGCGGCCGGTTCCCGCAAATGTTTGGCGAGGAATTTGTCAAAGCCTACGAACGCCAAGTCGCCGAATATCAGCGACACGACCGCGACGGCACAGCCAATGACGCCGCCTGCCAGGCAAACGAGCCGGGGCTGATGGAAACGCAGAAACTGGACCGCCGCCCGGTAGCGCCAGAGGAAACAGCCTTTGAGGCGGACGATGTCGTTGACGCTCTATCCGAGTCAGGTGCCAGCGAAATCGATCATAGCTTTATAGACGAACTCGACAACTCAATGTCGGAAGCCGTATCTGAAGATCAGCTAAAGGCCTGAACCTGCGGCGATCCAGAAAAGTCGTCACCTAATCTGACAACCACTTTCGGAAGAGAAGGGTGAACGCTGAGCGCGCAGCGCAGGGCTGCGGCTGGTACGCCAATGGCTTCTCCACGACCCACAGTCGAATTCATTGGCGTACCAGCCGCATCTCGTCAGTCGGTCACGTATTTCACCTAACCGTCACAGCATTGAACAGGTGTCGGTCCGGGATGGTCGAAGCTGGTGACTGTTGGTCGTGGAGCCGGCGTCGACCATCCCGGACCGACGCCGGATTAAGAACTCGGATTAGTCCAAAAGTGGTTGTCCAATCCGGTGACGGCTATAACACCTAGCCAACTTTGTTCTGCCGGTTGTCAATCAGGTCATCAACCACAGCCGGATCGGCCAATGTCGATGTGTCACCGAGATTAGCAAAATCATCGGCAGCGACTTTTCTCAAAATTCGACGCATAATTTTTCCGGAACGAGTCTTTGGCAGCCCTGGTGCCCATTGCAACAAATCGGGTTTGGCAATCGGTCCGATTTCCTTGCGAACCCACTGTTGCAGCTCCGCCTTTAACTCGTCGCTGGACTCCACGCCGCCCATCAATGTGACGTACGCGTATATGCCCTGCCCTTTAATTTCGTGGGGATAACCAACGACAGCCGCTTCGGCGACATCTTTATGAGCGACGAGGGCGCTTTCCACTTCTGCGGTGCCCATGCGATGTCCCGAAACATTCAGAACATCATCCACGCGCCCCGTGATCCAGTAGTACCCGTCTTCATCACGACGTGCGCCATCGCCCGTAAAGTAGTTGCCTTCGAAGGTGGAAAAGTAGGTTTCAATAAAGCGCTGATGGTCACCGTAAATGGTGCGCATTTGTCCCGGCCAGCTGTCGGTAATTATCAGGATTCCTTCTGCAGCACCGTCTTGTATATTGCCCTCGCCGTCAACGATCTCCGGCATGATTCCGAACAGAGGCTTGGTCGCCGAACCCGGTTTGAGCGCGGTTGCGCCGGGTAACGGGCTGATCAGGATACCGCCGGTTTCAGTCTGCCACCAGGTATCAACGATGGGGCAGCGCTCTTCGCCAACCACTCTGTAGTACCACTGCCAGGCCTCAGGGTTGATGGGTTCGCCCACCGAGCCCAAAAGACGCAGACTCTTTCGAGAGGTTTTCTTGACGGGCTCATCGCCATCGCGCATCAGCGCACGAATCGCGGTCGGCGCCGTATAGCAAATATTGACGTTGTGCTTGTCGCAAACCTCCCAGAACCGTGACGAATCCGGATAGTTCGGCACGCCTTCAAACATCAGTGAGATAGCACCATTGGCCAGCGGGCCGTAGACGATATAGCTGTGGCCCGTCACCCAGCCCACATCAGCTGTGCACCAGTAGACGTCGCCGGGTTGATAGTCGAATACATACTCGTGCGTCATCGCCGCGTAAACCAGGTAGCCACCGGTGGTGTGCAGCACACCTTTGGGTTTACCTGTCGAACCTGATGTGTAGAGGATGAACAGCGGGTCTTCGGCGCCCATCTCTTCGCAAGGGCATTCGGCATCAACTTGTTGTTCGATTTCATGCAGCCATACATCGCGGCCTTCGACCCAACCGATATCCGATCCAGTGTTTCTGACGACGAGCACTTTCTCGAGCGTTGTCACTTCATCGCGCTCGGCAGCAGCATCAACATTCGCTTTGAGCGGAATACCTTTGCCGCCGCGCAGACCTTCGTCCGCCGTGATGACAATATTGGATTCGCAGTCGTGAATACGACCGGCCAACGCATCGGGCGAAAAGCCGCCAAATACGACGGAGTGCACAGCCCCGATACGCGCACACGCAAGCATCGAAACTGCTGCATCCGGAATCATCGGCATATAAATCGTTATGCGGTCGCCCTTCTTCGCACCCAGCGCTTTAAGCGCATTGGCAAATTTGCACACGCGTTCGTGCAGCTCGCCATAGGTTATCTTCAGATCACGGTTCGGGTCATCACCTTCCCAGATAATCGCGATGTCGTCGGCATTTCCGTCGAGATGACGATCGACACAGTTGTAGCAGGCGTTGAGCGTGCCGTCTTCATACCAGCGAATGTGCAAATCGTCTTTCGCGTAGCTGACATCCTTTACCTTGCTAAAAGGCTTGATCCAGTCGACACGCTGTGCCTGTTCGGCCCAAAACCCCTCGTTGTCCTGCAACGATCGGGCGTACATTTCTTCGTACTTGGCTGTGGTAATCAGTGTGCGTTCCTTTGTGGCTTCTGGAACGGGGTAGGTCTTCGTGTCCATGTTTTCTGCCTTTATGTTTCCTGATTCTTTGCCGATTCAAGTAGCCGTCTGGCCTGGACCAGATGCGGCCGGTCAATCATCTTGCCGTCCATGCCGATCGTGCCAGCACCGGGATTCGCCGCAAACAATTCGACGATTCGAGCCGCACGCTGCATTTCTTCCGCGCTTGGCACAAAGGCCGCGTTGATCACTTCGACTTGTGCCGGGTGAATCGCCAGCATTCCGGAAAAGCCGTCGCGTCTCGCATTAGAAGCGTATCGTCGCAAGCCCTGATTATCTTTGTAATCAGTGAATACCGTATCAATCGCAGCAACTTCCGCGGCCGCGGCCGCGAGCAGACACAAGGAGCGCGCCATCTCGTAAGTCGGCAACCAATTGCCGTTCTCATCACGATGGGTTGTTGCGCCTACTGCAGCACTAAGATCCTCTGCCCCCCACGTCAATCCGGCAAGGCGTTGCGTTGCCCCAACGTAAGCATTAAGCGTAAACAGTGCCTCCGGATGCTCGGTACATAGTGGCAAGATACGAGTACTACCGGTCTCGATGCCGTGTTTCGACTCGAGCACCAACAGCTTCTCATCCAGTTCTATCGCGGCCGCAGCACTTCTTGGCTTCGGCAACACAATGCCTGTCGGTGCAGACGGCATAACGCCTTCAAGATCCGCTTCGGCGTCATCGGAATCGATGGGATTGATGCGAACCCAGACGTTCTTCTTGCCAGCAAGATACTCGCACGCAAGCACACGCGCATCCGGGCGAGCGTCAGCCGCCACCGAGTCCTCGAGATCGACGATTAATGCATCTGCACCGGCACTGCCCGCTTTTCGTAGCTTGCGTTCGCTGTCTGCCGGAACGAACAGGAAACTGCGGCTCATGATGATTGACGCATCATCAAGGCGCTGCGCTTGCATTCACCTACGAGTTCATTGTTTTGATTGAATGCACGATGAGCAAAAATTACGATACCGTTGTTTGGGCGAGACTTGCTCTCGCGCAATTCGAGCACTTCTGTTTCGACGCGGATCGTATCTCCGCAAAAAAGCGGTTTCGGAAATCGAACCTCGTCCCAGCCCAGGTTTGCGACGGTTGTCCCGTGTGTCGTATCGCCGACGGATATTCCCACCATGAAGCTCAAGGTCAAACAACTGTTGACCAGTGGTTGGCCAAACTCTGTGCCCTTCATGTACTCCGCATCAAGATGTAGCGCGGCGGGATTGTGCGTCATGGTTGTTAGCAGCACATTATCCGTCTCGGTTATTGTGCGACGTATCGGGTGATCGAACGTCTGACCGACGGAGAACTCTTCGAAATACAGTCCAGACATGATCGCCTCAGGTTCCGCTTCAAGTGTCGCCATTGTGCCAGCGTCGTGCACATCATTACAGCGCCGGGTATCATCAATGGATGCCAATGGATCGACGGGAATTCACAAAAGCCAGTCTGGGGGCCGTATCGCTCGCGGCATTGCGTCCGTCTTTTGCCGGCCCCGAACATTTGATTCGCAAGGCTATTCCGTCAACGGGTGAACTGATCCCGATTATCGGTCTTGGCACCAATCGTTATGGCGTCGACAATCTGGAAGCATCACGTGCACCGTTGCGAGCAGTGATCGGGCGATTCCACGCCCTGGGAGGCACACTCATCGATACAGCGCCGCAATATCGAACATCGGAATCTGTGCTGGGCGACCTTATCGCCGAGCTCGGTATCCGCGACGACCTGTTCGTGGCAACAAAGACGGACAAACCGAGCGCTACCGAGACCGAAGCGCAAATGCAAGGCTCAACCCACAAGCTCAAGATTAAGAAGCTTGACCTGATGCAGGTCCACAACCTGCGCGGCTGGAAGACAGCGTTTCCCGTGATGCGAGACTGGCAGCAACAAGGCCGTATTCGCTACATCGGCATGTCTACGTCCCGGGCCAGCCAATATGCGGATTTTGAGGCGGTCATGCGAAAGGAAGAACTGGACTTCATACAGATCAACTATTCACTTGAGCAAAGAGAAGCTGCGCAGCGAATTCTGCCATTGGCCGCAGACAATGGCGTTGCCGTCATTATCAACCGGGCATTTGGTGGCGGTCGAATTTTCAAGACTATGGGAAACAAGCCCGTACCCGGTTGGGCCAAGGAGTTTGGCTGCGAGAGCTGGGCCCAGTTCCTGCTTAAGTTTACCTGTGGCCATCCGGCGGCGACTCTGGCGATTCCGGGTATGACGAAACTGCATCACGTCGACGACAACTTCGGCGCAGCGCACGGCCGCCTGCCCGATGCCAGCGAGCGACTGCAGCAGGAAGCGTTTTACGATTCCCTTTGATCGCTGCGCTTGGCGCGCTCGATTGACTCTACAATTAGCTGCCCGGCTTTCTCGGCTCCATACCAGTCACCGATGCGCACCCACTTACCTGGTTCCAGGTCCTTGTAGTGCTCAAAAAAATGTTCCACCTGTTGCATGGTGATATCCGGCAGATCGGTATGGTCCACCACGTGGTCATAGCGCTTCGTCAATTGATGTGACGGAACGGCGATCACCTTCTCGTCCTGACCGGCATTATCTTCCATGATAAGTACGCCAACCGGCCGTACATTAATCACACAACCCGGAACCAGCTCACGAGTATTAACGACCAGCACATCGATGGGGTCACCGTCTTCCGACAGGGTATGCGGTACAAAACCGTAATTACCGGGATAAGACATCGGCGTATACAAGAAACGGTCAACAACCAGCGTGCCCGCTTCCTTATCCATCTCGTACTTGATCGGTTGTCCGCCGAGCGGCACTTCGATAATGACGTTGATGTCTTCCGGGGGATTGTTGCCGATGGTAATTGCGTCAATGCGCATCGCTGTAGCCTCATTATGGAAACGCGATACGTTATAGCAGATCGCGCTGACTACGGCATCGATAAGTGGCTGGCGGCATACCGAAATAGTGGCGAAACTGTTTGCACAAATGACTTTGGTCGGAAAAACCATGACGATGTGCCAGCTCGACCACGGTCTTGCGTCCGGATCCTAGTTCGCCGGCGATAGTCTGCAGTCGTATGCGTCTCTGATACTGTCCCAACGAGCAACCGACCTGCGCCTTAAAAGCGCGCGCCAGATGTGCCGGGTGCATGCCAATATCGGCTGCGACACCACTTAGTGACACAGGACCAAGGTTGTTGGAGTGCAATTGATCCAGAACCAAAGACAACCAAGGGCCACGACGAATTCTTCGCGCCGGCCGAACAAGGCCGGCGTCCCACAGCAAGTCGATGACAAGCTCTTCTGTGTGATCACGAGAAAATAGAATATCTGCTTTTGCTTTGGCATAGAAATGCATTGCGCGCAGCCAGGCACCACCTCGCCGTATTAGCAGCGTCCGGGGGGATTGGCGCTCAACCCAGTCGCGCCATTCTGGGCTGCAACGAATCCAGAAAAACTGATTGTCGGCTGCCTGAAAATCGACTGCAGCTTCTTGTCCGGGTGTGTAGATAATGACTGCGGGACCTTCGTAGCGAGCTCCACACGACTGCAGTGGGTCTTCATAAGCCCCTTTCGCGAGCAGTCCTATCGCCGGCGCGTCGAATTGCTGCGGCGGTAGGCTGGAAGTCATCGTTGCGTGATACAGGCCGGCACGCCCAAGATCGCCTACGTCTGCCGCCTGCTGAAGTGCTGGTTCGGGCATGTTTCGCCTTTTGTCCGTACTCAGAGTCCGACCACGGACGGACCCGATAGTTTGATCAGTTCTTTTTATCAAAGACTTAGGCTCGAAAAACGCAATTCCCGTACAAGCCACCGGCCAGTGGGTTTACGATAATTCATCCCGTCTAATCATACAGGAACATGAAAAATGCCTGAGCTGAAAGCATTTCGCGGCCGCGTGCTGGCCGGAACCATTATCGCGACCCTTATGATCACTTACGCTGTGCTGCTGATAATGGCCGGAGCGGATTCCGGCGCTACAATTATCGGTTATTATCTGATTTTCGCGGGCAGTATTCTTGAATTGGCGCGTCGGCACAATATCGCATGTGACTCTAGAAATACGCCTTACGACCAGTTCAAATTCGCAAGCTGGGCCGCAGCCATTGCCGCAGCCTTTTATTCCTTATGGGTAGTATTTAACTCGCGCGTACTGATTGGCGGACCAATTCCAACTCTTATCGAACAACGGGATGCTCTCCAGTCCAGCGCAGCAGCCGGCAACAATGTTTCTGAGCAACTGGTGGCTGTACAAAGCTACATCGATTCGCCAGAGCGCTTCGCTGCTAACGTTTGGGTAACTCTCGTGATCTTCGGCGTTTTGCTTGCAGTCATTCTTGCGCTCGTGCACAAGGTTCGTCTCACCTTGGGCTTGCGGAAAAACACATTGAAAACATAGCCGGTGATCTAAACTCTGTACCTGGACAATGAGTTTGATAAAATACGCCGCCTATGTCGCAGCGCTTAGCACTCACACTCATTCTGATAGCCGGCGTAGTCCTGATCCGGCCGCTCGACTCCGTGGCGCAAAGTAGCACCTGCACGCAGTGCCATGCGAGCAAGCAAGTCGGGTTTAGCGATGCGCATGCATTTGCGGCTGGAAGTTGCGTCACCTGCCATGCCGGCGACAATACATCACCTCTCATCGATGATGCTCACAGTGGGCTGATTGGATTTCCGGGCGATCTCGGTAACGCCGAGCGTGCCTGCGGCACGTGTCATGCCGACAGGGTGACCTCCGTTGCGCAAAACCTCATGCACCTGGGCCGAGGCATGGTTCAGGTTACGCGAGAGACTCTCGATGAGTCAGTCGGAACAAAGCACATCGGCAATCTGCAGTCCCTCGGGCACAGCGTTGCAGACTCGATGCTGCGCAAACAATGCGCCAGCTGCCATATTGGTCAAAAAAAGACCGAGCATCGTCACGATGTCATGTGGGATCGCGGCGGTGGTTGCCTGGCTTGCCATATCAATGACTATCCGGCGGATGCGCATCCCGCTTTGACTGCCCGCGTATCGGACGAGCGTTGTTTTGGCTGTCACGCCCGCTCTGCGCGCATTTCATTGAGCTATCCCGGACTCGCAGAAGTCGACGCCTCGGATGACCCGGACGAACCCGGTTTGCGCTTGCCGGATGGCCGACATGTAGCTCGTATGGCCGCCGACGTCCACTATCAAGCCGGTATGAGTTGTATCGACTGTCATACGAGCGTAGGCCTGATGGGCAGTGCCGGTGAGGCAAATCATCAACGTGAAGCCGTCGATATCTCTTGCGAGGATTGTCACGACAACCGGACCCCAATGCTCAGTTTATCCGCCTGGCCGAACTCTCTTATTGGCGCCTTCAGGCGGTTACCATTTGCTGCGAGCGAAGATACTGATTTCCTGACAACCACAAGACACGGCACGCCGTTATGGCACATAGAATTACGGAGTGACGGCGCCTGGTTGCACACCAAGAACACCGGCAGGGTGTTGAAGATTCCGCCAGCGAATCGCATTGATCATGAACAAAATGAAGACCACGAACGCCTGACCTGCTCCAGTTGCCACAGCCAGTGGGCACCACAATGTTTCGGCTGCCATATGGACTATGATCCCGACGGCGAGCAATGGGACCACATTGATCGTGAATTAACGCCCGGTCGATGGAGTGACAAGCGCTGGCATGTGGACAACACGCTGCCTGCGCTCGGCGTCAACGGCGACAACAAGATCGAATCGTTCGTACCGGGAATGATTATGACCGTCGCTCACCCGGACTGGGAGGACGATAAGTTCGTACGCATGTTCGCGCCGTTGTCGCCCCACACGACCGGCAAGTCACGATCCTGTCAGTCGTGCCACGATTCGAGTAGAGCGTTGGGGCTCGGCCGGGGGACGCTCAAGACCACTGCCGATGGCATGGAATTCCAGCCGGCATACAAACTACTCGGTGACGGCCTACCCGCAGATGCATGGACAAATATCGGTAATTCGCTGGGCGGTCGCGCGCCCGTCGCAGGGCAGCGACCGCTCAACCTGTCCGAGATGGAAGCCATTCAGAACGCTGACGTTGCGGCAACCGATGGTCGTTAGCAGGATTCCTCACCGGATGACGGCGGCGGTGTCGCAAGTTCGTCTTCTTCCACAAATACCGGCGGCACGAAGGGCTCGCTGTCCTTAGCGGCTCGTCTGTCAGCTTCTCCGGAGCGCTCGCCGACGAAATAGCAGCTCAATGCGCGCTGTGCAGAAACCTGCAAGCTCTCGCCATCAAGTTCATCCGCTGAAATATCGGGATTGAGAATGCGCTGTTGCCAGGCATTGTAACCACCAGCAAGAAGATGCGCATCAAAACCCGCAAGTCGCAGCATGACTTCACCTTTGGCCGCATTTTCTGAACCGTTCGAGTACAACACGATCTTGCGATCCTGCGGCAAACTCTCAAGCGATGTGGCGCCAACAAGTTCGGCGATCGGAATGTTCTGCGCCGTGTTGATCTGCCCCTTTTCGAAATCGAGCGATGAGCGCACATCGATGAGCACAAAGTCCTGCTTCTCTTCAACCAGCCACGCAGCCAGTTGTTCAACCGTCACACGATCTTCCCGACGTGCAGCCGCCTGGGCGACGTCGGTAAGCGATACCTGGCTACCGGGTGCAGACGATCCGCCGCAGGATGCGAGCATGGCGCTTATCGTGATTAGCAAAGTTGCTGTTGAAAGTTTGTTCATTCAGTTCAGTGTCCTTTATTTAAGACGTTCCAATAGTTCGGAATTGTATTGCGTCGGGTAATTGGTCCAGGAACTCTCCTGGCCAACATCCAGCATAACCTGCCGTAATACGTAACCGCCAAGCAGCACTAATACCGGCGCCAGCATGGCAAGTGACTTACCAATCCCTTTGATTTCCAGAAGCTCCAGCAGCAATGGTATCAAGAGACCGATACCGACAAACAGTACCCAAAAAATGAGCGTGTAGGAACCACCCATGATGCTCTGCAGGGCTTCTATTTGCTGCCCCGACCCGGTAGCCATATTGATGAGGAACAAAGCCACCATCGCTAGTTCTGCGATGATCAGTACCAGGTCGATACGGGTGAATAATTTCTTTTCGCTGTGCTGCCGCGCGAACAACGCGACGAGTGCCGCTGCTGTCGACAGCCCCGAAACCAGGAACAGTGGGCCGAGCACACCTGAATTCCAGAATGGCCGGGCGCCAAATGCGCTAAGTAATATGCCCGTGTAGATTCCGAGTGCTACAGCAAACGGTATGGCGACAAGTGCAATTTCCCGCCTATGCATTTCACACCAGTTCGTGATCAGGCGGCCGAGTGCGACTCGATCAGAAAACGCCGTCACTGTCGGATAGCCGCTGCGCAATGTTGAAACAATTTGCAAGATCGAAATTGGGTAGATGATCAGGAGTATCCACGCGCCCCATGACATGGGCGACGTGATCTGGAACGCCGTGTAAAAACGATACACATACAACTTGTGCTCCAGATCAAGAAACAAGGTCGTCATACCCAGCGATAACAAGACCGGCGCAAGTACAGCCAACTGAGTACTGGTAAAAGGTGCCTCTTCATCCTTCTTCATGAGCGTCATAACGGCCGCAAAAACCATCACGCCAGCCGTGAGCCCGCCCATGAAGAGGTACATGGCGACCTCCCAGGTCCAGATATGCAGGCTCGGATCTATCAGCGCATTATCTCGCGCGGTGACCAATAGCTCTTCTTGCATGCCTCTCAGCCTCTCAGATCAGGTAATAAACGTTAGGCTCGTTACCCGTTTCAGGGTGCAGAACTTTGTATTTGCGAGTCTTTAGCAAACGACTTACTGCACTGCTCGGGTCGTCAAGCGAACCAAAATGCATGCACTTCGTCGGACAACTCGACACGCAGGCCGGGTCCATGCCTTTTTCAACACGATGATGACAAAACGTGCACTTGTCGATGTAGCCATCGGGGTGCATGACCAGGCGTGCATCGTACGGGCAAGCGGCAATGCAAGCTTTACAACCCGTGCACTTCTCCGCGTCGACCAGCACAATATTCGAGTCATTCCAGTGATGACTCGCGCCGGTCGGACACAGAGTCACGCAGGTCGCGTTGGAGCAATGATTACAACGCTCCGAACGAAACTCGGTTGTCAGGTTCGGGTAGGTACCGTTGGTTGCCTCGACAACCCAGTCACGGTTAAGACCTTCAGGTACCTTGTTTTCAGTTTTGCAGGCGACAACACAGTCACCGCAGCCTATGCAGGTTTTGGTATCAATAACCATCGCATAACGAGTCATCAACTATCTCCTCGTGTCTGCGTTTTGACAAAGGTGACAAAACTGCCGCGCATTCCGGTACCGCCCATAATCGGGTCGACTTTGACGTTGGTCATCAATTCCGAATCATCGGCACCGACGCCGCCTGTTAATCGCAGGCGCTTCGACTTATGCCCAAAACCGTGTGCCATGAAAACGGAGTCAGGTCCGATCCTTTCCGTCACGCGAACCCTGATCTTGTTGCTAATGACTCCGGTCGGACTGGCCAGGCGCACATACTCCTCGTTCTTGATTGACCATTCATTTGCCACCAGCGGGTTAACCCACAACTGATTTTCCGGTGCGAGCTGGAACAAAAGCGGGTTATTGGTGGTCTTGCCAAACGTATGCGCCGGCATTCGACCGTAGTTGAGACGGAAGTAACCATTGGGCACAGGATCCGGCGGCGTATAGACCGGCATTGGATCAAATCCCTTGTCGGCCAGCTGTTGTGAATACAGCTCAATCTTGCGGCTCGGCGTCCCAAATCGGACTGACTGCCCTTCGCGGAAATACAACGGGTACTTACGCGGGAAGTTCTTCACGCCGATTTTCTGCATTTCCTCAAGCGAACTGCCAACTTTCCTAAGTTGCCAGTCAAGTTTTTCCGAAAAGTCCTGCCACGGGAAATACTTGTCCAGACCAAGGCGATTACCTAATTGCTTGGCGATCCACCAACCTGGCTTGCTATCGTACTTCGGCTTGAAGGCCGGCATTCGCAATGCAAGCGACGGATGCCGTTCGCCGGAGTTTCGCAGCTCGTCATAACGCTCAAGGTAAGTGCATTCAGGAAGAATAACGTCCGCATAGCCCGCCATTTCCGATGGCATGGTTTCCACGACGACCACGAGATCCAGAGAATCGGCGGCGGCTTTCAGGCTGTCGGCGACGCCTGGAATTGTCTGCGGCAGATTGGTGCCGTAAACCAGCCAGCCTTTGAAAAACGCGTCTTCACCGATGGAGGCTTCGATAACACCGTTGGTAACACCCTGACTCGCAAACGGCCATTTGCCTGGGTAGGCATCCGCCGTACTCAGTTTCGTTTTCGGGTAGTCGGGCAATGGGTACGCGGGAAGATCAACTTTCTCCGGGATGTAGAATCCGCCTTTGCGATTCCACGAACCCAGCAATGCATTTAGCATCGCAATCGCCCTGCTTCTTTGGGTGTCGTCACCGTACCAAACCGCGTGGCGACCCGGATGTACGACCGTCGCCGGCGACGCTTTGGCCATCTCCCGCGCCGTCTCGCGAATGACTTCCGGACGAATTCCCGTCTCGAGATAGACCCACTCCGGCGTGTAATCGCGAACATGTTCGGCCAGTTGTTCAAAACCTGTCGCGTAGCGCTCGAGATAGTCTGTGTCGCACAGATCCTCGGTGATCAATACGTTCATCCATGCAAGCAACAGCGCGATATCCGTTCCGGGCTTGATCGGCAGCCAGTGTTTCGATTTGCCGGCAGGAACCGAGAAACGCGGATCAACCGTGATCAGTGTGACGTCCTTGTTGATCGCCTCGGCCAGCGTTTGAACCTGCGCGTTGTGCAGATTTTCTCCGATATGTGAACCCAGCAACACGATGCATTTCGCGTTGGCCATGTCCGTGCGCTCCGGTGAACTCGCCGATTCGCCGAGTGTCAGTTTGAACCCGACATCACGCGGCCCGCGGCATTGGGCGAAAGCCGGTTCGGCGTGGCTGTTTGAGCCGTAGGCACGCATCAGGTGTCGAAAATGACTACTGCCCGCGCCGTGATTCAGCATCAGCATTTTTTCAGGCCCGGCGGTGTCAGCGATCATCTGCATCTTCTTGCTGATAAAGCCCAGTGCCTCGTCCCATGAAACTTCTTCAAAGGTCTGTTGACCATCTTCTTTAGTGACCCTCATTAGCGGCTTTTTCAGCCGATCAGGATCGAGGTAGGCACCTGGGCCACCGGTGCCGCGGGTGCAAAGACGCCCACCGCTGTGCAGGTCGTCCGCGTTACCTGATATTTTCCAAAGCTCGTTATCTTCTTTGTAAACATCACCCGCACATTTCCAGAAACACATGTCGCAAATCGTCGGCGTTTTGCTAACCACCCCGGTGCCGGGCAAGGCCTTCGTTGTGCAACCGCCCAACATGAATGTCGGCGACACCACGGCACCTGTACTGAGCAGGCTGGATACCTTAATAAATTCACGTCGTTTCATGTGCCGTTTCCTGAAACAGCAACGGGTTCCAGAGGCAGGATATCCGGACTCGCGTAGCTCACGGTTGTTTTGGGAACAATGTAAAAAGGCGTCTCGACGCTATCGTCGATGAACGACTCGGTGGGGAAGAATGCGAAAATAAATCCGATCACGACCGCCACGGCTATCAACGCACCCTGCAGTTTCGTAATTTTATCCTTTTGTGGGTCGACTTCCGTTGTTGGCCAGACTTTGTTTTGAATGTAGCGCATGCCCAAAGTGCCACCAACCGCGATCAAAACTATGATCAGGACTGTAGGTCCCAGTCCGATTCCCAACCACTGATCAAGACGATAAGCGCCCATGTAGTCGCTGTTGTAGAAATCTCCCCATATTGGAAAAAAGTCCGCAAAAACCATGCTGCCGATCAGGAACCCAAGAATGAAAACCATCGCATCGACTTTACCGGTCGCAATCGACGCGGCTGCCGTTCCCGGGCAATAGCCACCTACCACCATACCAATGCCGAAGATCAATCCACCGATCGCCATCGGCAACAGGTAGGTTGGCAGCATGTAGACCAGCGAGATATCAATTACACCGATCAGGCTCATCCCCCACAAACCAAGCATGCCGGTTGCGATGGCTGAGAACATGACGACGGGTACGCCGACATCTTTAAAATAAAAGGCCCACGCGATGCGGCGGCTATCGGTGAAGCCTGCGTGAAACAAGGCGAAGCCAAAAACAATGCCGATGGGTACGGCCAACCAGAGGTTCAGAGCAGACGAAATCGCGCCCGTCTTGGCGAGCGGTACGATCATATCCATTGCTTTCTCACAAACCAGGCAGCCATCCAGCCGCCGGCAAAAATGCACATCAGGAAGACCCAGGCGCCGACAGAAAGCTCAGCGCCACCGACCAGGCCCTGCCCGCTCGTGCAACCGCGTGCCATGCGCGCAGCAAACCCTGCCAGGACACCGCCTCCCAGTGCGAGCACAAGGCGGTACGCAACCGAGCTTCTTGGTCCTCGCAGCACTTCTACGCGAAACTCACCGGCCAGTCGGGCAGCAACGAAGCTGCCAATAAGCAAGCCAACCAGGAGAAACACGACATAGTCGTTCATCGGATGGGCACCATCGGCGAAGTACTTGCCAAAATAGATGCTTTGCTCCGTCGCAGTCGGAAACAGACCGTGCTGCACCCAGGCGACGAAGCGGGTCATCGCCCCGCTTGCACCGATCCCTCGGCCCGCCACGACAAAAGCGAGCAACATACTGATTCCTATAAGAATTCCAGCTGGTACAGGCGGCCAGCGTGTAGCGAACTTCATTCCTGTCTCCCGGTGGGCATTGCACTATTCAGAGTCATTCTATTTGTATATTAGTTTTCCCTAATTTACGGTTTCATCCAATAGGTAGTATTACGGCTGCAGCTAGGGATAGCGCCATTTCAGGCTGTGACGCCAAGGTGTAATAAACTCGACGAACTTGCGGTCCACGTGACGGAGAGGTCTGTCATAGTGGTCCCTACTCACAGGAAGGTCGATTAGCCATGCATTGCTTTAAGCATCAGGAACAGCACGCAATAGGAATATGTGCCAACTGCGCTAAGGCGGTATGCGAGCAATGTTGTCGTGAAGACGCACGAAAAATTGCCTGCAGCGATACTTGCGTTCAGGAGCTTTTTGTCGAGCAGCAAACTACCGATGGCCTGCGTGGGAGTCTGGGGATTGGCATCAAACCTCCAATGCCACCATCGGTCTCCACCTATTTTCTATTCGGTATGATTCTGCTGCTCACCGGCGTCTATATGTCTTTTCAGCGCGGCGGCTTCGACATTTTGACCTTTGCGATCGCGGCCGCATTCTTCGTGATGTCCGGTATGTCCTACCGTCAGTATCGAAGCAGGTGTTTGAGCTGCTAGGTCTTCACCAACAATGTGGTTGAAAAGCAAACTAACTAACGCACTGGTTCGTTATCTGACCAGCGAGACTCGTAACTACGAGCCGTTCGCCGTCAGCGACCCGGACGTACTCGAATCAGTGTTGAAAACCGGGGATGTATTGCTCGTTGAAGGCAATCAACGATTCAGTACGGCCGTCAAGTACCTTACCCGGTCCACGTGGTCGCACGCCGCCCTGTACGTTGGCGCGGCACAAGGGCTGGATAACGTGCCGGACGGCGCACCAACACTTATAGAGGCCGATCTTGCTAACGGTGTTATCGCTGTGCCGCTGGCGAAGTACGCGAAATTAAACACGCGTATTTGCCGTCCGATGAGCCTGACCGAAGTCGAGCGCGAAGACGTTGTGCGGTTCATGCGCGACAGCATCGGCATGCAATACGATCTCAAGAACGTTACCGATCTCGCGAGATACCTGATACCGACGCCGCCTGTTCCAGCCCGCTGGCGTCGATCCCTGTTAGCACTTGGCAGCGGTGATCCGACACGTGCAATCTGTTCAACACGGATCGCCCAGGCCTTTCAGTCGATCAGCTACCCGATTCTGCCAAACGTTGAGCAACTCAGCGAGAAGGATTGCGAGGACTGCAGTGAATCGGTTCGAGAAGTTTTGCGCATTCGGCACCACAGCCTGTTTACGCCGCGCGACTTCGATGTATCGCCCTATTTTGGGATCATAAAACCGACGATCGAGCGTGGCTTTGACCATCACCAGCTAAATTGGCAGAAATAGTCAGGTCTGCGTTGCAGCCGCAGTTTCCCTCTGGATCAGCGCATGGTTCGCCAACCGGTGCCAGGAAAGCGAATGCTTTCAAAATTCGAAAACTGGCACCGGACAGCGAGATCGGTTTGATCTTACTCGGTGCTGTTCGCAGGCATCGCCTCAGACTCCAGGCGATTTATGACCGCATCAAGACTGGTCGAGCGTATTTCGCTTTCGATTTCCGCCCTGAAATTTCGGACGTATGAAATGCCCTCGACCACCACATCAAAAAAGAGCCAGCCATCAGGACGCGCAATGAGGCTGTAGTTGACCGGCACGATGGTGCCGTCATCAAGCTGAACCTTTGTCTTCACACTGGTTCGCTTTTTTGTCTCGTCTCCGCGGTAGGGAATAATTTTTAGGCGCCGTAGGTCGAATTCAAGAATGTTGTCAGCGTAACGTTGCAACAATGTGACGTAAAAAGCCTCAATAAACCTTTCTCTTTGAGATTCGCTCGCGGAGCGCCAGTGACTTGCGAGAACCAGCTGCGCTGCGAGCCTGCGATCAAAGCGCGGCGACAATACCTCGTCGACCAGAACATACAGGGCCTGTTTGTCACCTGTGAGTTCTTCTTTCCGGGTGTCGAGTGCCTGCTCAAGTAACTGCAACGCATCGGCCATAAGGTCGTTCGGTGGCGCCGCGAATGCTTGCGCTGTCACAAGGCACGCTATCACCAGGAGTGAAAACCGTTTCAAGAAACTCTACCCGAGACCGGGAGCATCATTGCCACCCCATTTAACTCGGCTACGGCTATGGTGTTCGCGTGAACGCCTTCGAAGACTATTCCAATGTCTCGAATATCACACCAGGAAGCCCACTCCATCATGACCGCAAGCCCGGCAGTACTTGATACTTTAGCCGCGGATGTATCCACGATGATCCTGTCGTAGTCGGCGAAGAGCTTTTGTCCCTCAGCCATGACCTGACCTGCATTTTCAAATTTGACCGCGCCAACCAGCGAAAAACGCCCGTCACCACGACTTCGGATGTTCGCTCTCATCGCTCCGTTCATTTATTCCGCATCTCCTTTCAACATGTACTTGCCGATAAGGTTCTCCAGGGATATCGATGACTGAGTGAGCATTATTTCGTCACTGTCCCGCAGCACCTCACTGTCACCACCTGGCTCAAGTGCCACGTGCTTGCCGCCGAGCAATCCGGATGATTCGATAATTGCTCCGGTATCGGCGGGCAGGCTATCGAAACTCGCGTCAATTCGCAGCACGACGACCGCCTGGAAATCGACCGGGTCAGCAGCAATCGACTCAACTCGGCCTATCTTCACGCCAGCCAAACTCACAGGCGCCCGAACTTTCAGATCACCGATATGATCGAACCGGGCCACAACCGAATAGGTCTCACCGGTATTCAGCTTGCCCTGACCAATAGTCTGTGCGGCGAGCACCAGCATCGCCGCCAGGCCCAGAATAATGAACAGGCCGACGCTGACATCCATAGCGCGATTTGATTGCATAAATTCCTCTACGTCACTGGCATCGTCAGGCTTGTCACTATCAGGTCAAGTAACAAGATCCAGACTGATGAAATAACTACCGTTCGTGTCGCCGCCCGACTAACTCCTGCCGCATTGGGCTCGGCATGCAAGCCCTCGAATACAGCCATCAGGCTGGCGGACATGCCGAATAGAATGCTCTTGAAAATGCCGCTGACGACATCTTGAGTCAGATCGACTCGCTCACTGATTTGCCCCCAAAACTCACCACCGTCGACACCGAGCAGAGACGTAGCGACGAAATGCGCACCAAGAATTCCCATGGCGCTAAAAATGGCGGCCAATAACGGTACGGACACCACGCCGGCAATAACGCGTGGCGCGACAATTCGCTGCATTGGGTCGATGGCCATTAGCTCAAGTGCTGCGATCTGCTGGGTCGCGCGCATCAGTCCAACTTCTGATGCGACCGAGGCTCCCGCACGTCCGGCAAACAACAGCGCCGCCACAACCGGTCCCAGTTCTCGGACCAACGCTTCAGCAGTAAACGCGCCTATGGAGGCCGTTGAGCCAAACTCGGCGAGCGTATTGTACGACTGCAGCGAGAGCACCATGCCGACGAACAATCCACCAAACATGGTGAGCACCAGCGATAACGCACCGACGAAATACAATTGCTCAGTGATCAACCGCGGTCGTCGAAGGGCCCTTGGTATATGCGGCAGGATGCGAAACGAAAACACCTGGAAGCTGCCAAAGGTTTCGGCAAATCTTGCAGCGCCAATCCAGCAATCTCGAATGGCGCTACTCATGTATGCCCCATCGCTCGTAGTTGCTCTGGAAATTCCGGACCAGGCCGGTGAAAAGGAACCGGACCGTCTGCCTCACCCCGCATAAATTGCCGTACAAGCCTTGAATCGTGATCGTGTAATTCAGCCGGTGTGCCGTGCGCCGCAATACGGCCATCGTTGATCAGGTACGCGACGTCAGCGAGCTGCCGAATTTCATCAACGTCATGTGTAATTACAATGCTCGTTATACCCAAGACCCTGTTGGTCTCCCGGATGAGTCGCACAATGACGCCCATTGCGATTGGATCAAGGCCTGTAAACGGCTCGTCATAGATAATTAGTTTTGGGTCCATTACCAAAGCACGTGCAAGCGCAACGCGTCGTGCCATGCCTCCGGATAGCTGCGAAGGCATACTGGCCGCCGCCGTTCGCAGTCCGACTGCATGAAGTTTCGTCAATACGATTTGCCGGATCAGCGAATCTGGCAATTCTGTATGTTCGCGCAATGGCATTGCGACATTTTCGAAAACGCTCAGGTTCGTTAACAACGCGCCCTCTTGAAACAGGACGCCAATCTGCTTGCGAACCTGATAAAGGTGATGGCGCGAGCAGGGGCAAACAATTCGACCATCAAACATCACCGCACCTTTGTCCGGATTTATCTGTCCCGCGATTAGATTGAGAAGCGTTGTTTTTCCGGTACCACTGGGCCCAAGTACTGCCGTCACCTTGCGGCGCGGAATTCGCATATCCAGGCCACTGAAAATAGCCCTTCCATCGCGGCTGTAATGCAGCCCGTGAACTTCCAACAAGTTTTTCACCAGATCTTCTACAAACATTTGATGCTGCTATTCTTGCCGTGATTGCTTGTAGTTGCCGACGGCATCAGAAAGGTTACGCCATCGAAATCAAAGCTTGGCTTTGAACTTCGAAAGTTGGCACTAGTCTCAGTATGTCGTTAAGGAGGCGATGTGCCGCACGATACAAATCTAATTTCTGAAAACAATGTACACGGTGATACAACCGTCGGGCGCATTGCTACGTCAGCCACGTCTGACAGGGAACTCGTCGATGGTCTTTGTAACGACGAAGATGCCTCTTACGAATTATTGGTTCGGACCTTCGGACCACAAGTACTGGCCGTCGCCAGGAGATACCTGAAGTCTGAGGCAGACGCGGCGGACTGTTTTCAGGAGACCTTCATTGCCGTATTCAAAAGTATCGGCAGCTATGCGGGACAGTCTTCATTGCGACAGTGGGTGCGCGGCGTCGCTGTAAATCAGAGCCTGATGGCGCTTCGAAAACGGAAAAGAACCCGCGAAGAGAGCATCGAGTACATGATGCCGGTTTTCGATGAATCGGGGAGTCGCGTTGAGTGTGCTGAACAACACAAACGCTCAAGTATCGAAGCTGAGATTGATACCGAACAAATGCAAGAATGTGTAAGGCAGAGCATTGACAAGCTGCCCGATAACTACCGCACCATACTGTTGCTGCGCGATATCGACGGGCTCAATACTCGAGAAACAGCGGCGATTCTGGGAATTGAGATTAATGCGGTGAAGACACGACTCCACCGGGCGCGAACGGCGCTCAGATATATCCTACTACCTGTTTTGGAGCAGACCGACTGTGATGCTAACGTGTAAGGAATTCGATGACTTTATGGTCGACTATCTGGGAGACGGGCTGCCGGTCTGGCAGAAATTCATGTGCTGGCTGCACGTGAAAATGTGTCGAGAATGCGCGTACTTTGTTCGTGAATATCAACGTGCTATCGAGCTCGGAAGAACGGCATTTGACGATCTGGACGATCAAGTCCCCGACTCAGTACCTGAGGAACTGATCAGGGCCGCTCTCGCGCATCGAAGAAAAGGCTAATTTGTCGAAAAACCACCAATTCACTGTAACCAATTGAGTCTGCGGCGCAACAGTAGTCTAATGTCTGGCAAAGTGCGCGGTGGAAGCAAGATTTTGAATCACGAAAGTAATTATGCCGTTCCAGGCATGCCGGCCCTTTTGAAAAGCAAGAAAGATGTCTCTTTCTTCGAATTTTGGCCACTGTGGCTCATGTATGTTCCGGTCGCTTTGCAGTGGCTGGTACTTGCGGTCCGAAATCGTTCCCTGTTCCTGCCACTTATCGCTAATCCAAAGCTCCCGGTTTCAGGGTTTGTGGGTGTCGGCAAGAGCGAGATTATGAAACAGGCCACAGGCCTTTGCGACGAAACTATTCTGCCCTGGATATGTTACGTGGTCGACGCCAGCCCGCTCGACCGTCAGGCCGACCAAGTCGTCAATATTGCAGCGGATAAGGACATAGAGTTCCCATTTGTCTGCAAACCAGATCTTGGCTGCAGAGGCTCGGGAGTCAAGCTTATTGCCGACAGAGAGCAATTGAGCACTTACCTGGGCGCCTATCCGGATAGTACCGCAATCATTGTGCAGCGACTGGCCAGCTGGGAGCCGGAAGCCGGGGTTTTTTACGTGCGTATGCCAGGTGCGACCTCCGGAGAAATTGTGTCGCTGGCACTTAAATACAGCCCATATGTAATTGGCGATGGCGTCAGCACGCTCGAAGAGCTGATCGCCAGGGACTCTCGTGCATCCCACCTACAGCATCTTTACGCCAAACGACACCGGGATAATCTCGGAAAGGTTATTGAATCGGGCGAGAAGTATCGGCTCGTGTTTTCGATAAGCCACTGCCGTGGTGCCATATTTAGGGACGGCTCGGAATTCATCACGCCGGAAATGACCGACCAGGTGAATCGCATCATGCGCGGCCTGCCCGAGTTCTACTATGGCCGCCTGGACATCAAGTTCCAGGATACTGACAGCCTGATGCTGGGGCAGAACCTTGAGATCGTCGAGATCAATGCTGCCAGCTCTGAGTCACTGCACATCTGGGACAGGGACGCCGCCTTACACGATGCCGTTGGTACTTTGCTGTGGCAGTACCGGACACTGTTTCGAATCGGTCGTGCCAATCGCGAGCGTGGCTTCGTGCCACCGCGAATAAAAGAATTCCTAAGCCGCTGGCGAGCGGAAAGAAAACTGGCCGACTACTACCCGGCAACGGACTGAATGATGCCGCAACCGACAAACAGGCATCCCTTGCAATTGCCAATCAAAAATACGTTGCTGAACAGTATCGTCTCGCGAGTATTGGGAATACGGCCACTGGTTACACTTTACAACTCATGGCTGCGCCGCAACGAGAACCAGGACCGGCCTGTCGGAGATCGTTTTCTTGATTTCTCACTGTCCTACCTCGATACGCGCGTGCAATGGACGCATAACGTCGGACTGGAACGAGTGCCGTCCGAGGGTCCTTTTATCATGGTCTCAAACCACCCGCTGGGCTGTCTTGAGGGTATGTTGCTGTCGCATGAGCTATTGAAAGTTCGCAAGGACACGAAGGTCCTGGCAAATGAACTGCTGTTACGTTTTCCTGAGTTCAACGAACTGTTCATCGGGCTTGATGTCTTGAGCAACGATGCGGCTCGCAGGAATACTCGGGGAATCCGGGCAGCGTGCAAACATCTGGACGAAGGTGGAGCACTACTGATTTTCCCGGCCGGCACCGTCTCCACCATCAATCTCCGGCAAAGACGCATCGAGGACCGGCAGTGGAACAAGCTCGTAGGCCGACTGGCGCGCCGCTACCATGCCGCCTGTCTGCCGGTCTACGTCAATGCTCGTAACAGTCTTCCGTTTTATCTGACCGGCCTCATTCACCCGCGGCTAAGAACGCTGCTGCTCGCCAGGCAACTTGCGAACAAGCGAGGCTGCACGATATCTGCGACAGCAGGAGAATTGCTGACACCGAGGGACCTCAATGAGCTGGATAGTGATGCGGCCGTCACCGATTTCCTTCGGCTCAGCAACGATGCGCTAGGACCGGATCATAGTGAGAACCGTGGTACGACAATCGGCGATCGCTCGATTCAAATCGCCGGCGATATGGCATCAAGCGCACTGCAAGCCAGGCTGGACAAACTCGTTCATTACCGTCTTGTAGACGATCAAATATTCTCGGTCTATTGCGCTCCTTACGCGGAGCTCGGCTGCATGATGAATCAGATCGCAATTGAACGGGAGCGATCATTCCGTGCCGTGGGCGAAGGCACGGGTAGAGAACTCGACAGCGACGACTTCGATCCACATTACTGGCATCTTTGGGCTTGGGACAAACAGCAAAAAAAGATCGTCGGTGCTTACCGCGTGGGCAAAACGGATGAGATCATTCGAGAACAGGGTGTTGACTGCCTTTACAGTCACTCTTTGTATCAATTCGATTCCAGCTTCGTCGGCAAGCTCGTCAATTCAATAGAGGTCGGCCGTTCATTTGTTGCGTTGGATTATCAACGCCAACCAAAGGCGCTCGACCTGCTATGGCGAGGCATCGGTTCATTCATCGCCAAGACGCCCGGCTATCACACTCTATTCGGGTGCGTGAGCATTTCCAGCGAATATTCATCGATGGCGAGAGCGTTTCTGGCCGACGCAATGATGACGAATTTCGCAGTGGGCCAGGACGTTCGGCAACAGGTACGACCACGCTCACCTTTTCAGGTTTCTGACAAACCATGGTCGGCAGAAATACTGAAGTCACTCAACAGCATTGCAATAATTAACAAACTGCTCGGTAATCTGGATCAGGGGAAACGCATGCCGATTCTTCTGCGCCACTATCTTGCACTGAACGGGCGTTTCGCATCCTTCACGGTAAACCGTGGATTCAATGACTCACTCGACGGACTGATATTTGTCGACTTGAGGCAGGCTCCCGATAAATACCTGAATCGCTACCTGGGCAAAGAAGGCACCGCATTGTTCCTGCAATACTGGAGTGACAATGTCCGCGCTGCGTAGTGCCGCGATAGAAGCGCTGGATCAAATGAACTCGCTGATCCATACGACGAGGCAGGCTTCCGGGCCAGCGGAGAATTTCTATGCCGACAGCGGTATCGGCGGTCACGTACGCCATGTTGCCGATCATTTCCGGGCTTTTGAAAAAGGATTGATGAGGGGCGTTATCAATTACAACACGCGACGACGAGAATCTGCGTTGGAACGTGATGCAGACCTAGGGCTCGCGGAAATACGGGATCTGCGGGAGAAATTGCAATATGTCGATGTGAGCTTTCAATCAGTAACTGTTGAGTCTGAAGTTTCGTGTCTACAACAAGACAGCCGTCGCTGTGAAAGCACTTTCGACAGAGAGCTCGTTTACCTGATCTATCACACGATTCATCACGTAGCTTACGCAGCACTATTGCTAAAACAAATTGGTCTGACGCCTGATGCCATGATTGGCAACGCGCCAGCTACCGCGACCTACCTGCGCCAGAGTCATGTGCTCACGAATTGATGCCGGGGTCTTGAAGTTCGCACCACTTCTGGCCGGTTTGATGTTCGGGAGCTGGGCGGCCTACGTTAACAGTGAGTACGGAACCTTTGTGCTTATTCGAACAGGGCTTGGCCAGGGAATATACGCACTGTTTTCTACCTGGATCGTTACCCGCACAGTTCGGGACGTAATGAATGTCACAACGGGAAATCCACTCAGGTTCATCGCGGGGTTCGCATCAGGCTTTATCGTCATGGTCAGTATTCCGCTGGCAATTCACGCCGCCTTGGGCACACCCCAAATCCTACTTGCGATAGCACCGGGAGTCTTGTGGGGAAGCATCTACATTGTTGGGTGCGTTTGGACTACTGACTTGCATCGCTGAACAGATCCGGGCGATGCATAACCAGAATCTCAGCCCGCTCTCTTGCCAGCAGCGTCCCTTCGGATAGCTTGTCTCGCATCCCGCCAGTCACACCCCAGCTGTCTCCTTGGGCTATGATCCGAACTACTTCGATACCCTCAGCTGCGCCCTCCTCACGCCATTCCAGAGATCCCGAAATGACAACGTATCGACCGTCGATTATCTGTCCAGGTTCGCAGATCACATCACCCGATGCGTAATGTCGACACGAGGTTTCCGATACCGAATTGTTCGCGATCTGGACGATGCTCCTCGGTAGAAAATAGTCGAAGAGCCAATTTAGCGCCACCCGCAGTCGAGTTGAGAACCCGGGTAACATGCCGATATAGACGGCCCTCCAGGTTAGCCACGCGAACAACCCGGAAAGTCGCCATCCGTACAATTCCGCGACCGCTTTGTAGTTTCCTATAGAGGCCAGTGAACCGATTGGGCGATAAACAAATGACTTTGGTCGACGCCCCTCGGATATGGCGATTATGTTTTTTGCAGCGGTACGTGCTTCGCGGATAGCGAATTGGGCTGTAGGGGGCGCAAATTCGAATTCACCAGAGCTCCCAGTTGGCATCGGAATCGACGCAGCATCTCCGATGCACCAAACGCTTTCGTGGTCCTGCACCCTTAGAAATTCGTCAACCACGATCTTGCCTCGGCGCAATTCACCACCGACTCTTGTCGCGAGCCTTCTCGGCCCGCTGCCAGCAGTAACGACGATCGTATCGGTAAGAATACGCGTCCCATCATCCAAATATGCCGCATGAGTAGTCGCCGAGGCGATTCTCGTGTTCAGATGGAATTCGACGCTGCGCGCGCGCAGCCTCTCTTCGGCGTACTGCCCTAAACCGGGAGACAACTCAGGCAATATTCGGTCACCGCTTTGGATCAATATGGTTCGAATTTCGGAACCGGAAATATCAGGATAGAACCGTAGTGTGCGACGAATCATCTCGACTAACTCACCCATTATTTCCACGCCAGAAAAACCACCACCAACGACAACGAAGGTCAACAAGCGCTGTTTAACTTCGGTGTTTTGGGTTACATCAGCATGCTCGAGGCACTGTATTACCCGGTTGCGGAGTTCGTGCGCCCCGGCCAGGTCTCGCACACATAGACCATGTGCATCAAGCCCTGGCGCCAAGCTCAGATCTGTTTTTTGCCCGACCGCTATGACCAGTTGGTCATAGGCAACGGACTGCGGAAACCGCCGCGTACCCTGCAACAAGTCGACTCGCTTTTCCCGCATGTCGATATTGGTGACTTCCGCCATGCGCACACGAACACCGGGCAACATGTAGCGCAGCGGCGTTACGGCATCCGGAGCACTGATCGTGCCCGAAACCACCTCAGGTAGCAGAGGCTGAAAGACGAAATAGTTGGTTGAATTTATTAGCTCAATATCGAACCTGTCAGCAGCATTGCGGCGCAAATACTTGGCTGCAAATGCACCGGCGAAACCACCACCAACGATGAGAACCCTTTGCTTCGACATAGACTTTGGCAATTGCTTTCTTAGGCCGACTGTCTATTTGTTCCAAGACTCGAAATCGAGCCCGACCATATTGATGCCCGGGTTTACTTCACCAAAGCCGCCGTTTGAAATGAGGGGTAGCACCTTGATGATCGTCGAGGTGACTTTTTTTCTGGCTGAATTCAAGAAGGAACTCCAATGGTCGACAAAGCGTCATCTGTTCTGCTTAGTTGCCACAAGTGATGAATCGGTTACGAGTTTCTGACAAAAAGAATAAGATCGCAGAGACGTTACGCATGTAATATTGCTGGCAACTAACCGGTCCCTATTGACGCAACACACCCACACCACTGGAGCAACACATGAAAGCATCCGATCTGTTAGTCGAGTGTCTGGAGGAAGAAGGAATCGAGTACATTTTCGGCGTGCCGGGCGAGGAAAATGCCGATTTCATGATGTCTCTGGAGAAGTCGACAAAGATCAAGTTTATCCTGACGCGTCATGAGCAGGGCGCAGCGTTCATGGCTGAAATCTACGGACGCCTGACTGGCAACGCCGCTGGCTGTCTTGGCACGCTGGGTCCTGGTGCTACCAATTTGATAACCGGTGTCGCCGATTCCAACATGGATCGTTCGCCGATGCTGGTGCTGACTGGCCAGGGTTCAACTGACCGACTGCACAAAGAATCGCATCAGATTATGGATGTCGTAAGTATGTTCGAGCCGGTCACCAAGTGGTCGACCACCATTCTCAATCCCGACACGATTCCGGAAATAGTCAGGAAGGCGGTGCGTCTCGCACGAACTGAAAAACCGGGTGCCGTACACATCGAGCTACCAGAAGATGTCGCAGCAATGGAGTCGTCCAAAAGACCAATGACACCACGGCGTTTCCGGCGCCCTGTTCCCGATGCCAAGATTGTTGACGCCGCATTTACGATGCTCAAGGAATCGAAGCGACCAATCATTATTGCGGGTAATGGGTGTATTCGCAGGCGCGCCAGCAAACAGCTAAGAATGTTCTGTGAAAAAACCGGTATCGGTGTCGTCAGCACCTTTATGGCGAAGGGCTGCGTCGACATGGACGCGGACTATTGCCTCTATACCGTCGGGCTTGGCAGCAAAGACCGAATCTCGATGGCTATCGATGACGCCGATCTCGTCATTACGCTCGGCTTCGACATGGTTGAGTACCACCCGAATCTCTGGAATTCTCACAGCGACAAGAAAATACTGCATGCGGACTTTCTGCCAGCCGAGATCGACGAGTATTACCACCCGGAGACGGAGTTGGTCGGTGACCTCGCGCATGCTTTGTGGATGTTGAATGAGCGCGTCGACGCCGAGACGTTGCCCGAGTTCGATTTCGAACTACAACACAAGTGTCGCGATGAAATGACCGAAGATTTCGCCGAGCACAAAGACGACAAGACCGAAGGGACGATCCGGCCACAGAAGGCCTTGTGGGATGCAAGACAGGTCATGGGAGCCAGGGACATACTGCTTTCCGACGTTGGTGCGCACAAAATGTGGATCGCGCGTCACTATCAGTGCCATGAGCCAAACACCTGCCTGATACCAAACGGCTTCTGCTCCATGGGTTTCGCGTTGCCGGGCGCTATCGCCGCCAGTATCGTGCACCCCGAGCGACGAATTCTTGCGATCGCTGGCGACGCAGGATTCCTGATGAACGTGCAAGAGATGGAAACGGCCAAGCGTATAGGTAGCGATATTGTCGTCATGGTTTGGGAAGACAAAGAATACGGCTTGATCGCGTGGAAACAGGAAACTCACTTTGGACATCATACCGAGCTCTCATTTGGCAACCCGGACTGGACTATGCTGGCTACTGCCTTCGGCTGGAATGGACACTACGTTAATGATGCTGCCGACCTGTTGCCGACGCTTGATGCGGCACTGGATGAAAAAGGCCCGAGTCTGGTTGTGATACCGATCGACTACCGAGAAAACCCCTTACTGACAAAAAAGCTCGGAGAAATCACGTGCGCGATTTGATGCTCGAGAGCAGCAAGCGCTCTGTCGGTACGCTGACCGTCGCGTCGCCTTTTGACGGTCGCGAACTGGATCAGGTTGCAACCGCGGGTCCCGAGCATGTTGAAGACGCGTTGAGTATCGCCTACGAACGATTTCGCGACAGAGAGTCCTGGCTATCTATCCCAAAACGCATCGAAATTCTCGACAACACCGCAGCCATAATGGGCCGGCAAGTTGATGAACTCACGATGCTCGCCGCCAGCGAAGGCGGCAAACCGTACAATGATTCCAAGGTCGAAGTTATTCGCGCCATTGACGGCGTACGACTTTGTGCCGAGACCCTTCGCGCCCATTCGGGCTCAGTAGTTCCGATTGCGAAGACTGCAGCGACCGCTGGCAGGGTTGCCTTTACGCAAAAGGAACCGATTGGCGTCGTGGTCGCAGTAAGTGCATTCAATCATCCACTGAACCTGATTGTTCACCAGGTCGGGCCAGCGGTCGCGAGCGGTTGTCCGGTAGTTGTGAAGCCTGCGGACGATACGCCGTTGTCCTGTTTACGCTTTGTTGAAATCCTCCGGGAGGCTGGCTTGCCCGCAGCATGGTGTCAGGTGGTCATCGCAAATGACCTTGACACGGCGGAGAGCCTGGTGACCGATTCACGGGTCGGATTTTTCAGCTTTATTGGCAGTGCTGCCGTCGGCTGGATGCTGCGCTCAAAGCTCGCCCCCGGTGTCCGATGTGCTCTGGAGCACGGTGGAGCTGCTCCCGCCATTCTGGCTGACCCATTCGACGCCGAGCTTGCTGTGACGTCTGTGTTAAAGGGTGGCTTCTATCATGCGGGACAGGTCTGTGTATCGACTCAGAGAGTATTTGCCCCCACCGCGCAAGCGGAGGGCTTTGCAACTGAACTCGCGAAGTTTGCCAGTTCGCTGCAAGTCGGTGCACCTGAAGACGCCGCAACCGAGGTCGGCCCGCTTATTCGCAGCAAAGAAGTCGACAGAGTCGCCGCATGGGTTGATGAGGCTGTGGCGGCCGGCGCGAAGCTCCTTTGCGGCGGCAAGAAAATATCCGAGAGTTGTTACGCACCGACGGTGCTTTTGAATCCGCCGGATGACGCGCTTGTAAGCACGATGGAGATCTTCGGGCCTGTTGTGTGTGTCTACGCCTACGATGATATTGAAGCAGCTGTCCAGCAGGCCAATACGCTGCCAGTGGCGTTTCAGGCCGCGATCTATAGCAGGGACATTGACGTGGCGATGCGCATATACGGACAGCTTGATGCAACCGCGGTCATGATCAACGAACACACTGCTTTCCGGGATGATGTCATGCCGTTCGCTGGTCTGCGCGAATCTGGCCTCGGAGTCGGTGGCATCCCGTACACAATGGAAGACATGCAGATCGACAAGATGCTGGTCGTGAAATCACCTGGGCTGCCGTGACCCGTCGTAGCGAAGCGCAATCTGAAAGGAAACGTCCGGTGCCGAACCGGGTTTGACGTCCTCGCCGACGGATAACACCAGGCGGTAGTCTTTCGAGACCTTGAACGTCGCGCCGAATGTGAGTGATGCAGAGGCATCGCCGAGATTCTCGATGTCGGAATCATAAACCGCGCTACGTATCCGGCTTTGCGCAACAAGAACAACGTTTTCGTGCACGGACAGGCCAAGCCCAAAAGAAAGCTGGCCGACAAGATCATTGTATCGATCTGTCAGGAAATCGGGTTCCCCAAGATAGGTGATGTTGGCACGGTAAAACCCACTCAGATTGCCCTTACCCCAAAGACCGGCGACATCGCCGGCGAGTCCCAGGCTGAAGTCTGTCCCGCCACTACCCAGTAATGTATCGCTGTCACCGGTCGGAAGTTTCACACTGAGCCGCAGCGCCGTACTGCGCCCCCCATGCTCAGACAGCCTCCACCCGAGAAGAACTCGAAGATCACCGATACCGGCGGCATTTTGGGCCACGCTGACAGCCGACGCTTGCGAACCCGAATAGAAGATATCCAGCTGATCCTGCGCACGTGTTGCGCGTTCACCGTCTGGTAGACCGAACAGCTTGTGCCAACCGTCTATGATCGAATCAAGAGAGCCCGACTGGTGCCATACGTAAGGCGCTTCGATGCTGATATCCAGTTTGTCCGCAAGACCGTATCGATAAGTAAATGCCAAGCGAGTCGTTTCCCCATCGAGACGCAATTCTTCGACACCGCGAATCTCTTCAATGCTGTGGCTCGCGATGACCAGGGATGCGCCCCACGCATCCTCGCTTTGCGCGAAGATCTTGCTGCCTTCGGTACTTTCCGGAAAGCCAAATATTCCTGTCAATGGACCGTTGTCGTGATCAGGAAGAGCCTCCGCGATTGCGTTGCCTGCCGGGTAAAGCAGCCATTGGCTGACCAGGAGGATGCCGAATACACCGGGAAAGCCATGCATATTCATGCGTTCTCCTTTGGGCTGGTTATGGGATCAAATTACGGTCGCAGTATTTAGTTGGCGGTGCAGCGAGTCAAGGACGAATATGGCCCGAAATTCAATGCTCCGATCTTGAACTATACTGTTCAATAACGGCGCAGTATCTTGCGCTAAGAGCCTGGAGCAAACTCCGCACGGAGCAGGGCTCAACGGCCGGAATGTGGGTATTCTTCCCGGTCAATGGTGGCGGTGGCGAAGAATTTGATTTCAAATTTGTTGTCAGCCACGGCAATTACACGGAACAGGGTGAAGACTTCGATAGTTATGACCCCGCCAAAGCCAGGGAGATTTTCCCGTATGGCATGCTGGATTGCGACTCATCGAGATCCTACGTTGCCACGAACATACGTACGGCAGAAAGCGACGACGAGTAGTAAAAAAGGCGCCCGCAAGGGGCGCCTTTTCTTTCGATAATTAGGAAATTCGCACTCAACATTCAGTGGTAGGATACACGCCTCGTTTTTGTGGAGAATTTCAATGCCGGCACTCAGGACCGTTCTGTTCGTTCTGATTCTTGTGACCACGCAAGAATGTATAGCCAATGAGACGCGTTTACTGCGTTTTCCCGATATCCATAAAAACCGTGTCGTATTCGTCTACGCTGGCGACCTGTATGTTGCGTCAACGAATGGGGGAACTGCCACCCGACTGACATCGCACGAGGGTCTGGAGCAGTTTCCAAAATTTTCGCCTGATGGCTCTGAAGTTGCCTATTCAGCAGAATATAACGGTACTCGACAGGTCTACGTTATCCCATCGACCGGCGGCACACCGCGCCAGCTAACCTGGTACAACGATGTCGGTCCTATGCCGCCTCGTGGTGGTTCCGACTACCGCATCCTGGACTGGACGCGTGATGGTAAAAATGTGCTCGTGAGGGCGAACCGCCTGCCCTGGGGCGTTCGCATGGGGCGCCATTACCTGGTGCCAGTTGATGGTGGCGATGAGTCTGCCATGGAAATCCCGGAAGGTGGCGCAGGCATGTTCTCGCCGGATGGCAAGAAGATCGTTTACACGCCAATCGACCGTGAATTCAGAACCTGGAAACGCTACCGCGGTGGTCGTGCCCAGGACGTGTGGATCTACGATTTCGAAAATAGTACCGCGGAGCAACTGACCGATAATCCTGCGACTGACCACCAGCCTCTTTGGGTTGGCGACAATATTTTCTTCACGTCTGATCGTGACTACACACTCAATCTCTATCGCTATTCAGCAGACGGCTCCGAAGCGGTTACATCTCACGAGGAGTTCGATGTCCTCTGGGCCAGCGCCGGGCCGACGGCTGTCGTTTACGAAAACGGTGGCTGGCTGTATCGTTTTGATCCCGCCCGCAACGAATCCGAGCGACTGTCGATCACTATCGGGGGCGACCGTCCGGCAACGCTTCCCAAAGTGGTGGAAGCGTCGGACTTTATTGAGTCGGCCGATCTTTCGCCGAGTGGAAAGCGCGTCCTCATAACTGCCCGCGGCGATGTTTTCAGTGTTCCGGCCAAAGATGGGCCCGTCAGAAACCTCACTCGCACGCCGAAAATCAGGGAGATCGACGCGACCTGGTCACCGGATGGAAAACAACTGGCGTATCTGTCAGACGCATCCGGCGAGTACGAGATTTGGGTGCGACCGGTGGGCGGCGGTGATGCCAGGCGTGTTACGGAAGATGGAGCGGTATGGCGATTTCCGCCGGTTTGGTCTCCCGACTCCAGCAAGATGGTATTTGGTGACAAGAATCAGCACCTGAATGTGGTCGACATTGCCAGCGGACGCGTGAAGCTTGTCGACTCGTCAAATCGGAACGACATAACCGATTACAGCTGGGCTCCTGATAGCCGCTTTGTTACGTACATAAAGAACAACGAACTGGGTACTGGAAGCGTTTGGATCCATTCGCTTGGCGATGGGCGTAATCACCAAGTGACATCTGAAATGACAGACGATTTTAGCCCCGTATTCGACCCCCAGGGTCGATACCTGTATTTCCTGTCGTCGCGAGATCAGGACCTGCAGTTCAGCTCAGTCGAATTTAACTACATGGTTACCGATTCGACTCGCGTGTACGCGGCACAGCTGAATGCAGATCAACCTGCCCTGTTCCTGCCCAAGAGCGACGAAGTGACGACGACTACCGACGCCGATGACGAGAAGGAAGATGGCGAATCGGAAGACCAGGATGTAGTCATCAATATTGCTTTCGACGGCATTGAAGACCGACTCGTTGCTCTGCAATCGTCTGGCGGCAACTACGATAATTTGATGGCCTCGCCGAAAGGTCCGGTCTATATTTCCGGCCAGAACGGCGAAAGCAAAGTTATGTTTTTCGATCTTGAGAACGAGAAGGAAGAGCTTGTCCTTGAGGGCGTGCAGGGATTTTCGCTTTCCGAAAATCGCGAGAAAGTTCTCTACTCTGCTGGCGGCGCACTCGGTATTGCCGATCTCGGCTCGGAGCAAGACTCAAGTGAAGGTCGACTGGAACTCGACAACATGGAGCTGCTCGTCGATCCGACGATAGAGTGGCAACAAATGTATGTCGACGGTTGGCGAATCATGCGCGACTGGTTTTACGACCCCAACATGCACGGTCAGGACTGGGACGAAATTCGAAAAAAATACGAGCCGCTCGTTCAGCATGTGGCACATCGTGCTGACCTCGATTACATCTTCGGCGAGATTGCTGGTGAAATGATGGCGGGGCACATATACGTGCAATCCGGCGACCAACCTTCCGTAGAACGGCGCAACGGTGGCTTGCTCGGCGCCGAGTTTGAGCGCGACAGTGGCTTTTACCGTATTAGCAAAATTTTCAAGGGCGAAGCGTGGCAAACGATATTCTTTTCGCCACTTGCCGTGCCAGGCATAGATGTTTCTGTTGGCGACTTCGTTGTCGCGGTCAACGGTGTGTCGACCGGTGAAGTGCAGAATTTCTATCAGTTGTTGGAAAACACCGGTGAAGACATTGTTACCCTGACGATCAACGATAAGCCACGCCTTCGCGGTAGTCGCGACGTCATGGTAAATACCATCACATCAGAAACCCAGTTGCGGTATCTCGACTGGGTTGAAGATCGTGCGCGCCGTGTGGATGAAATGTCGGGTGGACGAATTGGCTATGTGCACTTGCCAAATACGGCTGGAGCCGGTAACCGCGAGTTGTTCAAACGGTTCATGCCACAGATGAACAAGGACGCGCTGATCATCGATGCGCGTTATAACGGCGGCGGTTTTATTCCTGATCGCATGATCGAGCTTGTATCTCGCAAACCACTAAATTACTGGAAGCGCCGCGGTCTCGAGCCGACCGCGACGCCCACATTTTCTCATGACGGACCGAAAGCCACATTAATTAACGGTTATTCGTCATCTGGCGGTGATGCGTTTCCCTACTACTTCAAGAAACTTGGCCTGGGCCCGCTGATTGGTACACGAAGCTGGGGCGGCCTGATCGGAATTTCAGGCAATCCATCGCTCGCGGACGGCGGCAGTATTCTGGTATCCACGTTTCGCTTCATGGATACCGATGGCGAGTGGGCTGTCGAGAATGAAGGCGTCTATCCCGATATCGAAGTCGTCGATCGACCGGAACTCGTTGCTGCCGGGCAAGACCCGACGCTTGAAACAGCGGTCAGGCACTTGCTTGAAGAGCTCGAGAAAGCGCCGCCGATTAAGGTTCAGGCGCCACCATCGCCAACCGAGTTCTGATTGCGATGCTTGAGGAAGACGCCGGACCCTGCCGCTACAGTTCGCTATCCGCAGGCCAATTCGGAATTTGCGTATTCACTAATGCCGTGACCCACGTACTCTGGTGTATGCAGGACATAGCACCCGTCACCTAGTGGACAGCGTTCATGACCCGGGAAATATCGTTACCGGATAGCAGGCGATTTTTTGAGATCCGCTTCGAATCTATTGGCGGATTAGGGGCTCATGCAGCCGGGCAAATCGTCGCCAGCGCCGCCGTATTGCGTATGGGCCTGAACGGCTCTCATTTTTCTTCCTACGGATCAGAAAAGAAGGGCTCGGTGGTGCGCTCCTTTGTCCGTCTCGCACCAGCTGACTGCGCCATTCGCAACAGCGCACCGATCGAATCACCTGACGTCATAGTCGTTTTTCATGGCGGCCTGCTCGCGCACCCTGCGACACTGGCCGGCATGCGCGCTGCCGGCACTTTGATCTACGCCGGACATGAACATGAGGCACCCGATGGTCTCTCCCGGCTGCCCGAGACGACAAGAGTTATCCGGATCGACGCTCAGACTATCGCGCGTGAAGAACGATCGCGACCGAACGCCGTATTAATCGGCGCTTTGACGGCCGCATTACCCTTCCTTGACCGGCAGGCGATACTCGACACACTCGAAGCGACCTTCGCCGGCAAGCATCCCGAAGCCGTGGCCGCTAATGAATGTGCGTTTACGCGTGGCGCCGAGGAATTTAAGTTGATTGAGAATGTCGGCCGCGGCGAGGGTGACCTCCCCGCGGTGACGTCCGATCCGCTCTGGGGTTATCGAACCGCGCCGCTCGGCGGGGTGTTACCGCTGCCCGGCAACACGGCTCACAATGACCTGCATACGTCACGTAACGGCTGGATGCCGGTGCTGGATGCCGACAAGTGCATCGACTGCGGTATGTGTGACATGGTCTGCCCGGATCTGTGCCTGGTCTGGTCGACAACAACTGGCGACGACGGGCAGCCGACCGTGAAACTGGACGGTGTTGACTACCGCTATTGCAAAGGCTGCATGCGTTGTGTCGAGACCTGTTCAACTCTAGCGATGACTCGCGAACCCGAGACTCACGGCATGGCAAACCGCTTGCGCGTGCCGCTATTCCCGGACCTGTTCCCAGCGACCGGAGGCAAGCATGCTACATGAGGTAAAAGTACCACTAACTCGCAGTGACCCGGTTCGCCAGGTGCACGACTTCAAGAGTGGCAACGAAGCAGCCGCACTGGCTGCTCGCGACATCGGTTTCCATGTCATGGGTTATTTCCCCATTACGCCGTCGACAGAAGTCGCGGAAAGCCTGTCGCAAATGCAGGCAAACGGCGAACACGACATCGTGATGATCCCCGCCGACGGCGAACACGGCGCCGCGGGTATCTGTTACGGCGCGGCTCTCGGCGGAGGCCGTGTACTGAACGCAACGTCCTCGCAGGGTCTGTTGTACTCACTGGAACAGTTGCCCGTACAAGCCGGCACCCGTGTTCCCATGGTGTTGAATGTCTCGACCCGCACGGTATCGGGGCCGCTCGACATTCGCTGTGACCACTCCGACATCTATTTCGTGCTGAACGCCGGCTGGATTATTTTGCTCGCGCGCGATCCGCAAGCCGTTTACGACATGAATTTCGCAGCCATCAGGATCGGCGAGCATCCGGACGTTCGCCTGCCTGTCATCGTTGCCTACGATGGTTTCGTGACCAGTCACCAAAAACGTCGCATCGACCTGTTCGACGATCCGGATGCTGTTCGCGACTTTCTCGGTGAACGGGACGACCCCTACTCCGCCCTCGATCCCGAGCGGCCTGTGACGTTCGGTCCTTACATGAACGATCCAGATCTGATCAATAACAAGGTGCAGCAACACGAGGCGATGGAATCTGCGCGACGCGTAATTCCGGAAATCTTTGCCGAGTTGAAATCGTTCTCCGGGCGCGACTACGCTACTGTCGATTCGTACCGGATGGACGATGCGGAAGTCGCCCTCGTATTACTGAATTCCGCGGCAGAGAATGCCAAGGAAGTCGCCGACAAGATGCGAGACGAGGGCCACAAGGTTGGCGTCGTATCTCCAAATATTCTGCGGCCATTCCCAACCGATGAAATTCGCGCAGTGTTGAAAAACGTGCGTGCCGCAGTTGTCGGTGACCGCGGTGATTCCTATGGTGCCGAGGGCGGCAACCTCTCGCTCGAGGTGCGCGCCGCGCTGCAGCAGGATCCGGATAACCGGACACTGGTAATGAGCCGCATCTATGGCCTCGGTGGCAAGGATTTTTACGACAAAGATGCGGAGGAATTCTTCCACGAAGCACTCGAGGCTGCCAAGACAGGTAAAGTCGACACTCCGTTCGAGTATCACGGTGCGTATGCCGGCGACCTGGAGATTAGCCCACCCAAGGGCTTGCCACCGATAAAGTCGGAAGAGGTCTCTCGCGGCATGGCCAAGGTGACGCAGGACCCCGCAACCGAGCGCCTCGAAGTCGAACTGAAACCGCTGTGGGAAATGACGACCGTTCCATCACGCATCGCACCGGGACACGGTGCGTGCCCGGGCTGCGGCGTCTTTCCGATGTTGCGCCAGGCATACAGCGTGCTTGAGGGCAACGTGGTCGTACTGTTCCAGACCGGCTGCGCAATGGTAACCACGACCGGTTATCCAATGACTGCCCATCGCATTACCTACATCCATAACCTGTTTCAGAATGGTGCAGCGACGCTGTCGGGGCTCGTCGAGATGTATCACGAGCGTGTCCGGCGCGGTGAAATACCGACATCACCTGAAGGCACCGACACCACCTTCATTATGGTTACCGGTGACGGTGGTATGGACATCGGCATGGGAGCGGCGCTCGGCACTGCGCATCGCAACCATAAGATGATAATCCTCGAATACGATAACCAGGGGTATATGAACACCGGTTCGCAGCTGTCGTATTCGACACCGTTTGGTCATCGCACATCGACGAGTGAAGTCGGCAACACACTTTCTGGAAAGCGTTTTCATCATAAGGACACCGCGCAGATTTTTGCGGCCTGCAACCTGCCCTATGTGTTCACCGCAAGCGAAGGCTATCCAGAAGACTTCATGCGTAAGATCAGCAAGGCACAATGGTATGCACAACGAGACGGTATGGTGTACGGCAAGGTCCTGTCATTCTGTCCGCTTAACTGGCGCACGCCGGACGACGCAGCACAAGATGTCTTACAAACGGCCATCGATTCCTGCTTCTTCCCGCTTTACGAGGTGGAGAAAGGCCATACCAACATTACCTACGATCCTGACGCGATCGGCAAGCGGCGCAACGTCGGCGACTGGCTCGGGAAGATGGGTAAAACGAAGCACATCCTGGCACCGGAGCACGCAGACCAGCTTGAGGCCGCTGAGATAGAGGTCGACAAGCGCTGGCAACGCCTGAAAATCAAACACGAACACCCGGAGCTGTAAAGCGATGGCGAAGATCCTCGAGAAACGTTCACTGACACCCGTAACCAAGCTGTTTCGTGTCGAAGCACCGCTGGTCGCAACCGCAGCGAAGCCAGGCCAGTTTGTCATCGTCCGGGTTCGCGAAGGTGGCGAGCGCATTCCATTGACGATCGCGGATTACGATCGCGACGAGGGCACACTCACGATCGTTGTGCAGGAAGTCGGCACGACAACACGCCTGCTCGGAACACTCGAAGTCGGCGACGATATTCTCGATCTCGTCGGCCCGCTCGGCATGGCACTGGAAATTCCGGTAGCCGGTCACATTGTCGGAATTGGCGGCGGTTTTGGCGCTGCCGCGCTGCTTTGCCTGATGCGTGAGCTGTCCGCACGCGGTGATCGCACCACGATAATTCTTGGCGCGCGTGAAAAGGGTTTGCTCATCCTCCTCGATGAACTTGCCGAGGTTTGCGACGACCTTGAACTTTGCACTGACGATGGTTCAGCCGGACTCGAAGGATTTGTGACCGAACGCCTCGCACAACTGATCGACGGCGACGGACCTGGACGCCCCGATTGCGTCGTGGCCATAGGCCCAATGCCGATGATGCGCGCAGTAACTGAAACGACGCGAGATCAGGGAATCCCCACTCTCGTCTCGCTGGATCCGCTGATGATTGACGGTACCGGAATGTGCGGAGGCTGCCGCGTCACGGTTAATAACGAAGTGAAATTCGCTTGCGTGGATGGGCCGTTTTTCGACGCGCACCGGGTCGATTTCGATGAAGCGGTACGGCGCAATAAGATGTATGTCAAACAGGAACAGGTATCCAAAGACCAGGCTGAATGCCGATCACTGGCGATGGGACAAGACTGATGCCACTGAAACGCGTTGACAAAACCCCGATGCCCGAGCGCGATGCCGTTTTGCGCTCGCATGACTTCAATGAGGTTAATGAGGGCTACAACATTGCGCACGCCAGGTTCGAAGCTGAGCGCTGCCTGAGATGCCAGGATCCGGTCTGCATCGATGGTTGCCCGGTAAAGATACCTATCCCCGATTTCGTACACTCGATCGCCGCCGGCGACATGGCTGGCGCCGCGAAGATTCTGCGTTCTGCCAACCCACTGCCAGCAATCTGTGGGCGTGTTTGCCCGCAGGAATCGCAGTGCGAGGAACAGTGCTCCCTCGGCACACGGTTTGTGCCGGTCGCCATCGGTTACCTCGAACGTTTCGTGGCGGACTGGGAAATGGGACAAGCACCCGGCGAAGAACCAGCGCAGCCGACACGTCCTGAAAAAGTCGCGGTCATTGGCTCGGGACCAGCGGGACTCGTATGCGCCGGCGAACTCGCGCGCCTGGGGCATCCGGTAACAATTTTCGAGGGCCTGCATGCGCCAGGCGGCGTACTTCGATACGGAATCCCTGAATTCCGCCTGCCCAAGGAAGTACTCGATTGGGAAATCGATCAACTCAGGCGTCTGGGCGTGGAAATCGTCTGCAACGTGATTATCGGCAAGACGGTCCCACTGGATGACCTGTTTGATGAAATGGGTTACTCCGCCGTGTTTGTAGGAACGGGCGCGGGCCTGCCGCAGTTCATGGGCATCCCGGGTGAGAACCTGAACGGTGTTTACTCGGCGAACGAATTTCTGACACGCGTCAACCTGATGCACGCCGACGACTTCCCTAACGCTGACACACCCGTCATGGTTGGCAAACGTATTGCGGTCATCGGTGCCGGCAACACGGCCATGGATACTGTGCGTACGGCGCTGCGTGTCGGTGCTGAGAAAGGAATGATCGTGTATCGGCGCAGCGACAAGGAAATGACTGCTCGCGTCGAGGAACACCACCATGCGGTCGAAGAAGGTGTGGAATTCAATTGGCTGACGAATCCCGTCGAGGTACTAGGTGACGAAGAAGGTTGGGTAACCGGCCTAAAGTGCATTTCCATGGAACTCGGCGAGCCTGACGAATCCGGCCGCGCACGACCAGTGCCCATTGAGGGATCTGAATTCGTGATCCCCGTGGACAATGTCGTACTCTCGATCGGTAACAGGCCAAACCCGTTACTGTTGCAGACCACCGTGGGGCTCAAGTCCAACAAGTGGGGCTGCCTGGTTGTTGAGGACGAAAGTGCACAAACCTCACTCCGACATGTTTTCGCAGGCGGAGATGCGGTAACAGGCGCCGCGACAGTGATCCTTGCTGCAGGTGCCGGCAAAAGCGCGGCGGCATCGATTCACGAAGATCTTTGTGGCCAGGCAGGCGCGGTGCTCTGAGTCAGACAGCCGCCCTGGCGAACTCGCGATACGAGACCATTCGCTGCAGTCCCTCATCCCACAGGCAACATCGAAAGCTCGCCCTGATGTCCTTTAGCGAGAGCGTTATTGTCACGGGCGACTGAAGCTCTGGAATGGCCTCCATCGCCTCAGGAAGTCGATAGAACGGGATACGTACATTCAGGTGATGAATGTGATGATAACCAATGTTGCCGGTGAACCAACGCATCACTTTGTTCAACTTCAAGTAGCTGGAGGACTCCATCGCCGCTCGACGACTTGTCCATGTCTCCTTTGGCAAGACTCGCATGTTCTCGAAGCTGTGTTGAGCAAAGAATAGGTAGCTGCCAATCATCGAAGCGATTGTCATTGGCAACAAGACAACAAAAAACGCGACATCGAACCCCCCCAGGATCCACAACACCGCAATCAGCGTGCTGTGACCGAGCAGTACAAGCAGCGAATCCCAGTGTCGGACTGGATTCCTCAAGAATGGTAGCAGCGTAACGCTGAGGAAGAAGATCGTGAAATACCCGGCCAGGATGGTCAGCGGATGACGCTCGACCCGGTAGGCGATACGCGTCGCGAGGGAAGCGTCGCGCCACATGTCAGTGGTCATCATCGCAAAGGCGCCAACGCTGGCGGCATCAATCTTGCCGACATGACCATGGTGAAAATTATGGCTGTTCTTCCACGATCGCGGCGGCGTGAGCGCAAATACGGCGTATAGGCGGAACAACCACCATGCGGGTCGAGACCGTGACAAAATCGCGTTGTGCATATAGTCGTGGTACGTGATGAAGGCGCGCACCAACAACAGGGCCGACAAAATGGAGAACAAAAGACGTACTGGCCACGCGGGTGCGAGGGCGGCACCGAATAGCGATGCGAGCAACATCAGGAACGTCGAGCCGACGACCCACCAGCTGGTCTTTGCAGACTCAACACCGAACGGCACGCTTGCCTTGAAAAGCTCCCTGTCTGTCTGCACGTCGGATCTCGTTTCGCGGATTTCTTTGACCATTTGCCTTGTCTCGCATGTTACTTCTTGCTCGTGGGCATTATGTATGGGCAGGTTTGTAAACGTTTTTCATATTGCGCCAATCGCCTCTCGGGATGCGGTGGCCACCTGATCAGGTAGGATTGTCGCTTCCAAATGTTAAAGGCCCCACAATGACCGAATCTACCGACCACAGCAGACAACTCGTTCGCGCACTGACTGTGGTGCCAGCGGCGGCGGTTATTCTCGCTAACATCATCGGCACCGGTGTGTTTGTCAAAGCCCGGGTTATGACGTGCAACGTTGGTAGTCCGGAAATGGTGCTGTTCGTGTGGTTTGTTGCTGGCCTGTTGACGCTGGCCGGTGCACTGGTCTACGCCGAACTCGGTGCCATGATGCCTCGCTCGGGCGGTGAGTTTCATTTCATAGGCGCAGCCTTTGGGCGACGTTGGGCGTTTCTCTACGGATGGACGAGAACCATCGCGCTGGGCGCATCGGGCGCTGCGGTGTCGATAATCTTTGTCATTTTTCTGAATGACCTGACTGGCGGCGCGCTACCGCCCTGGGCTATTCAAATTCTGCCAGTCGTTACGATAGCCGTCGCAACAGCAATCAATTTCGCGAGCGTGCGCTCGAGCGGCCGTACGGCGACGTTGTTAACGATGGTCAAGGTGGCAATGGTGCTAGTCGTCGGGCTCGGAGCATTTCTGTTGGCTGACGGATCGTGGGGCAATTTCTCCATGAGTGGTGCTGGCGGCACCTGCGAGGGTGTTCCGGAGAGCGCGAAGCTCGGCTTGCGAGGGTTCGGCGCGGCGTTACTCGGTGCTTTGTGGGGCTACAACGGCTGGTCGGTAATCGCCTCTGTCGGCGGCGAGATCAAAAACCCCGCTCGAACTTTGCCGCGTGCGCTCATCGGCGGAACGCTAACGGTGATTGCTCTGTACATGATGATCAATGCCGCCTACTACTACGTTCTGACCCCGCTTGAAGTGGCAAGTGTCCCTGAGTCGTCGACAGTTGCGAGGGAAGCGGCGATACGTTTCTTCGGTCCCGGGTTTGCGGCTCTGATGTCGGCGGGATTAATGATTTCCGCTTACGGAACGCTTCATACGACGTTGCTGACAGGACCGAGAATTCCCTTCGCTATCGCTCGCGCCGGGCTTTTTCCGTCTCGACTCGGTTTCATTTCCGCCGCGGGCGTACCAATAGTTGCCGTGTTAGTCATCGGTATTTGGTCAGCTGTTCTGGCTGCATCCGGTACGTTCGACATACTTACCGACATGTACATTTTCATCTTGTGGGTGTTTTTTGGAATGAATGGCGCTGCTCTGATCATTCTTCGTCGACGCTCGCCTGATGCGAACCGCCCATACCGGGTGTGGGGCTACCCCTACGTTCCGGTCGCATTCCTTTTCGTCACTGTTTATCTGCTCGTCAATACGCTTGTGGCGACACCGATGCGAGCATTGGCCGGACTTGGATTGATCGTCGTGGGATTACCTATCTACGAGTACTTCAATCGTCGTGGCAAGCACGAGCCATTGAACTGGCTGGACGATGAACAGCACGACAGTTAGCGCCACGCCTTAGAAATCGGAAACGTGGGATGGGCGCTACGCGCCGCCGAAGGTGGCTACGCCACTGCTCGGCTTCGAGGTTGGAGCACCGTTCCGGACTAGTTAATCCTCCTCGGATCAGTGTTCCTGCTCTGCCATCAACTCCCTCGTCCTTTCTATAGCCTTTGTGTAGCGGGCGACCAAGGTCGGGGTCTCACCCGCCTCGCGGGCAAATTGCGCGGCTTTTTCAAGGGGCTCAATGGCCTCTCGATATTGTCCTTGTCGGCCGTAAACGAGCCCCAAAGCGTAAAGTGAAGTGAAAGATTCCGGTCTTCTGTCCAGAAGTTCTCCCATCAAGACCTCGGCGGCACGACCATGGCCTTTGCCAGCCAGGTCAATAGCGAGGAACTCGAGTTCCATCATCGGTAGTAAGAACCTGAAACCCAGGTTGGCTTCTTTTTCTTCGAACCAGGTGTCCAGGCCTTCGGCTCCTTGCTTCAAGGCGATTTCTTCTACCTCTCTGTCCATGCCCCAAACCGGATACAGCTTTTCAATGGCCGAAAACAGCCCGGGCATGAAAGCCGTAAAGTGGTTGGTTTCCTCAATGACCTCGAAATACCACTCGATTCTCTCGTTGGGCACTTGCTCAAAGAGTTTTGCGAATGCAATACCATCAGGCACCGTCGCTCCACCATCCGCTTCAGCGACGGCCATATATAGGAATATCTCGTCCTGCAGGGGTTTCCCAAGGAACTCCTCGGCAACCTCGAACAGACCACGCTGAGCGACCCAGGTGCTCGAACCGAGTGCGATATAGGCATCAAACAGATCGGGGTCCGTCATCATGGAATAAAGGGCGAAAGAACCACCGAATGAATGACCGATCAGAATCTTTGTACCGTTTCCGTTATATTTCTCTTCAATAAACGGCACCCATTCCTCCGATACGAAACGCTGGAACTGATCAGCACGTCCGGTTCCCGGGAAGGAGCGATCTTCCTTGAAAATATAGTCTCGATTACGGTCGACGTTCCTTACCCCGGTCACAAGCAGATTCGGAATCCGTTTCCAGCGAGAAAGGTAATCAAGGTAGCTGGAGACAAGCGGGAATGACCATTCACCGTCTAGAACATAAATAGTCGTATAGCCTTCCCCGTCAGAGTCAAAATTCTCCGGCGCCAGGACATAGATTTCACGCTCCTCGTCGAGCGCCTCCGAAAACACCGGCAAGGTGTCCGTCCTTTCCTGCGCAGTTATCGGTTCGGCGAATACCACTGTCGAACCCAGCAAGAGGGTGTAGCCAGACAACAAGCACATCCTGATTACAGAAATCATTTCCAATTTCCTCGCGAATGTCACATGTTTGTTCAAGAAAACGTAGGCTCTATTACGACGTAGCGAAAAGCAATATTAAAGCGATGAAGAGAGCTGATTAGTAGATGAGAAGAGTTCTCTTCCTCAACCGCACTCGACTGGTAGGTCAATAAAGGGCCCGAAGGGCCCATTTTTGATTTTGTGGCGGAGAGGGTGGGATTCGAACTTACAGTCAACGCAAGGTAATCAATCACTTATCTCTTCCTTGTTACCATCCTGTGACCAAATGGCCATGATTTTGTCACCGCCGGTGGTATCAACTTCAGGTATCCAGCGACCATAAACACGCCGAATCATGCCCCAGTCGGTATGACCCATTTGTTGAGCGACCCACATTGGATTCTCGCCAGCCGATAAAAGAGTGGACGCATACGTATGACGCGTTTGGTAGGGCGTTCGGTACACAACCCCTGCCCGTAGTAACACCGGTTTCCAGGCTGTCTTACGAATCTGCTGATCGTCGATCCAAGGATCGCCAGTAAACGGATTTTGGAATACCTGGTTACCCTGAAGGCGTGTGTGTTTCTTCTGGTCCTTTAGCGCCTTCAATGCCGGTGGCAGTAGTTTAACGGTCCGTTCGCCCGACTTCGTTTTTGTCGACTTCACTTTCTTCGCTACACTGGCCCGCCGAACGTGAATACACTCTTTTTTCCAATCGACATCACCCCACTCCAACGCAATCAGCTCCGACGTCCTGAGGCCGGTCCAGAAAGCAAACTCAAAGAGATTCCTTACCTGGCCATCGCAGTGCTTGAGGATCGCTGTGACTTCGTCAGGCGCAAACGGTTGTGGCTCGCGCGTGCGATGCGTGAGATTCTTGACGCGATCCATTGGGTTCCGATCAATGAGCCCATCGGCGTACGCATCACTCAACATGCCCCGAAGTGGAATCAGAGTGTTGTTGACCATCTTGGCGCTTACGGCAAGACCACCGATCCACTCGCGAATTTCAACGGTGCTCAGATCCGTAAGCAGCCTATCGCCGAATACCGGTATCAGGTGATGCGATACGGCGCTGTTGTACGACCGGTAAGTGCTGTATTCGCAAGTGCGATACTTGCTGTTTAACCACTTCGTAAGCTGTTGTTTTACACTGGGTATACGTTGAATACCGAGACTCGCGACCTTCTTGCTATCGGGAAAATGTTTGGCGTAGTCGAAGGTATTCGTCGCGATCTCGTACAGCACGGTTTCACGAAGCCGAGCAGCGTGCTTTAGATTAGCTGCAGTGGGAGGAATACGCAGGGTTTCGAGGCATCGCTGGCCGCGGAAATAGAAATCAATCTGTATTCCCTTGCCACGCGCTCTCACACCAGTTTGCTTTCTACCCATTTTTCGATGGCCTCCCTGTCGAATAGGATTCTGCCATCCGGCGCCTTTAGGTAGTGGACGCTTTCCCGCCAGACCCCTTTTCTAATTTTCGAACGGATAGCGTCCTCGGTATAGCCGGATTCGCGAGCCAGCACTTTGATGAGAACCCACTTCACAATCTAGGCTCAGCGTCGTAGCCAGCTGCGGAAAACACGGTCAGGATTCGTTCGCATTTTTCTTTTTCGTAAGCCAAGTGCTTATGCATTGCCTCATCAATCGTGAGCAACAACGATACAGTCACTTTGGATCGGTATGCATCGACCAGGAGAACGATATACGTATGGTCGATATGACTCTCAGGCCTCGGCATCCAGCCGAATACATCGATGTGCCCATAGTCTCTATGGAACAACATGCCGTGCACAAACCTGAATGACTGACCACGATCTCGCTGCCGGTGACATTCGTCCGATATTTGGTTCGGCGATGGCAACTGAAATGGATGGTCGAATTGACCAACGCGAATGTGTGAACTAAGATTCTGACAACTCATCTCGCCTCCTAATCTTGAGATGGGATTCAAAGCCTCGGTTGTTGTCGCAACCGGGGCTTATTTGTTTTTGCTATGCCACTTCATCCGCAGCGAAAAATTCCTTGGCCAAGGTTTGGCGCATTAGTTGGTATTGATCTTCCGGCCAGGCGTCAATCTCCGACGAATTGCATGGAACTACAGAACGGCTTCGACCATGCAGCCGTTGAACCAAACTGGCCCATCGGGCGTACAGTAGAATAAGGCGTTCGTGACGATCACGAGATAGGTCAGATATCGATTTAGTAAAGATACCGCCATCGCCAACCGCGTACGACAGCGAATCTTCGATCTCAGATTCGGTATCGTGGATCTGAGCGAGCAAGCCTTCAGCTTCGTCCATTCCGGCCGGCACACAAAGCCCATCAACAATGTAAAAGTCGGGATCGAACGAGTCCGAGCTAAACACCGGCGCCGTCTCACCGGTTATCTCGTCCTGCCTAAAACCCTCGATTGTGTCCACCGTGACCCCTCGCCCCTCGAAAAACTCAATCAGCGTTTCCTGCATTTCGTCCAGCAGCATGACTTTTTGTTGCTCGAATGCGCTCATGATATTTCTCGATATTCCGGTCTCTCGGCACACTGCAGCCTGTGACAAGCCGAGACTTTCTCGAGCTTTCTTTACCTGATTCGTTGTAATCTTCATTTCATGTATCCGTTTGGACTCGCTGTTGACAAATGGCGTCCAAAAAGAGAATATCTCTATTTGGAGTCTCGACACTACAGGATACTACTATGCGTTTCAATACAGTTCAGAGGGAAAACCTAGTGCCCAAACGTCGTGACGATTTTGTAAAAGGACCAGAAGCCTCGTTGGGCAAACGACTGCGCAGGGCCCGCAAGAAGAAAGACCTTCAAATCACACAGCTCGCCGAAATAACTGGTATCAGCAAGAGTTCGTTGACGCGTTACGAATCCGGTGAGCGAACACCCGGAGCAACCGAATTGCGCTTGCTGTGCGACGAACTTGCAGTTTCGCCTCAAGCGTTGATCTATGGGGACGATGAGCGAGATTTTGGGCCGCTAAGAGAGTCCTTCCTGGGCCGGGAGATCAAGAACGACGAGCAATTTACAGTAATAGCAACGATGCTGATTATGGCGTTGCCGCGGCCAGACCGAGCCGCCTTGATGCAATTGCTGTATTCACTGGCCATGGAAAGAATTGGCGAAGCACAGTGGGCCGACATCGAGAAAATATTGGTCGAATTTTCAGAGCCATTGAAACCGGAAATTGAAGCGATAATTGAGCAGAAGATCACGGATGGCGAATTACCTGACCTTGAGTAAGAAACTCCATGCAAGTACGTGTGCCTAAATACACTATGGAGTTTCATTATGAGCACTGACAAAGTAACGCCCATTACGAGGGCTACAAAAAGAGATCATGGGCGCCAACACGCAAGCTCACGAATTGCAGGAAGGCTCCTTTCAGTTTTTGATCAAATAGCGGCAGTAATACGCGATGCCCAGGAAAGAGCCGAGGACGAACAATCTACTGCAATGCGGGAAATAGGCGGTACCGATATAACAGGCAGTGATGGTCTTCTTGAGGGAACCCTCGAAGCTGTTTGCAATGCGGCTCAACGCGCGATGGACGCAGCCGAACCGGAAGACGCAGCCCGCATCAAGCGTATGAGGAAAACGCCATGATGATCGGCGACACCTGGGTAACTGAGCAGCTTGCCCCGGAGCTAGGCGAACTATTCAATGTAAACGCCGACTTACTGGCCGAGCTTATAAATGAGCGGAATATTCCGAAGGGAATTGAAATATTTGTAGACCTCGTCTACGCCGGAAACCTAGCGCGTATCAACAGAGACTGGAATGGCTGGAACCTCAATCCGGATGACGGCCTTTTAGAGTCTCCGAACATTAGCTACGGACGAAGGCTTACCGTCACCAGGGGGAAGATCATGAGTTTTGAGCTTCGATATCAACAGATAGCGGCGCTGCAACAAGAAGGCGGCAGTCTGCGCGATCGCTGCGAAGGACAGGATAAAATAATCAAGGAGCTTCGTGCGTTGGTCAAAGAGCAAAATGACCGAATCGAGCACCTTGAAACACAGCTTGCCACGGCCAACAGTCACAAGATTGTGCATTTACGAGACCGCTCGGCATAAGAATAACAATCACCCTGATAGCAAGACTTACCGCAGGCGCAGCTACTCATCAGCCCGCTGCACACCCTCCTGCAACCGAGTGAAGTGAATAGAAAGCTTGATAAGAAATATATACCAGCCGTACTGGTTCAAACTAAACAATCGGGCCGGCTGACGAGCATGGAAATCGTGAACGCTCTCAGGCCGTATGTCGTCTAACGGAACGATTGACTCTGGAAACTCCACTCCCTTGGCGGGAAGGTAAAACAAGTCCGTTACTCGCTGTCGACGAATTGAATCAACAACTCCGTCAATGCTTACCTTATCCTTCCCCGCACCGGCAAGGCGGGCGATGTATTTATCTAACGGCGCAATTGGCGCGAATAATACGTTTTTCCATGGATCCGGCTTATTCGCAGGCGCAATGTCGCAACTATTCGAAACGACGATCCCTTTTACCGACTTAGTTAGAAGGTCGCCAGACGTTCTGTAGATGTAGCAGAATTCCGAAAAGCCCTCGCCTTGGCGACAATCCGGATCCGTCGGCGACCAATAAACTTGATCCAAATTATTCGGGAAGTTTTTGAGATCCTGATAGAGTTTTTGCTTCACCCCAGCAGAAAGATACGGCGGCAATTCGACGCCGGAAAAACTCGCGGTATTGTCTGCCATTACATCTAGTCGTACAGTTCCCAGCGATCCGCATACAAAGCGCTCTGCTCTATTTCGTCAAGGACAACCTCATCGTTGACTAGCTCATTCATAACCAAATCAAATAGCCCAACAATGTCCGAATCCGAAACGTCCAACCACACAAGGCCCGAATCATTTGTCGGACTTGGTTCCTCGAAATTGTCGTATACGGTTCCAACTTCGCCAAACAGAGTCGGTCCAGCAGCGAGCGCCAAAAGCGCAGGAATAACGGGGCCACGGAGAACGCTATTGCTTTGAGACGCAATGTTCTCAGAAAGAATTTTGTCTGCAATATTACTCATCGATGCTCCAGCGTGGGCCAAGAAAGTCTATTGTAGATTCCTCCAACAAACCAAAAAATATCTGCTTTTCAGTGTCGTGCAACGTGTTCAAGAACGCGTCAGTATCCGTCCAGAAGTTCTGCACGCCCGCGCTCATTAAGATATCGACATCGATGAGGACTCCGTGAGCCACTTTGCCATCCGGCAACTGTGAATTTGCACCAGTCGCAATCTGCATTACGGCGGTGCAACCATTAATGTTCGCTTCGGAACGAAGGTGTGTACCTATGCCCGTTGTTTCTATCGAACTCAACTTAAACTGAACCTTATACGGCGACAAGTCCTTCGCATCCTGGCCGGCCGCGACAATATTGGCGTACCGCATCGATACGCGACCGACTTCTTCGGCTACACCGCTATCTCGGACGGCCGTAAGAACCTGATTGATATTGCTCTTAAACCTCCCCCATCCGGGATAGGGTTTTTGCACAGAAACAGTGACGACCTGATCACCAATTGACACTATTTGCCCATCACCTTTCATTTGATGTATGGGCGTGTACGATAGATTCGGTTGCGACTTTCGAACTTGTTTTGGCAGCTCCGCCAGCGGCAGACGTACGAGCTCCGGATAGGCAGCTTTCAAAGCCGGGTACAAGAGTCCTGGGAGTAAGTCTCCAACATCATCTTGACGCGGTTTAAATCGCAATTCGAAGATCGCCTCCACGATTGTGTCGCGTTCCACGAACTCCGGAACCTTCGCAACTACTATTTCAGAATTCAATGTAATTCCCTTCGTCGACGCAGAAGCCGCACCGCGACCGGCGTGAGAAAGATTATATGTCTATGTGCGGCCTTTCGCACGAACTAAACGGGGTATCCGCTAGGATGCACTGTGCAATACTGCATCTTTTGTCGGCATCTTAACCTTACGGCTATCGAATTGGGCGCCACTGCGACCGGTTGTAGCGAAATTGATGTCGATATTGATCCATGACCATCTCTAGTGGGCATACAACCGGAAACTCAAGAAAAGAGAGGTTCGATGGCTAAAAGATTGCGTAGATTCTTCTGGCGCCTTTGGGTGGCTATTTCGGGCCTATGGGCGGTCGTTTGGATAATTGCCGGCGTTCATCCGGCAATGCGAACAGACAACGGCGAGCTGCTCATGTTTTGGCCTGGATATGGGTTTATTGTACTTGGACCGCCTCTATTATTGTTCATTCTTGGGGCGCTCTCGAATTGGATTCTAGATGGCCTACGAGACGATAAGGTGTGAGCTATTACACTCAGCCCGCTCTATCGGCGACGAGAGTAGTGAAACATTACGCTGTGGCGCAATATTCTTCGAGCTCGTCCCATTCTGTCGTTGAGCCCGGTGATATATCGACCGGTGGGCCCTGCCCTTGCACTCCGCCCTGCCTACGTTCCGCAGTTGGGCTACGCGTGTGAACACTAAAGGGCGCGACGCGCCCGGCTTCGCCGTCCTTCGCCGCCGCCTGCCCTCTGCCGACCGCGAGGGCGACCTCGGGAGGCGGTGCACCGTTCATGTCCCAGATAGGCCGCGCAACCTTTGCGCTCTCCTGGATCTCGTAGAGGGCGCCATGGCCCCATTCAGAGGACGGGGCCTCGGTGTAGTTCATAACCAGGGCGCAGGGCTCAGCGTACGGTGAGAAACGCCGCTGCGGCGTTGTGATGGACATTAAGACGTTTTCAGGTGGTGGGCCCTCCCTAGGCTCGTCATCACGCTTACCGGAGCCATGAGATGGTCGCTTTCTCACTGATACGATATCCAGCTGCCGGGAACCATCTGCATACTCGAGAGTGATGACCTTGCGTCCCTTACGCGACCTGGTTGACCCATCCTCGAGTTCGGTATGTTCCCATAGCGTGTCGTTGCGCCACTGCTGAAACTCGCCCATCGGCTGCGTCATCTTGAGTCGGAACGTCTGCTCATACAGCCAGCGAACGCCGGCATCATCTAACCTGGTTAACTCGGCCGGCTTGAACGCGTACTTGATAGCCTCGTTTGGATCCACGAGGACGCCGCAATCTTTCCACCAGTAGCCCTCGAACTGCTCGGCCGCCTGGGACAGGAAGGAATCCCACTCACGCTTTTTCAGTCTTCGCCGTGGCGTGTAGAGCAAGTTAGCGTGTGGGTGTGCGCTCATCACGCCATCGCCATCGCGTTTCTTGATCGTGAATTCAGTACCCCGAAATAGAACATCTATGTCCCACTCATTGCGTGCCCAATCGGCGAAGCGACTGCACATTCGATTAAGATCCTGGATCCTGTGACGGAGCTCGAAATAGGAATCGGTTTTCGGGAGCCCCTCGATATCCATTGGAGGCATCCCACCTATTGGGATCGTTTGTCCATTCGTTACTACAGCGAAGCGCATGAATTGATGCGACTTGTGCTTGTGTCGAAATAGCCGGAGCTCGTTAAGCATGGGTCGACGATCACGCTGTGCCACGCTTGGCAAAAAGCAAACAGATCGATATGTATTGAGGCTCTCGATCTCACCGGTCACCAAACCGACCGCGACTACATTATTGTCACCGCGCGCCGGAATCCCGGTGCGCTCGAGCGCGTCTGCCAGGGCTTCGGTCTGGTCCTTCATCACCTGGTCTTTTGAGCGACGCTCTTGCCAGGCATCGGGACTCATCGCCCGGCCGGTATTCAAGACCGTTACGAATTCTTGCGACTGGTATGGATGGTTATACTTGCGGCGCTGCTCGCGCTCGTATTGTTCGTGGAATCGTCGCGGACCATCAGCAACTAGCCGATCAATATATTCGATACGACCCGGCCGGCCTTCTTTCGGCACCGGATCCGGCATCCACCAATCAGGCGCACGTGCGTTGAGGGACTCGCTCGCAGTGGCCATCGGTCAGCCTGACTGCCTACTTGCATAGGCCTGCTCTAGGACATCTGCGACACCTGGCGGCAGATCACGCCAGCCATAAGCACGATAGAAACCCGAAAGTCCGTTTCGTTGAAGTGCCTTGGCCCGCGTTGGGCGGTTCATGAGTAGCCAAGAACGGCCAGCATCATTGAGCGGCGCAATGCCCAACGATTGGTACACATCGGCCGCGCTCATGTGCGGCACCGCCGTGTTACCAAATTGTTACCAAACGGAGACCAATTCAGCCCACTCAGGACCAAACGGAGAAGATTGGATTTTTTCGGAGTACTTCGAAACCCTATGTATTCATTGGGCTCCGGGGGTCTGGAGTGGTCCGGCTCGATAGCCGAAATGGCGGAGAGGGTGGGATTCGAACCCACGGTACGGGAGACCGTACACCTGATTTCGAATCAGGCCCATTCGACCACTCTGGCACCTCTCCTTCAAAAAGGGGTCTGACCCATTCTTGTTCGGTCAGGCCGATGGACGAGATATTGGGAAGCAAAACGTCGCTTGTCAAGTGCGTAAAGTGCCTCCCGGGATGCCATAATCAGGCCGTCGGAACGGAGATCCGCCTTTGCGCCCGTTGTTAATCATTACACTCGCCGGATTGATCGGCACCTGTTCAAGCCCTCCTCCTTTGCTGGACCAGGTACTTGAGACGGGTGAGCTCCGCGTCGTCACTCGCGACGCCCCGACGTCATACACCATCGGTCCCGACGGCCCCTCCGGGCCAGAATTCGACCTTGCGCAGGCATTCGCAGACGATCTGGGCGTTGCACTAATTATCGACCCGGTTGCAAGTGTTTCAGAGATCCTGCCGCAACTGCTGTCCGGTGACGCGCATATGGCCGCAGCGGGATTATCCATTACCGATACGCGCCGCGAATTTCTTAGTTTCGGTCATCCATATGAGTCGGTTGACGTCCATATGATCTACAAACTCGGCACCGGCAAACCTCGCTCAGTTGACGATGTGATCGGACGCTCCATCGAGGTCATGGCGAACGGCAGCCATGTCGACCTTCTGCTGTCACTGCAAGCCGCTTACCCGGACTTGAGCTGGTCCGAGAACGCCGATCTCAGCGGCGCGGAATTGTTGACCAAAGTTGCGATGGGCGAAGTCGAATTGACCGTGTCAGACAGTTCCGACTTCAATATCCAGAGACATTTTTACCCGGATTTACGGGTTGCTCTGGACCTCGATATTGGCGATCCGATCGCCTGGGGATTTCCCAGGGATAGTGGCGATACATTGCTCGCACGGGCTGACGACTTCTTGATCAAGGCTGATCGAGCTGGCCTTCTGGCCCGAATTCATGACCGCTATTACGGCTACACCAAGAAATTCGACTACGTCGGTACCAGAAACTTTATTCGTCACTTCGAAAATCGGCTACCCCGCTACCGCGAGATGTTCGAAAACGCCGGAGCAGAATGGGGTGTTGATTGGCGATTGTTGGCGGCCATCGGTTATCAGGAATCCCACTGGCGTTCACAAGCTGTCTCACCAACGGGTGTCCGCGGCATCATGATGCTCACTCTGGCCACGGCTGAATACCTGGGACTGGATGACCGCCTAGATCCACACAGTAGTATCTTCGGAGGTGCTCGTTATTACGCGCGGCAAACGGAACGTATCGCCGACACCGTTGCCGAACCGGACCGTACCTGGATGGCGCTGGCAGCCTACAACGTCGGCTTCAATCACATCAAAGATGCCCGGACTCTGGTCGAGTGGGATGGCGGTGATCCCGATACCTGGGTCGATCTCAGCGATGCACTGCCGCTGCTGTCACAACGAAAATGGTATTCGCAACTTCCCTACGGTTATGCGAGAGGCTGGGAGCCGGTTCTGTACGTTAACAATATTCGCGCCTACTACAACATCCTGAAGTGGCTGACCGAAAAAGAAGATCTTAATAACGCGATTGAACCCGACCCGGAAGCGGCGGCTGCCGTAACTCCGGAAGTCTAGCGTCGGACCGCGAAGAATTCCTGCAACAGGTTTGAGCATTCGTCTGCGAGCAATCCACCATTGATTTCAAACCGATGGTTTAAAGCGCGTGAATCTGACAAATCCAAAACACTGCCCAGTGCGCCGGCTTTCTTGTCGTAGGCACCGAAAACAATGCGCCGTATTCTTGCCTGGACGATCGCGCCCGTGCACATAACACAGGGCTCCAACGTTACGTATAGCGTTGCATCGGTCAGCCTGTGATTGCCTCGCTTGGTACCTGCTGCGCGCATAGCGACGATTTCCGCATGCGCGCTTGGATCGCATTGGGAAACGGACCTGTTGTGCCCGCTCGCAATGATCTCACCCTCGGCAACCACAACAGCACCAACCGGGATCTCGCCCTCTTCAGCCGCCTTCACGGCCTCGGCTAAGGCCGCTTGCATGCCATCAACATCCTGCCTGGACCAATCGGAGATTGCCATGGAATTTGTTATTGCCTGCGCAACCATCGCCATTGAAAACCAAGTCCAACGACGTATGTAATTAGAAATCCCAGGTAGAACCCACGCAACAATGGATCTTCCAGGTTCGTGACGACGGGTGCATCAACGGGTAAGCGCATCAGTCCATCGGTGATCGCCGGAATCATGTGGAAGAGGAAGGTAGAGGAGTAACTGGCCGCCTGAATATACGGCGAACCCCTGCCGAACAACCGCATCTTTTCAGCTGCGGCACCCGTCAGTACTGCGAGGATTGTAAGGACGGCTAGAGCGTGAGCTATGCCGAAGCCGCCGTGCTTATATATACCCAGAGCAGAGAGCGCGACTATCACCGTGCAGTACAGATATATTTTTCCTGACACATCCTGCGATCGGATAACTTTGAATTTCGCCAGGGAATACCCCCCCGCCAGCAAAGCAAGTCCACCTACCAGGGTATGAAACCAACCGAATAAAGACATTTCAGGCATACGGCGTCTCGCTGTTTATTATTATTCCCACTCAATGGTCGCGGGTGGTTTACCACTTATATCGTAGGTCACGCGCGAGATCCCATCAATCTCGTTGATAATTCGCAGTGATACGTGCTCAAGAAATTCGTATGGAAGTCGTGCCCAGCGCGCCGTCATGAAATCGATCGTCTCAACCGCACGCAACGCGACAACGTAATCATATTTTCGCCCATCACCCATTACGCCAACTGATTTTACCGGTAAAAATACGGCGAACGCCTGGCTGGTCTCGTCGTACAGGTTTTGTTTGTGCAACTCCGCGATGAAAATATCATCGGCCAGCTGTAACAACGCGACATACTCTCGTTTCACTTCTCCCAGTACTCGGACTCCCAGTCCCGGTCCAGGAAATGGATGACGCATTATCATTTTTTTCGGTAATCCGAGCTCAAGCCCGATGCGGCGAACTTCGTCTTTGAATAATTCGCGTAACGGTTCCACAAGCGACATTCGCATGTGCTCTGGCAGCCCGCCAACATTGTGGTGCGACTTGATAACGTGCGCCTTGCCGGTCTTCGCGCCAGCCGATTCGATTACATCGGGATAAATTGTTCCCTGGGCCAGCCACTCTATTCCATCGAGCTTGTGCGCCTCCTCATCGAAGACTTCAATGAACTGACCGCCGATGATCTTGCGTTTTTCTTCGGGGTCAGAGACGCCCTCCAGTGCGTCGAAGAATCGGTCCGCTGCGTTCACCCGTATGACATTAACACCCAGGTGTTCGGCGAACAGCTCCATAACCTGGTCACCTTCGTTGTGGCGCAGCAGACCATGATCGACAAATACGCACACCAACTGATCGCCTATTGCCTCGTGCAGCAGTGCTGCCACTACTGAAGAATCAACGCCGCCAGACAAGCCCAGCAGAACTTTGCCTTCGCCAACCTGTTCACGAACATGATCAATCGAGTCCGCAACAATATTGCCGGCAGTCCAGTCTCCCGGGCAACCACAAACATCACGCACGAAGCGGCGCAGGATTTCCTGACCTTGCGGCGTGTGTGTAACTTCCGGGTGAAACTGCACGCCGTAGAAACGCCGCGATGAATCTTCCATCGCCGCGAGCGGCGAATTAGGGCTGCTCGCAGTAGCTTTAAAGCCCGGCGGTATGGATTCGACTCTGTCTCCGTGACTCATCCAGACCTTCAGGACGGATTCATCTTCCGAATCACTGAGATCGCCGAACAATGAGGAATCGCCCGGCTGAATCTCGGCATAACCAAATTCGCGGTGTGACGATGCTTCGACTTTACCGCCAAGTTCGGCGGCCATGGTTTGCATGCCGTAGCAAATACCGAGGACCGGAACGCCAAGGACAAACACCGTGTGGGAAACGCGCGGCGGCACATCGAGGTTAACCGACTCCGGGCTGCCGGAAAGAATGACACCGTCGGGCGCATAGGCCTTGATGTCATCATCGGACATATCCCAGGGATGAATCTCGGAATAAACGCCAACCTCGCGAACGCGGCGGGCGATTAATTGCGTGTACTGGCTGCCAAAATCGAGTATCAGCAGTCGATGTGCATGAATGTCCGGGTGCATCTAGTTCTTTGATCGGTAGTTAGGTGCTTCTTTGGTAATCGTCACATCATGCACGTGGCTCTCGACCATGCCCGCACCCGTGATTCGAACAAACTCGGGTTTGACTCGCATCTCGTCGATACTGGCACTCCCGGTGTAGCCCATTGCTGCACGAATCCCGCCAAGGAGCTGGTGCACGATGGCCGAGAACGGCCCTTTGTACGCTACGCGACCTTCGATGCCTTCCGGTACGAGTTTGTCGAGCTGTTCAGTCGCATCCTGAAAATAGCGATCCGACGAACCGTGCGACCCGCCCATGGCGCCCACGGAACCCATGCCGCGATACGCTTTGTAGGAGCGGCCCTGGTACAGCTCGACTTCGCCCGGCGATTCTTCCGTACCGGCAAACAGGCCGCCGATCATTACGCAATGCGCGCCAGCGACCAGTGCTTTGGCGATATCACCGGAATAACGAATACCGCCATCTGCGATTAGCGGTGCGCCAGATTTTTTGAGGGCTGCCGCTACTTCAGCAACAGCCGATATCTGCGGAACGCCAACGCCCGCGACCACTCGTGTCGTGCATATAGATCCCGGACCGATGCCAACCTTGACGCCGTCCGCACCTGCCTCGACCAGTGCCAGTGCAGCGTCGCCGGTGACAATGTTGCCGCCAATGACTTGCACATCCGGATGCGCCGTCTTGACCCGGGTTACGCGCTCCAGCACTCCCTTGGAAAATCCGTGTGAGGTGTCGACAACGATAAGATCGACACCCGCTTCGACGAGGGCGGCCACGCGATCGTCGGTGTCCTGACCTGTACCGACGGCAGCACCAACGCGCAGTGCACCACTACTGTCCTTGCAGGCGTTTGGAAAATCCATCGCCTTCTGGAAATCCTTGGCTGTGATCATGCCACGCAATTCGAAGTTATCGTCAACGACGAGAACTTTTTCGATGCGGTACTTGTGCAGCAGCGACAGCACCTCCTCGTCGTCCGCCCCTTCCTGCACGGTTACGAGGCGCTCTTTGGGGGTCATGACCGTCGATACTGGCGCATCGAGCTTAGTCTCAAAACGAAGATCGCGGTGCGTGACGATTCCGACTGTCTTCTTGCCATCCACGACCGGTACACCTGAAATACCCATCGAACGAGTTAGCTCAATGACCTCGCTAATCGTCATATCCGGCGTCACAGTAATCGGCTTTCGTACCATGCCAGACTCGAACTTCTTGACCACCAGAACCTGCTGCGCCTGATCCGCGATGGCCATGTTCTTGTGAACTATGCCCATCCCGCCTTCCTGCGCCAGCGCGATCGCGAGCCGCGACTCCGTAACGGTGTCCATCGCCGCCGACAGCAGCGGAATGCTGAGCCGAATTTCACGGGTTAGCGATGTACTCAGGTCGACGTCGCGGGGCAATACCTCGGAATATCCGGGTTGCAGGAGGACGTCGTCAAATGTCAGAGCTTCCTTGGCTATTCGCATGGGGCTATTCGCATGAATTTATCTTCAGTCTGATGAGCTTAAACGGTCAATTGTACGCGGCTCACAATTGCGGGTAAACGGCAGGCGGTTCGATATACTGTAAACATGCACGCAAATGACCCCGCTACCACTACAATTTCCGTCAGCCAGCTCAACCGGCGGGTCAAAACCCTTATCGAGAAAGGAATGGCACGATTGTGGGTGGAGGGCGAGATTTCGAACCTCTCGCGGCCCGGATCCGGCCATATCTACCTCAGCCTGAAAGACGATAGTGCGCAAGTCAGTGCTGCCTGGTTTCGCCAACGACAGCGCGGGCCAGCCATCGGTTTCAAGAACGGTGATCGTGTGCTCGTCTACGGCCGCGCCAGCATTTACGAGGCTCGCGGTAACTATCAGCTGATCATTGAGCAAATGGAGCCAGCCGGTGAAGGGGTGTTGAAACGCCGTTTCGATGCACTAAAGCTGAAACTCGCGGCTGAAGGCCTGTTCGACGAAGATCGCAAGCGAGTGCTACCGCAGCTACCCAGTCGCATCGGCGTCATAACGTCGCCAAGCGGCGCCGCAATTCGTGACATCCTGAGTGTCCTCCAGCGGCGATTCCCGGCCGTCCCTGTCGTCATTTATCCCGCCGCTGTCCAGGGTGATGCAGCGCCCGGTGAGCTTATAGAGGCACTTGCGAGCGCCGTGAGTCGCGATGAATGCGACGTGTTAATTATGGGACGCGGTGGTGGCTCCCTCGAGGATCTCTGGGCCTTTAATGACGAGCAACTCGCTCGGGCGATCGCGGATTGTCCACTACCCGTCATTAGCGCGGTAGGACATGAGGTGGACTTTACGATCGCGGATTTTGTCGCTGACCTGCGTGCGCCCACGCCGTCCGGAGCCGCGGAGATCGTCGTGCCGAGCCAGAATGACTGGCTGCGCCAGATATCAGGATTCGCCGCTCGGATAGCCCGCGTTGGCCAGCGCGCACTGGAAGATCGGTCGCAGCAGCTCGACTGGCTGGGCCGGCGCCTCAAGGCCAGCAGCCCGGCGGCAACCTTGCAACGCCAGCGAGATGGTTTGCGCGAGCAAAGTGGACGACTGCATTCTGCGATGCGACAGCAAATTCTTGAGCGAACAAATCAGTTGCAGGGACTCTGCAGCGATCTCATGACATTGTCGCCGGCGTTATCGGTACAGCGTTCTATCGGCCACCTCAATCAGCTGCGACAACGTTTGGCCGCTGCGACACATTTGAGCTTATCGGACTCCAGCCACAAGCTAGCATTGCTGGGTCGCACCCTGCATTCCGTCAGCCCGCTTGCGACGCTGGATCGAGGCTACGCGATTGTAAAGCACGCTGACTCCGGGGCCGTGCTGACCGATGCTGTGCGCAGCAAACCGGGAGAAGACGTTCGTGCACAGCTATCCCGAGGAGAGATCATTGCAACCGTCAAGACGGTCATCCGCGGTGATTAAGCGCTGCGTATTCCTCATTGTTTTGCTCTGCCTGACCACTTTCGCAGCCGCGACTGAGCAATCGCTGCGGCCAGGTGGAGTCGCCATCGTCGAGGTCGGCAGCAGCGAAGACATCGCGCCGCAAGTATCTTTGAACGGCAAAAAGCTGCTGGTTATTCGTCGCGAGCAACACTGGTATGCGGTTGTCGGAATCTCTCTGCGAACCGAACCGGGTGAACTGACGATTCAGGTGGGCGGTAAGCAAAGGACCGTCAACGTCGGCAGCCACACTTATCGCGAACAGCGGCTGACCATCAAGAACAAATCGCAAGTCAATCCGGACAAAGAGCAGTTGGATCGCATCTTTGCCGAGCGCAAGATCATCGACGCCGCCCTGAACGATTATCGCAGCACGGCGCTGGATGGCGTGTCTCTGTCAACGCCTGTGGCGGGGCCGCGCAGTTCGAGCTTCGGCTCGAGACGTTTCTTCAATGACCAGCCACGTTCGCCGCATTCGGGCATGGATATCGCTGCCAACTCAGGTACGCCCGTTGTCGCGCCTCGTGATGGCCTAGTCGCAGCTACCGGTGACTACTTTTTCAACGGCAATACTGTCATCGTTGATCACGGTCAGGGATTCGTAACAATGTATTGCCATTTGAGCGAAACCGCGGTGACCGAAGGCCAACACGTCAAATCCGGTGAAACACTGGGTGAGGTAGGAGCAACCGGCCGGGTAACAGGCCCACACCTGCATTTTGGGACCTACCTGAACGGCACCGCAGTAGACCCGGCAATCTTTCTTGACTAGAAACTGCGCAACGCCACTACATTAGTCGACGAGGCAGCCCTGCGGGACCCTGTGTACAGGAAATAAAGCGCAGCAAAGTGAGCCATTCCAGTGCACAGGGTCCCGCAGGGTTGCCTTTACGCAGAACGTTATATCAGTTGCAGCAACTCTCGAAAAACTCACATATAACCGGCCGAAACGCGTCCATATCAACCAGAAACGAGTCGTGGCCACGGATACAATTCAGTTCTGCCAACCGGGTATCGCTGCATACCGCCGATATGCCGTCGGCAAGTTCTCGCTGTTGATCTAACGGGAACAGGATATCTGTCCGAACCCCCATCACCAGCGCCTGCTCGAGTTGTAGCTTCCTGAAGCCGGCGTCCAGTGAACCACCGTATTCAGCCAGGTCAAACAAATCGGACGCGTGCGACAGGTACAGGTAGCAATTGGGGTCAAACGCGCCACTGAAATTATTGGCACGATTCTCAAGGTAGGATTCCACTGAAAACTCCGCAACGAACAAGTCTTCGATGCGCGCATGGTCAGTGGAGCGCTCGCGTCCAAATCGCTGCGCCCATTCTTCTGCAGATCGATAGGTAATCATGCCCAGTTTACGGGCCAGCCGTTGCCCGGTCATCGGCGGATCACCCTGTTTGTACTTGCCCTTGCGCCACTTCGGGTCGGAGCGAATCATTTCGCGTTGCAACGAGCGGACCGCGATCGAAAACGGCATCGCACGCGCGGCGGAAGAAATGGAAATGAAACGTTTCACTGCATCCGGATGACGTACGCAAAAGGCTAGCCCGCTCATACCGCCCATCGAGCAACCGATAACCGTGTGCAAGCAGTCAATACCAAGGTGCTCGACAACAATCAGTGCCGTATCTGCCACGTCTTCCAGTGCCAACACAGGAAATGCCAGGCGATATGATTTGCCGGTTTCCGGATTGATCGATGCCGGGCCTGTCGAACCGAAGCAACTACCGAGAGAATTCACGCAGATGACAAAATAATTGTCCGTATCTATCGGCAATCCCGAGCCGATCATGTCTTCCCACCAACCGGGTGCCATATCGCCTTCGGACGATGCCGCATGTGCGGAAGGTGACAGGCCGCCAAATAGCAGGATTGCATTGTCCCTGGCCGCGTTCAGTTCGCCCCACGTCTCGTATGCCAGCGTCGGCGACTGCAAGTGGCCTGCCCGGTGCATGCGGAAACTGCCATCGAATGTGAGACATTTTCGAGCAGAACTCATTTCTTGACCTTTTTCATCAGGCGCTTGCGCTTGCGCTCCTGCCGTGGCGTCAATACGTTGCGGCGACCTTCGTAAGGGTTCTTGCCCTTCTTGAAGGCCAGGCGCACTGGTGTACCTTTTAGTTTAAACGCTTTTCTGAAGCGATTGATGAGAAAGCGGCGATAGGCCTCCGGCAGACGCTCCGTCTGATTGCCGTGGATGACTATCACCGGCGGATTACGACCACCCTGATGCGCATATCGGAGCTTTATTCGTCGACCTCGTGCCAGCGGTGGTGGGTGCGCCATGACAGCTGCTTCAAGTTCCTGGGTCAGCTCCGAAGTCGACATGTCACGCATCGCTGCTTTGAAAGCGCGTTCAACGGCCGGCAACAGGTCACCGACTGCCGTACCGTGCAGTGCTGAAATAGTGATGCGCTCAGCGAAATCAAGAAATGGCAAACGTCGCTCGAGATCGTCACGAACCTTCTTGCGTTTATCAGCAGACAGTCCATCCCATTTGTTGGTAACAACGACCATGGCTCGACCGCGCTCCATGACGAGCCCGAGCAGACTGACATCCTGCTCGGTAACACCCTCTTGCGCATCCAGCACGGAAATAACGACTTCTGCTTGCTCGATCGCCTGCAGCGCTTTAACAATGCTGAACTTCTCGATGGATTCGTGCACGCGAGCTTTGCGGCGAATACCAGCAGTATCAATCAATACGTACTTTCGATCGTTACGCTCAAATGGGACGGCCACGCTGTCGCGCGTTGTACCCGGTTGATCGAAGACGACAAGGCGTTCCTCACCGAGCATACGATTGATCAGCGTTGATTTTCCGACGTTCGGTCGACCGATGACTGCAATGCGCAATTCACGTTCTTCATCGTCACCGTCATCCGCTTCTTCCACTTCCTCACTGACAAATCCACTCAGCAGATCGTCCATGAGGGCGCCAATACGGTCGCCGTGCGCTGCGGAAATGGCAATGGGTTCACCGATTCCCAGCGCATGAAATTCGCTATTGGCAATCGCCTGATCAAGCCCTTCCGCCTTGTTGACGGCTAGCCAGGTTTTTTTCGCGTGACGCCGTGCGAGTTCGGCAACATGTTCATCCGCCGCTGTGAGACCGCTGCGACCATCGACCATGATAACGGCGATATCGGCTTCCTGCAGCGCGCGAATGGTCTGATCGACCATCGCTTCGTGGATACCCTCTTCGCCACCAGCGACACCGCCCGTATCGATAACCAGGTAGGGGACCGGGCCGAGCTTGCCGAAACCGTACTTGCGGTCGCGGGTCAGCCCCGGATAGTCAGCGACGAGTGCGTCGCGCGAGCGAGTCAGGCGGTTAAATAAGGTGGACTTGCCGACATTGGGCCGGCCGATCAGTGCGATGACAGGAAGCATGGATAAGCACCTTCACCGCGGCCGATCAGGAGTCGTCGGCTGTAGCAGAGACATCTGGAGCACGGCGCTTCGGACGATCCTGTACAACTTCGTATGCCGCCACTGAGCCATCATCACTTTGCACATAGAGACGATTTGCGACGACCAATGGTTCGTTGCTAATCGCCTTCTTGCCCTGTCGCAGGCGTGCTACCGCAGCGCCGTCGATACTGCTGAAGAAATGTAGGTAGCCCTCAAAGTCACCGACAACGACGACGGTATGAAAAGGCACCGGCAATGTCGGATCTCGCCGCAGCAGATCATCGTTGCGCCAGGATTCGACGCCGTTGATTCGGGTCAGAGCGATTACCTCGCCATCCTCGCGAGTTGTGTATACGCTGTTCCAGTCAGCGGCCATGCCGACGTGCGAAGAAATTTCACGTGACCACATTACCTGACCGGATTCGGCAGCAATCGACGCGACCCGTCCCTGATAACCCGCAGCGTAAATGTCCTGACCGACAACAGCGATTGCACCGTCGATATCGGACAGTCTGTCGAGGTCGGACCTGCCTGTCGGCAATGCCAGCATGGAATCCCATTCGATATCGCCTGTTTCGACATTGACTGCAATCAACCGTCCGTTGTCGAACCCGGCGATTACGAATGAGCCAACGGACATCGGCGACGACGCGCCACGCATCGTAAGAACCGGCATCGTTTGCTCAAGTTGCCAGCGCAGACGACCATCGAAACGATCCAAGGCTACCAATCGATTATCGATCGTCTGAACAACCACTGAATTGCCCTTGACCAAAGGATTCGCGAGTGTCTCGCCGCCAACAGAGACGCGCCATTGCTCGGTACCGGAATTTGCATCCAGTACGATGATATATCCATCTCTTGACGCAACTGCTACCACGCCCTCATTCACGCCGGGCCCGGCAGACAGATCGATTTTGAGGTCCGTCTTCCAGCGTTGTTTGCCAGAATCCGGGTCCATCGCGACAACTTTTCCGTCCTGGCTGGCGGCATAGATAAGGTTGCCATCACCCGCCGGTCGCAATCCGACCAGCAGAAACTCGGCGTCGCCACCGACTTTTGTACTCCACAGGCGTTTCAGTTTTAAGGTGTTCTTGAGCTTTACCAGTTCTTTAGGCTGAAGTTCCTCATCGTCATCACCAAAAAGGCCGCAGGATGACAGCATCAGCGTCATCGCAATCAGACCAGCCGCTTGCCAGAATTTGTTCACTCATCTTCCTCAGAATCAGACTCGTCTGCTTCGACCGCATCCGCAGGCACTGGTTCGGCTGCTTCCTCTTCGCCGACGGCTACCGGCTCGGGCAGTGGCAAGTCCAGTGACTTCCACTGTACGAGCTGCTGATCAACGGTGCCTTGCGATAACGGATCGAGCAAAACCTTCTGATAGGCATCCTGGGCTTCCGCGATGCGACCCAGCGCCGTGAAAGCATCACCAAGAACTTCACCGTAGGCCGCCGCAAATGCGTCGACTTCTTCGCCCGCCAACAAGTCCACGACTTCCTGCGCCTTGTCCTGGTACAAATAGATACGTGCCAAACGCAAGCGTGCGACATGTTGCAACTCGCTGTCGGCACTACTGCCGATCACCGCGAGCAACGCATCTGCAGCATCCTGGTCGCGGTTCTTATCCATATAAAGGCGCGCCATCGCCAGACCGGCCTGTCCGACGTAGGTCGTCTCGCTGTACGTCGTCGCAATCTCATCCGCCAGAGCCTCTGCAGCCTCAAGTTTGCCGTCCGCCACCTGTACGACAAGTGCTTCGTACGCGGTTGAAGCATCGAGCTGCGCCTGCAACTTGGTCGACTGATAGTGATTGATACCGAACAACATACCTGCTCCGATCACGATGCCACCGATAACGTATGTCCCGTACTCCGACCACCAGGATCGGAATTGATCTAATTGCTCTTTTTCTGAAAGTAAATCGTCCACAAAACTGCCTTTAACGTAATTTTTGCGCCAGCGTTACCGCCAGCTCGTTCAACGCAACACTTTCCTGTTCGTCGGTGCTGCGCAATGGTTTGATACCGATACAACCGTCGGCAAGCTCCTGCTCGCCCAAAATTAATGCAAACTCGGCGCCGCTTTTGTCGGCACGCTTCATTTGCGACTTGAAGCTGCCACCGCCGAGGTTCGATTCAACCCGGACGCCAGCGATACTGTCACGAAGCTCCTCCGCCAGCGCAAATGCGCGCTCCAAAGTGCCTTCACCCACCGCAGCGATGTAAATGTCAGCATCGGTGGCGGGAGATTCACCACCACACGCCTCATACAGCGCCACCAATCGCTCGATACCCATCGCCCAACCGATCGCTGGTGTCGCACGACCGCCCAGCTTCTCCACCAGTCCGTCGTAGCGCCCTCCTGAACACACAGCGCCTTGCGATCCCAATGCGTCAGTGACCCATTCGAATACTGTCCTCGAATAATAGTCGAGGCCACGCACGAGACGTGGATTGACGGTATAGGTCACTCCGGCGGCATCCAGCAGAACCTTCAAGCCCTCGAAATGGTCCCTCGATTCCTCATCCAGGTAATCCAGCATGACGGGCGCGGCATCAACAATCGCCTGCATGTCCGGATTCTTGCTGTCGAGGATTCTGAGCGGATTTTGCCCGAGGCGGCGAATACTATCCTCATCTAGCTGATTTTTCACGCCGGAAAAGTATTCAACCAGTGCTTCGCGGTAGGAGGACCGTGCTTCTGGCGCCCCCAGTGAGTTGATTTCAAGGGCGATTTTGGAAATTCCCAGGCGCCGCCACATGCGTGCGCTCATGATTATCAGCTCAGCATCGACATCCGGGCCGTCATAGCCAACTGCCTCAACGTCAAATTGATAGAACTGCCGATAGCGGCCCTGCTGCGGCTTTTCATAACGGAACATTGGACCGGAGGTCCACAATTTTTGTTTCTGATTGTGAAACAGCCCATTGGTCATGCCTGCCCGAACCATACCGGCAGTTGCCTCAGGGCGCAGCGTCAGGCTCTCGCCGTTGCGATCCGGAAATGTATACATCTCCTTCTCGACAATGTCGGTCACCTCGCCGATCGAGCGCTTGAAAAGCTCAGTCTGCTCAAGCAACGGCAGCCGAATTTCAGAATATCCGTAGGAGTGGACAATCTCCTGCACGACCGACTCCAGGTACCGCCAGGTACCCGAAACTCCAGGCAGGATATCGTTCATCCCACGAATTGCTCTCGGTTTGCTGCTCATGAGCCCGTAATCGTCAACCTGGCTGTTCGCCCACGGCGATCTGCAGCGGGAATATCGAATGCCCTGTCGTTGACGACAAGGCTGACATTCGCGGCATCGCCGAACAAGACATTAAAAGGTGCCTCACCCGAAAGGTTCACGGTGCGCCCCTCCTCGCCGAGATCGAAATACAATCGGCGGCCGCTGGCATCGGTTATTTCAGTCCAGCAGTCTCCCAAATAGGTGATGCTCATGCGCATTCCCGGCGAACCGGCGGCAACGACCTCTGCGACGACGGGATCCGGCTCAAGGGCAACAATCGGCTCATCAACGTCCGCTTCTTGCGCTTCATCAGGACTGTCACTCGCGGGCTCATCCAGCACTTCGGGTTGCGACGGTAACGGCGCGATCGCGCCGGTCACTGGTGGTGGGGGTGCAGGTTCACGGACCGTAAACCACCAGTAAGCGCTTGCGACCACCAAGCTTACGATAATTACAGCAATCCAGGGTCCGAGCGACACAAATTTTCGCGGCTTCGGCCGAGCAAAAAAAACGGGCGGCGCCCCTTTGGAACGATTGAGCTGGTAGTAGTCGGCCATTACATCCGATTCATCAACGTTTACCAGCTGCGCATATTTTCTGAGGTGTCCCTTGGCAAAAACCGGAGCGCCGATGACATCGAAGTCATTGCTCTCAAGCGCACGGACTTTGTACTCATCGAGATGTAATTCCTTGGCGATCTCGATGACAGGAATCTGCTGCTCACGACGAGCCTCAGCCAGCCGTTCGCCAGCTATCGGCCCCTGCGATTCCTCATCGGGCGCCATCTCGTCGCGCTTGTCATTCTCGTCGCTCATTTTCCGGCGCCCAGAACCTTTCTGGCCTCAGGAGCGGAGGGAAATTCGCGAATCAACTGATCTTCAAAGTCTACCCGGCCACGGTCATTGCCCAGCATGTCTTCAATTTTGGATGCCAAATACAACACGCTTGCCGACGAGACATGACTCGCCATGAAACGTTGCAGGAAGGCACGAGCACCCAGATATTCTTTTTGCTTGTACTTCAACAAGCATAATTGAATGAGCGCATCACCATGGCTGGATTTACGCGCTAACGCATCTCGAAAATACGCCTCGGCTGCCGTCACGTCGGGCTTTTCCATCATGCACATACCGGCATTCGTCGCGGTTATCTCCACGTCGTCGTTTTCGGGATGGGCAATCGCCCTGTCAAAATATTTGACGGCCCCGCCGAAATCTTTCTGCCGGCAAAGGAAAACGGCATAAGCGTTTTGCACATTGAAGTCCCTGGGCGCAACGCGAATCGCATTATTGTAAGCCTCCGTCGCCAGTCGCAGATTATCCAGTGCCTCGTATGTCAATGCGAGCGTTGTGAAAGCAACTGCCATTTTTGGATCGATCTCGGTAGCCAGTAACAATCGATCACGCGCGAGACCGTAAGTACCTTGTTGGTAGTAGCGGGCACCGAGCTGATAATTCAATTCCGCAGCGTCCGCGTCATCGCGTACCGGTTCAGTGATTGAACCTGTTGAGGTCGAAATACAGCCTGTCATCAGGAAAACACAAATCGCGCCAGGGACTATCAGGTTATTTCTTGTCATGCCGATGAGATCCTTCTGTTTTTGCTGTTGCTTCTATGGCCAACAATCTTTCGACCGAGTCGATTCTTGACGCGGTCGCTTACCTTGCCCGCTAACTGCCCGCAGGCCGCGTTGATATCGTCGCCGCGAGTCTTGCGCGTCGTCGCGACGAGTCCATGTTTTCGCAGCCGTTCCTGGAAATGTCGAATCGTATCGAGAGACGAGCGTTTGAACTCTGTGCCGGGAAATGGGTTGAACGGAATGAGATTTACCTTCGCCGGTTTATCCTTCAGCAAATCTGCTAACTGGTTCGCGTGTGTAAGTGAATCATTAACATCTCGCAACATGACGTATTCAAAGGTGATAAACCGATTTGAACGTTTCGCTGCGTACTGCCAGCAGGCATCGAGCAAAGAGGCGATCGGATGCATTTTGTTGATCGGCACGATTTGATCACGAAGTTCATCATTAGGAGCGTGCAGTGATACCGCAAGCGCCACATTGCAGTCTTCCGCCAGTTTATCGATATGCGGAACAATCCCGGACGTGCTGACCGTGACACGACGCCGTGACATACCGTAAGACCAGTCAGAAACCAGAAGCTCCAGCACCGGCACAACATTCCTGTAATTTGCGAGCGGCTCGCCCATGCCCATAAACACGACGTTGCTAACTGCTGCCTCACCGTTGTCACGATGCGGCAGTTCAGCTATCGCATGGCGTACCTGGCCGATAATCTCAGCACTGGTAAGATTGCGGTTGAAGCCCTGCGCGCCCGTCGCACAAAAAGCGCAATCGAGTGCACAACCAACCTGCGATGAAATGCAAAGCGTGCCGCGGTCCGATTCGGGAATAAAGACCGTTTCCACAGCTTGCCCGGAACCGCTTGAAAACAGCCATTTTACGCAACCGTCTTTCGAATCGTGCCGCGACTGTACTTGTGGCGGGACTATTTCAGCGTCCTCTTTAAGCTGCGCCCGCAGCGACTTGGACAAATCCGTCATCGCATCGAAATCACTCACGTTGCGTTGATAAATCCACTGCATAATCTGCCGCGCCCGAAACGGTTTCTCGGATCGGGCAATAAGAAACTGCTCGAGATCGCCTTGCGACAATCCGAGCAGGTTCGTTTTTTTATGCGTGGTGGCCAAGGCGCAATCCGCTTAACGCGTCCTCGGGCAAACGCCATCATCGCCAAAGAAATAGGCGATTTCGACCGCAGCCGTTTCGGCAGCGTCGGAACCGTGTACGACATTCTCTTCGATGCTGGCAGCGTGATCTGCGCGAATCGTGCCAGGATCTGCGTCCGCAGGATTCGTAGCTCCCATAATCTCGCGATTCTTCGCGATCGCGTCTTCACCGCTGAGGGCCTGCACGATAACGGGTCCCGATGTCATGTAACTGACCAGATCATTAAAGAACGGGCGTTCGCTGTGCACAGCATAGAACCCCTCTGCCTGTTCTTTGCTGAGGTGCATCATGCGTGCCGCAACAATTTCCAGACCTGCCTGCTCAAATCGTCCGTATATCTCACCGATCAAATTCTTTTGTACGCCATCAGGTTTGATGATGGAGAGCGTTTGCTCAACTGCCATGTGCTACGTCCTTTTAAACAATGAATAATAAAAGCCGTCGCCCGACGCGCTGGCCAGACGACTAGATGTAAACCCTTAATTCTACTACGGTAAGTTCAGACGTTGAAGCTTTCGCCGCAACCGCATTCGCCGGAAATATTCGGGTTGCGGAAACTGAATGCCTCATTCAGGCCGTTCTTGACAAAATCGACCTCTGTGCCATCAATCAACTTAAGCGCATCCGGGTGGACCACGATAGTGACCCCCTTGTCCTCAAATACAACATCCGAGTCGTCAATCTCGTCCGCGTAATTGATCACATAGGAATAGCCGGAGCAGCCGCTCGAGGTCACACCAAGACGCAAGCCAACGCCGCTGTCACGCTTGTCGAGGTAGTTTCGAACCCGATCTGCCGCCGAATTCGTCAATGAAATAGCCATTTCAATCCTGCTTGTTTGCATTTTGGTCCCGTATCGCCGCACGCAGCGATCGAACCGTGTCTTCGAGCACTAGTATACGTCCGGTTTTCTCTACAGGTACAGCCAGATCCTGCATTATCGGGTCGGTCGCAAATTGTTCAAGCTCAGCAGCGGGACGCCCCTCGTATTGGCGACAAAATGTCTCGGCAGCAGCAATAACGTGGGGGCAGCCCCAGACGAGAAAACGAAGCTCGCTGAGAATGCCATCGGACAGCCCGGCCGAGAGCCGAACACGCATCCCCTGGTCTTCGAAATAAGCCACTGCGCCGCCTTTGGCCTCGCCAGCATGCTCGGGACTTGCAAAGCAGTCCCTGACGGCCGAATTGTAAGGAGTATTGATCATGCGGCCCGGCTCAATTGGCTGCCGCCGGCGCCAGACCGCGCAGCTTCTCCACGCCCTGACGGTACAGCGCAATTGCCGCATCAATATCCTCTGGCTTTGTCATGCGGCCAAAACTGAATCGAATGGCGCTCTGCGCTTCAAAGTCGCTCCTTCCCAGGGCTCGTAACACGTACGACGGCTCCTGATTTCGGGAGTTGCAGGCCGACCCTGTCGCTACACAAAGAGGCTCGAGCGCGAGCAACAGGCTCTCTCCCTCGACGTCGTCCAGTCCGACATTAAGTATTCCAGGGTATCCGCCTTGCTCCGGACCATTGATATGCAATCCCTCGATTTCCTTTATACCTGTGAACAATTGTTCTTTTAGCGCTGAGAGATGCGGCAGATCGCGTTCGATGCTCGCAGCGGCCAGTGCCGCCGCCTCACCGAGACCCGCAATCAGGTCAACAGCCAGCGTTCCAGGACGCAGCCGACGTTGCTGCCCACCACCAAACATCAGCGGTGTCAGTGGCGTTCCCTCGGCAACAAAAAGGGCTCCGACCCCTTTTGGGCCATAAAATTTGTGTGCTGTCAGGGAGTACAAATCGATGGGCAGGCGGGCCAGATCGAGCGGCATTTTCCCGCACGCTTGCGCGCCGTCAACGTGGAACACAATGCCTCGTTGCCTGCATGCGCTGCCAAGTGTCGCGATCTCCTGGATCGCGCCGGTCTCATTATTGACGTGCATGATCGATGCGAGCTGTGTGTCATCTCGAAGTGCAGCCGAAAAACGCTCGACCGACAGGTGCCCGTGCTTGTCGGGTTCGAGCCAGGTGACATCGAAGCCCAGCTTTTCCAGCGCCCGGAATACGTCCACAACCGCTTTATGTTCTGTACGCATGGTCACCAGGTGCTTGCCGCGATGCTCGCGCTGTTTCGCAGCACCCAAGATCGCGAGATTATTCGCCTCGGTCGCACCGGACGTCCAAATGAGTGATTCAGCACCGACGTTAAGCAAGCTCGCCAATTGCTCGGCAGCGGCCCGCACAACCGCCGCACTCGTCATGCCCCCAAGATGATTGGACGACGGGTTGAACCAGGCGTTTGCCTGTACCTCACGCATACGCTGCAGAACCTGCTGGGCCGGGGGCGTCGTCGCTGCATAGTCCAGATAAATGAGATCGATATCTGCGGACACTAGTCGGAGCCCCTTGTCCGATCGACAGCCGCCAGGAAGCCACGCAGAATATTGGCCTCGCTCTGGTCCGGGCGTGCACGAATGAAGAGGCGGCGAATGCGCCGCATCAAATGACGCGGGTTATCCGGATCCAGAAAGTCCACATCGATCAGAACTCGCTCAAGATGCGTGTAAAAGTTCTCCATTTCCTCACCGGTCGCGGGCGGTGATTCGCTTTCAAAGCCAGGGCCACCATCCAGCGTACTGGCAACACGCAACTCGTACGTCAACACCTGCACCGCCATCGCCAGATTCAAGGAGCTGAAGTCCGGATTCGTCGGTATGGTCAGAAGCGTATGGCACAGGTCCAGGTCATCGTTTTGCAGCCCCGATTTCTCCGGGCCAAAGACAGCGGCGACCTTACCAGCCCTGGCTTCCAGCAGCATACGCTCGGCACAGTCGCGTGGCCCCATACTCGGCCAGTTAATTGTTCTGGTGCGCGCGCTGGCACCCGCCACATAAACACAGTCGGTGAGCGCATCCTTGAGGGACGACACGACCATGGCTGAATCCAGAATATCGGCAGCGCCCGAGGCTCTGGCAAATGCGTCATCGTGCGGGAAGCGCATAGGGTTCACCAGCACCAGGTCACTTAAGCCCATATTCTTCATGGCTCGTGCTACCGCCCCGATATTGCCCGGGTGAGTGGTTCCTACGAGTACGATACGAATGCTCATAAGTTGCGACATCTTGGGGACAGGTGGCTAAAAGTCCGGTATTCTACCGCCCCGGCGGCCCGAGCTGACAGTTTCTTTGGCCCAGTTCTTTGACATTGACGGATTCGAAGTATGCACGCACTACTCAACGTAGCGGTAATGGCGGCGCGCCGCGCCGGTGCCGTACTAGGAAGAAATTTCAACAAACGCGACAAGCTGACTGTTGAAAAAAAAGGCCATAACGATTTCGTCAGCTCGGCGGACATCGCCGCCGAACACGCCATCATCGATGTCATCCACAAGCACTACCCGGACCACGCGATTCAGGCCGAAGAGTCAGGAAGTCAAGGTGAATCTGATCATGTCTGGATCATCGACCCATTGGACGGCACGACTAACTACCTGCACGGATTTCCCGTCTTTGCAGTATCGATAGGCCTGCAGATCAACGGTCGTCTCGAACATGCGGTCGTTTACGACCCGATGCGTGAGGAGCTCTTCACCGCATCCCAAGGCGAAGGCGCGCAGCTCGATGGGCGCAAAATCCGGGTTAGCGGCAACAAGGACCTCGATCGGGCTTTGATAGGAACCGGGTTTCCGGTTCGCCAGGCAGATACCGAAATGGGGCCGTACCTCGCGATGCTCGGCAAGGTTGTGAAAAACACTTCGGGCGTGCGTCGCCCCGGCGCGGCGGCACTGGATCTTTGTTATGTCGCTTCGGGACGTCTTGATGCGTTCTGGGAAACCGGTTTACAGCCTTGGGACCTGGCAGCCGGAACACTCATCATCCGCGAAGCCGGCGGTATTGTGAGCGCACTGGATGGTGGTGAGAATCATCTCGAGACAGGACATGTGCTGGCCGGCACACCAAGAATCTACAGAGGTCTCGCGAAACTCTGCGCGAAAGAGATAAAGGCTATTGTCACTCCGTCGTAGCGGCGCGCCCTGCGCGCGACTACGGTAAATCGTCAATCAGCGATGGGTCTTTGATCGGTTCGATGAGGTCCTGCGCATTGACGTTCAGCGCCAGCGCTGTCGCGCTTGCCGTGTAGACCGACGAGTAGGTACCAATGATGATGCCCACGATCAGCGCTATCGAGAACGGTGCAATTGATTCACCACCAAGTACCAGCAATGCAACCAGCACGAGCAATGTTGTCAAACCTGTAATCAGGGTACGCGCCAGCATTTCGTTAATGGATATATTCATTAACTCTTGAGCAGACCTGCCCCGAAGCGCGAAGAAATTCTCGCGAATTCGATCGAATGCCACAACCGTATCGTTCAGTGAGTAACCGATAACGGCCAGCACCGCTGCAACGACCGTCAAGTCAAAGGGTAGTCCAAAGATCGAAAAGAATCCGACCGTCACTATTGCGTCATGCGCCAAAGCCACAACCGCACCGGCCGAAAATTTCCATTGAAAGCGGATCATGACGTAAACAAAAATCAGCATCAGCGCGACAACCATCGCCAGCGCACCGCTCTCGGCGAGTTCGCTACCCACCTGAGGGCTAACAAATTCAACACGGCGTAAGTCGATCTGCTCACCGCCCGACTCCAGCGTCGATCGCAGTCGCTCTCGAACCTGGTCACCATCACCTTCCTGTGGAGGCAAGCGAACCAACACAACATCATCTGCGCCAAACCTCTGCACCTGGGCATCGTCATAGCCATCGCGTGCCAAATCGCCGCGAATGGCCTGCATGTCTGCCGCTTGCTGATAGCCGACTTCAAGCAAAATACCACCGGTAAAGTCGATGCCAAATTCAAGACCGCGGACCGCAAGCGATGCAAATGAAGCGATCACCAATATCGCTGATACGATCAACGCGACCTTGCGGCGCGTTGGGCCGAGAAAATCGATACTGGTTTTTTCTTTAATCAATCGCATGTTTCGATTTCCTAGACCGGCAACGACGTCAGCTTGCGTCCGCCAAATATCATGTTAACAACGGATCGCGTACCGACAATAGCGGTAAACATCGAGGTGATGATGCCAAGTGCCAGCGTGACCGCGAAACCCTTGATCGGACCTGTGCCAACAGCGAACAACACAATAGCGGCGATGAGCGTCGTAATATTCGCGTCCACGATAGATGAGAGTGCTTTTTCATACCCGGTATGAATCGCTGTCTGCGGCGATTGTCCCGCGGTCATTTCCTCGCGTATTCGTTCAAATATGAGAACGTTTGCGTCAACGGCCATACCGACGGTCAACACGATGCCGGCAATTCCCGGCAAGGTCAGAGACGCCTGCAATAATGACAATAAGGCGGTGATGAATACGAGATTGGACAGTAGGGCCAGGTTGGCGATCATGCCGAACGCGCGGTAGTAAATGGCCATGAAAACGATAACTGCCAGAAAGCCAATCTTGATGGCGTCGAAACCACGATCGATGTTGTCCTGACCCAGGCTGGGACCGATGGTTCGTTCGTCAATCATATAAACCGGCGCCGCCAGCGCGCCAGCGCGCAACAACAGTGCGAGATCACCCGCCTCGCCCGGCGACAGTCCGCTGATTTGAAACTTGTTTTTGAATACACCCTGGATCGTCGCCGTACTGACAACCTCTTCAGTCTTGTAATCACGATATTCCAGTTCATCACCAACTCGAATTTGCTCGCGATGAGACTCGATGAATACCGTCGCCATTGGCTTTTTCAGGTTATTCATCGTGGTTTCAAGCATGCTCTCGCCGCCGGTGCCATCCAGCGTGATCGAAACGATGGGTTTGCCTTCATTAAAGCCCGCCGACGCATCAATGATTTGATCACCCGACGCGACAACACGTCGCTTCAAAATCGCCGATGGCTCGCTGCCGCGTCCCGGATACCGCCTGGAGCCCGGTTCATCACCCGACAAATCCACCATGCGAAATTCGATGGTCGCGGTCGCGGTAATGATCTCGGAAATCTTGTTTGGATCATCGACGCCAGGCAGCTGCAACACGATACGATCTTCACCCTGACGCTGCACCAATGGCTCGGCAACGCCCAGCTGGTTTACACGACTCCTGAGTGTCGTTACGTTCTGATCAATCGCGAAATCTCGCCGTGCCTTGATCTGTACTTCGCTCATCCGAACCGATAGCGACTTTCCGTCTGCACCGTCGGCAATGAAAAGGTCCGGGTCAGCCCGCTGAATAACGTCTCTCGCCGCCAGCATATCCTCATTGGAAGTCAGGCGAACGCGAATTGTCTGGCCGTCAAGGTCAACTCGGTGACGGCTTATTTTGGCCGACCGCAATCGATCACTAAAATCCTGCTCGTAGGATTGCAGGCGTGACTGCACAGCCTGGTCCATATCAACTTCAAGCAACACGTAGACGCCACCACGTAAATCCAGTCCCAGGCTCATCGGGCTCAGACCGAGGTCTCGTACCCAGTCCGGCAGTTTCGGGGTCAACGTTTGAGCAATGCTCGCGTTGCGGCCATAACTACTTCTCATCGCTTCGCCAATCGTTGCGATATCTACATCAGCATCGAATCTCAATACGGCTCGACCGTCCTGTAAATAGGCGGCTTCCGGCGCTTCGCCGAAATTCTCTGCGGCCTGAACGTAAGCTTGCAATTGGGAATCGTCGTAGGCCGTGCCATCATTGTCGGCAAGCTGTATCGCCGGAACGCTGCCATAGATATTTGGCAGCGCCAGCAGGCAGCCTGCGATCAAAACGATGAGGACAAGGGTATTTAGCCAGGCAGGATACTTATTCATTATTGTATTTGATCAGGCTTCGTCGTACGTACCCTTGGGTACGACCATCGATACACTGGTTTTTTGTATCTTGACTTCAGTGTTATCGCTGATTTTGACAACGGCGTAATGCTCGCTAACGCCAGATATCTTGCCGAGGATTCCCCCAGCGGTCAGTATTTCGTCGCCTACCTGCAGTCCGGACACGAGTTCCGTGTGTGCCTTTTGCTTTTTTTGCTGCGGACGAATCAATAGAAAGTAGAAAGCGGCGAACATCAGAACCATCATGATGATGAAGCTGGTCGAATCGCCCTGGGCCGGAGCACCCTGTGCGTAAGCACTTTGAATGAAGAAATCCATAGTTCTGTCACTTCTTTATGAGAGGTTTCGGGGAGTTACCGAGAAAAATAGCGCGGTATTATGGCATAAGCGGACGAGTTGGGGGCGACTAAAGCTAACGCAAGTCCGCCAGCGCAGAATCAGCTCATTCGGCATACTCTGCGCGCAATTCGGTCACGAATTCTGCCAGATTGCCAGCCCTGATCGCGGCACGAATCTGCTGCATAAGTACCTGATAATAATGAAGATTATGGATTGTCGCCAGCCGCGGCCCCAAGATTTCTCCGCATTTCACCAAATGCCTCAGGTAGGCGAGCGAATAGTGACTACAGGTATAACAATCGCAGTCCGGATCCGGCGGGGATGTGTCATCACGGTAGCGGGCGTGCCTGAATTTGACCTTGCCGCGCGACGTATACAGCTGCCCGTTGCGGGCGTGGCGCGTCGGAATCACACAATCAAACATGTCGATACCGCGTAATACGCCCTCAGCAATATCCACCGGGGTTCCAACGCCCATCAGGTATCTCGGTGCATCGACCGGCATATTTGGCATTAATCCATCCAGCACTGCGTGGCGCTCTTCCTCCGGCTCACCGACGGCGAGACCGCCGACCGCATAACCGTCAAAGCCAATATCGACAAGCCCCGCCCGGGACTGGTCACGCAGGTCGTCGAACATTCCACCCTGCACGATAGCGAACAAAGCCTCGCCCCGGTCTGGCTCGGCGGCTTTCAACTCATCAAATTTTTCTCTGCTGCGAGCGGCCCAACGCAATGACAACTCCATCGAGTCACGGGTCTCTGTCAGCGTCGCCGGATACGGTGTGCATTCGTCGAATATCATCGTGATATCGGCATTCAGGTCGTGTTGCACCTGCATCGATCTCTCGGGCGTCAACATCACTTCGTCACCATTGATCGGCGACTGAAAGCGCACGCCCTCTTCCGTGAGTTTTCGCATCGCGGCCAACGAGAACACCTGGAATCCCCCGGAGTCAGTCAGGATCGGCCGCCGCCAGTTCATGAACTCATGCAATCCACCGTGGGCGCGGATCACGTCGGTACCTGGGCGCAACATGAGATGAAAAGTGTTACCGAGGATGATCTCGGCGCCGTCTGCCTCGACTTCCTCGGGCGTAACACTTTTCACAGTCCCATAGGTGCCAACCGGCATGAATACCGGCGTCTGGATTTCGCCACGGCGAAAGCCAAGCGTGCCGCACCGTGCTGCGCCACATTCATGACTAATATCAAACTTCACGCGTTCTTGTCCGCTGTCAGAAACATGGCATCACCGTAACTGAAGAATCGATATTTCTCACGTACGGCGTGCCGATAAGCCTCAAGAATGCGTTCTTTGCCAACGAACGCCGCAACGAGCATCAGCAACGACGACTGCGGTAGGTGAAAATTCGTAATCATCGCGTCCACGGTACGGAACTCGTAACCGGGCAGAATGAACATATCAGTCTCGCCGGCGAACGGCTGTATCGAACCGCTGGCGGAGGCACATTCAAGTGCCCGCACGGATGTCGTTCCGACTGCTATAACGCGGCCGCCCGCCTGCTTCGTCTCATTCACGGCAGCACAGCACGATGCACTGACTTCCACGCGTTCGTTGTGCAAACGATTCTCGTGAATATTTTCTTCGCGCAAAGACTGAAACGTCCCTGCTCCCACATGCAGCGTGACCCAGGCGTGGCGGACCCCGGCATCGTGAGTTTCGGTGAGCATGGCTTCATCGAAATGCAGCCCCGCCGTCGGCGCGGCTACCGCGCCCGGATCTCTCGCGTAGACGGTTTGGTACCGCGAATCGTCGCTGGCATCAGCCTGGCGCCCAAGATACGGCGGCAACGGCACCTCGCCGTGCGCTTCAAGAAACGGCAAAACGTCGACCGAAAATTCGAGTACGTACAGGTCACCTTCGCGACCCAGAACATCCGCTTCGACATCATCCGCAAACAACATTCGTCCGCCGGCTTTTGGTGACTTGCTGGCCTTAACGTGTGCGAGCGCCGTGCGCTCACCCTGGACGCGCTCGATCAATACCTCGGCGCGACCACCCGTCTCCTTGGTCGCCGCCAATCGCGCCTTGATGACGCGAGTGTCATTGAAGACCAGAAGGTCGCCGGGCCGCAGCAAGCAGGGAAATTCGCTGAATACCCTATCCCTAATTCGGTTACCGAGCTCAAGCAATCGACTGCCGCGTCGATCGGCAGTTGGAAACAGCGCGATCAGCTCGTCAGGTAGCTCGTAATCAAAGTCTGAAATCAACATGGGCGCGCATGGTATCAAAGCCATGCGCGCCCTTCTCTAGTGAGATCAATTCTAGCGAGATAAATCTTTGTCTTTAGGTAGACGCCGTCTCGGGAGCCGGTCTGGGTGGTAGTGGCGCTCGGGCCGGTTTGGCAGGCATGGGTGCAAATAGCGAGCCGCGTTGGTCGACCGGGATCGCGACGTCAATCGTGCGCTTCTTCTTGTCACGCATGATGCCAAGCTTTAGGCTCTCACCGCCCTGATACGAGCTCAGGATTCGCATGGCGTGCCGAACATCCGATGGCTCGCGACCATCGATGGACTGAATGACGTCGCCGTCCTTCAATTCGACACCATCCAGATCCGGAGCGCTGACCACCAGCAAGCCGGTATCAGTACCGAAGTACTTGCCCAATCCTTCGTTGAGTTCAACGAGTTCCATGCTGCCCCAGGCACTACCGACCCATGGGAAGCCACGCTCAAACTTGAATTCCCGAACGATGCTCGGTACGCCGGGCATGCCCTGGATATGCAGGTTCTGCCCATCGGGAGCCCAGGAGAATGCGTGCATCTCCACCACTCGCGGTGACAATTCAACGGAACCCGCTTTGCCGTCACGCGAGTATTCCACTTTTAGTTCGTCGCCTTCTTCAACGCCTTGCATGAAGTCGAGCAACAGCTCATTCGCGACCTGGCCGCTCTTCGCACTCAAAGACTCACCGTTAACGGCCGTAATCACATCTCCAGTGTGTAGGCCCGCCTCGTCAGCGGCACTTTCAGGCGTGACGCCAATAATTTCGACTCCGTCGACAGGACCGGATTTGTCGTCGTTATCAATATTTATTCCAATACGAGGCGTATTCGAAAAGTCCATTCGGCTCCTGAACTCGAGCATTTGCGGTAATCTCTCTTTCGAAATTTCCGCAATTTCACGCGCAGCAATTTCCATACGCACCTCGGCTTCGCGAAGTCGCTCCGCGTAGACTTCCTTCTTCGCTTCCATAGCCCGACGCTCTTCGGTCTCTTCGGACTGCGCATAAGCCGTGCCGGCAAACAGCAGGATCGCTGTTACGGGCAAAATTATTTTCCACATCTTCATCAGGTACTACTCCTATTCAAAACGCTGCCCGTTGCGCCTGCGCATAGCGCAACTGCAGCAGCAATTTCATCAACCGGACGCGTTCGCGCCAAAATATCTCCTTGTCACCCTCAGCCCACTTGGCTGCTGGGTCATCTAACTGGTAGTCGATCGCGGCGATGCGATTTTCGATCTCGGTAATCGTTGCCACAGTGCCTGCACGCGCTACACGCGGCTCGGCCGGTAATGCTCGCAGGTCACTCTCAAGCCGTCGTGAGTAAGCCTGCAAAACGGCAAGATTCGATAGATCAGTACTATTGGTCACCGTATTGTCCGGCACCGTGTTACCCGTTGGTGGTTGCACGCCAGGCATCATCACAGCGGCCATCAACGCAGCAGCGGCCAGGCCAACGCCCGCATACCATTTATTGTGCGTACGCGCTCTAGCTTGAGTCAGCAGACCTTCTGCTTCGGCCTGTTCACGAATCCGTAACCAGACATTACGTGGCGGCATTGTATCGGGGAGCGCTCTTAGCCCCTCTTCCAATACGACTCTCTCGTCCGCTGTTAATGCACAAATCATCTGCTCGTCCTTTTTACTGCTGTCCTTCTTGTCATTGCTCATCTAAGCAACTCCATAAATAACTGTTAGTACCCATTGACTGTCGCACCACTCGGCGCTCTACCGTCATTAGCGCCCAGCATTGGTCGCAGTCGTTGATAAGCTCTCGACAACTGCGATTTTGAAAAACTCTCCGTCTTGCCCATCAGGCCCGCGATCTCCTTGTGGGTGAATCCCTCGACGTCATGCAGCCAAACTACGGCCCGACTGACCTCCGGCAAATTCGCTAACGCGGCGTCAAGATCCATCGCGTCGTCCGGGTGGCTTGAGATTCCATGGCTAATTGGCTCGCCGGCCGTCATATCATCCCAATCGTCCGACAGTGACTGGCTGCGCTTGGTCCACGCAGAGCGCAGGAACATCAGCGACTTCGTCACCGCGATGCGTCGAATCCAGCTACCCAATGCGGCTTCACCCCGGAACTTCGCAATCGAGCGCATGATTTCGATAAAGGTCTCTTGCACGAGGTCCTCTGCATGCGCCGGCGTTTTCGTAAAACGCAGGCAAATCGAGTACACGGGAGCCGAAAATGCGCGGTAGATGATCTCGTGAGCCCGCACATCTCCTCGTGCGGCCCGCTTGATGATCCCTGAATCGATTTCTATGTCAGCAAACTTTGTCATATCTGGAATATTAGATGCTTACTGTGCAGAAAGGGTCGCAAATTAGAGGGAACCTTTGCGGAACGAGGTAACCACGAATATACTGTGCGCCCTTCGAGCAGGCTCAGCCCCTCGGATATGCCCATCACACCATGCCGGGGTGGCGGAACTGGTAGACGCGCCGGATTCAAAATCCGGTTTCTTCGGAAGTGGGGGTTCGATTCCCCCCCTCGGCACCATAATAACGACGCGGGCTCTATCCCGATTTCGGAGTTTTCGCGTTCGCCGGAAACGGCTGGACATCCTTCCGCGCATCTTCCGCGCAGCCAAAAACGCTGCTTCATGGAGATATTCTTACGGCTTCATTATCAATGTCGCGGGCGGCCGCTTTCACCGATAGCGGTCGTTCAACTGATGAGGATATCGCTAAAACGACAGGCTGTATTCGGCCATTTGCAGCCAGTCGGAAGTTGATCACTCGACCTTCTGCTTTCGGCCTGAAGTAGCCGAATTGTTGCTAAGAGGCTGGTTTGTGGAATTCGATCACATTTCCATCGGGGTCGCGGACGAAGAAAAACATGGCGCCTTCAAATTCGACCAATTCGGTGATCGTTATGCCATGAGTTTCGAGTTGATGCTTAACTGCTTCTGCGTCGCTTATCTCTAACGCGATGTGTGTAAAACCTGCGTGTTTCACCGCTTCGTCCATCAACACGTTGGTCGGCGACGCCTCTGCCGACGCATTGAGAATGAAATTGATATTGACTCCGGACGGATGTTCCACGATTGCGACGGGTTCAGGGCCCATTGGCCCGCCCAGGAATTCGAAGCCAAGCTTCTCATAGAACGCGCGAGCGACGGCGAGGTCTCGGACGCGAAGACCTACGTGATTAATCCGAGTAATTTGTTTCAAGACGACTCCATGATTTCAATCTGATGCTGGTTTCGGTGATCTTATTTGCACAATGCGAACGGCTGCTTTGGGTTGCGGTTTCAACCGGTCGATGCAACACATTCACTAAACTTCTCGGCCGGTTGAAACCGCAGCCACAAGCAGACGTTCGTCATGCACCTTTTCGCAACATTGATCCGGCTATTGCGCCGATTGCAGCACTGAAGAAAAAGGCGATACTGGGGCTTCCGATATCGTCGACGAAAAAAATCGCAACACCAGCCGCTACTGCTGCCGGAAAAAGTGATTCATGAAGGCTAGTTTGGATTGCTTTCCGTCGAGCTAGCTTTTTTTGCCTGGCGGCAAGCTCTTGCTTTGCAGGCTCCAATAGGCTGTCTGCGGCTTGTTCTGCCTGATCAGGTGAAACCATTATGTATCTCCGTTGCTATATCGGACTGGCTGCAATCGGTCAGCAGCAGAAATTATAACTCAAGAAGCGTGACCGGCTGCTATGCGAACCTTAGCCGCCCCTCACTTTTTTGAGGCCGACCGACGCGGTTCGGCCA
>JAJFKV010000082.1 GCA_021773055.1 Woeseiaceae bacterium
CCCTTACGCATGATCATTATTATGTCCCCCTAGACATGGATGGTTTTCTTGACTATCACTGCTTTGTTCGGGATAAAATATCATCGAGAGTGGAAAAGTAAAGAATTATTTATTCCTGAGAGCCCGATCCGGAGTCATGAGAGAGCGACTAATGCCTAAGCCACACCCCAATAAGTCCACATATGGTATTTTATTCCTATTTTTTGCTCTAAGTGCTTGTACAAGCCCGCGTGGCATTGAATCGGTCAATTACAACAGTCGCGTCAGTATTGTCGTCATTCACCACACTACGGCTAATTTCGGGGATTCACTCAGGATCCTGACTGAGCCCTCCTCTAATCCCGTCAGCTCACACTATCTTATCCCCGAGCCCGATGACAATACCTACGACAAGTCACGCATGCAGACCTACGAACTGGTGCCGGAGTCACAGCGCGCGTGGCACGCGGGCACGAGTTACTGGGCTGGCAAGAGTGGTCTGAATGACCAGTCGATTGGCATCGAGCTCGTGAACCAGACGTGGTGCCACTCCAGCGGTATGGAGGTAGATCCGACCACAGGCAACCCGGATCGAATTTGCTTTTATCCCGACTTCGCGGATTCACAGATTGCCCTGCTTGTCGACTTACTCGATGACATCCTTGAGCGACACCCGGATGTCAAACCGGTCAACATCATTGGTCACGCCGATATTGCGCCAGACCGCAAAATCGACCCGGGCCCGCGCTTTCCCTGGCAGCGGCTCGCAGTATTGGGGTACGGCGCATGGTTCGACGACGAGACGGTGATTCGCTACTGGGAACAGTTCCGCGCGCAACCATTGCCACTTTCCAACGTGCAGAAGGCTCTAAGCGCTTACGGCTATGGCGTCGAGATCACTGGCGAGGACGACGAGCAAACCCGCAACGTATTAAGGGCGTTCCAGATGCACTTTCGGCCGATGGAAGTGACTAGCACACCGACGCTCGAATCCACCGCGACCCTTTACGCCCTGATCGAGAAATATCACCCAGAACAGCTCGACGAGTTGCTGCAGATAGAGCCACCTAAGATTGAACCGGAGCCGGCCGAGAAAGAGACGATTGAACCGGAACCAGCTGCCGATGAGGCGGAAACCTCACCAGCGAAAGCCTGAATTTTTTATTATGCGGTATCTATTCGCAATAGAATATTTTATTCTCGGCGAAAAATAATACGCACCGAAGACAACGGACCAGACAATGAAAATCACAGGCATCGACATTGGCAAATTGCGAGTGCCACTGCATACGCCGTTCAAAACTGCCCTGCGCACAGTTGAACATATGGAAGATGTAGTCGTTATTCTTAACACTGACACCGGCCATCGCGGCTACGGCAGCGCGCCTGCAACAGCGGTTATCACCGGCGAGACGCACGGTTCGATAATCGAGGCTATCCGTACCGTCATATTGCCCGCCATTAAGGGTGAGGACGTACAGAACCTCAATCACATTGTCGATCTGATCCAGGCTTCGATGTTCAAGAACTACAGCGCCAAAGCGGCCATCGAAGTGGCTGTTTACGATCTCTTTGCCCAGTCGCTCAACACGCCGTTGTATGAAGTTCTCGGCGGAGGGGAGCCGTTTCTCTCGACAGACCTGACCATTAGTGTTGATTACATCGACAAGATGGTTGAAGACGCCGTGGATGCGGTCGACCGTGGATTCGAGGCCCTAAAAATCAAAGTCGGTAAGGACCTGCGACTGGATATTGAGCGCGTCAAGGCGATCTACGCAGCCGTCAGTGACCGAGCGCTGATTCGTCTGGACGCCAATCAGGGCTGGACCTCAAAACAAACGGTCGCGGCCTTGCGAGAACTCGAAAGCAGCGGTGTTGAACTCGAGTTCATCGAACAGCCTGTTCGCGGTGACGATCTCGAAGGCATGAAATACGTCACGGAACGAGTATCAACCCCGGTGATGGCCGACGAAAGCACCTTCGGCCCTAAGGAAGTCATTGAACTGATTCAGATGCGGGGCGCCGACATTATCAACATCAAGCTGATGAAGACCGGCGGTATATCCAATGCGATCAAAATCGCCGATATCGCCGCAGTCTTCGACGTCAAGTGCATGATGGGTTGCATGCTTGAAACCAGCATTGGCGTTTCCGCCGCAGCTCATGTCGCAGTGGCCAAGGCACATAGCATTACTCGCGTTGATCTCGATTCACCATCGCTCGGCACCATCAATCCGGTTGTCGGCGGGGTTAAGTTTGATGGTGCAGAAATCACCATCGCCAACGTTCCGGGCCTGGGCATTGAGAGCATCTCCGAGCTATCGATGATGTCCTTCGAGAAGGCCGCCGCCTGCTGAGACGCACATAGCGTTTGATTAGCAAGATCTGGTCATGTGTTGGATGATTACAAAATGGAAACCCTTAGTCGTAGCATCTGCTTTGGCGACCTGCAGCTTGATTTCCTGCAAGGCAGCCGAAGTGACTGGCTCGAGCTGGTCTACAAATGTTATCGGTATTGAAGAAATGCATCTGACTGCTGAACACTGGGCAAACCTGACGACGCAACCCGACGACGTCCTGAAAGACGCGGACGGAATTGCTGCACTTGGTAGCCAGGCTTTCGACGACGATCCAAATTTGGTGGACCTCGCAAGCTATCCGGACGAACTAACCTCGGCTGAGCTTACCGACATTATTTTGTCCATGAGCAAACCCTACAAGGCAGCGCTTTACTATCGTGATGGTGTAGCGGTAGAGCTTGCTGACTACGATCGGTATCAGGCGAGCTTGAATCTTGCAGAGTTGTCGGATGTTGTAGGCGTACGTTTCGGCCTGGTCCTGCAGCGCGCCGATATGCGTACCTGGCCTACAAGCGATGTGGTATTCAAATCACAGGAAACCTACGACCTGGACCGCTTCCAGGAAAACGGGCTGTTCCCGGCCGACATGGTCGCAGTACTTCACGAGAGCGCAGACGGCGACTGGCTTTTTGTGCAATCGTTTAACTATGCAGCCTGGGTAAAAAAGGACAAGATCGCGATTGGCCAGCGAGCGGAAATACTGGCGTACAAGAACGCGGAAAACTTTCTGCTTGTTACCGGTAGCAAAGTGACGACCAACTTCAACCCGAACGCAGCAGCAATCTCCGAGCTGCAACTCGACATGGGAATTCGCCTGCCGTTAGCGGACCTTAGCGATAGTGCTCACAACGTCGACGGGCAGAACCCGTACGCGAGTTACGCCGTGCGCCTACCAGTCAGTGAAGAAAATGCTGTGCTCAGCTTCAGAACCGCACTGATCGCACGCAGTCAGGATGTGCAGCGTGGTTACCTGCCTTTCACGCGCAGGAATATTGTCGAGCAGGCTTTCAAGTTTCTCGGTGAGCGTTACGGCTGGGGGCACTCGTACAATGCCCGCGACTGTACGGGTCTGGTGTCAGAGGTTTACAAGACTTTCGGTATTCAACTACCACGCAACTCAGGCCAACAGGGGCACAGCCCGATTGGTGAAAGCATCCAGTTCTCGGCAGATATCAGCGATGAGGATAAACTGGCGGCGGTTATGTCGGCTGACGTCGGCGACCTGCTCTACTCTACCGGGCACGTCATGTTGTATCTCGGCACCGTCGACGGCATGCCCTACGTTATCCACGACCTTTCAGGCTTTGGCTGGATTGGTGAGGACGGCAAAGTGCAAGAGGGGGTGCTCAATGGTGTGTCCGTAACGCCGTTAACGCCGATACACTCATCGCGAGAGACTACTTATTTCGAAGAGATCTATGCCATCAAGAAAATCCGCTAGCTAAACGAATTTGCGAGATCTCTACCTGGACCGATAATCGATTCCGCGGAATAGTTTCTCGGAAACGATTAGCCTCCGGGTAGTATCGTCGGCTCTCTGCCAGGCCTGCCTGACCCTTTCCTCACTATCTGCTTCCTTCAACAGCACACTTACCTGGGCGCGCTTGAAAAGAGCCATCGGGTAAGCGGGATGAAATCTGGAAACATTGTCCAGGCTCGAAGCCGCATTGGAAAACTGTCGGTCGGCGAGGTACAGGACTCCAAGTTCGAGGTTTTGCCGAAAGCGCCGATCGAGAACCTGGCTGGCTTGCTCAAACGCGCTGATCGCCGCCTTGGTATCGCCTTTGGCCATTCGCATTTGGCCAAGCTGGACCAGTTCCTTCCCGGGTGAGTCTTTGATCTTCACGACCTTTTCAAGCAGCTGCATCGCCTTGTCATCTTTGCCCTGCCGCTTGTATATGCTCACCAGTCCCTGCAAGGCAGGTAGCCTATCCGGCATTTCAAGCAGCACGGATTCAAACAGCGGCTCGGCCAGACCCTGCTGCTGATTACGCATGTAATGCATCGCGTGATAATGACGAAGATCTATGGAAGAAGGATTAATGGATCTGGCGCGCTCAAAGAACTCTTGAGCTTGCTCTTTTTTGTCCGTTACAGAATAGGCAACAGCGAGACGCATGGCTGCCATGAAGTTATAAGGATCAACTTCCAGAATCCCGGAAAAAACCTGGATAGCAGCATCGTAGTTTTGACTGCCAAAGTAACCTGATCCAATATCCAGATCACGGTAGATATGCACCATGTCCCTGGGATTAGGTGCCACTTTACGAAGGACGGGACGACCAGACGTACCAACGTATCCAAGGCTAGCCAATCTCTCCACCGTTGTCTGACTGAGTGCCTCTTGTGTTTCGACCGGATTGCTCTGTTCGTCAAGCGCTCGCGACGAGTAACCACTAATCGCGCCCTGAAGTTCAGGGGCCAGATCCACATTGCCCACCAGGTTGTCGGTTTCACCGGGATCGTTTTGCAGATCGAACACTTCGATATCGCCAGACTGGATCATTTTGATGCCGTCAAGCACCACCATGAATTGTGGCTGCCATCCGTACTGCAAGTATGGTTTCAAAGCCTCGGCAAGAACGGGTTCCCGTTTTGATCCGAGCAGGCTCCGCTCACCCCTGCCCCCAGCCCACTCAAGTACCGTATCAAAAACCTGCCGGACGCTAACCGCGCTGTCGACGCTTCCCGGGGTAACGCCATCGCCGGAAACGATTAACGGTACGCGCATGGTTCCTTGATACAGCAGATTGCCATGCAGGGCTTCACCATGATCACCCAAACCCTCCCCATGATCGCCAACCACTATTATCTTCCGCGGCTGATCGGAAAATCGCGCCTCGAACGCCGCCAACAGCCGGCCCACTTCTCCGTCGATGAAAGCCAGCTCTCCCGAATACGGGCTGTCTGGATATTGAGAGAGATATGGCTCAGGCGGCTCGTAGGGCGCGTGCGCATCAAAATAATGTACCCACAAGAAGTCCGCTGTTTGCTCTGAATCCAGATACTCCAGCGCGGCGTCGGTTGTGACTGCGGCCGAACGCTCAGCGGCACTCCCTGTAAAAGCATCGTCATACTTATCGAAGCCACGCGCCAGACCAAACTGTTGCGCCAGTGGAAAGCCGGAAACAAAAGCCGCAGTGTGATAACCGAGCCCTTTTAATCTCGTTGCTAGCAGCTCGAGATGCCCGCCAACCCGACGTCCGTTTTCACGAATCCCGTGGTCCGTCGGATAGAGGCCGGTCATCATCGAAGTGTGGGATGGCAATGTTGTTGGGGTGGTTGAATAGGCTTGTGTAAAATACAGACCCCGCTCTGCCAGGGCTTTAAGGTGTGGAGTTTTGACCGAACTGGATTCAATACTCAGGTGGTCAGCTCTTGTCGTGTCCAGGGTAATCAGGAGAATCGCGGGGCGTTCGCCATCGGGCAAACCCTTTGATCGCGAACCATCACCGTCCTGGGAACAGCCCGCCATCAGCAGCGTGACGGTAGCAACGAATATTGCAGAAAACTGAGATGCCGCAGTCCTGGTCAACTTAATGAATCTTCCACACGATTTTAATTACGACGGAAAAGAATATCAGGAATAACATAAACGCGAACAACCATCCGCGCATCCATCCAGGCCCCCAGTTCATAATAATTTGTGCTGGCGTGTTAAAAACAAAAAGCCCGATATTTGCATTCGCATCAAGGTAGCCGGCAGGGTTTGCGAACAGATAATTCCACCAGCGTTTATGGTGGATGACACTGGTGGGTACGGCGGTCGGCAGATCAAGTTGCTTATGGCTACCTAACATCAACGCCGCGGTCTGCCCTGGACCCGGTTGGTAAAAAGTCCATGCCTTTTTTCGAGCGTCCCATTGTGCATTGACACCGGACCACCTGAAATCCGCTGGCGAGCCTTGCATGTCTTGCGGCGTCACATAGACTCTAAAATCAGTTTTTGGCGTTTCGACACTGAATTGGTTGGAGCAAAAGGCTAATAGAAACAGTACCGGCATGGATGCAAGCAGCGCAGGCCACAAACTTAACCACAGTTGTCTTCCGGTGAGCCTCAGATTCTGCAATATGGTATTTCTGAGTTGACCAGGCTCCATTTCCGAACTGGCCAGTTGCTTTTGCACCGCTTTGATTTCCTGCTTTAATGCGGCCAACTCGGCTTGGTTCGACAGCCTTTTAAACAGCAACATAGAGATAACACTGGCGAGCGCTGCGAAGATAGCGATTCGCCAAACCGAGGCGAGCGCCAGAGAGCCGCTCAAGACATCGTCAATTAACGATAGCAGAGGGCTCAAGAGATCGAACAACGCAAGATCAGTCATCAATGCGTGCTTCCAAAAGGTCCAGAATCAAATCGGGAATGTCCTGAATATTTTTGACTTCGCGTGACAGTGGGAAAGACGTAAACAAAACACCGGGCACTAGTGATGGATCGATACAATGGTCGCCACTCCATTTCTGCTCATTGGCTTCAACCAATTCCTGCGGCGTGCCGCCCAGAGTTGTCTGCCAGGATGCACGATAATTTTTCTCATATCCGACCACCAGATCAGGTGCCTCGGCATTAGCCAAACCAGGATAAATATCCTTTCGATCAAAAACCCGTCGCACCAGGGAGTCTCCCGTTTCCGGGTCAGCAGCATTCACAAGCTGCTCAGTAATTTTGGCCTTCAATGCTTCTGTCTCAACAATGCTGACACTGCCTTTTGGCTCGCGACCTTGTTGATTAATAAATATTCCATTTAAGCCCAGCGCATAGGCTTTTGTCTGCGCCCAATCGACACCGCTAAATAAAGCGTCTGTGTCTTGTTGACCCGGTTTGAACTTAAGGTACCCGGTTTCGGCTAACCATCGGTTTAGATGAACTGCTTTTCGAAAAGGCGCAAAACCATGGTCACTTAGGACAACAAGTTGATCGTCCGGGTTCATTCGCCTGAGCGTTTCACCCAATACCCTGTCCGCTTCCTGGTAAATCCACTGCACAGCCCCGCGTACGTTAGCTCCGGTTTGGCTATGCAACGGATGCTCTTCATCCAGCCCCCGATAGAACATGTGACTCACTCGATCCGTTTGCACGAATACCGCAACGGCAAGTTCTGTGTTGTGGGCCTCAAGGGCGCTGTACCACATAGCTTCGCGCTCAGCCAATGTAGTCCGAATCACGGCCAAATAGTCTTCATCGCTGATCTGATCCTCATTCAGCGACCAGGTTTCTTCAGGCATGCCGATGGTATGGTACAGACCGATCTTGTCCGCCAAGTCGGCCGCGAACCCTGGCGGTGAGGAAATGGGTACTGCCGGATCGTAGGGATCAATATGGATGGGTGAAACATACAGCTTGAGTACGGGATAAGTCTGCAGCAGCAGAAACCGCAGCATTCCCGAGATGTGCAAAGGCCCCAGGACATCAAAGTCAACGCCGACCCAATCGCTCCACTGCCCCTCCTTTAATCCAAAGCTTTTGCCGCTGATGTTGATTTGGACCCCACGAGGCGCCGGCTCAACGGTAAAAGGCTGCAGCAGTGCTTTCCCTTCGGCAATAGGGTTATCGGGTCCGACAAGCGCCGTTTCGACCAGACCATTCTGATCCGGTATCACACGTTTGATGCGTCGGTTTTCGGTACTCTCCAGACGTTCGGTGGTGAAAATAGAATAGGTTCCCTGAGAACCCAACAAGTCTGGCACGCCCATGCCGGAAAGCATGTGATAAATGGGATCCGGCGGATAGGTCACCGGTACGCGTAACACCACGGCATTGAGACCCGTTTTTTCCGCAGTCATCCAGAACGGCTCACCAATTCTGCGATTTATGATTTCACCGCCATCGCTGGGAATCTTCAGGCCAAACAAATCGACCGTGTATTTTGTGGGCTGCGTATCCGAGATGGAAAAATCCGGTACGTAGGTGTCTGTTGACCGTCTCAGAAAATCAAAAACGCCGTGTTCGCCCGGCCCGGTTCCGGTGGCAAAACTGGACCAGGCGACCGGGGACTGGGCGGGGTTGGTGGTTGCGAGCTTCTGAAAACTGCCACTCTCGGCCAAGCGGGTAAAATTGGGCATGAGCCCTTCTTTCATCCAGCGTTGTGCCAATTGAGGGTCCATACCATCGAACCCCAGGACAATCGTTCTGCCACTAACTTTTTCGGGAATAACCTGCGGTTGGTACTCATAAACCAACCAGGCAAGAACCCCGAGACCAACCAACACCAGCACAGCTTTTACTTCTCCGAAGTTCCGGATCAGCAATTTGAATGGCAGCAGGACAATCGCCACAACCGACAACACAATGCCCACGAGGGCGACCCAAACGCCTTGCAAAAAGCTGATCCCTGCGCCGGGACCGATATAGGCCTCAGCAACTGAAGTTGCCAGCACTAAATACAAAGCCAGGACCAATCGAATGATGTGGGCAAGGGAGAAACTGGGCATGAGCGAAAGTATAGGTTGTCAGGACTACCCGGGGAAGCATCAATCCCCACCGGGATTCTTGGGTATACTTGGCTAAAGCTTGAGAGTTGTCCGGCGTCGCGATAAAAGTGCCCCCCCAAAAAAAATCCCATGTACCAACCGGACTCAACTTGGCGAGCAGAATGATCGCCAGTACTCGGCGTTTTTGGAAGGCACTGGGAAACCTCGAGTCTTACACTCTGGGTAAGGACCTCTGCAACCAGGAAATTATCAAACCGATCTTCGTGAGTGGTGTGGCGCGCTCTGGATCAACCATCCTCACAGAGGTCATCAGTCAACATCCACAACTTGCGTGTCATCACTACAGCGACTTCCCCGTAACCTGGATACCTTTTTGGTGGAACAGTCTTCGCATGCGGCTTCCGCTTCCTAAGCAAGTGCTTCAGGAGAGGGCCCACCAGGATCGCTTGATGATTACGGCTGACAGCCCGGAAGCGATCGAAGAGGTCTTGTGGATGCATTTTTTTCCGGACGCTCACAAACCGGACCGCAATCATGTGATGGGCGAGCACGAGAGCCACCCGTCGTTCGAAAAACATTATCAGAATCACATCCGCAAACTAGTAGCAGTTAGAAACGGACAAAGGTATTTAGCCAAGAACAATTATCACGTTACCCGTATTGAGTACTTGTTAAAGCTATTTCCTGACGCCCGGTTTGTCATTCCGATTCGGGACCCCATGCATCAGGTAGCTTCACTGATGAAGCAACACCGCCTGTTTGGCCAAAAAAACGAAGAGGATTCCCGGGTCTCACAACAATTGCAGCTGTCGGGACATTTCGAATTTGGTCCACTCCGCTGCCCGATTATTGTCGATGAAAGTCGGCAAGCACACTACGGCAAGGGTCTTGATGAAGTTGCCTGGTATGCAAACCAATGGGCGGATGTCTATGGCTTTTTGCAACAGCGCATGAAAGAAAACCAAACGCTCGCAAGAGCGTGTCTTATAATTCCTTACGAAGAACTCTGTTCCCGGACCAGGAAAAGCCTGCACCGATTATTCGTACATTTGGATATCAATGACAAGTGGGCCGAAGAAATAATTGAAGCCTGTGCTCCGACGATCAACGCACCGGACTATTACCAACCTGACTTTAGCGCAGCACAACTGAAACTAATCCAGAAACTCACCGGTGATACTGCTGAATCCTATAACTATGGTTAATTCGTGTGTCGAACAATGACTGCCGCAATCCGGGTAACGGTTGTTGATTGCGGCAGCAGCAAAGTTCCGGATATCGTCCGTATCCTTGCGGTGTCAGGGGTTGAGGCGCAGGTCATTCTCCCTGCTGACTTGAAGTTACTTGAACGTGATCTGCCGGCAGCAATCATGATCAGCGGGAACCCAACGTTAATCCGGGACACCGGCACAGGATTTCTTGAAGACTTCGAGCTGCTGAAGAAACTGACGATACCGGTTCTGGGTATCTGTTTCGGTCACCAGGTTATCGGTTTGCTCTACGGTGCCGAGGTAACAACAGGAAAAGAAGATCGCGACCTGCGGCAGCTGCAAGTGCTAAAGGCCAACCGACTGTTTGCCGGGCTAGCTAATGAGGATGCTTTTCAGGAGGACCATACTGAGGAGGTATCCATACCAGATCGTTTTGTGCACCTCGCGGCATCGTCGCATTGCAGCAATGAAGCGATGAAACACAGTGAATTACCTATTTACGGAGTCCAGTTTCACCCCGAAAGCTCTGGACAGGCGGGCCGACAATTGCTGCAGAATTTCTTGTCTCTCACAGCAGAGGCCGCAGCATGACAATACGACTAAAGCCAGGACGACTCCAGCCCAAGGCCAGAATAGGCATCGTTAATCCGGCCTACTGGCTGGAGCCCGATCGACTGCGGCATGCGGTCAGCGTATTCGAGTCTTTAGGATACCAACTGGTACTGGGAAACAGCACCGGCCTGGTTCAGGACAAGTATGCCGGTTCAGCCGAAGCAAGAGCGGCCGACATTATGACGATGTTCACGGACCCGAACATCGATGCAATCATTTGCGCCCGAGGCGGTTATGGCGGCAATCGAGTGCTGCCGTTACTCGACTACGACGTCATTCATGAGAACCCGAAAATTTTCGTTGGCTACAGCGATATCACCGGCTTTCTGGCGTCCATCTCACAGCAGTCCGGACTCGTCACTTTTCATGGCCCGATGCTGACGACCTACGGCACACACCGCATTCAATACAACCTGGACGTATTCCACGACGTTCTGTCAGGCCGCGGTGATATACGTATTGATTCGCCATCCGTCTGCCGGGCTCGCACCCTTGTCTCTGGCACCGCGAGTGGTCCGTTGTGCGGGGGCAACCTGTCTCTGGTGGTAGAACGGCTCGGCACACCGGATCAAATTGATACCGCGGGCAGCATTCTAATCCTCGAAGAAATCGATGAGGAACTGTACGCATTCGACCGCATGATGTTGCAGCTGAAGAACAGTGGCTGTCTGCAGAGCATAGAGGGTCTGATAATCGGCGAAATGCTGGAGATGGGTGACAGCAATACGCCATTCGGAAAAACCATCGATGAAATCGTCCTCGACGTTTGCGGCGACCGTAACTTCCCCATCATCAGCAATTTTCCCTGTGGCCACGGCGACTATCAGGCCACACTGCCGATATCCCATGACGTGGAACTCCACGCAGATGACAACCCTTATATCCTGATCCCGGAATCGCCGGTCAATTAATACCCGGCTGGAAGAGGAGTACGTATGCTTAATTACATCTGGTTCGGAATGATGGCGATTGCCGTCGCTGCCGGCATTTTCAACGGAAAGATCGACGACGTTACCGCAGCCGCCATCGACATGGCGGAATTATCGGTGAATATCGCCATTGGCCTGATAGGCATCATGGCCTTGTGGCTGGGCATCATGAAGATCGCCGAGGAATCGGGCCTGATCAGGATTATTGCCCGGGGGCTCCGACCAATTACGCTGCGACTGTTTCCTGACGTTCCCGAGGATCACCCGGCAATCGGGTCAATCGTCCTCAACATGTCGGCGAATATGCTCGGCCTTGGCAATGCAGCAACACCACTGGGCCTGAAAGCGATGGGGGAACTCCAGGAACTCAACGAACAAAAAGATACAGCGACCAACTCAATGGTCATGTTCCTCGCTATTAACACGTCCAGCGTGCAACTCATCCTGCCGGCAACAGTGGTTGCCTTGATGGGCGCAACCGCCAGCGATATTTTTATCACCACTATTCTCGCGACGCTGTTCTCCACGATCGCCGCCATCGCAGCAGTGAAGTTTCTCGAGAAAATGAAGCGTTTTGCGCCGGATGCAGCGCGATTAGCTGCGACGGGCGAGGAACCAAACCATGATTGAGTTTGTCGTGGAAGGCCTTAGCAATATCGCGCGATATATCATTCCGTCGCTGCTCGTCGGGATTCCGTTTTATGCCCTGGCCGTTAAGAAAGTCCCGGTCTACGAGGTCTTTGTCGTCGGCGCCAAGGATGGGTTCACAATTGCCGTTCGCATTATCCCCTACCTCGTCGCAATACTTGTCGCCGTTGGCATGTTTCGCGCATCGGGTGCGCTGGACTTGCTGCTGGAGTTTCTTGCACCGGTACTGAACTTTATCGGCTTCCCGGCTGAAAACCTGCCGCTGGCGCTGATGCGCCCGTTGTCGGGCAGTGGCTCACTGGGATTGCTGACTGATCTTGTCAACACGCACGGTGTTGATTCGATGGCCGCCAAGATCGGTGCGACGATGTACGGCTCGTCTGAAACGACCTTTTATGTGCTGGCCGTTTATTTTGGTTCGGTGGGTGTGGTTCGCAGCCGCCATGCGATACCGGCGGGTCTGTTTGCAGACGCGGTCGGGGCGTTTAGTGCTGTTTATTTGTGCAAGTTGCTGTTGATATGATTGGAGATCCACAACCCAAAATCAGTAGCGGCGTGGGACGCGGGCGGTCACCCCGGTTAGTAGTTCGTAACCTATCGTGCCGCAGCGCGCTGCAACTTCGTTAACGGATACGTCCTGTCCCCAAAGCTCGACCGTGTCTCCGAGGGCAACGTTGTCGTGGCCGGTCAGGTCAATCGACAGCATGTCCATGGAAACCGTGCCGACCAAAGGTACTATTTGATTTTTAACCAGCGTGGGTGTGCCGCTCGGTGCGTGACGCGGATAGCCATCGGCGTAGCCCGCGGCAACCGTGCCAATGACAGATGGCCGCTCTGCCGTCCAGCGTGCACCATAGCCAACCGACTCGCCTGCCGGTACTTCACGAATGGCGATGATTTCTGAGCGCAATGTCATCGCCGGCCGCAAACCACTGGCCGACTCGACCTCCGTCGTCATCGGTGAGTGACCGAACAACATATAGCCCGGTCGGTTCCAGTCGGAGTGACTCGTGGGCCAGGCGAGAATACCGGCCGAGTTGCTAATACTGGTTGCCAGATCGAGCCCGGAGACGCAGGCATTGAAAGAAGCGATCTGCTGGTGTGTCGTATTGCTCGACAGATCGTCGGCACAGGCCAGGTGCGTGCAAGCAACGGACACATCGTGACCGCCATCTCGCAGTCTTTCGAGCACAGACCCAAGCTCATCCGGAGCAAAACCAATGCGGTGCATCCCGGTATCAACTTTGAGCCACAGCGGTGTATTGCCCAACAAATTCGCTTGCAGAAGTTGCAACACTTGCTCCTGATTATGAGCAACCAGCGAAAGCCCGTTAGCGGCCGCCACCTCACAGCTCTTCGTATCGTTAGCGCCTTCCAGCACGAGTATCGGCTGCGATATGCCACCAGCTCGCAGCTCCAGCGCCTCGTCGATAATCGCGACTGCGAACGCCGGTGCAATATCTTGCAGTGCTTGTGCGACACGCAGCATGCCGTGGCCATAGGCATTCGCCTTGATGACGGCAATGTTTTTTGACTGTGGCGCCAGAGCTGCGGCTAGTGAGTAGTTCTCACGAATTGCGTCAAGATCGACGATTGCTACCGTCTTGCGATACATATTTACTCGTCCGTGAATCGAATCAGGGCGAGGTCGGTAAAATCCCAGTCGGCCTCTTCAGAAACCTGCAATACGTTCATGCGCTGAGCCTGGCCGTCTTCATCGATTTCAAAACTCAGCCATGCATCGGCCTCGAGCGTACGGTCCGTCCAGTAGGCATAAAAGGTATGGTCCGCATACGGCCAGAGGCGACCCAACATGTTCTCCGACTTCTCTGATACAAACCACAGGTTACCGTCAATGAATTCGATCGACACGTTACCAAACCAAGGATCCCGGTACAGGCCGGCGTAGGTCGATAACGGCGCGCCTACGCTGCCACTGCGAAAGTCGATCTCCGCAGGCACTTCGACGGGCTCTGCGCCCTGTTCCGGCGCTTGTTCCCGACTGAAGTACTCGACCCAATCGACATCATGCATACCCAGGTAGGGTTTGACGATGCCCTGCGCTATCGCCGCACGTGCGGCATTTCCCGATGCGTTGAGCATTATCACGACACCCAGATCAAGCTCTGGAACCAGCACGACGGAGGAGTGAAAGCCCGTATAACTGCCCGTGTGCGAGACATGCTTGTATCCCTCTACATCGGCCAATCTCCAGGCGAGCCCGTAGGCACGGAAATGTGTACGGTCGCGTTCGGTCTGTTCGGCACTCGGATGAAGAATGGTGTGCGCACTCCACATTATGCGGCTCTGTTCCTCGCTGAACAGCTGCGTTCCGTCTGCCAGAGCACCTTGCCTGAGCTGCAGCTGGCTCCACTTGAGCATGTCTTCCAGGCTGCAACGCACACCTCCCGCAGCAGCGGCCAAATCAACATTCGCCCTGGCCCGGTTACGATCAACAACCTGAAGCGTGTCCTCTATGACTACGTGCGGGGCTGCGAGGTTTTGCATCTGGTCCAAGGGAATACGCCCTGCAAAACAACGCTCGGCGCTTAACGCACCCAAAATGCGCTCATCCACAAATTCTTCCCACGCCTGTCCAGTCACGGCCGGCACCAATTCGCCTGCGACGATATAGAGCAGGTTGTCGTAGGCGTACTCGGTCCGGAAACCACTCTCGGGTTTGAAGTATTGCAAGGCGGCAATAATGTCCTCACGTGTGAATTTGTTTGGCTTTGGCCACAACATCAGGTCGCCGGCGCCACCCTCGAGGCCGCTGCGGTGTGTCAGCAGGTCCGCTACCGTGAATTCCTTCGTTACCCACGGATCGTAGAGTGCGAACTCCTGAATATGATCGACGACCTTATCCTCCCAGCCAAGCTTGCCTTCATCGACGAGTATGGCGAGCGACGCGGCGGTAAACGCCTTGCTTGTCGACGCAATGCGGAACATCGTTTGCGCATTCACAGGATCCGGCAGACCCAGCTCGCTCACACCGTAGCCAGCGGCGTGCACCACAACACCGTCTTTGATGACACCGATTGCGGCGCCCGGTACGGAGAACTCCTGCATCGCCTTCACAACCAGCGTGTCGATATCGTTGGAAGATATTCGTGCCTGGCTAACACAGCCACTAACGAGTGCCGCGACGAGCAAGCCCCTAACCGTTCGTCGAAAATGACTCATATCAGTACGATGCCAGCAACGATGTACATCAACAAGGCAATGAACCCTCCCGCCAAGGCATACGGTAATTGCGTGCGAACGTGTTCGAGCAGGTCACAGCCAGACGCAATGGCCGACACGGCGGTCGTGTCCGAGATCGGTGAGCAATGGTCACCGAATACGCCGCCACCTAGTATCGCACCGAGCAACAGCGATGGTGGCAGGTCCAGAGCGATGGCCAGCGGCATGCCCAGGGGAATAAGGATTGCGAACGTTCCCCAGGAGGTGCCCGTCGAGAAAGAGATCAGCGCGCCTGCGAGGAACAACATCGCGGGAATCAAGAAACTCGGTAAATTGCCGCCAACTATATTGGCGATATAGGCACCAGTACCCAGCGCCCCAAGACTTTGTCCGAGCGCAAGCGCCAGCAACACGATCGCAACCAGCGGCAATAACTCGCCCATGCCATCGAAACCGATCTTCACGAGCTTTATGTGATCGAACTGGCCAGCAAGGAGCATCTGCAGATACGCAACGACCGTGGCAAGGGTCGTCGCATAGAGGACGGACTTCGAACCACTACCGTCTGCCAGATTGCCACCACCGGTCCAGTACATGAATCCCAGCATGCCGAAAATCATGACCGAGAGTGGCACGATCATGAAACGCGTCTTGGTCGCGACAATCGATTCGCCGTCATTTTCGCCAGCAACTGAGCGCAGCTTGCTGCTTGCAAGGGGGCCATAGTATCGCCCCGACGCAGCCGTAAAAAATACGATGATGAGCGTCACGATGGGATAGAAATTCAAGAACACCGTGCCCCACAGAACCGTTGCGGACGTGACTCCGAAGTCGTAGTTGTTGAGCAAGACAAGAATGAAGGCGCCCCAACTATTCAGCAGGATCAAGATACAGACGGGCGCTGAGGTACTGTCGATGATGTACGCGAGCTTTGCCCGACTCATTCGATACTTGTCAAACAATCCACGCGACAGGATGCCGGCTGTCAGGACGCTCAGGTTAGACTCCACGAATATGACACCGCCAACGGCGCTGGTCAGCAACGCGGCCTGCTTGCCATTCTTCGCGACGCCGCGATTCACGATGCTCGCAACCATCGCAGCGACTCCACCCGATAATCGGATAAATGCCAGCAACGCCCCGATCATAAGACTGAAGACCAGCAAGCGAGCATTATCAGCATCATTGAAGACGCCAACAATACGTTCGATGGTATTCAGACTCGCCGGAAACGGCGCGTGCCAGACGAACGCGAGCTGCAATAATTCGGCGGAGAAAATGGCGAGCAACAAGGCGATAATCACCTCCTTGCGCCAAAGCACCACAATTACGGCGATGATGGGTGGAATAACCGAAAGCCAGTCCATACAGGCCGCTACCTTGTGGCAATAATCAGAGCGGCCAAGCTAATCATATATTCCTGACCAGTCAACCAATATAATAAATTATTCAATCGCATTGGAAACTGCACGATGACCGCATTCACGTATCGCGATAATCACTATTGCGTTGAGGGTGTTCCGCTAAAGCGTATCGCTGACGCTTGCGGTACGCCTTTCTATTGTTATTCACGTGCCGAGGTGGAAGCCCGCTACGATGATTATGTGAGCGCATTGCAAAATTTTGACGCCCTTGTTTGTTTTGCCGTTAAGGCCAACTCCAACCAGGCCATCATCAAGCTACTTGCGGCACGTGGTGCCGGAGCTGACGTCGTTTCTGAAGGTGAGTTACGACGAGCCCTTGCCGCCGGTGTTCCCGCATCGAAAATCGTCTACTCCGGAGTCGCGAAAACCGTCCGTGAAATCGAGTTTGCCCTGCAGCAGGAGATCCGCCAGTTCAATGTAGAGTCGGAGCCCGAGCTTGAGGAAATTAGCGCAGCGGCCGTACGCCTCGGCAAGACTGCAAGAGTTGCTTTTCGCATCAACCCGGATGTCGATGCCGGCACACACGAGAAGATCTCAACCGGTAAATCGGAAAACAAATTCGGCATACCCCTGGCGTCGTCGAGGGCGGCCTATGAGAAGGCAGCCGGCCTTCCGGGTATAGAAGTCTGCGGCGTCGACTTGCACATAGGTTCACAGATCACAAATCTGACACCATTCAAAAACGCCTTCACAAAAATTGCCGAGCTCGCACTGAAATTGCGCAGCGACGGGCACACGATATCCAGCATCGATCTCGGTGGCGGCCTCGGCATTAACTACGACGAGAAACACGACAACGCACCATCCGCCGCCGAATATGCGGACGTCGTCGAAGAAACACTGGGTGATCTTGGCTGCGATGTTATTGTTGAGCCAGGACGCTCGCTTGTCGCCAATGCCGGCATTTTGGTTGGCAGCGTGATTTACATCAAACAGAGCAGCCAAAAAACGTTCCTGATCATCGATGCGGCCATGAACGATTTCCTGCGGCCCAGCATGTACGACTCCTATCACGCGATCGCCGGTGGACGGAAGAATGGCGGCGCCGACATTCTTTATGACATTGTCGGGCCCGTCTGTGAAACCGGCGATACGTTCGCACGCCAGCGCCGCCTGCCCGAACAGAAGCCGGGAGACCTGATCATTATCGAAGCCGCGGGTGCCTACGGCAGCGTGATGGCATCAACCTACAATACGCGACCGCTGGTACCGGAGGTGCTTGTCGATGGTGACGAGTTCCGCATTATTCGGCAGCGACCCAGTTATGACAGCATCATCGGGCTTGACCGAACCTGGGAAGACGCTGACTAGTGAACAAAACAGCTTTTTGGCTACGTAGCGACAAGTTCTGACCCCTGTCTTGCCCCTTTCGCCGAGCGTCCGCTTTTCCCGAAACCTGACGCCCGAGTATC
>JAJFKV010000083.1 GCA_021773055.1 Woeseiaceae bacterium
GTCGCCGCCATCTCGTCGGCCGACCCAGAGATCGGCTCGATCATCGCCGACGCGATCGACAAGGTTGGCAAGGACGGCGTGATCACCGTCGAGGAAGGCCAGACCTTCGGCTTGGAGATGGATCTCGTCGAGGGCATGCGCTTCGACAAGGGCTACATCTCGCCCTACAGCGTCACCGATGCCGAGCGCATGGAAGCCGTTCTCGAGGATCCCTACATCCTGCTCGTGTCCTCGAAGATCAGCGCGGTGCGCGATCTCGTGCCCGTGCTCGAAAAGGTGATGCAGTCGAGCAAGCCCCTGCTGATCATCGCCGAGGATGTCGAGGGCGAGGCTCTCGCCACCCTCGTCGTCAACAAGATCCGGGGAACGTTCACATCTGTCTCGGTGAAGGCTCCTGGCTTCGGCGAACGTCGCAAGGCGATGCTGCAGGACATGGCCATCCTCACCGGTGGCCAGGTCGTCAGCGAGGAGGTCGGTCTCAAGCTCGACGGCGTCGGCCTCGAGATGCTGGGTCAAGCCCGCAAGATCGTCGTCACCAAGGACGAGACCACCGTGATCGAGGGCGCCGGCGATGCCGCCGACGTCGCCGGTCGGATCGCCCAGATCAAGGCTGAGATCGAAAACACCGACTCCGACTACGACAGCGAGAAGCTCCAGGAGCGTCTCGCCAAGCTGTCGGGTGGCGTTGCGGTTCTCAAGGTCGGCGCCGCCACCGAGGTGGAGCTCAAGGAGAAGAAGCACCGCATCGAAGACGCGGTGTCCACCACCAAGGCTGCCATCGAGGAAGGCGTAGTGGCCGGCGGCGGTGTCACCCTCATCCGGGCCCAGGCTGCGGTCGACTCGGTTGCCGAGTCACTCACCGAGCCCGACGAGCAGGTCGGTGCTCGCATCGTGTCGCGTGCCCTCGAGGCCCCGCTCCACCAGATTGCCGTCAATGCCGGCATGGAGGGTGGTGTGGTCGTGGAGAAGGTCCGCAACCTCGATGGCAACATGGGGCTCAACGCGGCCAACGGCGACTACATCGACCTCGTCGAGGCCGGCATCATCGATGCGGCCAAGGTCACTCGCTCGGCTCTGCAGAATGCAGGTTCGATCGCGGCCCTGTTCCTCACCACCGAGGCAGTGATCGCCGATGCTCCCGAAGAGGGCGGCGGCGGCGGAATGCCAGACATGGACTTCTGAGTCCGTTCAGAAGTCCCGGACCGGCTTCTTCTGAGCCCGGTCAACCCCGAAACTTGGGTGCGTAGGTGAGAGTTTTCCTACACCAGGCGCCCAAAATTCCACTAGATCGGCCCTCGCATCTGTGCGGGGGCCGATCCCGTTTTGCACTCGGCTACGGTGCATCCATGACCGCCCCCGAGTTGCACCCCGTGAACCTGCCCTTGGCCCCGATGCTCGGCGTTTGGCGAGGTCGAGGTGAGGGTCACTACCCCACGATCGACGACTTCTCCTACATAGAGGAACTCACCTTCGGACATGTGGGTAAGCCGTTCGTTGCGATGGCACAAAAGACCCGTGATGCCACCTCAGATGTGCCACTGCATGCCGAAGCCGGCTACTTCCGCCCCCAGGGCGACGGCACGGTGGAGCTGGTGCTCGCTCAACCGTCGGGGATCGTCGAGATCCTCACCGGTGAGCTCACCTCGAGTGAAGGCGCACTGGAACTCGACCTCAGCTCGGTCGGGGTTCATCTCTCTCCCTCGGCCAAGTCGGTCACCGGCACTCGTCGACGCCTGGTCATCGATGGCGACTCGATGGTCATCGACATGTGGATGGCGGCTGTCGGAGAACCGATGACCCATCACCTCACCGGCCATCTCCAGAGGGCCTGAGCCGGCGGATCAGTCGCCGTTCACCGTGTAGGGCGCCAGGGCGGCCACCATGTGGTCGGGAAATCGCGTCGGTCGACCCTCGGTGGTAACCAACGCAGCCCGCAGGTGTTGGCTGGCGATGAGCTCGTCGTCCCTCATGATTCTCTGATCCCATCGTGACGTCACCCGCCTGAGGTCGATCACTTCGGTTTCGATCGCCAGCTCGTCGCCCTCTTCGGCCGAGCCAAAGAACTTCGTATGTATCTCCGACACCACGATCATCAAGCCGTCGTCCTTCATCGCCGCGAGCGACAGCCCTGCCTCTCCGAGGAGTTCTATTCGGGCCGTCTCGAAGTATTGGATGTACACCGAATGGTTGACGTGGTTGTACGGGTCGAGCTCGTAGAAGCGGACCCTGACGCGAGTCGAGTGTGTCATTGGCGCCGCACGCTACCGCGTGAAAGCGGACCGCCCGATCGCTTCGGCTGGTTAGACGAGCACGGTTGGCTAGCCTTCGGGGCGTGAGTCCCAAGTCCCGTACCGAGCGCCGCCTGGTGCGCACCTGGTCGCCCGAGCGCCTCGATGCGGGTCGAGCGCCGGCCACCCTCGCCACTGAGGAGCCGATGGCGATTGAGCTCGACGGGGTTCGGGTGGCCACCACCATGCGCACGCCGGGCAACGATTTCGAGCTCGCGGTGGGGTTCTGTCACAACGAGGGTCTGCTGGCCGGCGAGCCGGTCCGTGAGGTTCGTTATTGCGCCAACGGTTCGGCGGCGGCCACAGCCTTCAATGTGGTGAGTGTTTCGACCGACGACAAAGCACCTCCGCCCACTCCTCGTCTGGCCACCACCACCTCGTCGTGCGGCTTCTGCGGTACCGACGAGATCGACGAGCTCGCGGCCCGGTTGGAGCCGATGTCGGGCGATCAGATCGACTGGGGAGTGCTCGCCGACGCGCCGGACAAGCTCCGCCCCGCCCAGGATCTCTTCGACGTCACCGGAGCGGTGCACGCGGCTGCGGTGGTGGACGCAAGCGGCGGTGTCTCCCTCGTGCGTGAGGACGTGGGCCGTCACAACGCTGTCGACAAGCTCGCAGGCCGGATGCTGCTCGATGGAGACTTACCGGCGACCGGCCATGCGGTGGTGGTGACCGGTCGGGCCAGTTTCGAGTTGGTTCACAAGGCTTGGGCTGCGGGTTTTCGGGCCCTGGTGGCCGTGAGCGCTCCCACCGCTCTGGCGGTGGTCACCGCAGAGAGAGCCGGCATGCAGCTCGCCGGCTTTGCCCGCGACGGAGCGCTCACGATCTACGTGGACTGACTTCTCAGCTCGGGCCCGGAATCTCCAGTTTCCGTTCCCAGAGCTGCAGGGCGAGGCTCAGCACCAGGGTGAGACTCACGTAGACCACGGCCAGGATGAAGAACGACTCGCGGATCCGAAACGAACTTCCGCTGTAGATCCGGGCCTGCTGGGTGAGTTCGGTGACCGCCAGCACCGACACCAGCGAGGTGTCCTTCATGAGCGCGATGAAGTCGTTTCCGAGCGCCGGTAGCGCGTTGCGCAGGGCCTGGGGCAACACGACCCGCCGGTTGACCTGCCAGCGGCTGAGGCCGACCGCCATCCCTGCCTCGATCTGGCCATGATTCACCGACTGGATCCCCGCGCGGAATACCTCGGCGATGAATGCGGCGTAGAAGAGACAGAGAGCGGCACCCCCTCGCCACTCCATCGGAATGCTCCGCGTCTTGACGCCGATCAGGTCGGCAAAGTCTCGGGTGAGAACGAAGGCGACCACGAAGATGAAGACGAGCATCGGCATTCCACGAACGAACTCGATGTAGACGCGTGAGATGGTGTTGACGGCCCGATTCTTGGAGAGCCGCCCCATGCCGATGAACAGACCCAGCGGCATCGACACCACGAAGGCCCCGAGGGTGAGATAGAGGGTGAGCTTCAGGCCGGGAATGATCTCCCGGAAGGCCTCCTGGTAGGCATCGCTGAAGAGGATCGCGATCACCATCAGCCCGATGATCGTGAGCATCACATAGAGCCAGGCCGATTCTCCCCGGCGACGGCTGACCCGGAACCGGTTTAGCTGTGGTGGGCCCTCGTTGATGATTTCAGTCATCTTGCTCCCCCAAAAAGAAACGGTGCGCCAGGCATATTGCCCGGCGCACCGTCATTGTGCTGTGCTGGCCGTTTCGACCGGATCTACTCTTCCGGGAAATCGATGTCGTCGTAGGTGACCTGGAACGAGTCGGTGAAGTAGGTCTGTCCGAGGTCCTCGAGGAAGCCGCTGTCGCGCATCTCGTCGAGAGCGGAGTTGACGGCGTCGACGATGGTGCTGTCGAGGGGGACGTTGAACCCGAGCGGGTCGGCCTGAAGGGCATCGTCGATCAGCTCGACGGCGTCGGCATTTTCGCCCACATAGCCCTGGCCGGCCGCATCATCGATGATCACGGCATCGACATCGCCGGTGATCAGGGCCTGGATGGCCAGACCGAACTGGTCGAAAGCATCGATTCGGCTGTCGCCATCGAGGAGTTCGACGGCCAAGACGAAGTTGGTGGTGCCGACCTGGGTGCCGATCAGAGCGTCGCTGTCGATGATGTCCTGCGCGCTGGAGTAACGATCGTCGTCCTTGGCCACGATGAACTTCTGGTCGACGGTCATGTACGAATCCGAGTAGGCCACGATCTCGGCCCTCTCGTCGGTGATCGAGATTCCGTCGGCCGCGGTGTCGATCTCGCCTTGGGCGACCTGATCGATCACGGCGGGCCAACCGGCCACCACGAACTCTGCCTCACAGTTGAGGATGCGGCAGATCTCGCGCCAGGCGTCGTAATCCCAGCCCTGGCCCTCGTCGGCCCCGGCCGGCACATAGTTGTACGGTAGGTAGGCATTCTCGACGCCGACGGTGACCGTGCGACCGCCGAGGTCGTTGCCGCTGGCGGCGCCCCCATCATCGTCGCCACAGGCGGCCGCGATCAGGGATACCGCGAGCAGTACGCCGATCAGCCGCGCCAAACGGTTGGTTGAAGTTCGCATGTGTTTCTCCTCCAGTGGCGGGCTACCCGCCGGAGAGTGCAAAACACTATCCCGCCGCCCCGATGGATGCATTCGTGGGCGTGAGACGAATCAGAGGGCGTACTCGGTGAGCCGGTCGTAGAGCCGCTCTGCTTCCTCGAGCACCGGTAGGAGGCGGTCGGGCACGGACCCCGCTCCGATGCGGGGAGCAGCGAATCCGGTGGACTGGTGCACGTTGTGGTACCACTCGTGGGCCCACGCCCCGTCTTCTGCCTTCGGTCCGGCCGGCCACGAGAGCATGGCCGGGTCGAAGCCGATCTCGAGGTGCTCGCAGACCGAGGCCAGCACGGCCGCCGGGTCGGCGAGCAAGACCTGAGAGTCGATCACCAGCGGCGCGCCACCTTCGGCAAGGATCGCCTCGAGCAACTCGACCTGCTCGGTGAGCCCGGTGTCGGCCAACCCACAGTCGGGGAGCTGCACAGAGAGGGAGGCCAGCATGTCGGCGGGGGCACGGGTGAGGAGGATGTTTCGGGTATTGGCGAGGAAACCACGAGGCACCCCGGTCAGGTGGTGGGCCATCTGCTTCATGAAGAAGACCGGGGTGGTGCAGGGCCCGAGGATGATCTCCTGGATCACCGTGGTGGGGTCGGTCGACTGGCTGGCCACCACCGCGTCGAAGCTCGGGTGCTGGCGGCCCGTGAGCGAGAGGTAGTGGGCGTAGAAGGGCTCGTCGTAGACGGTGGTGTCGGCCCGCTGGCGAAACGAATACATCACCGCGGTGGAGATGTTGCGCGGCCCGGACCAGCATTGGATACGG
>JAJFKV010000084.1 GCA_021773055.1 Woeseiaceae bacterium
CTCATCGAGCGATTCGGGCGATTTCCGCACCGCAATAAAGTCCTGGGCCGCGAGAATACGGCTGAGGAGGAACTGTTTCTCAGCGGCGGTGATCGGGGGTTCTAGCCATCACTGCTCGGCCTCCTTTTGAGAGCTGTCTCACGGCTTGAGCCGCATTTTTGTCGCCGGCTCGTGCTGAGTGCGACAACGCGGAATTCGCCGAGGCGGACTATCACGCTCTGGATCTCTTCGGTCAGACCGTCGCTGAAGTATTCTGTGTCTTCCTCAACGCTGCTATTGGCGAACGGGAGTACTGCGATCGATCGTCTGTCCGGTTCCCAATAATTTTGTGACAGGTAGTACAAGAGACTGCCACTGCCGACCGCCACGACGACAACGATTGTCACATACGTCAAAAAAGCCAGGCGTGGGGCGCCACCCTAGAAACAATCGAGATTAGTTTTATAAATTATTGATTTTTATTATTTAAAAACTCAGCTTATGTTTCTTGGAGAGCGCACAAGCTTCATATAACTAATCGTAGCAGGGATTCGGCATTACGGGGACTTTATCCGTCCCGGGCCATGCACAGCCCGGCCCGGTGTCGCGCCGGTGTGTTCTCCATCTTTCAATACCTGCTCGCCGTTGACGAAGACGTGGACCATGCCGGTTGAGTACTGGTGGGGTTCCACAAAGGTCGCGTGGTCCTGAACTTTGTCTGGATCGAAAACAACAACGTCAGCATAAAACCCCTGCTTCAGTTCACCGCGCCGGTCGATACGCATAGTCTGTGCCGGCAGTGCGGCCAGCTTGCGAATGGCTTCCTGCAGGGTGATGACCTTTTCGTCGCGAACGAATTTCGCCAGCACCCGGGCAAAGCTGCCGTAGGCGCGCGGGTGCGGATTGCTGTTGAGGAATACGCCTTCCGTCGCTATCGATGCAGCGTCCGAGTTGAAGCTGACCCAAGGCAGGGTTGCAGCCTTTCGCACGATGTCTTCGGACTGCGTGAAATAGACGGTGCCAATTCGACTGCCGTCTTCAACGATCAGGTCCATGATGGTTTCTTCAGGCGTTGTCCCGCGCATGGTCGCGACTTCGGCAACGGTCTTGCCGGTCAATGGCCGTAGTGCCTCCGATTTGAAACTGACCATGAGGATGTTGTCTGGTGTGCCGGGTGCAAGAAACATGTTTTCCCAGTCGTCGGATGGCGTGTTCATTTCACGAATGATTTGCTCGCGTATCGCCGGATCACTCATGCGTTCCAGCGAGGCCTCGAAACCGCCTTCCTGTACCCAGGGCGGTATGGTGACGTTCAGGCCGGTCGACCCGGCCGGGTAGGTGTAGATGTCGGCGGTGATCTCAAGGCCTTCAGCTCTTGCGTCCTCGACCATCGCGACGGCTTTGTCGAAGATGTGCCAGTTGGCTTGGCCGGACGACTTGAGGTGGTAAATCTCGGCCCGGATATTCGCGTCGCGGGCGATCGTTATTAGTTCGTCGACGGCCGCGATCATATGTGCGCCTTCATCGCGCATGTGCGAGATGTACATGCCGTCGTACTCCGCGGCGACTTCGGACAGGGCGATGAGTTCATCGGTATCGGCAAACAGGCCCGGTGGATACATCAGCGAAGAGGCAACGCCCAAAGCACCTTCTTCCATAGCCGTGCGCACAAGTGCCTGCATCTGTTCGAGCTCGCCGGCCGTGGGCGCGCGGTCTTCGTGTCCGATGACATATTCGCGTGGTGTCGCCGTGCCGATAAATGAGGCTACGTTCGGGGAGATACCGCGCTGTTCCAGAAATCCAAGATATTCTGCAAGCGTCGTCCACTCGACGTCGTAGCGAATATCGCCTTGCTGGCTGGCCATCGCTGCTTTCATGTCGTCATTGAGCGGGCCCATGGAGTGACCTTCACCCATGATCTCGAGCGTCACACCCTGGCGAATGTCGCTTTGCGAAAGTCCGTCCTCGATCAGCGATTCGGTGGCCCAGGACATCATGTTGACGAAACCAGGGGCAACCGCGAGGCCGTGAGCATCGATTTCGACGGCGGCCGTGGCATTGCCGATGTCGCCAAGTGCGACGATCTTATCGCCGTCAACAGCGACATCGCCGACATAGGGCGCGTTGCCGCTGCCGTCATAAACGGTGCCGCCACGAAGTATGAGGTCGTGAGAGGCCGGCGGTGTGCAGGCCACCAAAAAACCACAAACTATAAAGGTGTTAGCAGCCAGCCGGCCGATGCGTGCAATTGAGCCCATTCTATTCCCCTGTCGCGATTCATCGACGTTACCTCGACATCGGGCGAATGTCTAAACATGGGATGTTGCTGGCGGTTGTCGTGACATTCCTGGACAGGGGCTCAGACCCTTTTCGACGGGCCTTGAGAACAAACAGGTTGCCCGCTAATACGAAGGAGGTACCGATGATTAGCGTTGCATCAATTTCCAGTCCTTCATACAGGATGGACAGTAGCAGCGCGACTACCGGGAACATGATCGTCGCATAGCCTGCCTTGTGGGCACCGATTCTGCCGAGCAGTGTCAGGTAGGCGCCAAACGCGACGATCGATCCAAACACTGTCAGGTAGGCCAGCGAGCTAACGTATGCAGCGGTCCATTCGAAAGCAAATTCCTGGCCATTGAAAAGTGCAATGGCAGCAAGAAACACACTGCCATAGAACATGCCCCAGGCATTTGTTTGCACAATGGGTAGCTTCGCCTTTTGGATCGCTTGCGAGGCCATATTGCCCAGCGAGGCAACAAACGCACCGAGTACCGCGAGAAACGACCCAAAGAATACCGTGTCCGTCAGGGACACTTCTCTAATCTGCGGTGCGAATAAACAGAACATGCCTATGGCGCCGAGCAGGGCGCCAAACAGGACACCACGACCGGCCTTAATGCCGAAGAACAGGCGAGCGTTGATGATGTTCATCCAGACCATGGACGAGAACGCGATCGCTGCCAACGCTGAGGTGATGTAGAACATCGAACGATAGGACAGGATGTAGTTGATGCCGAACAACAATAGCCCGAGGATGAAAAACCAGACGTGATCGCGTGGCGGAAAGCGCAGGCTCTGGCCGCGAATTTTGCTCCATCCGAACAGCAACAGCGACGCGGCACCGTATCGATACACGAGTGACACTTCCGGCGCGACCACACCCAATTGGAATTCGATCGCAAACCAGGTTGATCCCCAGATCAATACCGTGAGGACGTAGAGTGATGTGTTATTCACTTGTGTTTCCCACAATATTCTTCACGGATCGCGTCTTCGGCGATGCGCCGGCTCAAGTCGCGTAATCGGTGTAGTCGCATTGGCGATGCAAGTACGGCGTCCACCAATACGCTCCATTTGGAAGCTTGTCGTACAGGAATGTTGAATCGCGCCGTACGGCTTTCGAAGTTGTTGCAGGTTGTTGGTTTCATGATCGTCGCCTCCCGGCTGGTTGAATCTGCAGTTGACTTTACGGGAAATGTGGTGATATAACAGATACAGTTACTAAGAAATAAGACCTAAACAGTTATGCTAAACGTCGACAAGCAAAACGCAACCTTTCTCTACAGACAAGTCATTGAATTAATTACTGAAAATATGGATGCGGGGACACTGCTCCCCGGTGACCGGCTGCCGTCATTACGGAAGATGAGCAAAGCAAGCGGCGTCAGTATCCCAACTGTTCGGCAGGCCTATGTCGAACTCGAGCGCCGCCGGCGCGTAGAATCGCGGCCGCAATCCGGTTTTTACGTTCGACATCGTGCCGCCAACGACATTGTTCGTCCCATTCGCACTACAGCTCTAAAACCCGTGCCGCTGCGATGTCGTTCGCTGATGGAGCGCGTTTACGACGGCATCAACAATCCGAACCTGATACCGCTGGGTATTGCTAATCCGTCGATGGCAAAGCCGGCAGCCAAAACTCTGCACCGCACTATGAAAAGAGTGATGGCGCGAGCCGAAGAGCGCAGCATCGGCTACGCGTCGACTTTGGGAGAACCCGCTTTGCGGCGCCAGATCGCCTACCACTATCTGGATACCTTCGGGGCACAGGTTGAACCCGACCAGATCTGCATCACCAACGGTGGCCAGGAAGCGCTGTTACTGGCGCTCACCACCGTCGCATCGAAGGGTGATGTTATCGCTGTTGAGACTCCGACCTACCACGGCATGCTGGAACTCATCGACAGCCTTGGCATGCTGGCGGTCGAAGTCAAAACCTGTCCCGAAGAGGGTGTGGAGATCGCCGATCTGGAACGGACATTGCTAAAACACCCGGTCAAAGCCTGCATGTTCTCCACCACGCTGGGTAACCCGCTCGGCGTAAGCATGCCGGATGTCGATCGTGAGAGGTTGGTGCAGGTACTCGTGAAACACGATGTCGCGTTGATCGAGGATGATGTATACGGTGATCTGCATTTCGATGGCCGACGTCCGGTCCCGGCGCAGTTCCTCGGTAGCAAGGCCCGAGTCCTCACTTGCGGCTCGTTTTCCAAAACTGCGGCTTCGGGCTATCGAATAGGCTGGGTGGTCGGGGACGAAGATATCGATGAGATCGCGAGACTCAAGCGTGCGTTCTCTTGCTCGTCGGGACTGTTGCAGCAGCTAACACTGGCAGAATTCATGGCATCGGGAGATTTCAGTCGTCACCTGAAGTCGCTAACGCCTGTTTTGCAGCGAAACTCGGAACGTATGCGTGCACTCGTCGCTGAACATTTCCCGGCGGAAACTCGCACTTCAAGACCCGTTGGTGGTTCCGTGCTGTGGCTTGAATTGCCGGAAAAGGTGGATGCGGAACAGTTGTTCGACGACGCCATCGGTGCCGGGATCAGTATCGCACCGGGCCATATTTTCTCACCTTGTGCGTGCTACAAACACTTTATACGCCTCAGCTTCGGCCATCCCTGGACCGATAAAACCGAGGGCGCGATAAAGTGGTTGGGACAACGAGTCCATGCGTTGAAATGAGCTGAGCTCGTCTAGGCGGCGAGTAACTCGCCCGTCTCCAGGTAGTGATTCATCGCTGCTTCCCAGCCGAGCATGAAGTTTTCATACCATTCCCTGGTGAACTCCTGCAAAAACGCATCGCCGTCAGAACCCAGTGATGTGAATTCGTAGGATATCTGCGCATTAGTGCGGCTATCGCCAATCGCTGTCAAAGCGATCGCGAGCTTTGCGACGGTCTTACCCGGTGTGACCTTGTACATCTCGACCACATAGTCCTCCGGTACATGACGAGTGATGATCCAGATAGATGGGCTGTCCGCATCCACAGGTGCGGGTGTCTGAAACATGCACTCCTGCTCGGCCAGGCCGGAGGTCGAAATCACCCAGTCAACGGCCCAACCGGGTGCCCAGTCCAGTTCACGTGTCGGGCAGAGTAACGGAAAGACTCTGTCAGGCGTCGCGTGAATCGACTGCGTGTAGCTATGTTTGATCCGGTTCGGAAGATGGCTATCGGATTGCATGCCTTGTGTGCTCATTGTTTGCTCCTGAATGACGATTTATTAAGGCCAGTTGGCCGCTAACGAGACAAAGGCTAAACTATGAAGCTGTAGACAGGTCAAGGCTGGATATCAAGATGTTGACCATCAGCAAATTGGGGAAAAAGTGTGGTTTGTCACGGGCTACGATTCTCTATTACGAGCGTGAGGGCTTGCTGCAACCTGCCAGCCGGGCAGCCAACGGCTATCGCTGGTATGGGGACGAGGAGGTCGAGCGCCTGCAGCAGATCACTGGCTTCAGATCCTACGGGGTGCCGGTA
>JAJFKV010000085.1 GCA_021773055.1 Woeseiaceae bacterium
TGCCGCTGCACTTCGGCTGGGCGCTGTTTCACCTGCTAATAGTGACGCTGCAGGCCTTTATTTTCATGATGCTGACCATAGTGTATTTAAGCTTGGCATCGGAATCACACTAACTTGTACTTAATTTTTCCCAGGAGAAACTGATGGAAACTGTTATTGGCTTTACGGCGATCGCCGTCGCACTTTTGATTGGCCTCGGCGCATTGGGCGTAGGCATCGGCATGGGCATTTTGGGCGGCCGCTTCCTTGAGGGTGCTGCACGTCAGCCGGAGCTCGCTCCTATGCTGCAGACGAAGATGTTCATCGTCGTCGCGCTGCTCGATGCTGTTGCAATGATCGGCGTTGGTATCGCGCTGTTCTTCGCCTTTGCAAACCCGTTCATCGCCCAACTCGCTAACGCGCCAGTTGTTGGCGGCTAGGACACTGTAGGAGCGCGCCTCGCGCGCGACAGTCGGTCGGCCGCATAGCGGCCTCCTGCGATAAGGAGTATCTAGTGGATATTAATCTAACCCTCTTCGGCCAGTCGTTCGCGATGCTCGTGTTCGTCGCGTTTTGCATGTGGAAGATATGGCCACCCCTGCTCGCGGCACTTGAAGATCGTCAGAAGCAAATCGAAGACGGCCTTGCTGCCGCTGACAAGGGCAAAGAGTCGCTGGTCAAAGCGGCCGCCGAAGCCGACGAAATCGTTGGTGAGGCTCGCAAGCAAGCGACCGGCATTCTCGATCAGGCGCACGCACGTGCGAATGAGATTGTTGCTGATGGCAAATTGGATGGTGTTAAAGAGCGCGACCGTCAGTTGAGTGCGGCCAAAGCCGAGATCGAGCAAGAAGCCAACCGTGCGCGCGAAGAGCTTCGTGGCCAGGTTTCGGCTATAGCTATTGCGAGCGCGGAGAAGATTCTGAATCGCGAGATCGACGGCAAGGCGCATGACGACATTCTGGGCAAGTTAGCTCAGGAGCTGTAATTCGTCATGGCTGATAACAACACAGTAGCGCGACCGTACGCACAGGCAGTTTTCGAGCTGGCAAACGATGGTGGTGACCTTGGGCCCTGGTCCGAGTCACTGGCTATTGCCGGCCAATTGCTTGGCGACAGACCTCTCGTTGAATATCTGGGCAACCCCGGGTTTGATGACAGGCAGCGGCTTGAGTTTCTGAGCGGCTTGTTTAAGAAAGCTGGCGCCAGGTTACTCGCCGGAGGCGACGACAAGGGCACCAACTTCGTGAAGTTGTTGCTAGAAAATCGTCGCGTGGCGGTGCTGCCGGAAATCTCGGAGCACTTTGAAGCACTGAAGGCGAAGGTCGAGAACAGCGTGGACGCTGTGGTCACGTCGGCATCAGAGCTAAGTAAGAAACAGGTTGGCGAAATTGCTGCAGCGCTGACAGAGCGGCTTGGCTGCGACGTCAAAGTAGAAACAGAAATAGACGAAAACCTCATCGGCGGTGCAGTTATTCGCGCTGGTGATGTCGTTATTGATGGATCACTGCGAGCAAGGCTTGAAGGCCTCGCGACCGCACTGATCAAATAAAGAGGATTAGGAAATGGCACTTAAAGCTTCTGAAATCAGTCAACTGATTAAAGAGCGCATCGAGAACTTCGAAGCATCTGCGGAAGCGCGCGATGTTGGTACCGTAATAGCGGTTACCGACGGCATCGTTCGCATCCATGGCCTCGCCGACGCACGTTACGGCGAAATGCTCGAGTTCCCGCAGAACACTTTCGGCATGGCACTCAACCTTGAGCAGGATTCGGTTGGTGCGGTTGTCCTTGGTGACTACAAACACATTTCAGAAGGCGACACGGTTAAGACCACCGGTCGTATTCTTGAGGTGCCCATTGGTGAGGCCATGCTGGGTCGTGTTGTTGACGCGCTCGGCAATCCGATCGATGGCAAGGGTCCTATCGATGCTGAAGGCACCTCGCCGATCGAAAAGGTCGCGCCGGGCGTTATTGAGCGCCAGTCCGTTAGCCAACCGGTTCAGACCGGCCTGAAGTCAATCGACTCGATGGTGCCCATTGGTCGCGGCCAGCGCGAGCTAATCATTGGCGATCGCCAAACCGGTAAGACAGCTGTCGCCATCGACACGATCATCAACCAGCGTGGCACGGGCGTTAAGTGCATCTATGTTGCTATCGGCCAGAAAGCATCTTCTATCGCCGGCGTTGTAAGAAAGCTTGAAGAAGAAGGCGCGCTTGCACACACAATTATTGTGGCTGCCCCCGCGGCCGACAGTCCAGCGATGCAATACATCGCACCGTACTCCGGCACATCGATGGGTGAGTACTTCCTCGACAAGGGTGAAGACGCGCTGATCGTATTTGATGATTTGACGAAACAGGCATGGGCTTACCGTCAGGTGTCATTGTTGCTGCGTCGTCCGCCGGGCCGTGAAGCGTACCCCGGTGACGTTTTCTACCTGCACTCCCGTTTGCTCGAGCGCGCATCACGCGTTAACGAAGCGCACATCGAAAACATCACGAACGGCAAGATCAAAGGCAAGACCGGTTCACTCACGGCACTGCCGATCATTGAGACGCAGGGCGGTGACGTGTCCGCCTTTATACCAACCAACGTAATTTCGATTACCGATGGGCAGATCTTCCTTGAGTCCGATCTCTTCAACGCAGGTATCCGTCCGGCTATTAACGCCGGTCTCTCGGTATCTCGGGTAGGTGGCGCGGCACAGACGAAGATCATTAAGAAACTCGGTGGTGGTATTCGACTCGCACTGGCCCAGTATCGTGAGCTGGCGGCATTCGCACAGTTTGCATCTGATCTCGATGCAGCAACGCGCGCGCAGCTCGAGCGTGGTGAGCGCGCAACCGAACTCATGAAGCAGAAGCAGTACTCGCCATTGTCGGTTGCCGAGATGGGGCTGTCACTGTTTGCGGTTAACGAAGGCTTCATTGACTCAGTACCTGTAAACAAGGTTGTTGATTACGAAGAGGCGCTGCATGACTTCGCTCGTGCGAATCACGCGGATGTGCTCGAGAGTATTAACGCATCGGGTGATTACAGCGACGAAGTCGCCGCCACCCTGAACGGTGTTTGCGAAGCGTTTGCTGAGAAAGGCGCTTACTAGCGTCTTTAACGTAGACACGTATTGATGGACTCGAACCGTTTAACAATGTGCCAATTGATGAGCTTAGAGAACTAATATGAGCGGTGAAAAGGAAATACGCTCGAAGATCGCTTCTGTAAAGAACATGCAGAAGATCACGAGCGCGATGGAAAAAGTCGCAGCGAGTAAGATCCGCAAAGCGCAGAAGCAGATGGAGGCGTCACGCCCTTATGCTCAGCGCATTCGTCGCGTGGTCGGACACCTGGCGCACGCCAATCCGGACTACAAGCACCCGTATTTGACGGAGCGCGAGGTCAAGCGGGTTGGCTACAT
>JAJFKV010000086.1 GCA_021773055.1 Woeseiaceae bacterium
CCCTTCGGTCCGCTTTATTTCCTGTAAACAGTCTCCCGCTCGCCGACCTTATTGACTCAGTTGAGGTCACTGTCGCAATAACTGTCTACAACAGTAGTGCTGCGCCTAATCCGAGGAATGCTGCGTAGCCGATGACGTCGGTTACGGTTGTTAGCACGACGCCTCCCGCCAGTGCGGGATCTACGTTCAGGCGTTTCAAGAGCAGCGGGATGCTGAAGCCTGCGAGGGCCGCGACAAATAAGTTGATTATCAATGCCGCACCGATAATCCCACCGATGCGCCAGTCTCCGAACCACCATAGAGTAAAGAGTGAGACGACAATCGCCCAGCCGAAACCGTTCAAAATGCCAACCATCAGTTCTTTTCGCATGATCCCGACTGCGTTGTCTTTGCTGATCTGACCAAGCGCCATGGCACGGGTAATTATTGTTAGCGACTGTGTTCCCGCGACACCGCCCATGCTGGGTACGACGGGCATCAATACCGCCAACAGGACTATCGTGTCCAGTGTTGTCTGAAACTGTTTAACAACCGCAGCGGCAAGAAAAGCCGTGCACAAATTGACGCCGAGCCACAGAGCACGCCGGCTTGCGCTTTTGACGACAGGCGCGAACATGTCGTCTTCTTCGTCAAGACCTGCAGCGCTCATCAAAGAGTGCTCAGCCTCATCACGAATGACGTCGACGACGTCATCGACAGTGATGCGTCCGAGTACACGAAACTCGTCATCGACGACCGGCGCCGACAGCAGATCGCGATTCTCGAACTCCCAGACAACCTGACTCGATGACGTGTTCGCACGGATCGGCATTACATCCGTCGACATTACGTTTGCGACCATCTCATCCGGGTCGCTGGTTAATAATCGGGACAGGTACAAAGAGCCGATGTAGCTGTTATCCCGGCTGACGACAAAAATTGAATCGGTGCCGTCGGAAATCTCGCCAACAAAACGCAGATACCGCGCAACGACCTCCAGGGTGACATCCGGACGCACCGTCACGATGTCGACATTCATCAGGCCGCCGGCACTTTCCTCGTCATGCGCGAGCACTTGTTGGACGCGTTCATGGTCCTGCTTGTCGAGAGACTGCAGCACTTCCTGAGTAACGGCCTCGGGGAGGTCGACCAGCAAGTCAGCGAGATCATCGACCTCCATGCCTTCAGTGGCGGCGATGAGATCTTCGGTGGGCATGCCCTCAATCAGGCCGTCGCGGACCTCATCGGAGACTTCTACAAGGACATCGCCTTCAATTTCTGAGTCGACGATTTCCCAGAGCATTGTGCGCTTTTTGCGCGGGAGTGACTCCAACAGGCGCGCGACTTCTGACGGGTGCAGGCTGTTGACCATCACCCGGGCCGAACGCATACGGCCGCCTTCCAACTGCTGACGCAGTAGTTCGAGGTTTTCCTTAGTTAGATCTCGCGCTTCCATGCCGGCGGAGTTTAGCAGCTTAGTCCGGATGGAGACGATGCTCCTCCATGTTGTTATGGCGGGTGAGCACGGGTTCGTGATGTTTGCGCAGCTCGGCAGCGAGTCTTTCGGCCATATGTACCGAACGGTGCTGGCCCCCCGTACAGCCAATTGCGATGGTCAGGTAGCCGCGATGAGCATCTTCAAAGCGTGGAATCCAGCGGTTGAGGAATGCGACGATGTCATCATACATTGCCGAAAAAGTATCCTGAGCATCCAGAAATTCTATGACCTCACCGTCAAGGCCGGTTAGTCCGCGCAGCTCGGCAGACCAATAAGGGTTAGGCAGGCAGCGCATGTCGAAAACGAAATCAGCATCGGCCGGAATGCGGTGTTTGAATCCGAATGACTCGATCAGCACAGAAAGTGAGTCGGATTTTCGGCGATCGACTCGCTCACGGATTGCATCGGCCAGTTCATAAATGCTGGTCCTGGAGGTATCGATGATCAGATCGGCGGCGTTGTTGATGTGCGTCAGAATATCCCGCTCAATGTCTATTGCCTGCCTGAGCTCTGCGCCACTGTCCGCTAGTGGATGGCGTCGTCGTGATTCACTAAATCGTTGTAGCAGCACTTCGTCGCTAGCGTGCAGAAAAACGATGTCGGTACGAACTCCCTGCTCACGCAGCTCATCGATTAACTTCGGTAGAACCTCAAGGTCCTGGGTGCGGTTGCGCGCATCGACACCAACAGCCAGCAATTCGGATGCCGGTCCTTCGCCGGAGTGAACTTCATGAACTGCAGCCTTGAGCAATGCCGCCGGGATGTTGTCGATACAGTAGTAGCCGAGATCCTCAAGAACGTGCAGGGCAACCGATTTTCCGGATCCTGACAGACCGCTAACAATAATTAGTCGAAGATCTTTTGACATGATGGTTGCAGTCGAGAAGCGGCGGGGGTCAGCTGCTTTGCGCTGTACGGACTTGACCCGGCGCGATGAGCGCCGAACCGTGAAGCAGCGCCTCGTATAATTCCTTGCTCGAATTCATGGCGCGCAAGCGCGCGCGTAAGCCGTCATCGGCAAGGACACTCGTAATCATCTTGATGTCGGCGTAGTGGCTGTCGTCAAGTTCCGTTGGGACCATCATGCCCAATACCAGGTCAACAGGTTCACCATCTGATGCATCGAAGTCGACCGGCTCCAATAATTTGATCAGCGCGGCATTGCTGGTTTGAATTCCCTTCACACGACAGTGTGGAAATGCAGCTCCTCTGTCGAGCCCCGTACAGCCGAGACGCTCGCGCTCATTCAGACATCTGAAAATGTCATCGCTCGCGATTTCCGGGTTTGAGCGGACCAGTAATTCGCTGAGGATCTCGAGGCAGTGTTTCTTGCTACGGGCGGTAGCGTTACATAACACGCCGTCGGGGTTGATGATTTCTTCGAGTAGCATAGTGGGGAGGTTAGGGCAGCGACGCTCCGTACGGCCATCTGGCCGCACAGATCGTCTGCGGACTCAGGCGTACTTGGCCTTGTGTTTGTCTCTGGCGTGGTGATCGCCTTGTTTTTCCTTGTATTTTCTCACTCGTCTTTCAATCTTGTCCACGAGACCATCGATAGCTGCGTACATGTCCTCTTCGGTGTGGTCGGCGTAGATCGTACCACCATTTACCTGGACAGTTGCCTCGGCTTTGTGCCGGAGCTTTTCGACGGTCAGGATACATTGGACGTCAGACACGAGGTCAAAGTGACGGGCTGTTTTTCGAACTTTGGATTCGACGTACTCTCTTAGCGATTCAGTAACTTCGACATGATGGCCTGAAACATTCAATTGCATAGCTGTCTCCATATAGTCTTGATCTTGTAAACCCCGGTGGGTTCAGGATAGCAGTCTCAATTTCCTCCTATATCGTGTTTCCTACCTACTTGAATTACCTCGTCTCACGATTCCTGCGTTCGCTCGACGAAGAGATATTCATAGCTTCACGGTACTTCGCGACCGTTCGCCTGGCAACCGAAATACCCTCATCCTTGAGTAAGTTCGTGATCTTGCTGTCGCTTAGCGGTTTGGCCGTATTCTCAGCGCTGATTAACTTACGTATTTTTGCGCGAACCGACGTTGATGACTGATCTTCTCCACTCGCCGATGAAAGGTGGCTGGAGAAGAAATACTTGAATTCGAAGACGCCGCGCGGTGTATGCATGTATTTATTAGTGGTTACACGTGAAATCGTTGACTCGTGCATACCGATCTCTTCGGCGATGTCCCGCAAAACCATCGGTTTCATAGATTCTTCGCCGTGCTCCAGAAAATCCACCTGCCGAGCGACGATGCTGGTCGCGACCTTGAGCAGCGTTTCATTACGAATTTCGAGGCTTCGAATCAGCCAGCGAGCCTCCTGCAATTGGGTCTTCAATACAGCGTGCTCGCCACTGCCGCGCAGCAGCTTGGCATATTGCTGGTTTACGGACAGTCGTGGCACACCCGTGGGGCTGATCTCCACCTGCCAGCGGTCGTCGACTTTGCGGACAAACACGTCCGGAATAACATATTGAGCGGCAGCCGGACTGACCGCGAGACCAGGCTTTGGGTTGCAGCCGCGCACCAGTGCTATTGCTTCGTGCAGATTTTCTTCCGATGTTCTGAGACCGCGCCGCAATTCACCGTAATCGCGATTGGCAACCAGATCGAGGTGATCTGCAGCGATGTCCAGGGCCAGCTTGACTCCGGGCGTTTCGGAGTCCAGCTGTTCGATTTGGCAGATTACACACTCCGAGAGCGACCGGGACCCGACTCCGACCGGGTCCAGCTGCTGTATTTTCTTCAGTGTTTTTTCAGCTTCTTCGCCAGTCACCGCAGGCTCTTCATGCAGGCTGTCGATAATTTCGTCGATATCTGCGATCAAGTAGCCGTCGTCATTGATGGAATCGACCAGAGCCTCGCCGATTAGCGCCTCGCGGTGCGTGAAATTCTCCATCTCAAGCTGCCAATAGAGATGTTCCCGCAAGGTCTCGCCAGATTCGTCTGCAAACTCGGTGATTGGACGACCCTCACCATTCCAGCCGCTGTCCTGGGTGCGTTCTGCTGCACGAGTCTGCCAAAGTTCGTCGGCCTTTATGGTCTCGACTTCTGCGGTGGACTCCGCGCTGGTGGTTGGAACGTCGGGAAGGTCCTCCATCTCGAGCATGATGTTCTCTTCGAGGGCCTCCTGAATCTGCGCGTTCAGGTCGAGGATAGGCAGCTGCAACAAGCGGATGGCTTGTTGTAGTTGCGGAGTCATTGTTAATGACTGACCGAGTTTTAGCTGCAGCGAAGGTTTAAGCATTTACGACCATTACTCTTTGGGCGGATTCCGTTTGCACAAGCCTCTCACGAGTACGAAGTTTGCCTCAGAGTTTGAACTCCTGTCCGAGATACACCTCTCGAACGTGTTGATTCTCTAAAATATCTTCTGGCGAACCTGTGGCTATCAGGCTGCCGTCACTCAGAATGTAAGCATGACCGCAAATGCCGAGCGTTTCTCGAACATTATGGTCGGTGATCAGGACACCAATGTCGCGTTCACACAGGTGTCGAATAATACGTTGAATATCGAGCACCGAAATCGGATCGACACCCGCGAACGGCTCGTCAAGCAATACGAACAGAGGGTCTGCAGCCAGAGCACGGGCGATCTCGACGCGACGGCGCTCGCCGCCGGACAAGCTGATTCCGAGGCCGGTGCGGACGTGGCCGATATGTAATTCATCCAGTAAATTCTCAAGCTCTTGTTCACGGCCCGCCCGGTCCAGATCGGGGCGGTATTCCAGGATGGCAAGGATGTTTTGTTCTACCGTCAGCTTGCGGAAAATTGATGCTTCCTGCGGCAGATAACCCAAGCCGAGCTTGGAACGCTGATGCATCGGTTTGGCCGTAAGGTCCTGACCATCAAGCAGGATGTTGCCGCTGTCAGCGGCGATCAAACCAACGATCATGTAGAACGCGGTCGTTTTTCCGGCCCCATTTGGGCCCAGTAGCCCAACGACTTCGCCGCTCTTGATTTCGAGTGACAGGCTCTTGACGACTTTGCGAAGTTTGAAGCTTTTAGAGATGTCCTGAACGCTGAGAATACTCATTGGTTCTCATCTTCTTGCGTCGCGTCCTCTAAAGGGTCGCCGTTGGTCGGCGTATATGTGATTCTTACACGATCGTCTTCAACTCCCGCTGAGTCGGCGTTAATACGACGCTCCAATATGTTGTAAACGAGATAGTTGGAGGAGATCTGATTGCCGCTTTCGGTAATCGTAGCTTGCTCGGAAAACTCGATCACACCGTTCTCGACGTCGTACAAAAGTTTCCCTGCCTGCGCATACGTCGCATCGTCAGACCCGGACCGCAGCATTTGGAATGTCGCAGGAGCGCCGGATACCACTGCGTTCGTCAGTACCGTACCGTCGAAAGTCAGTTCAGCGGACTGGCATTCGATGTGGCCACTGTTCACGTCAATAAGCACGTTGCCTTCGAAAGACCATGAGCCCCGATCATCATCACTAACACTGGCCCGCCCTTCGTCGGCCTTTATCGAAATATCACCTTGAGAGAACTGCACGCCCGTATAGATGTAAGTCGACGTCTTGCCGTCGAAATCCATGGTTTCGGCGAAGATGTCCCACGGCAGTCGACGCAAATCGACGTCGTCATCCTGCGCCGTCGAAACTACCGGCCAGAGCAGAGCGAGTAGCGCGCTGCAGAAAATGGATATCCGTATTACCTGTTTCACTTTAAGGAGCGATTTTGCCGCGTATGTTGGATTTGAGCGCAATTTTGTCATCGTTCAACGATGCTAGCATGCCCGTTGCCGTAACGCTGCGAGAGCCGAAGCGAATTTGTACACGTTCGTTGGTTTCAGCAATGAAGCGCTCCGGATCGAGTTCCAGATACGGTGTTCGAACCTCCGTATCCTCGGCACTCGAATCTCCGCTATTCGATATCTGCACATTGCCGCGCAATGCGATTCGTGGGGCACCTTCGCGCAGCGTTGCCTGATCCGCGTTCACGACCCAGGGAACACCGCTGTCCGGCGAGTAGTGGATTCGAACCTCGGTAAATTCTACCCGGTCATCCTCTTGTTGCTCGGCGTGTTGGGCCTCTATTTCGTACAGTAAGCGGCCGTCTTCGCCGGTACCGAGAATTCGCGCCTGTTCCAGGTAGTAGCCCCGGTGCACAGGTGTGTACGGCAGTTCTTCGGCGCCGGTTGGCGCGTTCGAGCGAGCCAGATACCAGCTGCCGATAGCACCGGCAGACAGAAAAACGATGAAGGTAATTGTGCGTGGACTCATTGCTCTTTTTGACTCTGTGCATCCAGTATCAGATCACAAACTTCCCGGACTGCGCCGCATCCACCGCGGGCGGTTGTCGAATGATCGCATTGCTGGTGCAGGCCAGGTACCGCATTGGCGACTGCTATTGCGTAGCCAACATGAGTAAGTAATGGCAAGTCCGGAATATCGTCGCCGACATACGCGCAGTCCCCAGCTGAGATATTCAGATCTGCGATGATTTTGTCGAGCGCAACGACCTTGTCGCCACAGCCTTGCACGACATGCGGCACACCTAGCTCCGACATCCGTTTCTCAACGGCTCCCGACTTGCGGCCGCTGATCACAGCCACGCCGATGCCAGCTTCCAGCAAGCGCCTGATTCCATACCCGTCCTGGGTGTGAAAAGCCTTGGATTCAATGCCATCGTCCGACAGGTAGAACCGTCCGTCAGTGAATACGCCGTCAACATCAAATGCGACGAGTCGAATTCGCCGTAATCCATCGTCGCTCACATCAGTCCCTCGCGAAACAGGTCGTGAATATTCAGGGCGCCGATCAATTTATTATTGTCATCGGTAACGAGCAGTGACGTGATCCTGTTTTCCTCGAGCAGATGCAACGCCTCGGCCGCGAGGACATCGGCCGACGTCGATTTGCAGTCGCCTTGCATGACGTTACGAATATCGGTCTTGTGAATATCTGCGCCGCTGTCCAGTGTTCGACGCAGGTCACCATCGGTGAATACGCCTACCAGAGTGAAATCCCCTGACACTATCGCTGTCATTCCCAGGCCCTTGGCGGTCATTTCCATAAGGCCGTCACTCAAGCTGACATCGGTCCCTACAGCAGGGATACGATCACCAGTACGCATGACATCAGAGACGCGCAGCAGCAGACGTTTGCCAAGACTGCCGCTGGGGTGCGAACGAGCGAAGTCTTCTGCGGTAAAGCCACGTAACTTGAGAAGTGCCACCGCTAATGCATCTCCCATTGCCAGTGTGGCCGTCGTGCTTGCAGTCGGTGCGAGATTCAGTGGGCAGGCTTCTTCCGCGACGCTGATATCAAGGTGCACATCGGCAGCCTGCGCCATGGTTGACTTGGGGTTTCCCGTGATCGAAAGCAGCCTTGCACCAATACGTTTGACAACTGGCAGAATCGTGACCACTTCGGCTGTTTCGCCGGAATAGGAGATGGCGAGTAGCAGGTCCTGGCTGGTAATCATGCCGAGATCGCCGTGACTTGCTTCGGCTGGATGCATGAAAAATGCAGGCGAGCCAGTTGACGCCAACGTTGCTGCGATCTTGTTACTGACATGCCCGGATTTTCCCATTCCGCTAACGACAATGCGGCCGGGAGTTTGCATGCATAATTGGCAGGCCGCGATGAAATCGTCATTGAGGCGGCCACGCAGTTCATCAACGGCACGTGCCTCAATGGCAAGCACATCGCCTGCTAGTTCGAGAAGTTCGTCGTTTGTTATCTTTTCAGGCAATGGAAGCCCCCGGCAATAAGTCCGGGCTCTATTCTAACTGTTTTGGCCTATATGTTTTGGGCTACGACGTAGGTGCTGTAGGCAACATAGGCAGCCAGCAGGGCCACGCCTTCCATTCTGGAGAGCATCGCTTTGCCGTCGTAGTCGTAGGTCATGGCAAACAGCACCAGCGTGAAGGCGACCATCACGAATATATGCAATGACAACACGCTGGGGGCGACGGTCGCGGGATGAATCGTCGCCGCAAGACCGATAACGGCCAGCAGATTGAAAATATTTGAGCCGACAATATTACCGATAGCGAGGCCATATTCGCCCCTGAGCGCGCTGACCAGTGATACGGCCAGTTCGGGGACGCTGGTACCAAATGCGACGATGGTAATGCCGATGACAACATCACTGACGCCAAGCGACTGAGCGACGCCGATTGACCCGCTCACCAGCCACTCCGCGCCAAACAGCAAGACGACCAGTCCTACTGACAGCCAGATGACCGCCATGGGGGTGCTGACATCTTTGGGGATTTCGGCTTCGTAATCCATCTTGATCGGGTCATTTTCCGCGGACCGAATACCCAGCCTCACAAACCAGATCATCACGATTGCCAGACCGGTCAGCATAACGATGCCATCGGGTCGGCCCAGGCGGTGATCGAGAAACAGGGATACCGTCAAGAGCGAGACAGCCAGCAGTGCCGGCATCTCGCGCCGCAAGGTCGCGGACTCGAGCGGGATGGGTCGGACAATGGCGGTTATACCGAGGACCAGACCGATATTGACAATATTGGAGCCGATGGCGTTGCCGAACGCGAGTCCGGGTTGCCCCTGGGACGAGGCGACCACAGAGACAAGTATTTCGGGTGCGGAAGTAGCAAACGCGACGATTGTCAGCCCGATCAACAGTGGCGCGACGCCCATATTGCGAGCAGTGGCGGAAGCGCCGTGCACAAACCTGTCGGCTCCCCAGATCAGAAGCGTAAGGCCGGCAACTATGAGGCCGACGTCCGTGTAAACAATGCTACCAAACATAAACTATCGTACTTATAGAAATGCGACGGATAAACAGGGCGCTCTGCGCCCTGTCGGCCATCGCGGGCCGGCTATAATACACAATCATGGTGGGGCAGTGGGAAGCAGTATGCTTTGCGGTTACACTGCGCGCCCCAAAACAGTCAGTGCGGATGATTAGCGAGCTTCAGATTATGGAAATATCAGAGATTCAACAGTTGATAGAGGCAGAGTTCACCGATGCCGTCGTAAAGGTACAAAGCGACGACAACACCCACTTCGGTGCATTGGTGATTGCGGCAGAATTTGACGGTGTGCGACGAATTCAGCGCCATCAACTGGTCTACAAGAGTCTTGGTTCGCTCGTCGGCAACGAAATACATGCCCTTTCCATCACAGCGCTGACGCCACAAGAGTGGCGTGAGCAGAGCGGCGAGGCTTAGACCATTGGATAAATTACTGATTGAAGGTGGCACGACCCTCTCCGGGAACGTCACGATCTCCGGAGCCAAAAACGCCGCATTGCCGATTTTGGCTGGCACGCTGCTGGCGACCGAGAACGTCGTTATCAGCAATGTCCCTCATCTGAAGGACGTCACAACGATGTTGTCCCTGCTGCAGATGATGGGTGTGCAAGTGACGGTTGACGACCATCTCACGGTCGAGATTGATGCGAGCGATGTCAGCAGCCGCGAGGCACCCTATGAACTCGTCAAAACGATGCGGGCATCGATACTGGTGCTTGGGCCGTTGCTAGCCCGGTTTGGCGAAGCGGATGTTTCTTTGCCAGGTGGCTGCGCAATAGGCGCGCGCCCCGTGAACTTGCACGTCGCGGGTTTGCAGGCCATGGGTGCCGAAGTCGTCGTCGAGGATGGCTTTATCAAGGCCCGGGCGGACCGGCTGAAAGGTGCCAATATCGTATTCGATACTGTGACCGTCACAGGTACTGAAAACCTTCTTATGGCTGCAGTGCTTGCTGATGGCGAGACTGTGCTCGAAAATGCGGCACGAGAGCCAGAAGTCCTGGACCTGGCCAATTTCCTTATCGGCCTGGGCGCGAAAATCGAAGGTGCAGGCAGTAGCACTATCGTCGTTCAGGGCGTCGCAAGCCTCGGCGGCACAAATTATTCAGTATTACCGGATCGAATAGAGACCGGAACTTACCTGGTTGCCGCAGCAATGACTGGCGGTCGCATCAGAGCTCTGAATGCAGCCCCAGATACGCTGGAGGCAGTTCTGATTAAACTGCAAGAAGCAGGCGCAATTATTGAAACGGGCAAGGACTGGATCGACATCGACATGCGCGGCAAGCGCCCCAGGTCAATCGATATTCGTACTGCCCCGTATCCCGCGTTCCCGACCGACATGCAAGCGCAATTCTGCGCAATGAACGCAATCGCTGATGGTGTTGCGACTGTAACTGAGACCATTTTCGAGAATCGTTTTCAGCACTTGCTGGAAATGCAGCGCATGGGCGCTGATATTCATATCGAGGGACACACGGCGATCATGACGGGTGTCAGCAAGCTCACCGCAGCGCCAGTAATGGCAACCGACCTACGCGCCTCGGCAGGGCTGGTACTGGCGGGTCTGGCGGCCAAAGGCGAAACGCTGGTCGATCGGATCTACCACGTTGATCGTGGCTATGAGCGCATCGAGGAGAAGCTCGGTCAATTAGGTGCGTCAATCCGCAGAGTCGGCTGATAGCGGTCTGAATCCCATCTAAGGACGTCATAAGGTCGGCGAGCGGGAGACTGTTTACAGGAAATAA
>JAJFKV010000087.1 GCA_021773055.1 Woeseiaceae bacterium
TACGACGGACGTAACAGGCGCCTGTGAGTTGCCGGAAGGCACCGAGATGGTAATGCCGGGCGATAACGTGCAGATGGTTGTAGAGCTGATTGCACCGATTGCTATGGAAGACGGTCTCAGGTTCGCTATTCGCGAAGGTGGCCGCACTGTCGGCGCCGGCGTTGTAGCGAAAGTAATAGAGTAATAAGCAGGGCCAGAGCCCTTTCGAAAACAGAGTTAGGCCAGTAGCTCAATTGGCAGAGCGGCGGTCTCCAAAACCGCAGGTTGGGGGTTCGATTCCCTCCTGGCCTGCCATGCAGGAGCGCGCCCCGCACCCCAAGGGCACGTGGCGCGCGAAACTGGCAGTAGATAGAGAGTATGAGTACACAAACAGAAACATCACAGAGCGGCGTTCTCGACACCATCAAGTTGCTGCTATCAGCGGCTGCCCTGGTGGGCGGGCTGTACGCGTATTACTACTATGAGACGGAGCTTGCTCAGGCGGTTCGCGTTCTCATGGTTCTCGGCGGAACGATCGCCGGCATCGGTATTGCGATGACGAGTGTTCAGGGTCGCAGACTCTGGCACTTTATTCAGGGCTCACGCGTTGAGATCCGAAAAGTCATCTGGCCGACGAAGCAGGAAACAACGCAGACGGCGATTGCCGTTTTCGTATTCACGCTGGTAATGATGTTGTTCTTCTGGATACTTGACTCGGGTTTGCTTTGGCTCACCCAGAAGTTGGTCGGCTAACGCCTGCCTGACTGAACGAACGGAACAGAGGGATAATTTAAGTGACCTTACGCTGGTACATCGTGCACGCCTATTCGAACTTCGAACATCGCGTAAAAAGCGGGCTTGAGGAACGCATTGAGCGTATGGGGTTGCAGGACAAGTTCGGTGAAATCCTGGTTCCGACCGAAGAAGTAGTTGAGATGCGGGAAGGCAGCAAGCGCCGCAGTGAGCGCAAGTTTTTCCCTGGCTACGTTCTCGTGCAAATGGAAATGGATGACGAGACCTGGCATCTCGTTAAGGAAGTACCCAAGGTACTTGGCTTTATCGGTGGCTCCAGCGACCGACCGGCGCCGATTACCGAAAAGGAAGCAGATCGTATTCTGCAACGCGTCCAGGAAGGCGTCGACAAGCCACGGCCGAAAGTGCTTTTCGAGCCGGGCGAGGTTGTACGCGTAACGGATGGGCCGTTCAACGACTTCTCCGGAGTGGTTGAGCAGGTCAATTACGAGAAGAGCAGGATTCAGGTTGGAGTACAGATTCTTGGGCGTTCTACGCCGGTTGAACTGGACTTCGGTCAGGTTGAGAAAGCGTAGGAGCGCGCAGGGCGGGCTCCTACAGGTTTTGAAAAAGTACGAGGAGCTCGCAAGAGCGTTTGAACTCGAGAGGAAATTAAAATGGCGAAGAAAGTAGCCAGCTACATAAAGCTGCAGGTTCCTGCGGGTCAGGCGAATCCGTCTCCCCCGGTTGGTCCTGCACTCGGACAGCACGGCGTAAATATCATGGAGTTCTGCAAGGCGTTTAACTCCCAGACCCAAGGTACAGAGCCCGGACTACCCATCCCTGTCGTAATTACGGTCTACAGCGACCGCAGTTTTACGTTCATCTCCAAGACACCGCCTGCCGCGGTACTGCTGCGCAAAGCTGCGGGCGTGCCTAAGGGGTCTGGTACACCGAATACCGACAAGGTTGGCAAGGTAAATCGTGCGCAACTCGAAGAGATCGCCACGACCAAAATGCCTGACTTGACGGCCGCCGACATGGACGCTGCCGTTCGCACCGTCGCAGGCACGGCTCGCAGTATGGGTATTGACGTTGAGGGAGTGAAATAATGGCTCGTCTTAGCAAAAAGAAAAAGCTTGTACGTGACACCGTTGATTCGCAGAAGGCGTACGAAGTTAACGCTGCGCTGGGTCTGGTTAAAGAGCTTGCAACGGCCAAGTTTGCTGAAAGTATCGATATCTCCGTGAACCTCGGCGTTGACCCACGTAAGTCTGATCAGGTTGTACGTGGTTCGACAGTATTGCCGAATGGCACGGGCAAGACGGTTCGTGTTGCAGTCTTCGCTCAGGGCGAAAACGCTGACAAAGCAACTGCTGCCGGCGCGGACATTGTTGGTTTCGAAGATCTTGCTGAAGCAATTAAGGGCGGCGAAATGAATTTCGACGTCGTAATAGCAACGCCGGATGCGATGCGCGTTGTTGGTCAGCTGGGCCAGATTCTCGGACCGCGCGGACTGATGCCAAACCCGAAGGTTGGTACGGTCACCGTTGATGTCGAAACCGCGGTCAAGAATGCGAAGGCCGGCCAGGTTCGTTATCGCACCGACAAGGCTGGAATCATCCATTGCCCGATCGGTCGCGCGGACTTCGAAGTCGATGCGCTCAAGGAAAATCTTGAGGCGTTGCTGACTGACTTGAAGAAATCCAAGCCGGCATCTGCAAAAGGTTCGTATTTCATGAAAATGACCGTCTCATCGACTATGGGTCCGGGCATTTCTGTTGATAGGGCAACTGTCGACGCTTAAGCGGCAGTGCTGAAAAAGAATATGCAAGAGCACCCTCGGGTGTTTGAGTATTAGTCGCAAGGAAGCGGCGGTCGTCGAAGACCGTAGGCGATCAGCGTAGAGCTGATCTTAATAGCCGCCTACGTAGATGGTGAAACCTGAGTCATTTGGTTGGCAACGGTTACCCATCCGACAAGGGGCAGGATGTTCCTGCACAGGAACAATTCCCCAAATTGGGGGGTGAGGTTTTGCTTCACCCATTTGTATAACCGTTAGCCAGGAGAAAAGCATGGCACTGAAACTCGAAGACAAGAAAGCTCTTGTCAAAGAGGTAAATGCGGTTGCAGCGGACTCTATTACAGCTGTTGCAGCTGAATACAGGGGTCTGTCTGTTGAAGATATGACGGAGTTGCGTAAAGAAGCACGCAGCGCCGGCGTTTACCTGCGCGTTGTTAAAAACACGCTGGCACGTCGCGCCGTCGAAGGAACCGATTTCGAGTGTATGCAAGACACGCTCAAGGGTCCGATTCTTCTCGCATTTGCAAAAGAAGATCCAGGTGCCGCTGCCAGGGTTATCAAGAAATTCGCCAAGGAGCATGACGCTCTGCAGGCGGTTTCGCTATCGACCGGAGGGCAATTAATGCCAGGGTCTGATCTCGCTAAGTTGGCAGAACTGCCGACGCTGGATCAGGCGCGCGCAATGTTGCTTGGCGTGTTTGTAGCACCGATGAGCCAGTTGGTACGCACACTCGCAGAACCTCCTGCAATGCTGGCACGGACAATGTCCGCGCGTGGCGAGCAGGAAGCTGCATAACAGAAAGTAAATATTCCCTGACTCAGGGATTTGAAACATCTAAGGAATCAGAAAATGGCACTGTCAAACGAAGATCTGCTCAAAGAATTGAGCGCCAAGCCAATCATGGAAGTTGTTGAACTCGTCAAGATGCTCGAAGAAGAGTGGGGCGTTTCTGCTGCTGCGCCTGTAGCTGTTGCTGCTGGTCCGGCCGCTGATGCTGGCGCCGCCGCCGAAGAGCAAACTGAATTCGACGTAGTTATGACGAGCTTTGGCGGCAACAAGGTTGCTGTTATTAAAGCTGTCCGCGCACTCACAGGTCTTGGCCTGAAGGAAGCAAAGGACACTGTCGAAGGCGCACCTTCAGTAATCAAGGAAGGCGTAGCTAAAGACGAAGCAGAAGACGTCAAGAAGCAACTCGAAGAAGCCGGCGCTACCGTCGAGCTCAAGTAGTTGTTGCATCGAAAGATGCTTGACCGGTTGTTTTTCGATGACCGGGCGAAGGAAAAGTCGGGTGAGCAGCCAGTCGCGATGCGACTGGCTGCTTGCGCGCGTCTATAAATTAAGAGCCTAACGAGGGCTTCTAGAATGGCATATTCGTTCACTGAGAAAAAACGTATTCGCAAGAACTTTGGCAAACGTCCGACAATTCTGGACGTGCCGTATCTGTTGTCGATCCAGGTGGATTCGTACAACAAGTTCCTGCAGACATCCAAAACGATAGAAGAGCGTGACGACAAAGGTCTGCACGCCGCTTTTCAATCGGTATTCCCGATCGTCAGCTACTCCGGCAATGCAGCGCTTGAGTACGTGAGCTATCGTTTGGGCGAGCCTGTATTTGACGTTAAGGAATGTCAGATGCGCGGTTTGACCTACGCAGCTCCGATCCGTGTTTTGGTACGCCTGGTCATTTATGACAAGGAAGCCAGCGGCACGCCGAAGCCGGTTAAAGATATCCGCGAGCAGGAGGTTTATCTCGGCGAAATGCCGCTGATGACCGACCACGGGACCTTTGTAATCAACGGTACCGAGCGCGTAATTGTTTCTCAGTTGCATCGTTCACCGGGCGTGTTCTTCGACCACGATAAAGGCAAGACACACAGTTCCGGTAAATTGCTGTTCTCGGCACGCGTGATTCCCTACCGTGGTTCATGGCTCGACTTCGAGTTTGACCCGAAGGACTCCGTGTTCGCGCGTATCGATCGCCGCCGCAAATTGCCGGTTACGATCATCCTGCGTGCACTGGGAATGACCAACGAGGAAATGCTCGAGCTGTTTTTTGAGAACAATGATTTCTATCTCTCCGAGAAGGAAATCAAGATGGGTCTCGTACCCGAGCGCCTGCGTGGTGACACCGCCTCGTTTGATATCAAGCTGGGCCGCAAACTTATCGTTGAAGACGGCAAGCGTATTACGGCGAAACACGTCCGCGATATGGCCAAGTCCACGGTCAAAAAGCTGGTCGTGCCGAATGAATATCTCGAAGGTCAACGACTGGCCCACGACATCATCGACACCGAGACTGGAGAGTTGCTGGCGCCTGCCAATACCGAGCTGACGCCCGAGTTGATTGAGCAATTGATCGCTGCAGGTATCGAGCACATCAGCACACTATTCGTGAATGACCTTGATCGCGGTCCGTTCATCTCGAATACGTTGAACATTGACCCGTCGACCACCCGCCTCGAGGCATTGGTTGAGATTTATCGCATGATGCGACCGGGTGAGCCACCGACCAAGGATGCGGCCGAGAACCTGTTCCAGAACCTGTTCTTCAACCCGGATCGTTACGACCTGTCAGGCGTTGGGCGCATGAAGTTCAATCGCCGTGTTGGTCGTGACAACTCTGAAGGTGAAGGCGTACTCAACAAAGACGATATCCTTGACGTTCTGTCTACGCTGATCAATATCCGCAACGGCTTCGGCACAGTGGATGATATCGATCACCTCGGAAACCGACGCGTGAGAAGTGTTGGTGAAATGGCTGAAAACGCGTTCCGCGTCGGTCTGGTTCGTGTCGAGCGCGCTGTCAAAGAGCGTCTGACACAAGCGGAGGCCGATGGACTGATGCCGCAAGACATGATCAACGCCAAGCCGGTCGCGGCTGCCGTCAAAGAATTCTTTGGCTCATCGCAATTGTCGCAGTTCATGGATCAGAACAACCCGTTGTCAGAAGTTACTCACAAACGCCGTGTTTCGGCGCTTGGGCCTGGTGGTCTGACGCGCGAGCGAGCGGGCTTTGAGGTTCGTGACGTTCACCCGACTCACTACGGTCGAGTGTGCCCGATTGAGACACCTGAAGGACCAAATATTGGTCTGATTAACTCACTGGCTGTTTACGCGCGCACCAACGAATACGGATTCCTCGAGACACCGTACCGCCGCGTTAAGAACGGTAAGCCAACGAAGGATATCGATTACCTGTCGGCGATCGAAGAAAGCCAGTACATGGTGGCACAGGCTAACGCTGAGCTCGATAAGAACGGCAAGTTTGTTGAAGACCTCGTCCCGGTACGCCACAAGAACGAATTCACACTGGCCAGCCCGGATGACGTCGGCTATATGGACGTTAGTCCGCGCCAGATTGTATCGGTTGCTGCCGCGTTGATTCCATTCCTTGAGCACGATGACGCCAACCGCGCTCTCATGGGCTCGAACATGCAACGCCAGGCTGTTCCGACATTGCGTGCTGAGGCGCCATTGGTTGGTACCGGTATTGAGCGCGCCGTTGCCGTCGACTCCGGTGTAACGGTAGTTGCGCGTCGTGGTGGCCGCGTTGATTCAGTTGACGCTTCGCGAATTGTTGTACGTGTCAATGATGATGAGACAACAGCCGCTGAGCCGGGCGTAGATATCTACAATCTGACTAAGTACACGCGTTCCAACCAGAACACCTGTATTAATCAGCGACCGCTTGTCAAAAACGGTGATCTTATCGCGGCCGGCGACGTAATGGCGGACGGACCGTCGACCGACATGGGAGAGCTGGCGCTTGGTCAGAACCTCAAGGTCGCGTTCATGCCATGGAACGGTTACAACTTTGAGGACTCGATTCTGATTTCAGAGCGCGTCGTCAAGGAAGATCGCTTCACGACGATTCATATCGAAGAGCTACAGTGTGTTGCTCGCGACACCAAGCTCGGCTCAGAAGACATTACCTCGGATATTCCAAACGTTGGTGATGCCGCGCTGTCGAAGCTCGATGAGTCGGGTATTGCATTCATCGGTGCCGAAGTGAAATCGGGCGATATTCTTGTGGGCAAGGTTACGCCGAAGGGCGAAACTCAGCTGACACCGGAAGAAAAGCTTCTGCGTGCCATCTTCGGTGAGAAAGCATCCGACGTTAAAGACACAAGTCTGCGCGTGCCGCCAGGCATGGACGGCACAGTCATCGACGTTCGCGTATTTACGCGCGACGGCGTTGAAAAAGACCATCGTGCACTGTCGATTGAGAAATCTGAACTCGAAAGCGTTCGCAAGGATCTCGATGACACACTGCGCATTCTCGAAGAAGATATCTACGAACGTGTAGAGCGTATGCTCACTGGCAAAATGGCCCAGGGCGGTCCGAACAAGCTGAAGTCAGGTAGCAAGATTACCAAGGCCTACCTTGATGAGTTGCCACGCGAGCAGTGGTTCGAGATTCGATTGAAGAACGACGACGCGAACGAGCAGTTACAGAAAGCGTTTGAACGTCTCAAATTGCAGCGTGAGGAGTTCGATAGCCGTTTTGAAGGTAAGAAAACCAAAATTACGGCTGGCGACGACCTCGCTCCGGGCGTGCTCAAGATGGTCAAGGTTTACCTTGCCGTTAAGCGCCGCATCCAGCCCGGCGACAAGATGGCCGGACGTCACGGTAACAAGGGCGTCATCTCGACCATCGTTCCGGTCGAAGATATGCCCTACCTTGAAGACGGCAACCCTGTGGACATCGTATTGAACCCGCTGGGCGTACCGTCTCGAATGAACGTTGGCCAGGTACTCGAGACTCATCTCGGCTGGGCCGCAATGGGCGTCGGCAAGAAAATCGACAATATGCTCAAGGCACAGGAGTCGATCACCAAGCTGCGTCAGTTCCTCGAAGCGGTTTACAACAAGACTGGTGGCAGAGTCGAAGACCTCAAATCATTCAGTGACGAAGAGATCATCGAACTCGCGGGCAACCTGACCAGCGGTGTGCCGACTGCGACGCCGGTATTTGACGGTGCTTCTGAGGCAGAGATCAAGGGACTTCTTGAGCTTGCCGATCTTGACGCTTCCGGGCAGTCCACCCTGTGGGATGGTCGCACGGGCAAGAAGTTCGATCGTGACATTACCGTTGGCTACATGTACATGTTGAAACTCAACCACCTGGTTGACGACAAGATGCATGCTCGCTCGACCGGACCTTACAGCCTCGTTACTCAGCAGCCGCTGGGTGGTAAAGCACAGTTCGGTGGGCAGCGCTTCGGAGAGATGGAGGTCTGGGCACTCGAAGCCTACGGCGCCGCCTATACCTTGCAGGAAATGCTGACGGTCAAGTCAGATGACGTGCAGGGGCGTACCAAGATGTACAAAAACATCGTGGATGGCGAGCACTACATGGATGCCGGTATGCCGGAATCGTTCAACGTGTTGGTCAAGGAGATTAGGTCCTTGGGCATCAACATTGAGCTGGAGACAGACTAATGAAAGATCTGCTTAAGCTTTTCAAGTATCAGAACCCGGTTGATGATTTCGATGCAATTCGCATCGGCCTCGCTTCTCCGGACATGGTTCGGTCGTGGTCTTTCGGTGAAGTTAAGAAGCCGGAAACGATTAATTACCGTACTTTCAAACCAGAACGCGATGGTCTGTTCTGCGCCAAGATCTTTGGCCCGATCAAAGACTACGAGTGTCTGTGTGGCAAGTACAAGCGCTTGAAGCATCGCGGCGTTGTCTGCGAAAAGTGTGGCGTTGAAGTCACACAGACGAAGGTCCGTCGTGAGCGCATGGCGCACATCGATCTGGCGAGCCCGGTTGCGCACATCTGGTTTCTGAAATCACTGCCATCGCGTATCGGCCTCATGCTCGACATGACGCTGCGCGAGATCGAGCGTGTCCTGTACTTCGAGGCGTTTGTTGTCGTCGAGCCGGGCATGACCGAACTCGAGCGTGGTCAGTTGATGACCGACGATATGTACCTCGACGCGCTGGAGCAATACGGCGACGAGTTCGATGCCCGCATGGGTGCCGAGGCCGTTCGCGAAATGCTCATGACGATCGACCTGCAGCGCGAAATTTTGAAAGTTCGTGATGACATGGGTGCAACGCGTTCCGAGACTAAGATTAAGCGTCTGTCGAAACGTCTGAAGCTCATCGAGTCATTCGTCGAGTCGGGTAACAAGCCTGAGTGGATGGTATTGACCGTGCTGCCGGTTCTGCCGCCGGACCTTCGTCCGCTGGTACCGCTGGACGGTGGTCGTTTCGCAACGTCTGATCTTAATGATCTGTACCGCCGCGTTATCAACCGTAACAATCGTCTGCGACGTCTCCTCGAGCTGAATGCTCCGGACATTATCGTGCGCAACGAAAAACGCATGCTGCAGGAGTCTGTAGATGCGCTGCTCGATAACGGCCGACGTGGTCGCGCCATTACCGGCACGAACAAGCGTCCGCTGAAATCACTCGCTGACATGATTAAGGGTAAGCAAGGCCGCTTCCGCCAGAACCTTTTGGGCAAACGCGTGGACTACTCCGGTCGTTCAGTAATTGTTGTCGGCCCGACGCTGAAGCTGCACCAGTGTGGTCTGCCAAAGAAGATGGCTTTGGAGCTTTTCAAGCCATTCATCTTCTCGAAGCTGCAACTGCGTGGCGAAGCGACAACCATTAAGGCTGCCAAGCGACTCGTTGAGCGTGAGGGACCGGAAGTCTGGGATATTCTCGAAGAAGTGATTCGTGAACACCCGGTCATGCTGAACCGTGCGCCAACTCTTCACCGTCTTGGTATCCAGGCTTTTGAGCCAGTGCTGATTGAAGGCAAGGCTATCCAGTTGCATCCGCTTGTCTGTACAGCGTTCAACGCTGACTTCGATGGTGACCAAATGGCTGTGCACGTGCCGCTGTCTATTGAGGCGCAGCTTGAAACACGCGCTTTGATGATGTCGTCGAACAACATTCTGTCTCCAGCGAACGGTGATCCGATCATCGTTCCGTCGCAGGACGTCGTGCTCGGTCTGTACTACATGACCCGTACGAGAGTGAATGCGAAGGGCGAGGGCATGATTCTCGCCAACCTTGATGAGGCGCGCCGGGCATTTGAAGCAGGCGCTGCTGAGTTGCAGGCCGAGGTCAAGATCCGAGTGACGATTCACGAGGCCAATGAAGACGGCGAAATTGTTGAGGTCACCAGGCTTCTCGATACTACCGTTGGCCGTGCGCTGTTGTCTGGAATTCTGCCCAAGGGCATGGAGTTCACGCACATCAACCGCGCAATGACTAAGAAGGCGATCTCAAACGTTATCAACGCTTGTTACCGCCAACTTGGCTTGAAGAAGACGGTCGTCTTCGCTGACAAACTGATGTACACCGGTTTCCGTCACGCAACCCTGGCTGGTATTTCGATCGGTATTAACGACATGGTGGTGCCGGACAACAAGGAAGAGATTCTTGCGGTGGCAGAAGCCGAGGTTAAGGAGATTCAGGACCAGTACGGCTCCGGTCTCGTTACCGATGGCGAGCGTTACAACAAGGTTGTCGATATCTGGTCACGCACTAACGACCAGGTTGCGAAAGCAATGATGGACATGCTGGGCTCGGAGACGGTCAAGAATTCGAAAGGCAAGAATGTCGAGCAGGAATCGTTTAACTCGATTTACATGATGGCCGACTCCGGCGCTCGTGGTTCTGCCGCACAGATTCGTCAGCTCGCGGGTATGCGAGGCCTGATGGCGAAGCCGGACGGTTCGATCATCGAAACGCCGATTACCGCCAACTTCCGTGAAGGACTCGACGTACTGCAGTACTTCATCTCGACTCACGGTGCTCGAAAGGGCCTGGCTGATACCGCTCTGAAAACCGCTAACTCCGGTTATCTGACGCGTCGTCTGGTTGATGTCGCACAGGATCTGGTTGTAACCGAGGTCGATTGCGAAACCCGCAGGGGCGTCGCGATGGCGCCAATCGTTGAAGGTGGTGACATCGTTGAGCCGCTACGCGATCGTGTATTGGGTCGTGTACTGGCGGAGCCGGTACTCATTCCGGGTAGTGACAAGGTCGCATTCGATGCGGGCACGATGCTCGACGAAGCAACCGTACAGGAACTCGATGAACTGAAGATCGATCACCTCATGGTGCGTTCACCGATCACCTGTGAGATTCGCTACGGCGTTTGTTCGCAGTGTTACGGCCGTGACCTCGCGCGCGGTAACCGTATTAACATCGGTGAAGCTGTTGGCGTAATTGCGGCCCAGTCGATTGGTGAGCCGGGTACACAGCTGACCATGCGTACCTTCCATATTGGTGGTGCCGCATCTCGTTCGGCCGCGATCAACAGCATCGAGATTAAGTCCAACGGTATCGCTCATTTGCGCAACATCAAGACCGTTGCGCACCATAAGGGCTATCTGGTTGCGGTTTCTCGATCTGGTGAAATCATTGTGATTAATGATCAGGGCCAGGAACGTGAGCGTTACAAAGTTCCTTACGGTGCGACGATCACCATCGAGGACGGCGTTGAAGTCAAGCAAGGACAGGTTCTTGCGACCTGGGATCCGCATACTCACCCGGTTGTCACCGAGGTTGAGGGTAAGATCAAGTTCCAGGACTTCATCGACGGTATCACTGTCGCTGAGCAGGTCGATGAGTTTACTGGTCTGACCAGCATCGTCGTTCTGGATCCGAAGAGTCGCGGTGGTGCGGGCAAGGACCTCCGCCCGGTTGCGAAACTTGTTAACAATGAAGGCGTCGAGGTCTGCTTCTCGAATACTGAGATTCCGGCTGTTTACGCATTGCCTGTTGGCGCCATTATCTCTATGGCTGACGGGGCTGATGTATCGGTTGGTGATATTATCGCGCGTATCCCGCAGGAATCATCCAAGACTCGTGATATCACGGGTGGCCTGCCACGTGTTGCGGATCTCTTTGAGGCACGTAAGCCGAAAGAGCCTGCGATCATGGCAGAGCATACCGGTACGGTTAGCTTCGGTAAGGAAACGAAGGGCAAACGTCGCCTCGTCATAACCGGTGAGACGGATGGTTACGAAGAGTTGATTCCGAAGTGGCGTCACCTCAATGTGTTCGAGGGTGAGCAGGTCGCAAGAGGCGAAATTATCGCCGACGGTGAGCCAAACCCGCACGACATTCTGCGCTTGCGTGGCGTTGAGAATCTGGCGAACTACCTCGTTAAGGAAATACAGGACGTTTACCGTCTGCAGGGCGTGAAGATCAATGACAAGCACATCGAGGTGATCATTCGCCAGATGCTGCGTAAAGTCATAGTTGCCACACCGGGTGACAGTAACTATCTGCGCGGTGAGCAGATCGACAAGGCACGCTTCTTCGAGGTTGAAGAGCAGCTTCAGGCTCAGAACAAAGAGCTACTGACGATCGATCCCGTTCTGCTTGGTATAACGAAAGCCTCGCTTGCTACTGAATCGTTCATCTCAGCGGCGTCGTTCCAGGAGACGACCCGTGTACTGACCGAAGCGTCGGTACGTGGGCTGCGTGATGATCTGCGCGGTCTCAAGGAGAACGTCATCGTGGGTCGTTTGATCCCTGCAGGCACGGGTTTTGCCCATCATGCAGATCGGCGACGTACACGTGAGCAGGATCTTGCGGACCAGTTGCAGCAGCTTGAAGATGCCAAAGCCGCAGAGGCCGAAGCGGCGGCATTGGCAGAGTCGATTCTTGGCGATGCCGATGCCGATGCCGAGGCGGATGCTGATGTCGCTGAAGATGCGGAGTCAGTTGCCGAAGACGCAGCGCCAGAGGGTGATGTAGTTGCGGCAGGTGATCAGGATGTTGCAGCGGAAGGTGGTGAGGAAACAACAGCGGTCTAATAAAATCAACAACTTATAGGCCCTGGCGGGCCTTTGAAGATGCTTGCTTGACAGTGAGTTACCGGCATCACTAAAATGCCCGCCCTTAATACTTAGGGCTCACCGACAGGTGGGCCCTGATTTTATAGGGCTCGCGAAGGCGGGCCCTGATATTTTTAGCAAAAAGAAGAGTGAAGGCCCATGGCCACAGTAAATCAGTTAGTACGTAATCCACGCTCGGTTAAGCGTGCAAAAAGCACGGTACCTGCGCTCGACGCCAGCCCGCAAAAACGCGGCGTTTGCACGCGTGTTTACACGACTACACCGAAGAAGCCGAACTCGGCTATGCGGAAGGTGGCTCGTGTGCGTCTGACGAACGGGTTCGAGGTCACAAGTTACATCGGCGGCGAGGGGCACAACCTGCAAGAGCACAGTGTTGTGCTGATTCGGGGTGGTCGTGTAAAGGACCTGCCTGGCGTTCGTTACCACACAGTTCGCGGCACGCTCGATTGCTCTGGCGTTGCCGATCGTCGTCAAGGCCGTTCCAAGTACGGCACCAAGCGCCCGAAGTCATAAGCCATCAGACTGGCGCGGCGATCAGCGAATCTGACCGTCCGAAGTCGTAAGAAATTAATTAGAGATTCCAGACAATGTCCAGAAGAACACAGGCCCCGAAACGCACAATTTTGCCCGATCCGAAGTACGGAAGTGATCTGCTTGCAAAATTCATGAACATGATCATGAATGACGGTAAGAAGTCGGTCGCGGAGCGCATCATTTACGGTGCGTTGGATCGTATTTCCGATCGTGAGACACAGACCGGCGAAAAGGCACTTGAGTTGCTTGAAACAGCGCTTGAAAACGTCAAGCCTACGGTCGAGGTTAAGTCACGTCGCGTTGGTGGTGCTACGTACCAGGTACCGGTCGAAGTCCGTCCGGCTCGTCGTCAAACTCTCGCGATGCGTTGGGTTATCGAAGCTGCAAGAAAACGCAGTGAAAAATCGATGGCACACCGTCTCGCACATGAGTTGCTTGACGCTGCAGAGAATCGCGGTACGGCTGTGAAAAAGAAAGAAGACACACACCGTATGGCTGAAGCTAACAAGGCGTTCTCGCACTACCGTTGGTAAAGGCTTTGCTGTGGCTCGCACAACCCCTATTGAGCGATACCGCAATATCGGCATCATGGCCCATATTGATGCGGGCAAAACAACGACGACCGAACGTGTCTTGTTCTATACGGGTGTCTCGCACAAGATAGGCGAAGTCCATCACGGTGCGGCCGTCATGGACTGGATGGAACAGGAGCAAGAGCGCGGCATTACGATTACGTCGGCCGCAACGACCTGCTTCTGGTCCGGCATGGACATGCAGTACGAGCAGCACCGCATCAATATAATTGATACACCGGGCCACGTTGATTTTACGATCGAAGTTGAGCGCTCCTTGCGAGTGCTCGATGGCGCGGTAACTGTATTGTGTGCCGTTGGTGGCGTAGAGCCGCAGACGGAAACAGTCTGGAGGCAGGGCAACAAGTACGGTGTGCCGCGCATGATCTTCGTCAACAAGATGGATCGTGCCGGTGCTGATTTTTTGCGTGTCGTTGAGCAAGTTACTGAGCGGCTGGGCGCGAATCCGGTGCCGGTGCAGTTGCCGATCGGCGCAGAAGAGAAATTTGAAGGCGTTGTTGATCTCATAAAGATGCAGGCGCTGTACTGGGACGAGAGCGACTTGGGCGTGAGCTTTGAAGCTCGTGAAATTCCAGTTGAGTTACAGGCGGAAGCAGAGGCCTGGCGCGAAAAAATGATTGAGGCTGCGGCCGATGGCGACGAGGATCTCACCGACAAATTCCTCGAGTCCGGCGAGTTGACGGATGACGAGATTCGTCGTGGACTGAGAGAACGCACATTGTCTGGCGATATTGTCGTTGTAACGTGCGGATCGGCGTTTAAGAACAAAGGCGTTCAGGCCATGCTCGATGGAGTTATCGAGTTCATGCCTTCGCCGCTTGATGTACCGGCAATTGCCGGCATCAACGACGATGAATCGGAAGGTGAACGGCATGCGGACGACAAAGAGCCGTTTGCAGCGTTGGCGTTCAAGATTGCGACGGATCCGTTCGTTGGTAATCTGACATTCTTCCGCGTGTATTCGGGAGTGTTGAACTCCGGCGACACAATTTACAACCCGGTAAAAGGCAGGAAAGAGCGCATAGGCCGAATTTTGCAGATGCACTCGAATGACCGCAAAGAGATCAAGGAAGTTCGAGCCGGAGATATTGCAGCGGCGGTAGGCCTGAAGGACGTAACGACAGGCGATACCCTGTGCGATATCAAGGAAAAAATTACGCTTGAGCGTATGGAGTTTCCGGAACCGGTTATCTCTGTGGCGGTTGAGCCGAGAACGAAGCCAGATCAGGAAAAGATGGGCATCGCGATGCAGAAGCTCGCGAAGGAAGATCCATCGTTTCGGGTTCATACGGACGAGGAGTCCGGGCAGACGATTATTTCAGGGATGGGCGAGTTGCATCTCGATATCATCGTTGACCGCATGAAGCGCGAGTTCAGTGTCGAGGCGAACGTTGGCAAGCCACAGGTCGCCTATCGTGAGACGATTAGAAAGGCCGTGGAGCAGGAAGGTAAGTTTGTTCGACAATCAGGTGGGCGCGGCCAATATGGCCACGTGTACCTGAAGATCGAGCCCCTTCCGCCAGGTGCAGGGTACGAATTCGTTAACGGAATCGTTGGCGGCGTCGTCCCAAGAGAGTATATTCCTGCCGTCGACAGAGGCGTGCAGGAACAGATGGAAAACGGTGTCGTCGCGGGCTACCCGATGCAGGATTGCAAGGTCACTTTGTACGACGGCTCGTATCATGATGTTGACTCCAGTGAAATGGCGTTTAAGATCGCGGGCAGCATGGCTTTCAGGGACGGTGCCGGTAATGCCGATCCGGTGCTGCTCGAGCCAATCATGAAGGTCGAGGTGGTAACGCCTGAGGACTACTTGGGAGACGTGATGGGAGATTTGAATCGTCGTCGCGGTCTGCCGCAAGGCATGGAAGATACGCCCGCGGGCAAATCAATTCGTGCTGAGGTACCGCTGGCCGAGATGTTCGGTTATGCCACGGACGTGCGCTCGATGAGCCAGGGACGTGCTGTGTACTCGATGGAGTTTGAGAAGTATTCGGAAGTGCCACAGAATGTGGCTGATACAGTAATCAAAAGATAGCAGGAGCGCGACTTACGCGCGAATATTTTTAAACGGTTTTTAACTTAGGCGCAGGAAAGGGATCATGTCTAAAGAGAAATTTGAGAGAAACAAGCCGCACGTAAACGTAGGCACGATTGGTCACGTTGACCACGGCAAGACG
>JAJFKV010000088.1 GCA_021773055.1 Woeseiaceae bacterium
TATGAAAGCCAGTTCCAATGAAGAGCCTGGCACTGCCGTAAGAAAAACGGCTTAGTCAAAGATGGACTCACGATCATTGATCGCGGTGCTTGAAACGGAGTCCTGAAGCACCCTGTTGCCACTTTATGCGCAGTGGCCGCGGCTAAAAACCAATCGAACTACCGCCAAACAATAACAGATAACCCCTGGAAAACACGAAAAATCAGCCCAGGAGCGGCGTAGTACGTGGCGTTGCGGCCCGTGTCACCAGTGCAACTGGTGACACGGGCGCTTCGCAACGGAGGCCAATCTGTCGTGGGTTCCCGCCCGCCACAGCGTTTGCTGCCGGTGAAGTTCAGGCTTCGCAGAGCAGCGGTCTGACCACAGGGGCCCACAGGCTTGATGCTTCAAAGGACGGTTGCCGGCATCGCGAGTCGGGGGCTCGCGATGCTTAACATTCAGCGCCTATGGACTCTGTGGACAGCCATTGGTTTCCGCGAGCAGATTGGAAACGGACAGCGAAAGACCGCCTTCTGTGACAGCCGATGGGATGACGGAGCTTTATGCGCCCACATTCACAATATGCTATAAATAGCGGACCGAAGAGGAGTGCTAGCTCCTCAACGGCCCTAACCAAAGCCAGCAAACTAAGGTGCTGAAGATGGCTGACGACATGCTATCAGACCAAAACACGATTGCCCGTCCTGGGGACCGTGTTTTTTTGTGCCCGCGCTGGCCTCAACCTGAGGACCAGAATCATGAACGATGCAAATATCTCGAACATTTCGACCCGTACGGTGTTCCCGCTCGACGCCGGGAACGAGTACCCGATCACGCCGCTTTTTGACGCGCACGCAGACAGACAGGTCCGGGAGGACAAGGAATTCTACGTTCCGGATCTGCTGTCCGATAAAGACTATGAGGCTAATTCGAAGGCGTACGCCGCGTCCGAGGAACACGCCAAACACCTCCATGAGGCCGAAGGCTTACTGCACGACGCATGGAACCTTGTGCGGCTGATGTTGGCGGCGATGGGTGACGAGAGCGACAGTCGTGCCATGCAGACCGAAGCTGGCTTGAAGGTTATCGAGAAGAAACTGAGCAAGGCACACTCCCAAATCGACAAGCTTCATACCCGTTACACGAATCTTTTCTTTGCGTACTTCGACCTGAAGGACAAAACCGACGAGGATGAAAAATAGATATATCGGCGCAGTGGCGGTTGGTGAACGAAGGGGCATCGAAGCGTATTCGATGCCCCGTCACTACAGCGCTTCGCGCTCGGTAGTGACGCGGCGAGCGAGCCGCCCATCAGCCTGTCGGGCCTATGGCCCGCCCTCTCACGGCGGTAACACCGGTTCGAATCCGGTAGGGAGTACCAAATACCCAAACTTTTGCCTAACCCTACGGGCAAAAGTGTGCAAAAATCGAGCAGTACGTTGCCCCGAAAGAAGCATCGATACTTGACGATTTATTGGAACGACGCTTCGTCGAAATCACTGTCGACGTAACGCGCTCTCTTTACGTCAAAAATAAAGGCCGAAGGACTTCGCACCCTTCGGCCTTTATCGATTCCTAACGGCGAGCGTGATCAAATAGGCTACCGCCGGACGCGTCAGACTCTAACGATCCCTGCGTATAAAGAACCCATCGAGAAATACACCGCCCGTGTCACCGGCCACATTCAGAGTTTTCACCACTCAGAGACGTGCTCATGATTCACAAAACCTCTGTGAATCTTATAGCGGAGTTCTTGATCAAAAGTAACGGCGATCGTTGTATGCGAATGGCCTCCGTCATTGTCGTATGACTCCTTTTCGTAGCCTAAGCAATGATTTGAGTAGCCGAATATCGATCAATAGTCGCGAGCCACTGTCCGACTTTTCATCGCCATAGTCTGCAATGCGGCCCCACGCTTCACTCCACATTACCCCGCGCCCAGACGAGTTCGTCCAGATTCGGCCAATTTGATCTAACGGCTCCAGCCGGAGCTCAGCCAGGATATCAGCGCCGGGTCTGAGGCGTTCTGCTACTGACTTAGATGCGTACGGATCAAGACCGTCGAGACGCGGCGTCGTGGTCGGCTCGGTGATTGCAATCCCGGACGGGCCCATATAACGAGGGACAGGCATAAACCGCATTGTTGGCGGAATACACTAATGACGCAACGTTTCTACATAGTGCCTACTACAGGCTTCGCGGTAAGGCGCACAACATGATCTCGTATGAAATGGCGCTTCGGTGAAGCTGAGAAGGAACTGGCGGATGTGGTAAAATAACCCTGTATATAGAAACTTATTTAACAATGTTTGGATTTTTGGAGGGGATATGAAAGAAATAGGCACGATCGGTAAATACATGCGCGCTGGTGTGGCCGGGATGCTGATTCTGATTCCGCCGGTCGCGCTCTCGGGCGATACCTATTGGAGTTTTACATCATCAAGGGGTGCAGATTCTAGCAACTCGGGGATATACTGGACTCAAAGTACGGACGAGGTTACTGGAGAATACACCGTCACGGCCGTCGTTATTAATGTCGAAGGCAATGTCAAAGAAAAGGCAAAATTTGACGCGGACGGGAACATGACGAGCGGCGTCAACACAGACGAGTCGGAATCGTTCGCTGATTATCTCGCTGATTCGATGGGCGAATCCAGTGGTGGCACCGAAAACGGGTTCTGGGGGCAATCCGATCCATATAATTGCGACTTCAATTGTAACCCGAATGGCGGCTTCGGTACGCCCGAAGACACATTTGGAGGGGGTTAGTTGAACCATCAACAGCCGTTTCCTACAGGATTGCCCAAAAGCCATTCGAATGGTTAGAATCTCGGTCGTGATCATTGTTGTGCTCGCATTGGCGCTGATGATCGTTCGTTATTTCGGTGATGATTCAGCTCCTCGAGAGAATGATAGTGTCTCACGAGCAGCTGAATCGTCGCCGAATCAGCAATTGCCCGGTTCCGAGGCGCTAGTAGATGAAAAGGCTGTAGAAACGGCTGCGTTGTCGAATAATTCGAGTATCAGTAGTGTTCAAGTCGGGCCCGCTTCTGATCAAACGGATGGGGCCCGCCAAGAATTTGCTAGCGATACGATCAAATCAAGGTATGCAGTCATATCGACGGAGAATTTCAATAGGTTCTTCTATTCCGACGCTGAGGAAGCAACGACAGCGATGCTTCAGGCCGCGGAGGAGCAGGAATATGATATTGAGTGGTCAAGTCTCGCTATGGATGTGGTCAACGACTCCCTCGAAAAAGCAGGTACTCGGAGCCATTCGGCAACTTGGACGGTTGATTGTCATACCACTATTTGTGTCGTGGAATTTCCGGATTCCGCATTGGACGGTTATGACACCAGACCGACCATAAAAATGCTTGAAGGAGGAATATTCGAGCGAGCCGTTTGGTACCGGCGATACAAGGACGACTTTGCTTATCTTTTCGTAGTGCTCCCGGAATTTTCCTATGATCGAGATCGAAACTAAGCAATCGCCGGGTAATAAGACTATGTGAAAATAGTTTCTCGTTATCCCCGCCGCAAACCCTAGAAAAGGGCCCTGACAAATTAACTTCCCAACTCGAGCGATCATCTATCGAGGCGTTGATTATACCGCTGCGGAACATTTCCAATACGCAAATGTGCGCCACCTGAAGAATCACTTTGCTGTTGCTCCGTCTCTACGGCGCTGGAGAAAAACATCCACGACTTCGCCATCATGGTCCACTGCCCGTCAAAGATTGAGAGTGACTGAAAATGCTCTCCGGTCTAACAAAACGTAGCGTCTAGACGGCGCTCAGTGGTTCCCAGCGGCATTTGACGGCAAAAAGTGTGAGGGCGGGCCATCTAACTTACTGTTTCTATTAGGTTAGTTTTCTACTTCCACTTCTTCGAAC
>JAJFKV010000089.1 GCA_021773055.1 Woeseiaceae bacterium
TGGCGGTTGTGTGTTCCATCGGGTCGAGCGGCGAACCCAATTCCTGAATACCGCGTCCCAATCCTTTTTCGCAGACTTGAATTCGTGATCCTTCATTTCGTTCAGAAGGTCATTGAGCTGCCAGTCTTTCGAGTTTGTCTCTGTAGCTAAACTTGCAAGCAACTCTTTGGATGGCTGATAACTCGTGGGGGCACGTTTACGTGCCCTAGTGTGTTTCTTGTCTTGTGTAGTTAGGTCTAGTCTAGTCTCGTCTTGCATGACTAAATCAGGAACAGTCATGACTGAATCATGACTTTCCTTTGCTGTGTCAAGCATTTCTCGGAAACTTTTGTTTGAAGTCATGGACTTATCAAGTCTCTTCAGAATCTTCAAACAAGTTATTCGACCTCCCTGGCCCTCGAACAGCCCAAGGTCGATCATGAACGTCATCATTTCTTGAACGCGCTCAAAATGGATGCCGGTTTGGTGGGAAATTATCTCGGCGTCGTGCTCAAGCTCGAAAGTCAGGTTGCTTTCGCTGATGCCATTTACGATCAATTCGAGGCAGTACCAATAGAGCCCGTAGCCCTCCATCCCGTACTTGATACGAACCTTCATCAGCTTGGCATCTGAGCCTGCGTCCGAATCGTGCTTGAACCACTTCACCTTATCGCTCTCCGAATTTACGGCCGTTTTTTAACGCGAACGGCCAAACGCGCATATGGTCGGTCTGCCCGTCACTTGGCCGACTCTTCAAAGCAATTTTGTTGATTCGCCGGACTGTTCGGAATCATCAATTTGCATTGGGCCCACAGCCGTTCGTGATATTCGTGAATGCGATCTGCTTCACGTTTCAGCTCTGCCTGGTTGAACCCGTGGGTGACGTGAAACACACCGCCCACCACTAAGGCACAGAGAATGATCGTTATTGATGCTGGGTTTCTCATGAGGTCTCCTTAACGAATTTCTTGATGACTTCGTTCTCTCTGCGAGCCTCGACGAGCTCCTTTTTTAGGCTCTCGTTTTCTTCCTCGAGCGTGGATTTCAGCTTGACCAGCTTGTAACCACGTTTGGCTGCCCACCATTCCAGCGTGACTTCATTGCCAACGGCGTTACACAAAGCATCTAGCTTGTTCGCGTCAAAATGATTCGATCCACTTAACGATTTCGACCAGGACGCTTTCTCGATACCGAGAACCGGATATATCTGGTTATCCTGCAATCCGCTTGCATTCACACTCAGATTGATTGCAGCCAACATATCCGACTGTCTGAGTAGCATCGATTGGCTTATCTCAGCCCTTTTGGGACTTTCAGCGAAAGGAAGTGCAACCTGCTCCAACATTGTTGTGTCTCGTTGTCTGTCGTTATTTGGTCAAATAAAAAAGCGCACCCCGTTAGAGGTGCGCCCAACTAAACGGCCAATACCCGATCATTAGAGAGGTTTGGTGCTGGCCGAGGGGAAATCATGCAGCGTGGTCCGGGTATATGTCCGGGCGGAGCTCAAAAGCCGGGATTCCTGTTAAACGAGATACCTCAAGCACTCGTTCCGCCGGAATTTGTTGTCGCTCAAGCCATTTTGAGATGGCTGGTTGCGACACGCCAAGGGATTTCGCAAGGTCTGTTTGCGAGTTTTCAGGTCGCCGAAGGTATTCATGCAATCGATTCATAGCTGAAAGTATAACCGAAAGTCATGTCTTTGCAAGTACTGAAAGTCATGCCCTATTTGCGGGACAATTTTGCTATGACCGAAAGTACTGAAACGACCTTCTGGCAGCGCCTTGGCGAGGCTATGGAAGATAATGGGATGAAGCACTCACAGACTGGCGCTGGTGCTTTGATTGGATCTAAGGGCAATACCGCAGCGAGAAAGTGGGAGTACGGCGGCTACCCAAGCATGACGAACGCAATCATTATTGCAGTGAAACTTGGCGTTTGTGTTGAGTGGTTGCTGACTGGCCGGGGCGCGAAATACCCGATCGAAGGCCCAATGACCGAGACTGAATTAAGGGTGCTGCTATCAATGCGTGCTGGCGACAACAACCAAAATCACGATCGTCGCAACCAGCCCAGACCACAGCACACACTCCACGAGGAAATAGAAAGCTATAATAAAACATTTGATGAGCCGGAAGACTTAGGAACTAGGGAGCTGGCAAATAACCATGACTGAAATCACTAACTGCCCTGATTGCAACGAACGCATCCTGGCAAGTGCAAAGTTCTGCCAACATTGCGGCTGCCATATTGTCTTTGACCAGCCGCCTGAGAAACATACCGAAGCAGATAGTTACGCCCCACCGAAAGTAGCGGCTTGCCAATCTTGCAACGTGGCGCTGATTTCCACACAAAAAGATAAGTCATTTAGTTTTGGTGGCTTTGTTGGGGCCATCACCGTTGTCATAGGATTGTTTGCTCTGTTATTCAACGTGATCGTCGGCGCCGTCCTGATAATCCTTGGTATTGTGGTCGGATCTGTAGGCAACAAAAAGACCGTAATGGTATGTCCAAGCTGCGGCGAAGAAGGCGCGCGAATCGCCTGACCTGAAAAAACTTTTCGAAATATGACTTTTGGTCATTGACATAGTATGACCGTTAGTTATACTGGTTCTCAGCTATCCAAGCATGGGAACCTCAGCGATGAAAGTACTTCCCCTGAACAAGATCAACGTGACCCGGTATCACGCCACGCACCCAGGAATTATCTGGCTGGTCGCCAACGGCTACCGAGCGAAGTTCGATGGCACGAATGTGTTCATGGTGCGACCCGTTGGCTAGAGGAATCGATGTGGTTGAGACAGGCGCCCACGAATTCCTGTGTGAAGCAACGCTTGAGAACCTCAAGTTGCGCGAGCGCAATGAGGTACTGGTGGCTCAGCTCGAAATAATGAAAGCTGTCACACACCTGACAGACAGCCAGATCGAAGACCTGACTCAATCTCTGAAAACGATCGCGGACAAACTGAAGTGATTGTCGGATTCGTCATCGGATTTTTCGCCGCTTGCGGAATGTACGCTGGCTGGAAATGTGCCTGTCTTTTCTACCAGGCATTGGGGCGACCGTGACCGACCTTGCCGGAAAGGATTACTTTTCAATCAAAGAGGCAGCGGCATATTGCTGTGTCTCAGAGAGCCAGTTCACTCGCAAGATCAACGACGCCGGCTTGCTAGCCGGTACATTGTGGGGTAAAAAACTATTTCGCCGTAGCGACCTTCAAAAACTCATAGAAGAAACAGCATGGCCACAATCCAATGGCGCAGCCACAAACGCAAGTCGGGCGAGGTCACCAAGACCGCGTATCTTAACTGGCGCGAGGGAGGCCAGCAGTGTCGCAAGAGCTTAGGCCAAATCGACACGAACGAGGCCGAGGACTATCGGCTTGCCAAGGAACTCGAGCTCCGCACGGGCGCCAGGGTATTCAGTTACGCGCCGCTATTCGGCGAGGTAATCGACGAATACCTTACCTGGCGGAAATCGGAGTTCCCGGACAGCCAGATAAGAGTCGACCAGATCGTTCGCCAACACCTCAAGGCAGCGTTTCAATATGTGGCACTGGATGCCCTGACACCGCGACAGGTCGAACAGTTCAAAGCAGACCGCCTGGCAATCGTGTCAGAGGCGACAGTCGCCAAAGAGGTTCAGACGCTCAAGGCCATGCTGAACAAGGCCGTAGAGTGGCAACTGATCAAGTTCAGCCCAATTCAGACTGTAAGCCCGCCCAAGATTCGCACGTCACGACCAGTGCACTGGTATTCGATGGAGCAACTACAGACAATCTACACTCAGTCGCCGGACAGCCACAGGCCAATATGGCAATTGATGGCCAATACAGGGATACGGCGAGGCGAGGCTCAGAACCTGAAGATCGAACACGACCGCGGGGAGTCTATTCTGATCGAATCGACAGACGAGGCTCGCACCAAAAGTCGCCGATGGCGCGAGATACCGCTATCTGTGAATGGCAGGAGTGCCCTGGACAGCCTAATAGGGGAGAGCCGCACGGAATACGTACTGCCAATCATGATTCCGAACAGCCTGACACGCGCCTTCAAGCGCGACAAAGGCAGTTTGGATGGAAGTTTGCACAGTCTCCGGCATACTTTCGGGTCGCATCTAGCAATCAAGGGGACGCCCGGGCGAGTACTTCAGGAGTTGATGGGGCACTCCAGCATCAAGACGACCGAGAAATACCTACATGTGGCGCAGGACCATCTATCGCAAGCGATCGAGGGGTTCAGCATTTAGTCTACTACTGTGCTAATTCTATAGGTAACTATCCGGCTTTATCCGGTATTGCGGTTCACAATGAATCACGTACAATCCCGCAACTGCTTGAAAACTCAAGACGCTCCCTTCGTCTAGTGGTTCAGGACGCTGCCCTCTCACGGCGGTAACAGGGGTTCGAATCCCCTAGGGAGTACCAAACGAAAAGGGCCCGCATCGCGGGCCCTTTTTATTTGGCACCCCCTGCGGAGGATTGGAACCCTGTTCGACCAGTCGCAGCACCACCCCACACCGGGCAAAACCTCGACTGGATCACACAACGAAAAATCTTTTTCGCACATTTTCCAAATCACGATCGAGTTGTACGCAGGCGATACAGCACGTTGCTCAGCAGCAAAAACCTGGCAACCCCGTCGAACTAGGATTTCCTGATCAACGGCATTACACCGCCTTCTTCATGTCGTTTCGATGCAACGCCGGTGCAAATACGACGCTCCATACCCCCTGTCGCCTTCGACTTTCCGGTTTTGTCCCACTCAAGAAGATACAACGAGCGCCGACAAGAATAGTGTGGGCGGCGCAATCAATCGACACCCGAAACGGCCCTCGATGACGACAATAACAACATCAGTAAGCGCCTGAGTAATTGCAGTAACTTGTCAGGAGCCGAAGGATGAAAATGTTGATTCTGTTAGCGACGACTCTCTTAGTTGGTTGTGCGAACCTGGATATGATGACAGATGAAGAGCGCGAAGATTATTTGATGGCCAGGGAAGACGTCTTGTACGAACGACAAGAGGCGTTGATCGAGGCGCAACTCGCCCATGCGCAAAAGGTAGAAGCCTGCAGAGCATCCGGAGGTGTCATATTTATTCCAGGGCAAAGCGCGACCCGCATAAGACACGGGAGAAAAGAGTCCAGATCGGACTATCTGCTGGCACGGTGCGCGAAACTCTAAAGCAATTCTGCCTCTTGCGCTGCCAGCAACCGTTACAATGCATCGCTGGAACAATGCAGCGAGAACGTGAATCATGGCAGGAGTCGAAGGACGAGTAGCACTGGTTACGGGCGGTGGTCGCGGAATCGGGCGTGCGACGGCAGAACTTTTATCATCACGTGGTGCGCGGGTAATGTGCGTCGCGCGCAGCGAACAGGATCTTGCCAACGTCGGGCTTGACTATTCGGTGGCCGACCTCGGAACTCAAGGAGGGTGCGCACAAGCAGTTGCTGATACTCAACGACAGCTCGGCCCAATAGAGATTCTCGTTTGCAATCATGGCCTAGGCTCAGCCCATGAAAAGGTTATTTGGGAACAGCAAACAGACGATTGGAGCGAATCAATGCGCATCAATCTTGATGGTCCGTTCCATCTCTCAAAACTCATCTTGCCCGCAATGGTGAAGAACCAATATGGGCGTGTAGTTTTTACCAGTTCGACCGCTGGCCTTGTCCCTGAGCACGCGGGAAGTGCATATAACAGCTCCAAATCCGGACTACTCGGACTGATGCGCTCAGTCGCGGTCGACGGTGGACCCTTTGGTATTACATCGAATGCGGTTCTGCCCGGTTGGGTTCGGACGGATATGGCCGAACGATCGGCCCAGAAGGAGGCGACGGACAGGGACATCACGAGCGATCAGGTGTGGGCAGAACGGGCAGCGCTTTATCCGGCGGGCCGGGTTGCCACCCCGCAAGAGGTAGCCGAAACGATCGCTTTCCTGGCATCTGAGGAATCCAGTGGCGTTAGTGGTGAGGCTATCAGGGTTGCACTTGGCAGCGTGTGGTAAAGCGCAGCCTTCGCAATCTCCAAACAGGTTTGAGGCCTTGTGCTATGTTCCACCGCATGAACCCGACCAGGAAAATATCATGAAAACTCTTAAGTGCGACTTGTGCGATGCGACCGCGGACGGCGAAACATTCGAAGATTGGATGGCGGCACTTCGCCCTCATTACGGTGAAGCTCATGCAGACGTAATGAGTGATTCCAGCAAAACCAAGGAAGATATGGAAAACTGGATGGCACAAAACAAGGCAAGATTCGACGCCGCCTGATAAGGAGCACTATTGATGCACAGACTGGTTTGTCTGGTCCTTTGCCTGGTTCCTTGCGTAGGTCTGTGGGCGACCGATTCAACATTAACGCTGCAGACAAAGACCCTGGAGCCGCTGCCTGATGCAGTTGCCAATAATGCGGTCACCGCCGTGACGGTCGATCAAACTGAATACCTTGTCAGCTTCGCCGGCATTGGTCGCGGGCTCAAATATTCCGACGCTCATGCCCGAACTTTCGTATTCAGCGCAGCAACCGAAACCTGGAAAGAACACGCGAACGTACCTGGCGATGCCGGTCGACTCGCCACGACCGCCGCTGCGATTGGTGAACTGGCCTATGCGTTTGGTGGGTACACGGTGGCAGAGGACGGCAGCGAAGTATCGACGCCATGGGTACATTCATTTGATCCCAAAACGGGTCGGTTTGAAGAACTCAGCCCGATGCCGGTACCAGTAGACGATGCCGTTTCATTCACCTATGAGAATCGCTTCATTTACCTCATCAGCGGCTGGCACGATCTGGGCAACGTAAACCTGGTACAACGCTACGACACCGTTTCAGATACATGGACGCAAGCGACACCCATTCCAGGTGTGTCTCTGTTTGGCCATGCTGGCGGGATCGTAGACAACAACATTATTTATTGTGATGGCGTCGCCGTGCTCCCGTATGCCGACAAGCCAAGAAGTTTCGCTGCGAGCAATGAATGCTGGCTGGGAATAATCAACGATAAAGACAGCCGCCGAATCGATTGGCGTCCGGTTGAAAAGCATCCCGGCTTGCCACGCTACCGTATGGCTGCGGCCGGTATTCATGCCATGGACGCGGTACTATTTATTGGCGGTAGCGAAAATCCGTACAATTTCGATGGCATGGGATACGACGGTGAGCCATCCGAGCCTGCTCGACACGGGTTGCTTTTCAATCTCAAGACACTCACGTGGAAACTGGTCAGGCAGGAAAGCGCCTCGACAATGGACCATCGCGGACTTGTACGATTTCAGGATGGTTGGGTGACAATCGGCGGCATGCTGTCGAAGCAAACGGTCAGCGACACCGTGACACACTATTTTCTGCATCAATAGATATGTACAAACGAGATTCCCGGTGAAAACGGTCTACGATGCCGCGAGCAATATTGAAGCGCACCTGGTCATGCACCAGCTTCAACAAGCCGGAATTGATGCCGTCATTCAGGGTGAGTACCTGCAAGGCGGAATCGGTGAGCTACCGGCTGCCGGAAACGTTCGAGTCCTCGTTCCGGCAGCCGATTATGAGTCCGCCCGGCAGGTTATTGCTGACTGGGAAGCCAGCTAAACTTTAAGCGGTAAACCTGCCGCTATCTCTCACCAGACATTCCGACGGATCTTAGCGACAGCCCGAGGCGCAACTTCAGATCATCATCACGAAATCGAACCTCGTCGCTACTGAACGGGTTATACATTTCTCGCATGACCGACTGAGACACAACAGCCCAGGTCTTCGCCACGAACATGCTATCCGTACCGTTAGCCGAATAGCCCAGGCGATCGCGACCCGGGTAACACTGCGAGATGAAACCACCCCAGCAGTAATCCCCATTGCGATTATCATCAGGCCCCCAGGACACCTGGATACCTGCACCAAGCATCGCCGATGTATATGCCCGGGAAACCGTCCTGGCGGCATGTTTGCATATCGCCAATTCACCCTGCCCCATGTTGATGGTCCAGGGGCCCGACCGCTTTGGGCCGTACAGCGCCGCCGCAGAAACTTCCGCGTAAATGACCCGCGCGAGTTTTGCACAGCCATCGACTGTTACAGGTGAAAATTGCGCATGTGTTTGCGAGGCCGCCAGCCCCAGCACTAATGGAAGCATCAGTGCGGCAAATATCCTTTTCGCCATCGTTCTTCTCCTTCACTGGTTGAGCGAGAAGAATCGAACGAACGACGAGATTTGGACAGCGCCAAATCTCGTCGATTTATCGAGATGCACTTAGAAGTATGACGATACCGCGTCAACCAGCACCCAGGCCGCCATAACCGCGCTCGGTAGAAACGACAACATAAAGCCGAGCCCGCGACTCGATGGGTCACTCAGATACGCAGCGCGATAGACGAATCGGCCGACAATAAAAACAGCACCGATCCCGGCGCCCCAAAGTGGATTCACATAGTATCCATACAACCAAAGTACCGGGATGAATACAACGAGTTGTTCCAATGTATTCTGGTGTACCCGATGTGCGCACTCGAATTGTGGGTCGCCCAATATGCCCGGTGCTTTGACTCCGTGTTTCTGACGCGCCCCGCCGACCTGAATCCCGAAGAATTCGTACTGGATCAACGCCAGGACCGTAACAATTACAATTGCTTCCATGAATTTTCCACCCCTATTGATTGTTTTTCTGATTTAGTGTGACTTTCGTCGCCTGACCATTAAGATGGCATCACGATGGCCGGCAACCCTACCTTAAAAATACGCACAATGCTGTTCGGCAAGGTCCTCGGGCCCGAGCGGCATGAGTATGCAGCCGTTGCCTGGTCCTTCGCATATTTCTTCTGTGTTTTGTCTTCGTACTACATCCTGCGTCCCATTCGCGAAACAATGGCCGTTGGCAGCGGGCCGGATACTATTCCGTATCTATTTATGGGTACCTTTGCAGCGATGATGGTCGCCACGCCGATATTCGGCTGGGTCACGTCACGGTATCCCAGGCGCACGTTCCTGCCCTGGGTTAATCTATTTTTCGTTTCAAATATTCTGATTTTTTGGTTCCTGTTCTCCAAGTACATTGACGATGGCGCCAATCACATATGGCTTGGGCGGGCGTTTTTTGTCTGGCTTAGCGTATTCAACCTGTTCGTCGTATCTGTTTTCTGGAGCTTCATGGCAGATATTTATACCCGCGAACAAGGTAGGCGATTGTTCGGCTTCATTACAGCCGGCGGAAGTATCGGAGCGCTGATCGGAGCCGCAGCTACCAGCGCACTCGTGGTCGAAATCGGATTTCAAAATCTTTTTCCCATTGCGGCGACGATCCTAGTTCTGCCCGTCCTGTGTATACACAAGCTCCGGCATTGGGTGGCACATGAACATGAAGCCGAAATTGACGCTACCGTAGTAAGCAGCAAACCACTCGGTGGAAGTCCGTTTAGTGGTATCACACATATTTTCGGATCCCATTATTTCCTCGGAATCGTAGCTTGCTCAATCATCGCCAGTTTGCTCGGGACCTCGCTGTACATTTTTGCCGCACAAATGGTTGAGGGCGCAATCTCCGGCACCAATGAGCGGACCGAGTTCTTTTCAAACATCAACTCCTGGACCAATCTATTTGCGTTGCTTGGCCAGATGTTCTTCGTCAAACAGGTTGTCATGCGTTTCGGGATCGGCCGATCGCTGGCGGTCCAGCCAATCGTCTCAATAGCCGGATTCATATTATTGGCGATCGATCCGGTACTCGGCATCGTTGCATTTCTGACCATCGCACGCAGAGCACTCGGGTTCAGCTTCAGCAAACCAACCACCGACATGTTGTATTCGGTGGTCACACTCGAAGAGAAATACAAAACCAAGAATTTCATCGATACTGCGGTCTATCGCTTTGGCGATATCATCGGTGCGTGGTCGGTCAAGATTCTGATGGGATTAGGCGTGGCTGGTGTATCAGTGGCGATGCTTCCATTTGCCGCAGTCTGGTTTGTTATTTCATTGTGGCTCGGCCGCGACTATAAACGACAAGCATTGGCGCTGAAGAATCAAGGCGTCGAATGAAAAACCGTCACTGGAATCGTCGAGACATTATCGCGGCGAGTCTCGCGGTTGGCATCGCACCGAGCATTGCATTGAGCGCCGATGAAATTCACATGATAAGCAAGCCAATACCGGGCAGTGGCGAGTCTCTGCCGGTCATTGGCCTCGGCACCTACAACGTATTCGACGTAGAAAGCACTCCAGCTCAAATAGAAATACGCCGGCAGATCGTCGAACTACTGGCAAGCAGCGGCGGCAACCTTCTCGACACATCACCGATGTACAATCGCTCAGAAAAGGTGATCGGTGATGTTATTGCCTCCGGGATGGATCGGGAAAAACTATTTCTCGCCACCAAGGTCTGGACCGACGGGCAATCGGCGGGCGCCAAGCAAATGCAGCGATCTGCCGAGCTAATGCAGACCGACGTAATCGACTTGATGCAGGTGCACAACCTGCGCGATACGGCTTCGCATATGGAGACTATCCGGATGTGGCAGGACAGCGATCGAATTCGTTACAGCGGTTTGACGCACTACACTGCCGGAGCACATGCGGCTCTCGGTCGCGAAATGGAGCGCTTCAAACCGGATTTTATTCAGATCAATTACTCGCTGGGTGAGCCAGAAGCAGAAAATCGTTTATTGCCATTGGCGTCAGACCTGGGCATTGCGGTGCTCATCAACAGACCATTTCAGTCGGGCAGGCTGTTCCGCGCGGTATCCGGAAAGCAAGTACCTGCGTGGGCCAGTGAGTTCGCTGCCAGCTGGGCGCAGTTCTTCCTCAAGTTCATCATCAGCCACCCAGCCGTTACCGCTGTTATTCCGGCGACCAGCAAAACACATCACATGATCGACAACCTCGGCGCGGGCTCGGGTATCCTCCCTGACACTGCCATGCGCAAACGCATGTCGGATTTCTTCTCGAGTATCTAGAAAATGCAAAACACCACATTGATTCGTCGCGTTGGGGCGATGCTTTACGACGGTCTGCTAGTCCTGGCCTTACTTTTTATATCGACGCTGCCATTCATCGCCGCGCGCGGCGGCGATCCGGTCGAATCTGGTGAACTCCTTTACCGCCTGGTCCTCGCTGCGGTGATCTATGTTTTTTTTGTCAGTTTCTGGACCCGCTCCGGCCGCACACTGGGCATGCAATCCTGGCGACTGCAGCTCGAAACAATGGATGGCGAAAGAGCCAGTCTTGGGGCTGCAAGCATTCGATTCCTCGCGGCACTGCTTTCGTGGGCACCGGTCGGCCTTGGGTTTATTTGGTCACTGTGGGACAAGGAGAATCTGACCTGGCACGACCGCATCAGCAAGACGCGCATCGTGTATTACCCAAAGGATGGCTAGCGTATTCGCGACAGCGCGAATAAGGTCACCAGCATCAGCGTCACCGATGGCAGCCAGGTGACAAGAATCGGATTCAGATTGAACACCTGCCCCGAGTTCGCAAGCGTCTCGCTCGCGAGATAGTAGGCAAGACCGATCACCACACCTATCATCAGCCGACCACCGGCACCGCCTGTTCGCAGCGAACCGAAAACGAAAGCCAGCGCGAGAATCGGCATTATCAATACGGTGGATGTGCGTGCCACGCGAAACCAAAACTCGGTTTCGTACTTGGTCGCATCGAGACTGTTGCGATTCAGGTAATCGATATAACTCAGCAACTCTCTGGCCGAAAGACTCAGCGGCTTCGCGAGTGAACTCCCCAGCAGGTCTGAATTAATCTCGAAAAATTCGACCGATCGCGTGCTTTGCATTACATGTACGCCATCGCTCTGAAACTGCGTTTCCCGGAGGTTTTCCAGAATCCAGTTATCGTTATCGTCAATTCCCGAGTTTTCCGCTACCGCGATGGACTCCAGACGGCCCTCATCGAAGCGGTAGATATACAGACTGCCAAATTGGAATTCGGGACTGACTCTCTCCAGATGCAGGTAGGTGGACCCGTCTTTAACCCACGCGTCATTCCCCAGGCGCGAATCATCTTGCTGGTAGCGGGCCTCCATACGCATATTGCGCGCGTAGAAATCAAGTGGCGGGCCAATGAACTCACCCAGTAAGCCGGTAAGCACAAGCAGCAATCCCCCGGACAATGCAACCATACCCGACAATTCACGCACGGATAGTCCGGCAGATCGCATGACGATAATTTCGCTGTTGCCCGCCAACGCGCCCAGTCCGAGCAAGGAACCGATTAGTGCTGCAATCGGCAACATCTCGAATGCCAGGTTTGGTAGTCGCAAGGCTGTATAGAGAATCGCCTGCACTGTCTGGTAACCACTTTGTGTGTCATCAAGCTCCGCAATGAATTCAAAAAGGCCGGCGAGCGCCAGCAGCACCACCAGAACCATTGCCGTACTGGCGAGAATAGTGCGCATCAGGTACTGACTCAGGATGCTTGTCATCTGAACAGACGCCTGTGATAGCCGTTCTGCAAAGCCAGCATTCCCAATGCCAATAACAGCACCGTGGCATGCACCCACCATATTCCGAGCGCCGGAGAGATCGCCGATTGCTCGATCCACGCTTTGGCCGCACTCATCATATTCAGGTAAATAATGAAAACGAGCAGACCGATAGCCAGCCGGCCGTATCGCCCTGCCCTGGGTTGGCTCTTGCTCAGCGGGACCGCAAGTATCGCCAGAATGATAGTGGACAAAGGCACACCAAGCCGCCACTGGAATTCCGCAACATGCTCGGGCTCATCCGAGCGCATCAGATCGAGGAATTCCATTGCCCGGGGGCGCGGTTCCGGGGTCCCGAGGCTGGGCAGCCGGTACGGCAATCCGTGCTCAGCGAATTCTATGACACGAAATTCAGTCGTTCCGGGAATGCCTTCGTAGCGGCGCCCATCGCGTAAAACCAGCAAGCGGACATCCGGGTCATCGGACTCGACCATCTCGCCAGTCTCCGAGATAACCACTTCGACTGACCCGCCATCGACCTGCCGCTGCATGAAGACATCTTGCATGCGGCCATCCGCTGTGACGCTGTTGCCGTAAACGACAGCGCGATCCGGGCCAAGAATCGTAAATCGACCTGGTTCGATACTGGCAAGGTCTGCCTCCCGCCGTGCTTCTGCGCCGATCCGGTCCACGGCCGTCAGCGCCCAGGGCCCAACTTCGATGGACATCCAGGCGACACCAAGCACCAGTGGCAACATCAGCCAGCTCAGCGGCCGGTAGATTCCGGTCGGGCCCACCCGACACGCCATCATTGCGGGTAACTCGCTGTCCCGATACAAGCGGCCCAGCGCCAGCATGATCGCCAAAAACAGGCCTATCGGGACAAGAATCGTCAGATATTGCACTGCAGACAGGCCAATGACATCGAATGCCGCGTCTTTGGGCAATTTACCCTTGGCAACGTCGCCCAAAACCCGGGCAAACTGATTTGTCAGAAGAATCAGCAAAAGAACCATCGTGACCCCGAGCCAGGTCATGGCAATTTCGCGAAATATGTACCGATCTAGGATACGGGTCATCGGTGTCCGGGAATGACGTAGCTGTAGGTAGCTGAATTGGTTAGACTACCGCTTTTATTTTGTCCGTGACAGTCTCGGAACGATTACTGGAACAATAACAAGGCCAAATGGGAAAATATGAAATACTTTACAACTACGAGCAAGGCATCTCGCCGGGCTGTTGATTGCGTCATCGTCGGCGTATACAAGCGCGGTAAATTGGGCGTCGGCGCTGCTGATATTGACGCAGCCAGTAAGGGTCACATCCGCAATCTCATCAAGTCGGGTGATGTTTCAGGCGCAGCAGGTCGGGTTGCGGTCTTAGCCGCCTTGCCGGGCGTTAAAGCTGCCCGGGTCGTCGTTGTCGGCCTGGGAAAATCCGGCGGGCTGGATGCCATCGCTTTCCGCAAGGCTGTCGCGGCCGCCACGCGAGCTATCGCCGATACAAAAACCAGGCAGATTCTGAATTGTCTGAGCCTCGAGCCGGTCAGCAATTGTGACCCTTATTACCTGGCGCGGCACACCGTTGAATGCATCGGCGATGCGCTGTACCGCTTCGACCAGATGAAGAGTGGTCGTAAGAAACCCGCAATGCCATTGCACACCATCGGTCTTGCCATCGCGAAACGCGGTGACGCTGCCAAAGCGACTCGGGGTGCCGAACACGGCGACGGAATCTCCGCCGGTGTGTCACTGGCCAAGGATCTCGGAAACTTGCCAGCCAACGTCTGCACGCCTTCGTACCTGGCGCGCGTCGCGAAGAAACTCGCAAGCGGCAATGGAAAATTGTCTACGCGTATCCTTAATGAGTCCGAAATGAAAAAACTCGGCATGGGTTCGCTGCTTTCGGTTACGGCTGGAGCTGTCGAGCCGGCGAAGCTCATCGTCATGCAATACAAAGGTGCCGGTAGTGACAAACCTGTCGTGCTGGTCGGTAAAGGCGTGACATTTGATACCGGAGGTATCTCGTTGAAGCCCGGTGCTGGTATGGACGAGATGAAATACGACATGTGCGGCGCGGCAAGCGTCATCGGCACAATGGCTGCTATCACGAAGATGAAGCTGCCGATCAATGTGAACGTCGTTGTTCCGGCCGTTGTGAACATGCCTGCCGGCAATGCCACCAATCCGGGCGACATCGTCAAGAGCATGTCAGGCCAGACTATCGAAGTGCTGAATACCGACGCCGAAGGCCGCCTTATCCTGTGCGATGCTTTGACCTATTCGAGACGTTTCAAACCTGCGGCGATTATTGACGTCGCAACACTCACGGGTGCCTGCGTGGTCGCGCTCGGCAATCACCGCTGCGCAATCTATTCAAATGACGATGGCCTGCAAGACGAGATTTTCGCTTCCAGCAAGAGCTCAGAAGACATCGGCTGGCCGATGCCGATGGGCGACCAGTACGCTCTGCAGCTCAAGAGTAATTTTGCCGATATGGCCAATATTGGCGGGCCGGGCGGCGGTTCCGTTACGGCTGCCTGTTTTCTCGGCAAGTTCACCGACGGCATGAACTGGGCGCATCTGGATATTGCTGGTGTGGCCTGGAGGTCGGGTGCTCAGAAAGGCGCTACCGGGCGACCTGTTCCGCTGCTGTCAGAGTTCCTGCTTTCTCGTGCCGGCGTACTGCCCTGACATCGAACGTGACTCAAGTCGACTTTTACGTTATCGACCGGGTCGACGAACACGCGAGACACACCCTTGCCTGTAAGCTGGCCGAGAAAGCCTGGCGGCTGGAGAACACCATTCACATTCACACGATGACTCAAGCAGACGCCGAACGTCTTGACGAGCTACTGTGGACATTTCGTGATGGCAGCTTCGTGCCGCACGAGCTCGCGGGCGGCGAAAACGTGGCACCGATAACCATCGGCTTTGGTGATTCGCCTGTCGAGCCACGCGATCTTCTGATAACTCTCTGCGATGAAATACCAAATTTCGCAGGGTCCTTTCCCCGTGTTGCAGAGCTCGTAACTTCCGACGAAATTTGTCGTGAGAAGAGCAGACATCGTTACTCAACCTACCGTGACCAGGGTCACAAGATAAAAACACACAATATCTGATGGACAAGTCCTACCAACCACAAGACATCGAGCAGCGCATCTACGACCGCTGGGAAGAGCAAGGCTATTTCGCGCCACAGGGCGACGGCACACCCTATTGCATCGTCATTCCGCCGCCGAACGTGACTGGCACGTTACACATGGGGCATGCGTTTCAGGACACGATCATGGACACGCTGACACGCTTCCATCGCATGAAGGGCCACCGCACGCTGTGGCAGCCCGGCATGGATCATGCGGGAATCGCGACGCAGATGGTGGTCGAGCGACTGCTGAATACCGAAGGCATATCAAAACACGACATGGGTCGTGAGAAATTTATTGAGCGTGTGTGGTCGTGGAAAGAAGAGTCTGGAGGACAGATCGCGAAACAAACCCGCCGCCTGGGTGCGTCCGTGGACTGGAGTCGTGACCGCTTCACTATGGACGAAGGACTGTCGGCAGCCGTGCGCAAAGTATTCGTTCAGCTCCATAACGAAGGACTGATTTATCGCGGCAAACGTCTGGTTAACTGGGATCCCAAACTCCACACGGCATTGTCAGACCTCGAAGTACTGTCAGAGGATGAAAATGGCAGCCTTTGGCATTTCCGCTATCCGTTGGCATCCGGCGACGGTCACTTGGTCGTAGCAACCACTCGGCCGGAAACCATGCTTGGCGACAGTGCGGTGGCTGTGCACCCGGACGACGAACGCTACAAAGATCTGATTGGGCAGGAGATTATCCTGCCGATCGTTGGACGCCGCATCCCTATCATTGCGGACGACTACGTCGATCCCGAGTTCGGGACCGGCTGCGTAAAAATTACTCCTGCACACGATTTTAACGACTACGAAATCGGTAAGCGCCATGACCTGGCGATGCACAACATTCTGACCGATGACGCCGCGCTGAATGACGAAGTACCTGAGAAATATCGTGGGATGGATCGCTTCGACGCACGCAAGGCGATCGTCACTGAATTCGAAACGCTGGGGTTGCTCGAAAAGATCGAAGACTACGTAGTCAAAATTCCACGCGGTGATCGCAGCAACACCGTCGTTGAACCCTATCTGACCGACCAGTGGTACGTAAAAATCGAACCACTTGCCAAACCTGCGATCGAGGCTGTCGAGACAGGGCGCATCAAGTTTGTACCCGAAAACTGGTCGAAGACCTACTTCGACTGGATGTACAACATTCAGGACTGGTGTATCAGTCGCCAGCTCTGGTGGGGACATCAGATTCCGGCGTGGTATGACGACGACGGCAATATTTACGTCGGCCTCTCCGAGGATGAAGTCCGCGAGAAAAACAATCTTGGCGATGTCGCATTGCGCCAGGACGATGACGTACTGGATACGTGGTTCTCATCTGCACTGTGGCCCTTTAGCACGATGGGATGGCCGGAAAAGACAGACGCGCTTAGAGAGTTCTACCCCGGCAATGTTCTCGTCACGGGATTCGACATCATCTTCTTCTGGGTCGCACGCATGATCATGTTTGGCCTCAAGTTTATGGACGAAGTACCCTTTCACGAAGTCTATATCCACGGCCTGATCCGAGATCAGGATGGCCAGAAAATGTCGAAGTCCAAAGGAAATGTATTGGACCCAATCGACCTGATCGACGGTATTGACCTTGAAGCGCTGGTGGAAAAACGCACTAAAGGCATGATGCAGGATCACCTCGCGCCGAAAATAGAGAAGGCAACGCGCAAGCATTTCCCGGACGGCATCGACCAGTTCGGCACCGATGCATTGCGACTCACGTTCGCGGCTTTGGCGACAACCGGTCGTGATATTCGTTTTGATCTCGGGCGCATTGAGGGCTACAAGAACTTCTGCAATAAGCTCTGGAACGCGGCGCGCTACGTGTTGATGAACACCGAATCACTGGATGAGGGCGAGGCGGAATTCAGTTCGGCCGATCGCTGGATAAAGTCGCGGTTCAATAGCGCGACAACTGACATGCACCAGCACTTGAAAACATACCGTCTCGATCTTGCTTTGCAATCGGCCTATGAATTCACCTGGCACGAGTTCTGTGACTGGTATCTCGAACTATCGAAACCGATATTACAATCAGACGAATCATCGGATGCACAAAAACGCGGTACCCGGCAAACCCTGATCGAAGTGCTTGAGGCAACACTGCGTTCGCTGCACCCACTGATGCCGTTTGTCACCGAAGAAATCTGGCAGACAGTTGCGCCACGCGCCGGCATCGACGGTGCGACCATCATGTTACGTCCCTACCCCGAGATTCAGCCCGATACGAGTGATCTGGATGCCGTAGCCAATATCGAGTGGGTTCAGCAATTCATATTGGGCATCCGGCAGATTCGTGGGGAAATGGATATTTCGCCGGGCAAACCGTTAGCGGTAATTTTGCAGGGAGCGAGCCAGCGTGACCAGGAGCGGGTTAATACCGAGACGTTGCTGTTGCAACGCGTTGGCCGCGTGGAGTCAGTCACGCTACTTGACGATGGTGAGGAACCACCGGCGGCGGCAACGGCGTTGCTGGGTGATATGCGCCTGCTGGTACCAATGAAGGGGCTTATCGATGTCGACGCCGAGCGTGCGCGACTGCAGAAACTGGAGGACAAGACCAGAGTCGAGCTACAACGTAGTTCGGGCAAGCTCCAGAATGAGAAATTTGTGAACAATGCGCCGGCAGATGTGGTCACACAGGAACGGGAGCGTGTTACTGAGTTCGAGAGGACAATTGCCCAGCTAGCTGGGCAACTGAAGAAACTGGACGAGCTCGAGTGAGACAGATCGTTTTTTGAGCACTGCATCACAATCTGACCGGGGAGCCAGTGCAAATTGACCAGGTATCGGTGACGATGTCGGTCGGAGGACCATTGTATGCAGCGTGGCAATACACTTGAGACACTACCTACCAGCATAGATGCACAACGTAGCGCTGTTGAAAGCGCCCAAAAAGCGTTGGCGCGGATTATTCTCGGTAAAGACGAGCAGATCACCCTGGCACTGTCCTGTTTGCTTGCTCAAGGACATCTGTTAATCGAGGATTTGCCTGGGCTGGGCAAAACAATGCTCGCGCAGTCGCTCGCGAGAACACTTGGTCTTAGCTTCCGCCGTATTCAGTTCACAAGTGACTTGCTTCCCGCTGACATCATCGGGGTATCGGTATTTCGGCAGAAGAGCGGTGAATTTGAGTTTCAGCCAGGCCCGGTTTTTTCGCAGTTGATCCTCGCCGACGAAGTTAACCGCGCGACACCAAAAGCGCAAAGCGCCCTGCTCGAAGCGATGGAGGAATACCAGGTATCTGTCGATGGCGACACTCGTTCGTTGCCGGAACCGTTTTTCGTTATAGCAACGCAAAACCCAGGCGATCAGATCGGCACATTCCCGCTTCCTGAATCGCAGCTTGACCGCTTCCTGATGCGAGTCGCTATGGGCTACCCCGACGAAGCCAGCGAACGTGAACTCATCGCCGGTGGTGATCGACGATTAATGCTCGATGGAATCGAAGCGGTCACGACACCGGAGACGCTAATCGAATTACAGAATTCAATACGCAAGCAAAATGTCAGCGATCCCTTAATCGATTATGTGCAGGCGCTGGTCAGAAACACGCGGGAATCTGCTGAAATCGAAATCGGGCTTTCACCTCGAGGCGCTCAAGCGCTGATCGCTGCCGCTCGAGCAAGATCGTTTATCGAAAAACACACCGGTGTCTACCCGGACGACATTCAAGCTGTATTCACAGCCGTTGCCGGACACAGAATCAAGCCGGCTGGTAGTACTCGTTTCCGCAGCCCGTCAGAGCTTTGCCAGCATGTCCTCGATTCAGTGGCAATACCCTAGCCGACTCGTCGGCAATATTCGAGATTTCGCAATTTTGCGCGTCCTGCGCTGGGCGCGTAAACGCCAGGGGACCGATGCGGACACGACCCGTTTACGCCCGGGGCGAGTTTATATTCTGCCTACCGGCGTCGGCCTGGTCTTCGGGCTGATGGCGTTCGCGATGTTGCTGGGCTCAATGAACTACAACAACAACCTGTCGTTCATCCTGACTTTTATTCTCATTGCCATCGGTTTTGTTTCCATGCATCAATGCCAACGCAACCTGGTCGGTCTGGATCTGACGTTCGCCGGTACCGACCCGGTATTTGCCGGGCAGCCAATTCGCTTCCGTGTGGCGATTACCAATCAATCGAAAAGTGCCCGTTACGGAATTCGTATCTATCACGAGAAGACAGAAAGCGACGTACATGACCTGCAACCCGGCGAAAGCAGGATTTTTGTATTGCCGATCTCGACCGACCGACGCGGCTGGGTGCAACTCGAGCGTTTTGGAATTCGTACACTGTTTCCATTTGAAATTTTTCGATCCTGGGCCTGGCTGCACATGGACCTGAGAGGCCTCGTTTATCCGAGCCCGAATGAAGATCCACCGGAACCACCGCCGACCCGGGTCGCGCACGGCCACCGCCAGCACGATGCCCGTGGCGAGGAGGATTTTGCGGGCCTTCGAAAATACGACGTCGGAGACTCTCCCCGGCACGTTGCATGGAAGGCCTACGCGCGCAGCGGTCAGTTGTTGTCCAAGCAATTTGCGGGTGCTGATACCAGCAGCCAGTGGTTCGATTTCAACGAGATCGGAGCCGCCAGCACTGAGGAGCGTCTTTCCATATTGACGCGCTGGATAATAAACTCCGATCGAACACGGGAGGACTATGGTCTGCGAATTCCCGGCGGCGAGTTTCCGCCAGCACACGGCGACATGCAATCGCGACAGTGTCTCGAAGCGCTGGCGCTGTTTGATGAGAAAGCGACGTGAAAGCACAACCAAGAGGCACGGACGGGTCGCTGCTGGCCAGCCTGCCATGGACGATTACGGCGCTGGCGATTTCGTTCGCGCCCCATATACCGTATCTCGCGATCTGGATTACTGCCGCCTTTATTTGCTGCGCAGTCTGGCGTTACGTCATCGAGCAACAACGCCGTATGCTACCTTCGCGCTGGGTTCGTGGCGGGCTTGCACTGCTATGTTTTCTTGGCGTCTTAGGCACTTATTCATCGATAAGTGGTGTCGGCCCCGGGTCTGCTCTGCTAGCGATCATGGCGGCGCTCAAATTATTGGAAACGCGCAGGCGGCGCGATCAGTTTGTCCTGTTGTTTATTTGTATTTTTCTTGTCATGTCTTCGTTACTGCGCGAGCAATACATATGGTCATTGCCGTACCTGATCGGCAGCACGTTAATCATATTAACGGCATGGCTGCGTATGTCTGCCGGGAACAGTGAAACGGCGAAGCAAAGCTTTGCGACCAGCGGACGATTGCTACTGTATGCCGCGCCACTAGCGATCGTCATGTGGGTGTTATTCCCACGCCTGGCATCACCATTCTGGGCGGTACCTATCGACACCAGTCGCGGGGTCTCAGGGCTCAGCGACGAAATGAGTCCGGGTGATATTAGTTCACTCTCGATGTCGGATGAGGTCGCGTTTCGCGTGCAATTTGATGGTGAAATTCCGGAGTCTCGCGATTTGTACTGGCGTGGTCTTGTCATGACTCGCTTCAATGGCCGAACCTGGACAGGGTCGGACCCGCGCGTTGGTGCGCCTGTCGAGGATCAGATCGAACACCGCGGGACGCGAGTCTCCTATGAAGTGACACTGGAACCAACGCGGCAACAATGGGTGTTCGCTCTGGAAATGCCAAAGGAGTGGTCGCTCGACCGTGCCTTCATGGGCCCGCAACAACAGCTCGCGCATCTCACACCTATCGAGCAGCGCGTAGCGTACAAGGTAGTTTCATACCCTGATTACATTGTGCAGTCCGAGTTGTTATCGACTCATCGTCAGTGGTACACACAAATACCCGGCGACGGCAACCGGCGTTCTGCCGCACTTGCGCTGCAGATGCACGAGGATGCCGGTTCGGACGCCGCATACGTCAACGCTGTCCTCGACAAATTTAATGAGGAAGAATATTACTACACACTGCAGCCACCACCGCTTGGCAGCAACCCCGTCGATCGTTTCTTGTTCGATACACGACGGGGCTTTTGTGAGCACTACGCATCAGCTTTTGCATTCATGATGCGCAGCGCCGGTATCCCCTCACGAATCGTATTGGGTTATCAGGGTGGTGAAATTAACCCGATGGGTGGACACCTGATCGTACGTCAGTCAGATGCCCACGCCTGGACAGAAGTGTGGCTTGATCGCTATGGCTGGCATCGTGTTGACCCGACGGCAGCAGTGGCACCAGAACGAATCGAATTCGGTGTTCAGGGTGCGACGCTGGACGGCATTGGCGAAACCTGGGGTTTCACTGCGCCCCCTCAGTTTCTGCAGGACCTGACAATGACCTGGGATGCTCTGAGTGCGAAATGGAATGATTGGGTATTAGGATACGGGCCCGAAACGCAAAACAAGTTCCTGGAGTGGCTCGGTATGGTCGATCCCAACTGGCGAAAAATGCTGCTGACACTGGTCGGTAGTGTCGTTGCGTTAATACTAATGATCAGCGCTTTCATGATGCTTCGTTACCGCCCGCCGGCAAAAGACCGCGCATCAGTTCTGTACAGCAAGTTCATCAGGAAAACCGGCCTGCGGAGAAAGATCGGCGAAACCGAGCAGGCGTTCGCTCTTCGTGCCACAGCCGACAGCTCCCTGCCTTGCGACAACGTGACCTCAATAACAGGTGCATACCTCGACGCCCGTTATGGACCCGAAGATAATGACGCTGTATCGAGATTGAAAGCTGCCGTCGCCGCCGTTTAATAGCGACAGCAATATTGGCCTTTCATTCTTCGTCCAACTGAGAGTGTGGCATTCGAACAAGCGCCAGCAAGAATGCCCCGGCCAGAAACATAGGCATCAGCGCCAGCAGCACCCACTTGGGATCATCGGATAGCATGGCTGCTATAGCGACCATGGCCGGACCCAGAACATGTGCAAACTTGGTCGTCATACTGTAAAAGCCAAAAAACTCGCCTGGCTGATCCGCCGGGATTAACGACGCATACACGGAACGGCTAAGACCCTGAACACCACCCTGCACCATGCCGATCACGATCGACATGACATAGAACTCGCGCACTTCGGTCATTTGGATTGCCCAGAGACAAGCACCAATGTAGGCCAGCAGCGCGAAATACAGCCCCTTTTTTGCGCCAAAACGATGCGCCAGAAAACCGTAAACCAGTGTTGCCGGGAAGCCGACAAAATTTGCGATTAATAGAGCCAGGACAAGATCACTATCCTCGAAGCCCAGGCGTTGACCGTAGTTAACGGCCATGAAAATCACAGTGAATACGCCGCCGATATAGAGCCAGTAAGCACTCAGGAAAACCATGACATTTCGGTACTGGCTTATCTTCAGAACTGTCGATTTAAGCTCGGCGTAAGCTGCCCGTATCGCGTGGTCGGCCACTTCGATTGAACTGTGTCGTTCGGGCACGAAAAATATCAATGGCAATAAAAAAACGAGCCACCAGATCCCGACTGAAATGAACGCGTAGCTGAATGCTTGTGCGGCATTCTCGAGACCAAAGGTTTGTGGTGATTTAAGCATCCACAGGTGAAGAGCAAGCAACGCCGCTCCGCCGAGATAACCGACAGAAAAACCAAGTGTGGAAACGAAACTATAATTTCTCGGTTCAGTAACATCGATCAACAATGAGTCGTAGAACACAACGGAACTGTAAAAGCCCACTGAAGCGATGAGGTAAAGCGCCAGCGCCAACGGCCAGTCACCCTGCCCCACAAATCCCAGGCCGGCGGTTGCGACCGCGCCGGTGATCGCAAATAGCAATAAAAATCGCTTTCGATAGCCACCCGTGTCTGCAATCGTTCCGAGGATTGGGGCAATCAGGAAGACAATGACACTTGCCGAAAACGTGATCCAGCCAAGTCGAATAGTTGCCGACACCCCACCATCATCGGCACCCCAGTGATTGCCAAGAACCAAAGGGAACAGGACCGCCAATACGCTGAGTGCGAATGCGGAGTTCGCCCAGTCATAGAGCGCCCAGGTAATAACTTGCCTGGTGAGTATTTTGGACTTCGGCAAATGGCTGCCTCAAACGGAGATCCGGCGACTAGTGCTCTCTTGTCTTGCGGAAAACAATATCTGGCCAGCGTTCCTCGGTCAGGTTGAGATTAACCCGCGTAGGAGCAATGTAGACCAGACTGTCGCTATGATCCAGTGCGAGATTATCGTGGGCCTTACGCTCGAAGTCGCTCAACATCTTTTCGTCGTCACATTCGACCCATCGTGCCGTCGCAACGTTGATAGCTTCAAACTGGCATTCCACGTTGTATTCATGCTGCAAGCGGTGAGCAACAACCTCGAACTGCAGCGGACCAACGGCGCCAAGAATGAGATCATTATTGCGAATTGGTTTGAACAACTGCGTCGCACCTTCCTCACACAGTTGAGCAAGACCTTTTTGCAGCGCTTTCAAACGCAATGGGTCTTTCAGCACAGCACGGCGAAAAATCTCGGGCGCGAAATTCGGTATACCTGTAAAGCGAATCATCTCGCCTTCCGTAAAACTGTCACCGATATTGATAGTGCCGTGATTATGAATGCCGATAATATCGCCCGCGTAGGCGGTTTCGGCGTGCTTGCGGTCCGCCGCCATAAATGTGATCGCGTCCGGAATTTTCACTTCCTTGCCTGAGCGAACATGCAACGCGCGAATCCCCTTACGGTACTCGCCGGAACAAATTCGCATGAATGCGATTCGGTCCCGGTGCGCGGGGTCCATATTCGCCTGAATCTTGAACACGAAACCGGTCATCTTGTCTTCATTGGGTAGTACGTCGCGTTGCTCGCTTTCGCGAATCTGGGGCGCCGGCGCATAGTTCACAAATTCATCCAGCAATTCCTTAACGCCAAAATTGCCGATCGCCGAGCCGAAGAACACGGGCGTCTGCTTCGCGGCAAGATAGTCTTCGACCGATAGCTCCGGACAGGCACCTTTGACCAACTCGATCTGTTCCCTGAACTCCTCAGCGATTTCACCGAGCGCGACTGTCGCCTCGTCCGAATCCAGTCCCTCAATGATATGGCGCTCAGATGCTTTCTCCCGCCCCACCCGGTCGTACAGGTAAATGCGGTCCTGCAATAGATGATAAACGCCCTTCAGTGAGCGACCCATGCCGATAGGCCACGTAACTGGTGCGCACTGAATCTTTAGTACGGACTCGATTTCGTCGAGCAAATCGATCGGTTCCTGACCGTCCCGATCGAGCTTGTTAATAAACGTCATGATTGGCGTGTCACGCAGACGGCAAACATCCATCAATTTGATCGTGCGTTTTTCTACACCTTTTGCGCAATCGATAACCATCAGCGCCGAGTCAACGGCCGTCAATGTCCGATAGGTGTCTTCCGAGAAATCTTCATGGCCCGGTGTATCAAGCAAGTTGATTACATGATCGGCGTACGGGAACTGCATTACAGAGGATGTAACGGAGATGCCGCGCTGCTGCTCAAGCGCCATCCAGTCTGATGTAGCATGACGACTGGCCTTGCGGCCCTTTACGGTGCCCGCAAGCTGAATAGCGCCACCATAGAGCAGCAACTTTTCGGTCAATGTTGTCTTGCCAGCATCCGGGTGCGAAATAATCGCAAATGTACGCCGCTTGCTGACCTGTTCGTCGAGGTTTGGCATGACTTCGGTTAAGAATTGAGTGGCGGCGCAGTCTAGCACCCCGTCCATGCGATGAATACGGGTTCAGAACTACCCGGATGGTTCCCTGCGGGCGAGCTGCGAAACCGTCTGGCTAACTTTCGACAACGAGTTTTTTTGCCAGAACGGCAGCGTCTTCACGACCTTCATCGGCTTGGTAATAAGCTGGTCGTGCGGCAATTTGATGGAAACCCTTCTTGCGATATAGCTTCAGGGCCGTCTCATTGGTGGGCCGCACCTCAAGAAAAATCTCTCGCACGATGGCTGACCGGGCTCGATACAGCAGTTCATCCAGCAAACGTTCGCCATAGCCACGTGCGCGAAAACCGGGGTCAACACAAAGATTCAGGATGTGTGCCTCGCCCGCGGCGACCGACAGGATGGCGTAGCCTGCTACGCGATCCTCACGAATCAAAGCGAGGCACTGATAACCCGCCAGCAGGCAATCACGAAACACGCCATGGCTCCACGGGAACTCGTAACTGCGACGCTCGATGTCCGAGACCATGGTCAGGTCGTCATGATGCATATCCCGAATTGACACGGGCGGCTCCGCCATCGGAATAATCATGCCGTACCCTCTGACGCCAGACGGTTCGCAAGGCATAAGTCGCTCCACGATTTGCTTTTCTGTGACGGGCTCCTGAGGAGATATGCGGGGTGATACGTCACAACAAGAGGTATGCCATTGAGGTTGTGACCTCGTCCGCGCATTCGCCCGACAGGATCGTCGCAACCGAGCAAGTTTTGCGCAGCTATTTTTCCGACGGCGAGAATGATTCTCGGTTGCACCAGCGCGATCTGGCGATTTAAAAAGTCACGACAAGCTGTGGCTTCAGCAGGTTTCGGGTCACGATTATTGGGTGGTCTGCACTTCAAGGTATTGGCGATGAAAACCGAGTTTCGGCTCTGACCGATAGCCCGTAGCATTTCGTCCAGCATTTGGCCCGCGCGACCGACAAAGGGTTCACCGCGGCGATCCTCCTCCGCTCCCGGAGCTTCGCCGACTATCATCCAGTCCGCATCCTGCTTACCGACACCAAAAACAGTCTGCCTGCGACTTTGCACCAATTCGCAGCGGCTACAGGCGGCAACACACTGCCGCAATTCGCTCCAATCCAGCCCTTCCACTGCGGTAGCCTCAGCAGCCAAAGCCCCGGGAATAACGTGGTCTGCCGGCTCAGCGGCACCCCGCGGCAGCCAGACATCAATTCCCATGGCCTGAAGGTAGGCTAGACGTTGATGATCAGGATGGACCATTCTCAAAGAACCATAATTTGGTATTCAATGTTGATTTTGCCACGCCGTCAGCCGCATTTCACGGCCGTTGTCCCGTGGCCCGAATTATCGCGATCCACGGACGCTGCCGATGACATCGGTTCCTGCCACAACTGTTCGACCGGCTTCGACCAGCACTTTGCCGTCGACAGGTATTTGTACCTCAGCAGTTCGGGTCAGGCGCAAATAGGCAAATCGTTGACCCTGGCCCAAACGTTCACCGAATTTCGCGAGCGATCGCGGCGCCAGACCGAATCGATAGCCGCTGAACTTAAGCACAACATCATCGCCTTCATCGGTTTGCAGCCAAAGCGCCTTCCTACCCAGATCTTTGATGCTGCCTTCAACCGGAGCGCGCGCCGTATAGGTTCCGAGGCTATCGACCTTGATTACGATGCGTAAGGCTGGTTTACCGACCTCACCGGATTCGATGCGCCCAACTTCGAGCACCTCGCCATCAACCGGGCTGAACACCCCTAATGCGACTGAAGGCACGTATCGCAAGGGGTCGCGGAACACCATGTACAGCAGCACAAACAGGGCCGCCGGTAATACAGCGAACCATGGGTCGGAGAAGCGAATAAGTAGAATTGCAAGCGCAAATACGAGCGCGAGCAGTGGCAAGCCTTCCTGAGCAACAAACGGATTTCGACGACCGTGCAATCTGGCATCCCTGCAGTAAAAAGATTTCGGACCTTCCCCTGCTTTGGCTTATCTGTCAATACGGTTAGAATGCGCGCCTCATACACTTTTGGTAAGACAAGCAATGCGTTTTTCGGAATTCGGGCTGACAACACTTAAGGAAGTACCAGCGGACGCTGAGATCGTGAGCCATAAATTGATGCTGCGCGCGGGCCTCATCCGTCGCCTGGCCTCCGGTCTGTTCACATGGATGCCACTGGGATTGCGCGTGTTGCGCAAGGTTGAGGCTGTGGTTCGCGAAGAGATGGATCGCGCCGGGGCCCTCGAACTGCTGATGCCAGCCGTGCAACCGGCCGAGTTATGGCAGGAATCGGGACGCTGGGACAAGTATGGCCCCCTGCTGCTGCGCATGAGTGACCGCCATGGCCGGGACTATTGCTTTGGACCGACGCACGAGGAAGTTATCACTGATGTTGCGCGCAAAGAACTCCGCAGCTACAAGCAATTGCCGGTCAATTTCTACCAGATTCAGACCAAATTCCGCGACGAGATCCGGCCCCGCTTCGGCGTGATGCGCTCCCGCGAGTTCATCATGAAAGACGCTTATTCATTCGATCTTGACCAGACCGGGCTTGAGGCCTCTTACGCGCGCATGCATACGGCGTACACCGCTATATTCGAGCGCCTGGGACTGAAATTCCGGGTTGTTGACGCGGATTCGGGCGAGATCGGCGGCAGTCGATCACAGGAGTTCCATGTACTGGCTGACTCTGGCGAGGATGCCATCGCCTACAGCGATGAAGACAATTACGCATCCAACATTGAAACAGCATCTACATCGTCCGACGGCATGAACACACCTGCTGCAACCGAGGACCTGAAAAAGGTCGCTACGCCGGGCATCAAGACAATCGAGGCGCTTTGCGAATCTCTGGACATCACCGCTGGCCAAACGTTGAAGACATTGATCGTCGACGGCACTGATGGTCCGATCGCTCTGGCTTTACGCGGCGATCACGAACTCAATACGGTCAAGGCGCAGAAGATCCCGGGGGTCGCCTCTCCGCTCACAATGGCGAGTCCGGAGAGCATCGTGAAGGCGACCGGTTGTGGCCCGGGTTTCGTCGGTCCTATCGGGCTCGACATCCCGATCTTCTATGACCACGCGACCCTTGGCATGAGCGATTTCGTCTGTGGCGGTAACGAAAAGGATATGCACTACACAGGCGTTAATTTCGACCGTGATGTGGAAAAACCCGCGACGGCCGACATCCGCAATGTCGTTGTCGGCGATCCGACACCTGGCGGCAAAGGCACATTGAGTATCGCGCGCGGCATCGAGGTTGGTCACATCTTTCAGCTGGGCACAAAGTACAGCGAGGCCATGGACGCCACTGTGCAGGATCCGGACGGCAAGAATCAGGTTATGTCGATGGGCTGCTACGGCATTGGCGTTACCCGGATTGTAGGCGCCGCAATTGAGCAGAATCATGACGATGCCGGCATTATCTGGCCGGAGCCGCTGGCTCCATTCGATGTTGTGCTCGTGCCAATCAATATGCATCGCTCCGACGAGGTCAAAGAAGCGGCTGAAACACTGTACGCAGAGCTGCGCGAAAAAGGCCTTGAGGTATTGCTGGATGATCGAAATGCGCGCCCCGGTGTGCAATTTGCAGACGCTGAGCTAATCGGCATCCCACATCGCCTGGTGATCAGCGAACGCAGTCTCGCGGCGGGCGAACTGGAATATCGCCATCGCAATGACAGCGAGTCGCGGAATTTGAAACGTGAAGAAGCTCTCAAACTGCTATAGGAAACCACTGTAAGCTACTAATTCATTTACTAACTGTCTTGATTATGAAGTTGCTGCCATCACTCATCGCAGGATTATCGCTCGCCACATCCCTGGCGGCGGGTAGCGCCATGGCAGAAAGCGGTCCGGATCCCGAACTACGCGAAGCACTGCGAGCAGCCGCCAACGACACGGAAAGCTTCACCGATCGCTTTCATGCGGAAGTCTGGTTAACCGATATGTCGCAGCGACTGGCCCGCCAGGTAAAGGACCCGCAAGAACGCATCAACATTCTTAAACTGGTGCATACGGAAGCCACCCGGGCGGATCTGCCTCCGGAACTCATTCTGGCCGTAATTGAGACAGAGAGTAATTTTGACCATTACGCGATCTCCGTTGCCGGCGCGATCGGTTTGATGCAAATCATGCCTTTTTGGCTCGAGGAGATTGGCCGTCCAGATGACAACCTGTTGCATATCGATACTAATCTTCGATACGGCTGCACAATCCTGAAGTTCTACCTCGATAAGGAAAAAGGCGACCTGCGGCGCGCGCTGGGGCGTTACAACGGCAGTCTGGGAAGACGAAAATACCCGAATAAGGTCATCGACAAGCTTAGCAAGAAGTGGTTTCAGGCCTAACGAATTTCGAAACCGGCTGGCACCTGTTCCTGGACCATCCGCTGGCCGCTCACCGTTTCCAGAACTTCACTCACCTTCGACAGCGGTGGGCCCTCCCGTAACCACAGTGCCAATTCGGCCAGGGCGACGTTCGTTCCAGATGCGAATACCTCTACATCACCATTTGGCAGGTTTCTCGCGTATCCCGAGATATCGAGGCGTTCCGCTTCACGGCGCGTGCTGTCTCGAAACCA
>JAJFKV010000010.1 GCA_021773055.1 Woeseiaceae bacterium
TTGTAGCTCCTCAATACTGTATCCGTGCATTTCGGCATACGCGGGGTTCATTGAAAGCAGCCTATTCGTGTGCGCATCGGCGAGAGCGATACCCCAACCGGCACTCTTAACGACCATCTCCCACTTCTTGAGCTCAGCGTCGGCGGCCTGTTGATTGGCGATTTGCTCTTCAAGTTGATGAGTCTGCTGGAGCAACTTCTTAATCACAGGACCACTCACCTTTCGGAATGCGATGGTAGCGATCACCGCACATAGCAATGCCCCAATAAACGCGAGCAGACTCGCTGGAATGAATTCGGCCCTTATCTCGCTGATATTGATCGTGCCTACCAGCCCAAGCTGCAGCACAGACACCGGCTCATAGGCGGCGATGACCATTTTGCCCCGATAATCTGAACCGATCCAGGTGCCGGATAGGCCGCTCAACGCAAGCCTCATTGGCTCCGCGAAAGCTGATTCGGGATCTATCGGTTGCGGATATTTGAGTTCACCCATGTAGGTCCGAAACACGAAGTCGATATGATCGTTATCGTTCCTTGCGAGCTCGAATTCACTGGACGCTCCAGCTAAGTGATAGTTTTCCAGCGCCTCCACGATCTGGCTGATCGTAGCCTCCGTCGCGTCAAACGACGGATGTTCGTCCAGAAGCGACTCCGTGGAAGCAGCATCGTAGCGTGCTGCTGATTCGATCATGCGTGCCTGCAAAGAGACAACCGAACTTAGTTGCGCCTGTCGAGATTGCAGCTCGGCCTGATAGAGCACCATAATGATGATCGTACCTGCCCCGAGACAAGCGGTAATCATGATCAGCATCATGGTCAGAATTCTGCGTCGTTCCTGCATCCCATGCCTTCAACTTACGAATGCATACCGCCTATGCGAACCGGCCGTGTAAAAGAACTCGCCGCGGTTGCCCGCGTTCAAGATACTCGTCGGCGAGTCACTCGACAGGTCGATATAATCACCGAAATATAAGTAATTACCACTAGCGAAAATTGAAGTACTCAGGCGTCCCGCAGAACCAACTCATCGACTAGCCACACGCTTCCTGCATCTTGGATTTCAGTTCCGCCATGGTGTATGGCTTGTGAAGAAAACCTGCCAGGCCCCTGCCGGCAAACTCCTGGGTAACCTGCTCCTCGTCATAACCACTGCACAGAATAACTTTGGCGCTCGGATTGATTCGCCTAATGTTGCTAAACGCGTCAGCACCACCCATACGTGGCATAGTGAGATCAAGTACGACGCAGACAACGTCGTCCTTGTGCTCTCGATACACATCCACTGCCTCTACTCCGTCAGCAGCGGTGAGAGACGTGAAACCCATACGCTCGAGCATTCTTTTGCCCAAAGCGACTATCGACTCATCATCGTCTACGATCAACACTGAACCCGAGCCATGCCACAGGGTTTGCGTCGCGCTGATCGGGTCTTCCTCAACTTCGCTTAGCTCAGCGCTCGCCGGCAGCAAGACCTTGAATGCGCTTCCTTTGTCCGGCTCGCTGTATATTTTGATCGCACCTCGATGGGCACGAACGATGCCGAGCATCGCTGCAAGTCCCAGGCCACGACCCGCGAACTTGGTCGTGAAGAACGGATCGAAAATTTTCGCGATCGTCGTGGCATCCATGCCGCTACCCGTATCGCTGACCAGAAAATAGTTGTACAGCCCCGCGGGCAGAGGTGCGTCAAGGCCAGCGTTGGACTCGAGAGTCACGTTATCCAGGTAGGTGCGGTCACATTCCATGACGCCCGTGCTTACCTGAATAACACCCCTCTTCTCTCCTATCGCGTCGGACGCGTTGATGATCAGGTTCATCAGGATCTGGCTGATCTGCGATGCGTCACCACGCATCAACGGCAAATTTGCGCCGAAGCTGTATTTCAAAATTACGTTTTTTGCCACGGACACTTCGAGCAAGTGAGCCATCTCTTCCACAAGACTGTTAATCGCAAGGTTTTCCACTACGAACTGACCCTTGCCAGAGTACGCCAGCATCTGTTTCGCCAGCCCGGCCGCCCTGCGCGCCGCTGTCTCTATCGCATCCACACTCGAGCGAGCCAGCGCCTCTGGTCCAAGATCCTGCAGCGCGATACTCGCGTTACCCAGAATCGTCATCAGAATGTTGTTAAAGTCGTGCGCAATACCACCGGCCAACACACCCAGGCTCTCCAGCTTTTGTGCATGCTGCACCTTTCTCTCGACTGCCAGCCGCTCTTTCTCTACGCGTTTTCGTTCGCTGTAATCCTGAATATTCGAGACCAGGTACATCTCATTGCCGTCTGCATCGTAGACGACAACCTCGTTTACGATGGCCGGAAAAATGGAGCCGTCCTTGCGAACACGCTGCGACTCGTAGGTCACTCCATTTTCACCGCCCGATACTCTGAAACCCTTGCCGGTCTCAGTTTCTGACTCGGGCCCCAAGTAATCTCCTGGCAAGACTGACTTCGCTTCATCAATTGAATAGCCGTGCATTTTCGCAAACGCCGGGTTAACGCCGATCGGTTGCTTCGTCTCGAAATCCGATATCACCATTCCCCAACCGGCATACTCAAACAAAAGGTTCCATTTTCGTATCTCGGAGTCGCTTTCGGCACGCCGGATAGCGGTGTGCAACATATTCGCCAGGGACTGGACGAAGAAAACGTCCGTGTCGTTGAACGTGCGCTTTTCCTTCGCGTGCACTCCCAGCACGCCCCACGGCTTGTCAACCTTGCCAATGACGACGCTAATGCCACTCATAACAGCGTGATCCGTCAGCAATGGTGGGCCGGTAAACCGGTGCTCATTACTTATGTCCTCCACAATCACTGGCGCCTTTGAAGTCAGTGTGAAAGATGCCTGAGATTTACCGCTCGCAGGTACAGTCGCCTCACCGACAATTCCCGCTTGCCAGCCAACGCCTGCGCGCACCAGCAAGTCGTCACTTGCCGGTCGAAGTTCGAGAATCTTCGTGAAATCCATGTGCAGTAATTCGGAGGCCTTGATTACTGTCTTGGAGAATAGGTCGTCCAACGAACACCCCAGCAAGACATCGACACCCAACTCCGCGATTGCCTTTTGCTGCGCCTCGCGACCGCGAAGGTTTGCTGCAATTCTTTTCTCGTTTTTTACAGACGCCTGAAGGTGCCTCTTCTGTCCTCGAAGTCGTTGAATGATCGGATCACCCAGCCGGACAAACATGAACGCGGACAAAATCGCCACCACAATCGCGATCGTGACAGATACTGCCGCGGCGGGAACAAAACGACTTAGAATTTCCTGCCTGTCAATCTTCGCCACCAACCCGAGATTCGTGCCTTCTACAGGTTCGTAGGCGGCAAGTACGATCTGACCTCTGTAGTCGCGCGCAATAATGGTACCAGACTCGCCGCTCAGCGCCCTTTTCATGGGTTCTGCCCAGTCGGCATCGGCTGATGCAAACGTGGCAGGTACTCTCAGGCCAACTCGCTGCTGTACCTGAAACTTGATCAAATCGCCTTCCAGACTTGCCAAAGCGAATTCACCGGTATTTCCGTAACCGCGATAAGTCTTATGCGCAGACTTTACTGCACCGATAACGTCGGCAACCGGGTCGCTGTTATTGCCCTCGTCAATTTCGTGGCGAACCATCGCTTCGATCAACCGTGACTGGCTGTGCACGGTTTCCTGGAGACGCAAGTACGTTTGATCTACTGCAGTCTGGTAGCTCAGCCCGATGATGATAAGCGCTGCAGTAAGAGTCGCCGCGACCGATACCAGGGCCAGCAGTAACATTCTTCTATTTTCACTAATCATCAGAACCCATCCGGGCTACAAAGTCGACTTCAGTATCACGTCGTTCGCACCACATCCATGTGACGCAGGTCGCAACTTATTAATCGTTTTCGTCGTTTTTAACGTTTTTCGGGTTTTTCGACGTTCCTTAAATATTCAATATGTTAGGCTGAATTTCACGGCAAATCAAGGGTACCAGCTGGCAATGGAAAAGTGCGCCGATAATGTCACTGCATTCCCTGGAGGCAGTCCGACAGCCCCTCCGGCGGAAGACCAATCCGGTGCATCGATCGTCATTTTCACACCACTGGAAAATGATGACATAATACTGAAGTACATACTCGGGGATTCAGCTGATCTGAGCACCTGCTCGACGTCGCAGTCTCTTGAGAAATTATGCAAACGCGGCAGCAAGCCCCCTCCCAACCTTATATTGATACGTGACCTGATTCTGGATGACGAACCTGAGTTATTGACGGATATCCTCGCGCGCGTTCGAAGGTCAGCTCCGGTGTTGGTTCTCAGCGACGTGCTTGACGAAAAACGCGTTGCACGACTCATGAAAGCTGGCGTTCGTGATGTCGTATCCCTTGACGAGGCAGACCGGCTGCGTGCAGTGGTAAGACGTGAGCTGTCTGATGATCAGGTCCGCCGCGCATACGACCGGGCAGCATCCTATCTGGCGAATATTGACAGCACGAACGACGTCGAGCCGATGCCTCAAACAAGGCCGGAGCCAAGACCCGAGACGGAGCCCGACCCACAAAATACGGATCGCACATCGCTACTGCTTGGCCGGGACGATTTTATTGTGCGACTCGCCGAGCGGCTGTCCATCCCATTAACCAGGGGCGTCCGCACTCTCGCCTGGATTCGCCCCGATCAATTTGCATCAACACAGGAGTCCGTGGGAATCCTGGCCTCGGAAGACGCGCTTTCTCACATCGGCGGCGTGCTGCACGATCTCCTGCACCCGGCCGATATTTGTGGGCGGCTCGGCGGTACGATTTTCGCTGTGCTGGTCGAACGTGGCACGATCAAGGACGTCGAAGCCTGGGCACAACAGTTTTGCCGCTGCCTTGATCAACGACCGTTCGTGTGTGACGGCAAGGATGTTTCACTCTCTTGCAGTGTGGGCATCTCAGAAACCTCCAGGTCTGCTCAAACGGTCGAAGACATTCTGCAGGACGCACGCAATGCCAGTAACCGCGGGCGCCGCAACGGTGCCGGCGAGGTATGCCTGAGCAAAAGCATTAAGTCGGCTCGTTCGAACGACTCACTTGACAAGAAGTGGGGCAACAGGATCCGTAACGCGCTGCAAAAGAACCGCTTTCACCTGCGGCACAGCCCGGTCGTTAGCCTCGACGGCAGCAACATCAGAATTCGAGATACCTGGGTGCGAATGACTAACCGAAATAACAAGGTGTTTTTGGCCGCGAAATTCGTTCCGGTTGCGTCACGTATTGGACTGATGATTCACATTGACCGGTGGGTGATTGGGGCGACCATCTCTTACTGCATCAAGCGAAAACCGGATCTCGTTTTCGTTCGCCTCAGCAAGAACTCCATGCTGGATGACTCCCTGATGCCGTGGCTGGACGATCTATTCAGCAACTCCACGGTAGACCCCTCAAATATTTGCTTCCAGACCAGCGCATCCGTTGCGCTGCGGCACATGGATCAAATCGTGCGCCAGGTGAACAAGCTTGCGACGCTTGGTTTTTCGTTTTCCGTCGATCAGGTAGGAGCCTCAGCGGAGATGCTGGAAGTACTGCGACTCGTGCCGGCACAATTCGCACGGATAAGTGCTGAGCTGCTGCAGCAGGTGGCATGGGACAAGTCAGCTCATCACGAAGTATCTACCATCGTAAACGCCTGTAAAAATAACGATATCCACGCAATAGCAGAGCGCGTTGAGGATGCTGCCACTATGGCGGTATTGTGTCAGATGGGGGTTGAATACATGCAAGGAGACTATCTGCGGCGTGATAATATCGTTATTGAAGATACTTCTACTTTTCGCAAGCCGCAGCCGCCACCGATCATCATTCCGCGATGATCTAATTCACCCGCGCCGGAGATTCGCGATCCGAGTTCTGACGAGTTATCGGCAAAAAAAGCGTCATCGTCGTACCAACACCTGGCTCACTGGCGATCCCCAACCTACCACCGCATTCGTTCACGAATTCCTGCACCATGCTCAAACCGAGGCCATTGCCTTCATTGATCGGCTTGGTTGTAAAAAATGGCTCAGTTGCGTGTTCGAGAACTGCAGCTTCCATCCCGACGCCGGTATCAATAACCCCAATCATGACGCAGGGAACGGGCTCGACAGGCTCATGATCATCCAACGCAGCGTCTTCTTCGATAAAGCCGTTCCTGACCTCGAAGGTCAGTACCCCCCCTTCACTCATGGCATCCTTTGAATTGAGCGAAAGATTCAGTAACACATCTCCCAACGAGCTCTTGTCCGTCTCCACCAAAACCATGTTCTCGGCAATATGTGTGACAATATCAATTCTACTACCCAGCGAGCGCTTCATTAGCTCGGCGAAGTCCAGAATCATGTCACCAATATCCACTTGCTCGTACTTTGCGGTCGGCTGGCGTGAAAATGCCAGCAAACGAGTGGTCAATTGTGCGCCATCGTCCGCCGCCGACAGGGCATCGCCTAGCATCTCTTTGGTCTCATCACCCATCTCGTGGGCGGACATATCTGATACCAGACGCAAATTGCCGCTGATAATAGTCAATACATTATTAAAGTCATGAGCGATGCCGCTCGTCAATCGGCCGACAGCCTCCATTTTCATCGAATGCGCCAGCTGCCTTTCATGCCTTTTGCGGTCTGTTACATCGGTCAGGTTTAGAATCACCTCTGACCAGCTTTCCGCGAATTCCGTCGCAATATTGAGGGATAGCTCAACTACCAGTACATCCCCATTGAGCGTCTTGTTTTGCACTTCCGCCTTGTAAGAAAGGTTCCCCTCAGCCAGCCAAAGGAGCTGCTCTCTCAAATCATCAAAACTGTTTTCGGTGAAGAGTTTTTCCAGGTTGCCCAGCAGCTCAGCCTTGTCTGTCGCACCAACCATTTCGCAAGCGGCATCGTTCACATCGATAATTTTTATCATCGACGCACACGACCTGAGTGCCTCTGGGTGATCGTTACAGTATGCGCGCAGGTCAGTCACACCTGAGCTTCGAAGATCGTCGATGTATGCCTTCGCAACCGAGTAATCTTCTTCATACAGCGCCAGCGGTGAACTCTCAAAAAGTCTGCGATAGCGATCGTGGGTCTTACGGAGATTTTGCTGCGTTTGCACCGCAGCGGTAACATCTTCTTTGACGGCAACAAAATACTCAACCGACATTGACTCACCTACGACAGGCGTTATCGCCTGTTTTTCAAGATAGACAGTACCATCCTTGCGTCTATTGATCAGGGTGCCATTCCAGGTCTTGCCGGAGAGAATCGTCTGCCACAAATCCGCGTAGTATTTTGAATCCTGCTCACCGGATTTCAGAAGGCTGGTCATCTGCCCGATCGCCTCATCAGCCGAATACCCGGTCATCGTCGTGAACGCCGGGTTGACCCAGACAATGCGCCCTTCGGCATTGGCGATAACGGTACTGTGTGCTGCGGCTTCGAAGGCGGCCTGCAGCAATCGCAAACTCTTTCTCGTCGCCTCTTGCTCACTGACATCCCGTATTAGAGCGACGACGTAATGGTAGCCACCAAATCGCAGGTCATTCAGAGTCATTTGGACTGTGACTTCCGAGCCATCCTTGCGAATGCCCTGCACCGTTCTTCTTTTGTTGCTTGCCGCCAGTGTCTTATTCTCCACCCACGCCTTGAAACCAGCGGTATGGTCCTCGATAGCGTTTTTCGGCATTAGCGAGGTGAGCGGCAGGCCGATAATCTCCTCGTTCGAATAGCCGAACACCTCCCTGGCCCCGTGATTCATGAAACTGATATCGCCGTCAGTATTGGCGCACACGATTGCATCGCCAGCCGCCTCCGCAATTTCTCGCAGCAACTGTTTTACAGCGCCAATATGGAGTTCTTGTACCTGTAAACTACCGTCATTCATCATCGGATTCTTTTACGATGTTTATCACGTTTTTCGCGATTTTGTCTCTTTTTGTGAAATGCCTCACATTCAAAGACTATGCTGCATGTCACTATTCTCGTGGTACTCCAAGGACGGTACTCCAAGGACGGTACCGACCGGGCCGCCGCAGCGCCATCACCCAATGACCCTGGTGCTACGGCGGCCCAAATTTCTCCACTTATCCATTTTCATTCGAGCGCCCGCTTAACCAGTCGCGTTCGCGCAGCCAGTTTGAGAATTCCGGCTCTGGTAGCGGCTTATTAATGAAATAGCCCTGCGCCTGATCGCAACCCATGTCCCGCAAGGCGTTCAAGACAGCCTCGTCCTCAACGCCTTCCGCGACCACACAGAGATTCATGCTCTTACCCAACTGTATGATCGAGTTGACGATTACCTCGGCTTCACGGTGTTTGAGCATGTCCGTTACGAATGAACGGTCAATTTTTATTTCGCCAAATGGCATCCGGTATAGCTGCACCAGCGACGAGGAACCGGTGCCGAAGTCATCGATTGACAGACCCGCGCCCTTGAGGCGTATTCGACTGAGAATAGCCATTGATCGACTCGCGTCCTGCATTACGCCGCGCTCTGTGATCTCAAGCTTCAGGTTCTCTGCCGGGAAACCCTGATCTTGCATCGTCTTTTCGATGCGATCCGGAAGTGACATGTCAGCTAACAGTTGCGGGGAGAGGTTCACCGCCACGCACAGATTGGGAATTATCGCCGACCAGCCTTGAGCCGCCTGAATTGCCTGCTCAAACACCACGCGGGTAAGCATGTCGATCCGGCCGGTCGTTTCCGCCATCGCCACGAATAGCTCAGGATTGACAGCCCCAAGCTCACGGTGCTCCCACCGTGCCAGAGCCTCCGCGCCTACGACCAGGCCGCTACTGATATCGATCTTCGCCTGATAGGCTACCGTTATGATGCCCGAGTCCAAAGCATCGTCCAGGTCATCAACCGTCGGGACACCGTGAGTCTTCGCGTGGTCGACCAGCAGATTACGTAACTGTGCCACGTCAACAGGTTTCTGCAGCATGCCCGCAACTTTCAAGCCGCGACTCTCTGCAAGTTGTTCCGTCGTCCCGAGCACTCGCCGGTCAACGCCCGATATGAACATGACACGTGACTCGCATCGTTGATCGGCGAGAAACTCCAGCAGTTCGATACCGTCTTTACCGGGCATGTTCAGGTCGAGAATAATTAATGAAGCAGACAGAGTTGGATAAGCCTCGGCAAACTTTATCGAGTCATTAAACTCGATAGCCGAGAAACCCACTTTCTCCGCAACACGTCGAACCAATCGGGTGATTCGAGGGTCATCATCCACTATCAGGATGTTGCCGCCGGTCATCGCTTCTCCTCTGCGCCAGGTTTCTGATCGTTCTGCATACCTGGCCGCATTGTACTTCTTCGAGGGAACATTCCCGCATAGTGGAAAACCGACGTTTCACTGTAAGCAATTGAAATTGGGAAATAGTTCCCTATGGAACCATATACGGTTCTATTGTGGTTGAATCCTTCGGTGCGCTCAAATATGACGTAGTTCCGCGCAGGAAATGCGTAATATCCGCATTATAAATAAATCAGCCCAACTCGATGAATAATGCAGTAACGATTCAATCAGCATGAATCGCTACCGATAAGGATGAAACATGGCGCGAAGCCTGCGTAACAAGGATTACCTCAAACCAAAAGAAGTAGCGGGACTCTTAAGAGTAGAACCAGGAACCATTCGCCTCTGGACACAGGATGGCCGACTACGGGCAACCACTACCGCCGGTGGCCATAGACGATTCAGCTATCATGACGTAGAAATGTTCGCCCGCGAACACGATATCGAGTTGCCGGCTCAAAGCGGCGATGCGTTACGGGTATTGGTTGTTGATGACGACAAGCGCGTCGCGCGCATGGTCAAGAACATGCTGCTCGCGGAAGACCCTGACCTGCAGATAGAAATCGCCTACGATGGCTTCGCAGCAGGCCAGTCGGTAGAGAAATTCCAGCCGCATGTCATCATCCTTGATCTCATCATGCCCGGCGTGGATGGTTTTCAACTCTGCAAAACCCTGAAAGACGATCCAGCGACTGTAGGCGTTCGAATCATCGCCATTACCGGCGATCCGGACCCAAAATCTGCTCGCAAGATAGTAAGACTCGGCGCCGAACTTTGCCTGGCTAAGCCATTGAAGAAACAGTCACTACTGGACGCCGTCGGCCTGTAGATCAACGCCCGGCAGTAATAGAAAAACCACACCAAACACGCTCTAAATTCTGACCTCTGGCGAGACCTCGTCCAGCGGACACACCACTCTCCCATTTACCATATTCCGCTCGCCGCATAAGCCGGCTCGTCTCTGTGGCTAAATTCAAATAATGCGACCTGGTTAGTGGTCTATTTTACGGTTTTTTCCCATAATTCGATTAAATCGACTATTTCGATTTTCTCGCTTTATCGCTGGATGAACTATGAAAGCCCTACGAATTGCCCTGGTCCCTTACCTTCTGAGCTTGGTCGCATGCTCTGGCGGCGGTGCTGGCGTCGAAGCGCTGCCCGTCACGGCCGATGTCCGAAAACCAATGGCCGACAACGAAATCCTGCTCAAGGCCTATGATAGCCAGTATCAGGTGCCGGCGAACTTTTTCGTCGATGAGCGAGCAGATACACCACGCAGCTTTTCGCTATATCACGTTAAGGATGTCTCGATTTCCTATGAGCGATGCACCAATAACTACGACGAAGCTTATGCGTGGGAGACCGTAGACAATGACAACCGCGCGGTTACCGGTTACTACGTTGGCTCCGTTGAGAACGACAAATACTTTGAGTTTATTCGTGAGCTGGATTTTCAGGGCTCTGTAGGCAATGTCGGAGACCTGACATCACCCGGATTTTCCCGTGTCTTCAAGTGTGACTACGTCGATCGAAACGGTGTCGACAGAAATTTGCGAAATGGCTATGCCGGCACAATCAACACGCGGCCACTTTCACTCGCAGCAATAAGAAATTTTTCCGAGTACATGTGGCAGTTCACCTTTTTCTGGCCTGCCACCAAGACGGTTCTTGAAACATTCTCGAGCGAGCAGACAAACGCGTACGAGCACACGCTCGCACTTGCCTTTGTTACGAATCAGGGGACGGACCAGTGCGACCTGGTAGAGATCGTTGACTGGGTTTTTTCTGCAAGAAAGAGCGACGGCACGATCACCAAGGAATTTCGACTTCTGCGACAGTTCGAGGCGCAGCTCGTTAACGGCAGTCCGGAAAAGTGCAGCGATTGATACGTGCTATCCTCGTATGCCCCTGACAACGAGCGGGCACGAGATTGCCTTCCATCAAGCAATTATCCGTAATATCGAGCAATATCCGGTACGACGAGCCAAACGATAAACAGCATTGCTGGAAGAATCGCAGGGACTTTCTGGCTGACCGCCTACTGGATTATCGTCCGGACCTGCTCGCGACCCAGGAAGGCAAGCAACCGCAAATTCGGGATGTCGCCGAGCGTCTGACAGGGTTCCGCTGCGCGGACGCACACCGGCAGTGGCAGGCATCGCTGATGTATCCCTGTATTTTTTACAATCCCGACACCCTGACGCTGTGCGATTCCGGCGATATCTGGTTATCGCAGTCGCCGACGGTGATCGGTTCGTCTTCGTTCGGGAGCCAATACGCACGACTGTGCACCTGGGCGTTTTTCGACAACAACCTGCTCGCGATAAATGTACATCTCGATGACCTCAACCCCGCTACACGGCTCAACCAGGCTCGCGTACTGATGGAGCAAGTGGACGCTATCGGAATCGCCGCACCGAGGCTGTTGATGGGCGACTTTAATGAAGCGCCGGGTGGCCGCGTTCGAACGCTTATCAACGAGACCTGGCCCAGCTTGTGCGATCCGTGGCAGGAACTCGGGCTGGATGAAGAACCCAGCCACCACAGCTTTTTTGAGACTATCGACTACGCGAGTCGGGTCGACTGGATTTTGACCGATGCGGGGATTCAGGCGCAGGAAATATCGCTGGATAAGTCCTGCTCAGATGAGGGCATATTTCCCTCTGACCACTACCTCTTGAAAGCAAGACTCCAAATGCCAGTTTAGTTTAGAAATCCTGCCTGAAGAAAGCGAAGACTTCCTGTGGCGGAATAAACTCCTCACTGGTGGTCAATAAACCGAACGGATTGCTGAAGCGTGAGTTAACACCGTCTTCATCAAACAGGTTGGACGCTCCGAGCCCAATACTGAGATTTCTGTTCGGCATGTGGTAGTCGAACAGGATATTGAAAATATCGTACGACGGCACTGTATCAACCAACGGGTTATTAAAAACACGGTACTGGTATTCACCGCGGTGCACGTATTCGATACGCGACATCAGAGTTCCGCCACCTATCTCGTGATTGTTGGTCAATGCCAGACGCGCCGAGAACTCCACCAGCTTTGGCGGTGTATTGCCTTTCAGGTTTGTAGACTGGCTCAAGGCAACGCGGGTATTGAAGCCCTCCGGGGTAAACAATCCGATGAGCCCCGGTACCAGCGCCTCACGGAAGTCGACAACATCCAGCGTGAAATGGTCATCGTTGAACTCACCGTCCAGAAAGGACAAATGGCCATCAAGTCTCCAGCTATCTGAAAGCAGCCAGTTGAATTCTGTTTCAAGACCGTAAATGTCGGTCGACGGAATATTGCCCGTTCCGCCTGCGAACGGCACCGGGTCCTCTTCCATGAATTGCAGGTTTTCGTAGTCATACAGAAATGCCGCAACATTGAGCCTGAGGCGACCGTCTGCGAGCTTGTTTTTTACGCCGAGTTCGTAGGACGTCACTTCAGCAGGCTGGAATACGACCGGCACATTGATCGCGCCGTTGAGTGCTCCCGGGTTAGTGCCGCCATTTTTCCAGCCCGTTGAAATCAGACCATAGAAGAGGCTGTTCTCGGAATGCTGATAATCGATCCCGAGCTTCCAGGTAAATTGACTATTATCCAGCGACTGGCTTGACGGAATTGTGAAGAATTGCAGCGTTTCATCCAGCTGCTCTTCCGATTGATAGCGCCCACCAACCACAAGCGTCGTGTGCTCACCCACATGGAACCTGGCCTGTGCGTACAGAGCCCAGTCTTCGCGAGTCACCGTACGCGCCTCAACAAAATTCAGTACCGACTGGAAGGGTGGCAATGTGATCGGATTGGGATCAGCCAGCGCGGGGATGGAGTCCGAAAACGGTGCCGGTCCATTCGCTTCGAGGAAGTGATTGAAGTTCTCGTGATCCAGATAATAAGCCCCTGCGATCCAGTCGGCTGCAGCGCCGGAATACGACAGATTGAGCTCCTGGCTGAACGCTTCAGAATCGTTGTCCCAGAACGTCAGCACATCCCAGTTAGCCGTCGTGACAAAAAACCCAAGAATATCTGTCGCGGTAAGCGACTCATTGAGGCGATCGCCGTCAACCGACTGCCGTTTCTTGAGCTCCTGATAGCCGGTAATCGATTTGAACGCTACACCGGATGGTAGCTGCCATTCCAGGATGGCTGAAAAAACATTGTTATCCAGGTCAAAAATACCGGGAAAGTCCTGTGATAACTTGCGGACGCCACTTTGTGGCTCGGCGACGTTTCTTTGCGCCGCCGCATGTTGTGATGAGTCAGATACAAAAGCCGTTACATAGGCAGAAAATGTATCGCCAGGTTGCCAAAGGTAGGCGAGCTTTGCAGTTAGGGAATCTGCATCATCAAGATCGTAAGCATCGAGCACACCACCCGAAATTTCTGCAAAACCATCGTGAGTATATTTCTGCAAAGACGCACGAACAGCGGAATGTTCGCCGACCGGCACATTTAGAGCCGCGCGTGCTCGCACCATATTGTAGCTGCCGAGCGTAACGCCAATATTAGCGCTTATTGCCGAAGTATCGGGCCGAATTGTAACGAGGTTAATAGCCCCGCCTGTCGTGCCCTGACCGAACTCCGTACCTTGTGGGCCACGAAATACTTCAATTCGTTCGAGGTCACCGAGATCCGTGCCCATAGACAACGGATTGGCCAGGTAAACGCCGTCGACATACAATAGTACGCTCGGTTGGGTGCTTAAATTCTGAGCGGTTTCCCAGCCAACTCCACGAATGGCGACAACTCGACCAGCACCATCGTTCTTGGCGATAGTAAGTCCTGGCACATAAGCATTGAAATTATCAAGGCGTCCAATATTGGATTGATCGAAGTCTTCCCCGGAGAGCACTGAAACCGCCAGGGCCGCATCCTGCAGTCTCACTTCACGACGTTGAGCGGTGACAATGATTTCCTCGAGTACCCGGTCGGCTTCCTGTGCCGTCGCTGGCGCAGATAACACAACAGCAAGCGTTGTCGCAAATAACAACGGCAAATTGACGTTCATTAGGATCTGCTTTTTCATGTACTGCAATTCATTGCACTGAGGATTGGAAGACCGTCAATCAGCTGCGAGGTTCCGCCAATGTTGGTGGTCGCATCATGACTACTGCGATCAGGATAATCGCCAGCACGGCGGCATAGCCCTGAAACACACCGGCAAACCCGCCAAAGCGATCAGCGACGAACCCGCCAAGGACCGGCCCAAACATCGCTACGGTGGTAATCAGGTACATGGTGCCCATGGTCTTAGGCGCTTCTTTTGGCCCATAGTAGTTAACCAGCAGAATTGTCGTCGCGAACATGCACATGCCAAAACCGTAGCCCTCACCGATCGCAAACAAGACGATCATCGTCATGTTGTCGGCGAAGGACAATGCCAGCATGCCCACGATTTCACCCATCAAGGCGGACGCCAGCAACCATTTGGGATCGACCGACGTTGCCAGCAAGCCGCCAAATGCTCTCGATGAGGAGTTCACCAACGCTTGCGCGCTGAGCGCGCCGGCGGCAATAGCAACCAGGATACCGAGATTGCCCATATGGCTCACCGCCCAGCTGTTGGTGGTTACACCGCCGAAGAGCGTCATCGTCATCGCCGCAACGATTACGTAATACTGCGGTGTTCGAACGACATCTTTGAAATGCCACTCGAATCTCGTCATGTACACATTTTGGGAATGCGATTCGGCCGACAGTCTCGACTCGGCATCCTCGTCCGAACTTCCGGGGCGACTCTTGAGCAGAAGGACGGCGAGTATTGTCAGCACAGCAATCAGTCCAGCCATCAACCACCAGTGCCAGCGCCACGATCCTGTCGCAGCCACAGCGCCGGTGACAAAAAATGGACCGGCGACGCCGCCCAGGCCACCGATCATCATGTACGCACCAATGGCGAATGAACGACGGTGCGGCAACCATTGATTAATAACTGCGACACCCGGTATGAGCGCGCACGACGTATATCCCAGTCCTGCCAGGCCAGCTCCAAGCACGTATTGATTTAGTCCAGTGGTTGTCGCCATCAGCGTGAGACCGGCCACCATGACGACACCACCGATACCGAAGGTTGCGCGCGTCCCAAACTTCGTTAGTGTCCAGGACGGAACACGGCTTGCAATACCGACCATGAATGACAGCATCGAAAATCCGAGACCCGCAGCAGACCAGGACCAGGACATTTCTTCGATCATGAATGGCAGCGCTACACCGAGAGAGGCAAAGGTCGCGGCCGTCACCTGGAAGAACAGCAAACTGACCAGCGTGAACTTCATCCAGCCCAGCCTGACGATATTGCTTGGCAGACCCGTTACAGGTGAGTTAGGCATCTAAATGAGTGTTCCTGAAATAGAGACTTGAGCAGAGCCGCTAGCGCTAACTAACATTGCGCCCCGCGAGAATTTGCCTGGCACTGGCGACATCCCTGGTCATATGCTCGATGAGCGCATCAACATCGGGGAAATTGAGTTCATCCCGGATTTTTTCGATAAATTCAACGTTTATCTCCTGGCCATAGATATCTTCGTCGAAGTCGAAAATATTCACCTCAAGCAGCATTTTCTTGCCGCCTATGGTTGGGCGCGTTCCGAGACTGGCAACGCCTTCCAGCACATCGTCCCCGATGCCCCTCACCCGCACCGCGAATATGCCCATGAGGGCGACATGAATACGGTCCGGATCAATGTTCGCCGTCGGAAAGCCCAGCCTGCGTCCGAGATGGGCTCCGTGAATCACCTCACCGGACATCATGTAGTTCTGACCTAGCAGTTCCGCAGCACGATGCAGATTTCCCGACGACAGTGCATTGCGGATCAGGGTAGAACTTACAGTTGCGCCATCGTTTTCGAGGCTGACGATTCCACTCACCTCGAAGTTGTGTTTTTCACCGGCCGTCTGCAGGTCCGCGACGTCGCCCGCGCGATCCTTGCCAAACCGAAACTGGTCGCCAACGATCAGATGCTGCACGTTTAGTTTATCGACGAGTATTTTTTCGACAAACCATTCCGGAGAACCGCTGCGTAACTCGGTATCGAAATCCAGACAACAAAATACATCGATGCCGTACTCCTCGAGCGCCTGGCATTTTTCGGCAAAGCGCATGAGCCTCGCAGGCGGACTCTGCGGCGAGAAGAATTCAAGCGGGGTGGGTTCAAAGCACATCACAACGGCCGGCATTCCTGAGGATCTGGCTTGCTTGAGCACGCCATCAAGCAACATCCGATGCCCAACGTGCAAGCCGTCGAAATTGCCAATAGTTACAATGCTGCCAGCCGACAGCCTGTCTAAGTTTTCGCCTTCAAACGTGCGAATTACCTGCATAGTTCCTGCTACCTGTCCACGCCATCGCGGAGGGCTAGCAATGATATACCACCTTGCTGTCCGGGGTTTGATTCACGCCCAAAACGGCAGCTGCTGTATGGTTACGACCGATGCAGACACAATCGCACACCAACTCCTACTACGCTGCCAGCGTAGGCGACAAGACCGACTTCGCTCCATTGCGCGGTGAACAGAGGGCTGACATCTGCGTCATTGGAGCTGGCTTCACGGGAATTTCAACAGCGCTGCATCTGGCGGAACGCGGATACAACGTACACGTAATTGAATCGAATCGGGTTGGTTGGGGCGCGTCCGGTCGAAACGGCGGCCAGATGATCGGTGGTATTGCCGGCGAGAATCATGTAGCGAAACACTATGGCAAGGATGTCGAAGACCTATTTGGGGATTTGCGTTGGGCGGGTCACGACATTATTCGAAAACGGGTACAACAGTACGGGATTCAGTGTGATTTGAAATCAGGATACCTCGACGTCGCAATCAAACAACGACACTTACGTGATATTGAAGCTAACTACGAGCGCCTGGCGAACGCCGACTTCCCACACGAAATTCGTGTTCTTTCCAAGAATGAAACCAGCGAATTAATCGGCACCGATGTGTATATCGGTTCGTTCCTGAATATGGGCAACGGCCACCTGCATCCGTTGAAGTTGTGCGTCGGGGAGGCACGAGCCGCAGTCTTGGAAGGAGCGACAATCTACGAGCAGTCACCTGTTATCGATATAGAGCATGGCCGCAAAGTAAGAGTCGTCACGGAAAAAGGCGCCGTTACCGCCGACACCGTTGTCATCGCGGGCAACGCGTACCACGCTCTGGAGCGAAAGCTACGCGGCATAATGTTCCCCGTGAAGAGCTTCATTATCGCGACCGAGCGATTGTCGAAATCCATTGTTAATCGGATTAATCCGCAGGACCTTGCGATCTGTGACCCTAATTTCGTGCTCAAGTACTACCGTCTGAGTGCCGATAAGCGCCTGCTTTTCGGTGGTCGAATCAATTATTTTGGCGAAGACCCGGAATTTATCAAACGCAAACTGCGCCAGAAAATGCTGTCGATATACCCGGTGCTTGAAAGTGTTGGCATCGACTACGCCTGGGGAGGCACTATCGGAGTGCCTATCACAAGAGTGCCACAACTTGGCCGAGTCGCGTCTAACGTGTTTTATTGCCAGGGATATTCTGGCCACGGCGTGAACGTTACTCATCTTGCGGGACAAATCATGGCGGATGCTGTCGCCGGGACCATGGAGCAGTTCGATCTGTTCGCTAACGTGAAACCATTTTCTGTACCGGGCGCACAGCGGTTTCAAAAACCCATGGTAGCGCTCGGCATTTTGTACTATCAGATAAAAGACCGATTGTAGTTTTGCTCGATAAGGGCGCTTAAAACTCTGTAATTATCGTGACGCCATTGGTATTGAAGTCGCTCATTGACGTAAGAACGTCAATCGATTCCTCGAGACTGACAGTGCGCCCGATCAACTTCTCCGGTGATAGTTTTCCCGCGGCAATCATCTCGAATATCTCGGCATAGCGATGCGCCTGCACCCCATGGCTTCCGACGATTTCCAGTTCGTTTGCCAGCACTTTGTCCATTGGAACTGTGGGCTTGCTGCTGGAACCCACCATCAGACCAACCTGAACGTGTCTACCGCGCTTGCGCAGGCTATCGATCGAGTTGAAACAAACATCAGCATTCCCTATGGCGTCTACCGAAACGTGCGCTCCGCCATCCGTCACGTGGCGAATGGCATCCGCAACATTGTCTGTCGAGTTCGTGTTTAGCGAAGCGAGCGCACCTAGCTGCCTGGCCAAATTCAATTTCTCATCGGAGATATCGACAGCCAGAACCTTCGCACCCAAAGCGCTGGCTATCATGATCGCGGACAACCCCACTCCACCGCAGCCATGAATAGTGACCCATTCGTCAGACGACACGCGGCCCTGGTCCACTATTGCCCGGAATGACGTGGCAAAACGGCATCCGAGGCTCGCTGCAGTCTGGAATTCCATCTCTTGCGGCAGGCGAACCAGATTCACATCGGCGTAGTGAATCGCTACATGTTCGGCGAACGAACCCCAATGCGTAAAGCCGGGTTGGAACTGGTTATCACAAACCTGCTGGTTACCGGAATCGCATTCAGGACACGCGCCGCAGCCACCAACAAACGGTACCGTGACACGGTCACCGATCTGCCAGTTACGTACTTCGTCTCCGACCGCTTCGATGACACCGGCCAATTCATGTCCGGGGACATGCGGCAACTCGATATCTGCGTCATTGCCCTGCCAGCCGTGCCAATCGCTCAGGCAGATGCCGCTCGCCATTACTTTGAGCACGACAGCATCGCTACGGGGTCTCGGGTCTGTTACCTGCTCAATTGCAGGGCGCTCAGCGAACGCCCGATAGACAACGGCTTTCATTCGGTCATTGCTTCGTCTGCGCGAATGAACAGCCAGAGCAAGGCACCGATAACTGCGAATATCGATCCAGTCGCCATCGCCGCTGACCAGCCAAACAGACCGGCTATTAGCGGCACGAGCATTCCCCCCAGTATCCCGGGAAGATTGCCACCCGTGTTCAGTATGCCGGTTGCCGTTGGTGCATGCCGGCCGGATACAGCCATCGTCGCCACCCAGAACGAAGCCTCAGAGAGCTGGGTGCAGCCGAATGCGATGCATAACAAGACGACACTAAGCAGCGGATCGGCAAACGTTGCTCCTGCATAGAGAAATATAGCCGACAGCATCAGCGCCGTCATGATCAGCCGCCGTGGCCCGTATCTAAGGCCCAGCCGTCGCACGAGAATATCGGTGAGTATGCCGCCAGCGGTCGCGCCTACTGCACCCAAAACCCATTGTGCTGCGGTGAGCATTCCTGCATCGATCTCTGATACTCCTTTCACGTCGACCAGATAGAAGAAAAACCAGCTGAAGAACAGGTAAAAGACATAGTTCATACAAAAGTAGCTACACGTGATCAGCAGGATATTGCGATTCTTCAACGCCAGCTTCCAGGCGCCACTATCCGGAACATCGCCTTCCGGCGGCCGATCAGATGCGATAACCGCAAGCTCTTCCGCCGTCATTCGCGGATGATCTTCCGGATCGTCGGTTACATACCATCGATAGAGAATCGCAACCAGAATTCCGGCCGGTGCGGTTATCAACAACGCCGAACGCCATCCATAAGCCCCCATCAGCCAGACGATAACAGGGGCTGTCGCTGCGGCGCCCAGGGTCAGGCCTGTACTCGTAAGGCCGTTGGGCAGGCCCCACTGTCGAACCGGAAACCAGGTTGCTATCGAGCCGCCGATTGCCACCGGGAAAATTGGCGCTTGCACGACGCCTACCAGAAAACGAGTGACCATTAACGTCGCAACAATTGCTGCAATCGACAATACATCGGTGCCCGGTATCAGTGCTGTCAGCACAGTCAGCACACTCCACGCGATAGCGATGATGAAGATCGTAAAGCGCGGCCCATATTTGTCGCCAAAAATACCGCCGGGAAACTGGAAGATCGCATAACCAGCGGCGAAGGAAGAAAATACCATGCCGAGTTGATACTCGTTCATTCCCAGGTCATGCATCATGGTTTCGCTGACGATCGAGAGATTCGTCCGCAATACATAAGCGACGAAACTCGCGAATACGATAATGGCCAGAACGATCCAGCGAATCCCCTTCATTCTTTTATTCCCCCGGCACCGACATGTGCGGCGCATTTGTCGGTTACTATAACGTACCTGCTAAGTTCCGTTTTGAACCTGGGAATCTATCAATGAGAATCACATTACTAATTGTCACCTGGATGCTTGTCTCACCCGCTGCAGTTGCTGACGATGCCCAAGATGTTCGCTGCAGAGAAATTGCATTCAGCCTGTCGGTCGAAAAAAAGGACGTCACCTCGTTTGCATCCTTTATCGACGATGACGCTCGATTCGTTGGCAGCTCCGTCAGTCGGGGGCCGGTTGATGTAACAGAAGCATGGTCAGTCTTCTTTGCCGACGACGGTCCGCTCATCAAATGGCGTCCGCAAATTATCGAGGTACTTAAGGATGGCAATCTGGCTTTGTCGCGTGGACCGTATCGAATGACTGCTCGAGATGAGGAAGGCAACACGACCGAGCATTGGGGAACGTTTAACTCCATCTGGCGTAAGGATGCTGAGGGCAGCTGGAAAGTCGTATTCGACGCTGGCAATGCGTCTGCAGACCTGCCATCCGAGGATGTCCAGGTGCTGCTGGATCAGGAAGACGATTGCCGATAGGTTTGTACGGATGAACGGAAAAATTTCCAGGCAGACGATCACCAGCAAACTGCCCGAGGTGGGGACAACCATCTTCACGGTCATGAGTCAGATGGCGGCGGATTCGGGTGCGATCAATTTGTCACAGGGTTACCCGAGCTTCGACCCACCGCAAGGGCTGCTGGAACGGGTTAGCCACCACTTGAGCAACGGTGTCAATCAGTATGCGCCGATGGCGGGTGTTCCGCTTCTGCGTACAGCGATCGCCGAAAAAACGCAACGCCTGCAGGGGCGAACGGTCGATGCTGATACTGAGGTAACTGTTTGTTGCGGCGCAACAGAGGGTCTCTTCAGTGCGATACAGGCGGTGGTTCGTGCAGGAGACGAGGCTATTGTTTTTGATCCGGCGTATGACTCATACGAACCTGCCATTACGCTGGCGGGCGGAATCACCCGGCATGTACCACTGTCGATTGATGGCGACGATCTTGATTTTTCAGTCGACTGGCAACGATTGGTCGACACTGTCAATAAGAAGACTCGCCTCATCATCGTGAATTTTCCGCACAATCCGACCGGTGCGATTCTTGAGGCTGCTGACCTCGACCGACTCGCGGATATTGTCCGCAATACAGACTGCTACTTATTGTCCGACGAAGTCTACGAACACATAGTATTTGATGATGTGCCACACCGGAGCCTCCTCAGTAATGATGAGTTATGGGAACGGACGATGGTTGTTTCATCCTTTGGCAAAACATTTCACGCCACAGGATGGAAAATCGGACACTGCATCGCCCCAAAATATCTGTCAGAAGAGTTTCGCAAGGTCCACCAGTTTTCGACATTTTCTGTCAATACACCGATGCAGCATGGCATCGCGGACTTTCTCCTGAGTGATCCAGGGTTCTATGAACAATTGCCGGCGTTCTATCAGGAAAAACGTGATTATTTTTGCGGCATGCTGGACGCATCACGATTTAAACTACAACCTGCGCACAGTACATTTTTCCAGATTCTCGACTACTCCGAGATCAGTAGCGACATCGACCTCGAACTTGCGAAGCGCTGGACCCGGGACGCGGGCGTCGCATCGATACCACTCAGTGTTTTTTGCGACGAGCCGTTCACCGGTGCACGCCTCAGATTTTGCTTTGCAAAGGATGACGCGACGCTTGCAGCCGCTGCCACGAAGCTGTGTGCCTTGTAGTCGGGCTTCACACAGTTAGCCCGGATGCGAAATTGTAATTCTGTGACGCGGTGTGTACGAACTCAGCCCGTTTCACCCATAGAATTAAGTCAAATTGGGTCCGATATGGGTTGGGAAGTCGCGGGTGATCGTTTTAAGCGTTAAAAAACAGCTATTTATAGCGTTTTCAGCATTGCTGATCGTGGCGCTGCCGAGTGTTGGCTGCGCGGCGCCCGGCGATATCCTGTTTAGTGACGATTTTAACCGCAATAACCTGGCGCCCTGGAGCACGAGCAACGGCTCGGCGTCGGGCATTCTTAATGGCGGGCAAACCTCGGGTTCAAATCCACGGGCAGGATACACGCGCAATACCGCTGTGACGGTGACCAGCCCTGCTTTCAATGCGTCAGTACCCGCCGCCAGACTCGAGATCTGGGTGCGGCGCGGCAGTGATGCACTCAATAATAGTGAAGATCCGGATACCAACGAAGATTTCGTCGTCGAGTATCGAAACGCCGGTGGCGCCTGGAATCAGATCGTTACGTATCTCGGCTCCGGCACGAACGGACAAATCTACAACGCATCTTTCGTCTTGCCGGCTAACGCGCTGCACGCAGCCCTCGCGATACGCGTGCGTCAAACGCAGGGCAGTGGCTTCGATTGGGACTACTGGCATTTTGATGATTTTGTCGTGACCGAAATAGCAGTCGCCGGCCCATTGGACGTCGGTGTCTGTGATTATTTCGAAAACGGCCTCGGCAGCAACTGGACAGTCAATCAAACCAGCGGCCTTGCTGGCATCAGCGCGGCCACATCACTGTCACCCAGCAATTCCCTGTTTCTCAATGGCGGCGTTGTTGAAGTTGTTTCCGCGGTGGTCGATACCACGGACGTCACATTCTCGGACATTACACTTTGGGTACGGCGTGGCGCCGATTCGTTCAGCGAAGATCCCGACGGTGGTGAAAACCTTGTCATCGAGTACCGGAACGATGTGAACGCGTGGATCGCGCTGGAAACGTTCTCCGGCAATGGCGGACAAGGACAGCAGTTCACTCGCTCCTACACGATCCCAAGCGATGGCCAGCACCCGAATTTCCAACTCCGGTTTCGTATGACCAATGGCTCAGGCGTGACCTGGGATTTCTGGCACGTTGATGATGTTTGCTTCGCGCAGAATCCCGATCCGATAATTCAGGTCACGAAAGTATCATCTGTATTAAGCGACCCGGTTAATGGAACGACGAGTCCGAAAGCAATACCCGGCGCGTTTATTCAATACACTATCAATGTCAGTAACCAGGGCATTGGGCCCGTCGATTCGGATTCGCTGGAAGTCTCGGATCCCTTGCCTGCCAACGTTGCACTCTATGTATCGACAGTCTCCGGCGACCCTATATCGTTCGTTGATGGCTCGCCGGCGAGTGGCCTGTCTTACAACTACGCTGCTGACGTGAGCTTTAGCAGCCAGCCTGGCGGTGGCGCACCGTTCAATTACACGCCCGTCCCGGACGCGCAGGGTTTCGATCCACTGGTAACGGGCTACCTTGTCGCACCGACCGGCATCATGAATGGCGACTCGGGAAGTGGCGCAACCAACTTTAATGTTATCTTTCGAGTACGAATCGAGTAACGCCGTGGCGCTTACAAGGCGCTTCCCAGCTGGAACGCAAGCAGCGCACCAAAATAACCAATCGCCGTCATGTAAACCCAGGCAAATACCGGCCAGCGCCAGGTGTTGGTTTCGCGACGTATGACGGCGAGCGTTGCGGCACACTGCAGGCAGCACGCATAAAATATCAGTAGCCCGATGACCATCGGCAGCGTAAATACCGGACTTCCGTCTGCCCAGGTCGAAGCCTTGAGTCGTCCGGTCAGCCTTCCTTCGTCTGCTTCATCGCCGACGGCGTATACAGTGCCCAACACGGCGATTACGACCTCTCGTGCCGGGAACCCGGCGATGACAGCGGCCGACACGCGCCAGTCCCAGCCAAGCGGCTTGAACAAAGGTTCAACAGTCTTACCGGCGCGACCCAGCCAGCTCTGCTCGAGCTGCGCCGCCGCAGCGACGTTTTCAATACGCTCATATTCCGCAGCAAGCGCTGTACCGGACATTGCGTATGCCGCCGTCTGTCGTTGCTTATCGACTTCAGGGCCGATGATTTCCGAGCGCGGATAATAAGCGAGCGCCCAGACGACAACGGCAACCGTGAATATAACCGTACCGGCGCGATACAGAAAAACCTTCACTCGCCCCAGTAGCTGTATGAGCACAGTCTGTAAATTTGGTCGGCGAAATTCCGGCAGCATCAATGCAAATGGTGGCTTCGGTCCACGTAACGCCGTTTTGCGCATCAGCAGTGCTGTCAGGATTCCCATGACGATGCCGAACATGTAGAGACCAAACAAAACCAGACCCTGAAGATTCATGAATCCGACGCTGTCTGCCGGCACGAATGCGGAAATCAGCAATGCGTAAACAGGCAGGCGAGCAGAACAGGTCATGAAGGGTGCCGCCATGATGGTTGCGATTCTGTCGCGACGACTAGGAATTACGCGAGTTGCCATGATCCCCGGAACAGCACAGGCGAAACTCGAGATCATCGGAATGATCGACTGCCCCGACAAACCGACCGAACGCATGGTCCTGTCCATGAGATACGCCGCCCGCGCGAGGTAACCCGAGTCCTCGAGCAGGATGATGAACAGGAACAGAATCAGGATTTGCGGCAGGAAAATAATGACGCTGCCAACTCCGGCAATAATGCCGTCGGCAACCAGGCTTGATAAAGCGCCGTCACCAAGCGCCGCACCCACTCGCGCCCCCAGGGACGCGGCAGCACCATCGATGAAGTCCATGATCGGCGTAGCCCAGGCGAAGACCGCTTGGAACACGACCGCCATTACAATGAACAAGCCAACTGTTCCCGCCACCGGCTGATTCACAAATGCGGTGACACGTGTTCGCCAGGAGCGAAACTTCGGCACATCCTGTTGCACTGTTGCCAGGGTCTCGCGTACCCAGTCATAACGCACGCGAGCTTCGACGGCGACCGGTGGCTCGTCTCCGAAAATTTCGCTGCGCAGTACATCCAGTTGAGCGACGACGTCAGTGTTCAATCCGGAAGCAAATGATTGATTGCGGTCGGTGACTCCATCTATCAGAAGCCGTTTGGATTCTGTTAAGGACAATTCGTCACCCGACAGGGAACAAAGCTGCCCCGCGGATGCCGTCAGTTCCGGCCAAACGCCGACACTGCCTGGCGGGGTCGCCTCGGCCAGTTTCGATATCGCAGCACGAAGTTTGTCGAGGCCCGCGCCCGTCGTTGCCACCACGCCGCATATTTGCACGCCGCCCAGCGAAGCGCTGAGCGCATCGAGGTCGATATCAATTCCTGACTGTGCCGCTGCATCGGTCATCGTCAGTGCCACGACCATTGGCACATGCAATTCGACCAGTTGCTGCATCAGGTACAGCCCCTGATACAAATTGGTAGCGTCCAGAACCGCGAGAATTCCGTCGGGTGAGTCTGTGTCGGACATGCGGCCCAGAATCACATCGACAGCAATTTGCTCTTCGAGTGAGTGTGCGCTTAATGAGTGTGTGCCGGGCAGATCGATAAGCTCGGTCTTCTTGTCCTCGAAGGACAAGGTGCCGACATGACGCTCGACAGTCACGCCGGGATAATTGCCAATACGCTGCTTAAGACCGGTCAGCCGATTGAATAAAGTGCTCTTGCCGGAATTGGGGTTGCCGACAACCGCAACACGGGACTCCGTACCCCGTCTTACTGCTATCTCATTGGCAGATATTCTTATTTCAGAGGGCTTAGTCACCAGCCGCTACAGGCGCTACCTGGAAATACCTGGCGTGCTCCTGCCGCAGCGAGATACCACAACCAAACAGACGGAATTCGATCGGATCACCACCGATCGCGGAGCTTGCATGCTCGATTTCTGTGCCCTCAACCAGGCCCAGCTGCATGAGACGCTGGACTTGTGGATCGCGGGTATCAACCGACTTGATGACACCTTTTTGGCCACGTTTTAGCGTTGCAAGCGTGTAACCGTTTAGTTTCATTAGGTTTTTCCGAACGAGATCCCTGTAGAGTACAAATGATAATCATTCGCATTACTATACGCAATAGGGAATTGTACGGACCTTGACCGGGTTAACAGTTTGGGCGGCCAATTTCGCCCGGTAATACCGCCTCAATGCGCTCCATCACGTCCAGCCTGTGCACCAGATCGTGGATGTAATCGAGCTCATCGGTCTCCAGAATCAGCACCTCGCCCATCGTGTAGGACGCAATCCAGGTCTCGTAGTTGCGGTCGAGCCGCTTCAGGTATGACAGCGGAATATCCTGCTCCATCTTGCGGCCACGCAATTTGATCCGCTGCCGCAATGTACGCATCGAACAACGCAAATAAATCATCAGGTCAGGCGGACGAATAGCGTCCAGAATCGCGTGATAGAAACCCTGATACGTGTCCCAGTCGCGCTTGGAAATCTTGCGCATCTGATGCAGTGCTGTCGCGAATATCTCCGCGTCTTCGAAAATCGTCCTGTCCAGTGCAACGACTCCGGACTGACGATCCAATTCCTGGTGCAAGCGAAACTTGTTGCTCAGAAAATACAATTGCGACTGAAACGCCCAGCGCTTCATGTCCTTGTAGAAATCCGCGAGATACGGATTCTCGTCGTTAGGTTCGTAGAACGGCGAGACATCGTAAGTTCGATGCAGGAATTCAACGAGAGTTGATTTTCCGGAGCCCATGTTGCCGGCGATTGCGATTGTCTTTTTCATTGCCGTCGTACCATACCGCAATCCTGCTATGATTGAGACGTGAACGCAGAAAACCCCGAAGTCCTCATCAGTGAAGAAGAAATTCAGGCCCGTGTTTTGGCGCTGGCCGAACAAATATCCGCGGACTACGGTGGCGAAGAACTCGTTATGGTTGGCGTTTTAAAAGGCTCGTTTATTTTTCTGGCGGATCTGTCGCGACGACTTAGCATTCCACGCACGATCGAATTTATCGCGGTATCGAGTTACGACAACGGCAGCGTCGCGAGCGGTGCAGTGCGCCTGGTAATGGATGTCCGCGGCAACATCGAAGGCAAGCACGTGCTGATCGTTGAGGATATCGTTGATACGGGCCATACGCTTAAGTATCTGATCCGCTTAATGAAATCGCATAGGCCGGCCTCCGTGAAAACCGCCGCGCTGGTGCGCAAAGCTGAAAGTGCCGAGGTTGATGTCACCATCGACTACCTGGGTTTTGATATTGGTGATGAATGGGTTGTCGGCTATGGACTCGACTACGCGGAGCAAAACCGCACGCTGCCCTATATAGGTTTTGTCGAGCCGACAGACAGTTAGTGGTCAGAACAGCCGTCGACGTCCACTTCTATCGTTGAGTGTCCGATCCCATACTCGTCTTTGAGAAACTTCTTGGTACTGCGAATCACGTCAGACTGACTCGCAACGTCATCGGCAATACACATGTGCATCGTCAGCATCAGCTCCTGCGGCGTCAGACCCCAAATGTGAACATGATGAATCTCACCGACACCGGGCACGCCGGCAACGATCCGGTCCTGCATCATTTGCACGTCCAGCCACTCCGGCGCTCCTTCCAGAAGTATATGCCCGCTACGCCGTACCAGTGACCATGCGCTTTTCAGAATCAGCGCAGCGACAGCAACCGACAGTATTGGATCGATCAGTGTCCAACCGGTATAGATAATCACCAGCGCGGCGACGATGGCGGCAACAGACCCCAACAGGTCCCCCGCGACGTGCAACGCTGCGCCACGAATATTCAGATTGTCCTGGTCACCGGAGTGCAGAACAGCGAATGAGATCAGGTTAACCACGAAACCGGCGGCGGCGACCAGCAACATTGTCTCACCCAGTATTTCGTTCGGATCTATGAATCGATTGATGGCTTCATAAATTATCCAGCCGACAACAGCCAGCAAACTCAGACCGTTAACAAAAGCGGCAAGAATCTGAAATCGCTGATACCCAAACGTGAGTTTGCCATCCGGCGGTCGTTTGCAAACGTGAAACGCCATGGCGGCAAGTGCCAGGGCCATAGTATCGGTCAGCATGTGGCCGGCGTCGGCCAGCAGTGCGAGCGATCCCGAGATGATGCCGCCCACGACCTCGACAATCATGAAGGCGCCCGTCAATACGAGCGCGACCAGCACCCGCCTCAGGTTTTTTTCATTGGCCTTATGCGCGTGAGAATGCCCGTCGTCGCGTTCATCGTCTTGGTAGTGCTCGGGCGCCATACTAATTCGTGGTGTCTTCCTGGCTCAATCGGTATATCAGAATTGCAGCACGTTTGATGGCGAGCGGCAATGTCGACAGGTCAAGATACTCGTCTGGCGTGTGGCCTTTTCCGCCGACAGCCCCCAATCCTGCAAGAGCATCGGTGTAAGGGGCAACAAACGAGATATCTGCGGCACCTCGGCGCAGCGGATCGAGCTGTTGCATGGGCCCACGTCCCAGAGCCTCATTAATCGCAGACAGCTCCCGACTCAACTCGAGATTACCCACAGTAGGCGCCATTGGCGGATAGCTGTCCGCAAATGAAATCGTCGCAGATGTGTGTGGAAGATTCTCTGCCACGATCGCGCGCATCGCTTCACGCGCCCATTCCAGCTGCTCCAGCGAAATGGTACGCATGCCGCCATGCACTTCGACATTTCTCGGCACGACGTTGGTCTTGCCAAATGCCAAGCCACCACTCCGAGCTGACTCGTAATCCACCTCGGTGCCACCCAAAATATTTCCGGCGTTGAATGTCAGGTACTCCTGACCGCGTACTTTTTCATAGAATGCATTGAGAATGCGCGCAGCTTCGAAAATCGCGCCGGCACCGGTACTTTCATTAAAGATGTTCGATGAGTGCGACTGCTTTCCTGTAACTCTCAGTATCCAGCGGCTTGAGCTGCGCCTCGCAATTGTCGCCCAGTCACTTCCATCAGCGTATACGGCCTCTTCGAATCCTAATGATATGTCAGCCCACTCCCCCGCCTCGATCAACTCTTTTCGTGAAATGGCCAGAGGCCTGCCGCTCTTTTCTTCATCGCCCGTGTAAGCAACGACCACAGGAATTTCGTCCAATGCGCCAATCTCTTTGAGCGCGCGCAGTGCATAGGTGATGACGATGTTGCCACTCTTCATGTCGGAAATTCCGTGGCCGTGAGCTATATCGCCGTCACGTTCGAAAGGACGACTACCGTCTGCTTTTTCAAAAACCGTGTCCAGGTGTCCGATAAGGAGAAACTTCTTTCCGGTGCCTTCCTTGCGACCGAACAAGTGACCAGCACGTTGCATGTCGGCAGGCATCTCAACCCATTCAGTATGGAGGCCGATCTCGTCGAGCTCGCGGCGCATTACGCTGCCGACTTCCCGGACTCCTGCCAGACTTGATGTACCGCTCGGTATGTCGACCGTTTCCCTGAGCAAGGCAATGGCATCCTCTGCGTGCGCGTCAACCCAGTCGGCCATTCGCTGCTCTTCGGGGCTTAAATTCCCCGCAATAACGGGAACCGCAAAAACGGCCAGAAACAGAACAATAATTAATCGTGTCATGATTTGATTTCCGTGTGGCGCGGGACGCGAATGTACTCGACCGTTGTTCATGAATGCCGCCTAAATTGTTATGGTGGCTCAATGTAGCAGGGAGAGCATGATGATCTCAACGCAAGAACTCGACAAAAAATTCATCACCATCAACGGCAAGCAAATGGCCTATGTCGAGATGGGTGAAGGTGACCCCATCGTCTTCCAGCACGGAAATCCTACTTCGTCGTATCTGTGGCGCAATATTATGCCGCAGTTGGCCGGTCGCGGCCGCTGCATCGCTGTTGATCTGATCGGCATGGGTGATTCCGAGAAACTCGACAATCCGGGCCCCGACAGCTATCGCTACGCAGAGCACCGCGACTACCTGTATGCGGCGTGGCAGCAATTGGGCATCGAAGACATGGTCACACTGGTCGTTCACGACTGGGGCTCTGCACTGGGCTTCGAGTGGGCAATGCGAAACCCGGAGAAGGTCAAAGGCATTGCCTACATGGAGGCTATAGTTCGATCCATGACGTGGGACGAGTGGCCGGAATCCATTCAACCGCTGTTTCACGGATTCCGCTCAGCGGGGGGTGAGTCCATGGTGCTTGTGAAGAATGTCTTTGTTGAGCGAGTCCTTCCCGGTTCTGTGCTACGCGGCCTTGGCGAAGAGGAAATGGCGGTTTATCGACGACCATTTGAGAGCGCCGGCGAGGACCGGCGCCCTACGCTCACCTGGCCTCGCCAGATCCCGCTTGAGGGTGAGCCTGAAGACGTTTGCGCCGCAGTGGACGCCTATGCAAAGTGGCTAAGCGAGTCCGAGGTACCCAAACTGTTTATCAATGCCGAGCCCGGAGCGATATTAACGGGTGCGCAACGTGAATTCTGCCGGCAGTTTCCGAATCAGACAGAGGTGACAGTGTCGGGTAGTCACTTTATTCAGGAAGACTCACCCGCTGAAATCACGGCCGCGATTGACGCCTGGCTGGAGCACTAAATCGCAGACAAAAAAAAGCGGCTTCTTGCGAAACCGCTTTCTCCAAACCTACGTTAGCACGTGGTCCTGGCCCCCTGAATCCCCCGCCAAGTCGTACCTGAAGGTGTCTAGCATATTTTCGCGAAGTCTTTTTTTGTTGCTCAAAGGCTACGCTTGTTGAGACGAAAATTCGCAGAAAACCCGCTGTTTGTCAATCCTTTATAACAATTCTAGACTTTTTCCGAGCATTCAGCCTGTTTTTGTTGCATAAATGAGACACAACATCCGGAGATGGCATTGCCTGCAAAATCAACGTCTAACGTGGTAATCCTCGCTATTCATTGGCGACCGGACAGCCAAGCAGGCCGACTCCCGGGATATCCACTTCGACCAAATCACCAGCCTTGAGCCACACTTGTGGGCTTCGTGCTGCGCCAACTCCACCAGGAGTACCGGTGGCAATCACGTCCCCCGGGAGCAGCTCTGTGAATACCGAGCAGTACTCAACTAGCGATGCTATGTCGAAAACCAGGTCGGCTACCCGACCTCGCTGCATGACGACACCATTCACGCGTGTCGTCAACGTAAGTGCCGATGGCTCCGTTACTTCGTCACGGGTTACTAGCCAGGGACCCATCGAACCGCTCTTATCGAAATTTTTTCCAGGCGTGAACTGCATCGTGTGCTTCTGCCAGTCACGCACGGAGCCATCCATGAAGCAGCAGTAACCCGCGATGTAATCCAGCGCATCAGACCTTGAAACATGTCGTGCATTTTTCCCGATCACAATCGCCAGTTCGCCTTCGAAATCGAACTGCTCGGATACTTTCGGTCGTATCACGGGCTGCTTGTGACCCACCTGGCTACCAGGAAATCGTACGAAGACGACTGGATGATCCGGTATTTCCCGACCCATCTCCTCGATGTGTGGACGATAGTTCACACCGACGCAAAGCAGTTTGTCGGGCTGCGGAATCAATGGCAGGAACTGCACCGTATCTACTGCGTGAGTCGCCCCGGTTGCGCTTGCTTCCAGCTCGGGGAGCGCGTCCGCGGCGATGGCCGCACGCAGGTCCGGATAACGACCTAGAAACTCATCGCCAGGTTCGCACAGCAGCTCCCCTCTCTGCACACCGTACGATGCCTTGTTACCCGCCCTAAAACTTGCCAGTTTCATTTGAGTTTCCCGCTTAAGGTCAGAATGTCGCGTGATAAGGTAATCCAATGACAACAATAAAACACGTATCCATCACCCTCATTCTCGTCACGTCCCTGGCGAACACCCTGGCTCACGCCGAAACCGCCTTGCACAACATCAAGGCTTACACATCTACAAATGACGGCATCAGGACGTTCTCAGTCCTGGTATTCGATGATGCCGGGCGCATTACCGCGACCGGTGACTCGGAGTTGCTTAAGTCTCATCCGGATGCAGTGCTGCTCGATGGCGACTCCCGAACCGTACTGCCTGGCCTGACCGACGCGCACGCCCACGTTATCGGTCTGGGCCTGCTGAAGTCGAACCTGGATTTATTGGGGAGCGGCAGCGTCGAAGACGCGCTTGCGCGAATCGAGAGCTATGCCGCGGCTAAACCCGATGCTCGATGGATACTTGGACGCGGCTGGAACCAGGTGATCTGGCCAGTGCAGGAATTTCCGTCCGCGACACACATTGATGCCGTCGTCAGTGACCGGCCGGTGTGGTTGCGCCGCATTGACGGTCACGCGGGCTGGGCGAATAGTGCCGCATTGCAGCTAGCCGGGGTTGATGACGATACGCCGGACCCCATCGGCGGCAAGATAGTTCGCGATGAGAACGGCCATGCGACCGGTATTTTGATCGACATGGCAATGGGCATCATGAGCAAACAAGTGCCGGAGACGGACAAAGATGAGACGCGAGATGCTGTTCAAGCCGCCACCCGCACGCTACTGGCTGAGGGTATTACCGGAGTACATGACGCGGGCATCGGCCTGATGGACGCCGAAGTCTATCTCTCAATGGCCGACAACGGTCAGCTCGACATGCGCATCTACGCCATGATCGGCGGCGCCGGAGATGTCCTGGACGCGATCGCAAAGCCCATTCGGCATTACGCCAATGATAGGCTTGAAATCGCCGCTGTAAAAATCTACGCCGACGGCGCGTTGGGCAGTCGCGGCGCAGCGATGATCGAACCATACAGTGACGATGACGAAAATCGCGGCCTGCCGTTCTGGACGCAGCGGGAACTCGATGAGCAGGTAAAAAAAGCCAATGACATGGGATTTCAGGTGGGCATTCACGCGATCGGTGACCTCGGCAATCGCATGGCGCTCAATTCGTTCGACAGAGCCCAGGGTGGCAGGCCATCCGTTTTGAGAAACCGTGTTGAGCACGCGCAGATCATTTCGCTCGACGATATTCCGCGCTTTGCCGAGCTCGGCATTATCGCCTCGATGCAGGCGACCCATGCGACCAGCGACAAAAATATGGCCGAGGACCGTATCGGTCCAGACCGCATCCTGGGCGGCTACGCCTGGCGACGTCTGCTCGACTCTGGCGCCGTTCTGGCAAACGGCTCCGACTTCCCTGTCGAGCTGTCAAATCCCTTCCACGGCCTGTATGCCGCTGTCACACGGCAAGGCCGCGACGGTGAGCCGGACGGCGGTTGGTACGCCGACCAGGCCCTCACACGGGCAGAAGCACTGCACTCTTTCACATTGGCTGCTGCGTATGCCGCAAGTCAGGAAGACGACCTCGGCAGCCTTGAGGTCGGCAAGTGGGCAGATTTCATCGTGATCGATCGCGACTACTTTGAAATTCCTGACTCGCAGATCGATGATATTCAGGTTCTGCAGACCTGGGTTGGCGGCGAAAAGGTGTACGCAGCGGATGACCCGGGAGGAAACAAATGATTGTTGAACAAATCTGGACAGGCAATGCCTACCGCAATTTCAATTACCTGATCGCTTGTCCGGAATCAGGCGATGCACTCGCTATCGACCCGCTGGACTATGAGAAGTGTCTCGCGGTCGCAGCAGACCGGGGTTGGACTATCACGCAAGTTCTCAATACCCACGAACACGGCGATCACACAGGTGGCAACAAGGCTGTCGTGGCAGCGACGGGAGCCAAAGTGATCGCGCATGAAAATGCCCGCGGCAGAATTCCGAATATGGACCGAGGTGTTGGCGCTGGGGATGTCATCAAAGTTGGCAAAACTGTGGATCTCGAATGCCTCGATACACCAGGGCATACGATGAGCCACATATGCCTGCTATCCCGGACCGATCAGCCCGGACTGTTCAGCGGTGACACGCTGTTTAATGCCGGTGCCGGCAATTGCCACAATGGCGGCCATCCCGATGAACTGTTCGACACCTTTGAGCAACAGCTCGAGATACTCGGAGATGATACGCAGGTTTATCCCGGCCACGACTACCTGCTGAACAATCTTGCCTTCACGCTGGATCGTGAGCCGGATAACACTGTCGCCGCGAAGATGATGAATGACTATAAGGACCAGGACCCCCGGCACGCGCTGGTGACGACCCTGGGTCAGGAGAAAGAATTCAACACCTTCTTTCGACTACAACATCCTTCTGTCGTTGCGAAACTTGCGGCGGACTTTCCAGGGATGGGAGACAGCCCGAATGCCCGCGCTGTTTTCCTGAAGTTGCGAGAGCTCAGAAATAGCTGGTAGTGAGTCGCGTCGCAACCTTTTGCAGTTCAACGAGATCGCTATCGGGTCGCGCGCCCATCCATAGACACAAGAGCGCAAGATAGAGCATGCGCTGCTTTTCAAGATGTTCGCGCCACCGCCGCCCGTCACCACCCATGTATGCATCCAGCAACCTTGTTACCTGATCGTCACTGAGCTCATGATGCTCGACAACTGTCGCAAGATCGAAAAACGGGTCGTTATCACATGCGTATTCCCAATCCAGAAACATGAGCTCGGGTGTCGTGATCAGATTCTCGGCAACAAGATCATTGTGACAACAGCACAAATTTTGCGGCAGACGCATTTTGCTAATGACCTTATTGCATGTATCTATCACCTCGTCACTGAGACCCGCAACCTGCTCGATGTAGCGTTTGGCTGCAACTCCAGCATCGAACGATCGCCCGGTCAGCGGCAACGCATGCAGACGCTTGAGCGCAGCGGCGATAAGTTCCAGATTGCCTTCTTTGTCGAGACAGCTTCGGCTCCATACCTCGCCCACAACATACTCGGTAAAGTAAATACCATCGTCCGCCAGAATAATGCCTGGAGCGAGGCCCGCTTTTGCGGCGACATTCTGTACATTCGCTTCAGCGCAACGACTATTAAACGGTGCACGACGCGGCTCTGCGTCGATCTTCAATACACCGCTTATATCACCCGTCCGGTCACCCGTTGTCACCCGCCACGTTTTGTTCGTCAGCCCGCCGGTCAACTCGGTACAGGTCGCGTCCTCCCAGCCAGGAATGTCGGCGAGTATGTCTTCTGGAGTTATGGTCACTGTGAGTGCAACTCACCGGGTTGCTGGGCGCGCATCGATTTTCTCCAATTGATCAGTCCAATCGGTATCATAGTGACATAGACGGCAAACAACACAGCTGTGAGCTGCAGATCCCGCGACCAGTAGATAAATACCGACGCGATATCGATCAGCAGCCAGTACCACCAGTTCTCGAGGACCTTTCGGGCAATGAGAAATGTCGCCCAAATCGCGGACCACGTCGTCAGCGAATCAATATATGGAAACGCCGCGTCGCTGTAGTTGCTCAGGAAATATCCGCTGCTGAGACTCAATACCACGATCGCCACAATTGCGACGCCATGCGTTTTCAGCGGCCAGGCCGTCACCGGCTTTTCGTGGCCATCATCGCGACCCGAATTCCACACGTACCAACCGTATCCGGCCATGATCAGGTAGAACACGTTGAGTACTGACTCCATATAGAGTTTGGCCTCGACGAATAGCCATGCGTAAATGGCTGTACTGATCGCGGCGAATATCCAGCACACGATCTTCTCTCGAATGGCGAAGGCCAGGTAAAGAATGGCCGTGACTACGGCAATGACCTCGGGCAAGGACTGTGCCAACGCTTGCTCAATGATTTGCGTCAGCACTCCTTAGAACCTTTTTTCAATCGTGACACCAAACTGTCGCGGATCACCGAGCCGGGTGTACAAGGTATTCGGAAAATCCGGTGGCTCATTACCGAAATAGAAACCGCGCACAGCGTACTTCCTGTCCAGCAGATTTTTTGCCCAAAGTGACACCAGCCAATTTTCGCCTTCATAGCCTACTCGGGCACTGAATAATTCAAACGCCGCAGACTTCTGATCGTGACTTACATCGAAATAGAAAGCATCTTTCGCGGTCGCATCGACCCTGGCGTAAATGCCGTTCGGATTACGATAAGAGACACCCGCTGCAATGGTGAATGGAGGCGCATGCGCCATTTTACGTCCGCTTTCGAAGGTCGCATCGATCAACCCCAGCGTACCGTAGAGCTCCCATTCGTCTGATGGAAACCAACGCACGTCGGCCTCAAACCCGAGCGCATCTCCTTCACCAACGTTATCCGTGAAAAATACGAATGACGCCGGGTCGCCAGGAATTAGCTGCACCGATGTACGCGCCTGCTGGTCGTTGCGGCGATTGTGAAAAATCGCGACATTTAACTGCAGCCGGCCGCCTTGCAACCTGGACTTTATTCCTGCTTCGAGAGTCACCATGTTTTCCGTTTCAAAGTCACGCTGTCCGGCTGGAACAACACCCAGATTGAAGCCGCCCGCCTTGTAACCTTTAGATACGCTGGTGTAGATGTTTGCAGAATCGCCAAGTGCGTGACTCAGACTCAATTCCCCACCCCACATGGTTTCTGACGGTCCTGCAGTCAACCCGGCGGAATCAATATAGTCAGTCGTGCGACGTTCGACGCGCAAGCCCGAAGACAAACGCGTGCTGCTCGTTAGGTCGTAATCGTACTGTCCGAACAAAGCCAGGTTAGTCGCTTCATAGTCGCTGCCAAAGCTGTCGCTTACACTATCTGACCAAGCGTTGATTGGATCATAGTATTCGCCGAGATTAACGGTCAGAACCTCGTCATCAAGATGCAGAGCGTAGAGACCAATAAGCCAGTTTTGCGAGCCAAGTCGGATCTCCTGACTGATGGTCTGACGTGCACGATCACTAACGGACACGAAGTCGTAAGTAAACGGTACCCAGCTATCACTATTTCCCCAGTCGGCATCAAAGCTAAAATCGATTTTGGAGTCGGCAATCGAACTAATAGAGGTGAAACTCAGGTCGTCCCGCATACCCCAGTCAAATCGCAACGATGCACCAACGCTCTCCTGCGCATCCTTTCCGGGCTTGTCCGACAACATCGTATAAGTATTATCGAGTGAAAACGCGTCGTAGCCGTTGTCAATGTTTGCATACAAGATCGACACATTGGCCTCAAAGTCTTTGGATGGCGCTATACGCAAGCGTCCCCGCAACGTCGTTTCGTCCCGACCGTTGGTATTCTTGCGATTTAAGAAAGTATTGTCGCGAAACCCGTTACTCTCATGTTGTTGCGCACTAAATCGAAAGCTCGTGATCTCGGAGTCACCCAACGCCCCGCCTGTCGCGATTCCGATAGATCGGCTGTCATCATCGCCAATGGTCAGGAGAAGACGGCCGTTTCGATCAGCTGAAGCTGCGGTAGAACGCAGGTAGATCAGTCCGCCCAGTGCATTCGCACCGTAGCGACTACCCTGCGGCCCTCGCAATACCTCGACCGACTCGATATCGAACAATGTGGCAATTGTACCGATGCCACTGAAGTCGATATCATCGATGAGAAAACCAATCGACGGATTCGGTGCGCCCTGATACTGCTCCAACTCACCAACACCGCGTATCTGGAAATATCGCGCGCGATGGCCATCACCTGACCAGTTCATGTTGGGCACAATATTGACGAGTTCCTCAAAGTGCTGCACAGCAGTTTCGTCTATGAACTCCGCATCCATGACGCTGACACTGAACGGCACGTCCTTAAGCGCACGCTCGCGAAAATCCGCCGTCACGATAATTTCGTCGATCACGACTTCCGCCACAACAGATCGGGAAATGAAAATTATGCTGGCTAGCAGCCACGATTTGGAATTTGTAGTCATGAACCCCTTCCTACGCCGGCATTATCCGGATCAGGTCATAAGGGTTCTCAATATGAGTCTCAGGCTGAATCGCCACCCCTGTGAGGGAAGAAATAATACACTGTAGGAGCGCGCCCTGCGCGCGAATATTACTTCAGGCGAGCGATCAGGCTCGACGTGTCCCAGCGCTGACCACCCAGCCCCTGAACCTCGGCATAGAACTTGTCGACCAGCCGGGTCAACTCAAGGTTTGCCCCGTTTTCTGCTGCTGCTTCAAGCGCTATCGCGAGGTCCTTGCGCATCCAGTCGACCGCGAATCCGAACTCGAATTCGTCATTGACCATGGTTTGCCAGCGATTCTCCATCTGCCATGACTGCGCGGCACCTTTTGAGATCGACTCGATCACAACTGCCGGGTTAAGGCCCGCCTTTTTCGCAAAATACAATCCTTCGGCCAGGCCCTGCACAACACCAGCGATGCAAATCTGATTGACCACCTTCGCCAACTGTCCTGTACCAACAGGACCAATATGCGTTATTGCCTTCGCGTAGCAATCAATGACCGGCGCACCACGTTCGAAGTCTTCCTGTTTGCCACCGACCATTACCGTCAACTGGCCGTTCTCGGCACCTGCCTGGCCACCCGATACCGGCGCATCAAGAAAACCGACCGACTTTCCGGCCGCCTCGGCAGCGACATCACGAGCAACAGTCGCAGATGCAGTTGTGTGATCAACAAGCAATGCCCCGGCTGGAATAGATGCCAAAACCCCGGCATCGGCGAGCACCACCTCGCGCACGTCATCGTCGTTGCCGACGCAGCAGAAAATGATTTCGGCATTCTCCGCTGCTGCCGCAGGCGTCGCAGCGGTTTGACCACCGAACTCCTGACACCAGGCGTCTGCTTTTTCCTGGGTTCGATTGTAGACCGTCACCTCGTGGCCGTTTCTCGCAAGGTATCCCGCCATGGGATAACCCATGACACCCAGGCCGATGAACGCAGCGCGCATTTAGTTCGCCCTGGGTTTCTTGCGGGGATCCAGACCCAAAGATCGTGCGATGATTTCGCGCATGATTTCCGAGCTGCCAGCGTAAATTCGGGAGACGCGTGCGTTGGTAAACATGCGGCTGATCGGATACTCGTCCATATAACCATTGCCACCGTGCAGCTGCACGCACTCGTCAGTTACACGCGCTTCCAGTTCGCTGCAAAACAATTTGGCTTTTGCTGCATCTTCCGCGCTTAGTTTTCCATCGTTATGGTCCATAACACATCGGTCAATAAAAGCTTGCGCAACGTCCATTTCGGTACGCATGTCGGCAAGCTTGAATCGAGTATTCTGAAAATCTGCAATCGTCTGTCCGAATGCTTTGCGTTCCTGGGTGTACTCCATCGTCACGTCGAATGCCGCCTCCGCATTTGCATGGTACTGGCACGCTCCTATCAGTCGCTCCTCTGCCAGGAAGTGCATCAGTTGGTAGAAACCGCGGTTCCATTCGCCGAGTAAGTTTTCTTTTGGCACTTTGACGTTGTTAAAGAACAGTTCAGCGGTATCCTGGCTTTTCAAACCCATTTTCTTGAGGTTATCGCCGCGCTCAAAGCCTTCCATTCCACGCTCAACCACAAACAGGCTAAGGCCGTGTCGGCTCGTGTCAGTGCGTGCGACTACAATTACGAGATCCGCAAGAATCCCGTTGGAGATAAATGTCTTGGAACCGTTCAACAGGTAGTGATCGCCCTTGTCTTCAGCCTTCGTACGAACACCCGAAACGTCACTACCAGCGCCCGCCTCCGTAATGGCGACAGCAAGAATATGTTCGCCCGAAATACACTTGGGTAACCAGCGTTGTTTTTGTTCGTCTGTACCAAGCTCGCCGATGTACGGGCCAACCAGGCGGCTGTGCAGTGTCATGAAAAATCCGGGCTCACCGTATTTGGCAATCTCCTCGATGAGTATTTGCTCGTAACGAAAATCGTGTACACCAGCGCCGCCGTACTTCTCGTCCGCCCACATCAAAAGCATGCCCTGCTCGCCCGCCTGCAAATAGGCCTCGCGATCCACAATTCCCTGCTCGCGCCAGCGCTCGCCTTTTGGCAATACTTCGTTTTTGTAGAAGCTCCGCGCTGCGTCGCGGAACATTTCATGTTCTTCTTCAAAAATATTTCGGTCCATCGTTATCTCGGCTCTGATTTAAATCGTTGACTCTATTTTCCGCTGAAGGTCGGGTCGCGCTTCTCGAAGAATGCCGCAATACCTTCCTTTGCATCATCGGATGCCTGGAGCTTCTTCTGTTCTGCGGCTTCCATCGTGTAGCAGCTGTACCAGTCGTTATCCATCGCATGCCGCATGACTTTCTTGGTTGCGGCCATAGAAAGTGGCGCACGTGCGCTCAACTCCTTCGCCCACGCGATCGTCTCCTCGCGCAATGAGTCTGCGGGAACGACTCTATTTGCGATGCCGAGCTCACGGCAACGCTCGGCGGCGATGCGTTCGCATTCGATACTCAATTGATAGGCCAGGTGATAACCGATTTGCCTGACCAGCATCCAGTTGGCGCCACCATCGGGGAGCAGTGAAATCGTCGTAAATGGCGACAGCAAGAAAGAACCTGCTGCCATGACCAGGAGATCGCTGTGCAAGGCAAACGACATGCCAATACCGGCCGCGAAACCGGGCACCGCCGCGATCACCGGTTTCGGAATTTGTGAAATTGCTATCAGTACCGGCGCATATTCGAACAACAGCTGCTCTTGTGTTGTCCGCTGCCCCTCAAATCCTGATTTGAGATCGGCGCCGGCGCTGAACGCGCGGCCCTCACCTGTAAATACGACTACCCGAACAGTCTCGTCACGCTGTGCTTTTTCGAACGCATGCAACAGAGCTTCGCGAAGTTCGGTCGTAAATCCGTTCAATGCGTCCGGACGATTCATTGAGATGATCGCAACCGCGTCCTGCTGCTCATAGATAACCGTATCCGCCATGGTTTGCTCCTTGTTGGCGTTGCTACATATTGCGCCGATACTCGCCGCCAACATCGTACAAGGCGGCTGATACCTGGCTTAATGAATTGGATTTGACCGTTTCCATGAGCTCGGCGAAAACGTTACCGCGTTCACGCGCTTTAGCTTGCAAAAGCGCCAATGCTGCTGGGCTGGCATCAGCATGCGTCGCCTGGAACGCGCGCAGATGTCTTATCTGATCCTGTTTCTCGACTTCCGTGGACCGGATCAGCTCCAACTCATGAACTTCGTCCTCCTGCCCTTCTTTGGGCAGAAAGGTATTTACGCCAATCAACGGTAACGAAGCGTCATGTTTCCTGCCTTCGTAATAAAGACTCTCTTCTTGAATCTTGCCGCGTTGATACATCGTATCCATCGCGCCCAGCACACCGCCGCGTTCGGAAATTCGTTCGAACTCCTGATAGACCGCCTCTTCGACCAGGTCGGTCAGCTCGTTGATGACGAACGAACCCTGCCACGGGTTTTCGCAAAAGTTCAAACCCAGTTCACGAGAGATAATGAGCTGTATCGCGACGGCGCGCCGTACTGATTGCTCTGTCGGTGTCGTCACCGCTTCGTCGAACGCGTTCGTGTGCAGACTGTTGCAGTTGTCAAATAACGCATACAGTGCCTGCAGCGTAGTTCGAATATCATTAAAACTGATTTCCTGGGCATGCAGGCTGCGTCCCGACGTCTGCACGTGGTACTTGAGCATTTGTGAGCGCGGGCTGGCACCATAACGCTCTCGCATCGCCCGGGCCCAGATTCGGCGCGCCACGCGACCGATAACTGTGTACTCCGGATCCATCCCGTTCGAGAAGAAAAAGCTCAGATTTGGCGCGAAGTCGTCGATCGCCATACCGCGAGCCAGGTAATACTCGACAATTGTGAAACCGTTGGACAGGGTAAATGCCAGCTGACTGATCGGGTTCGCGCCAGCCTCGGCAATGTGATACCCGCTGATCGAAATAGAATAATAATTGCGAACACTATTCTCAATGAAGAACTGCTGCACATCGCCCATCATTTTCATCGCAAATTCGGTCGAGAAGATGCAGGTGTTCTGCGCCTGATCTTCTTTCAGGATGTCGGCTTGTACAGTCCCGCGCACCTTGGCGAGAGTATCTTCACGAATTCGCGCATAGGTTTCTGCATCGACAAGCTGATCACCGGAAATTCCCAGCAATCCGAGACCGAGCCCGTCGTTACCTTCTGGAAGTTCACCTTCGTAGAGCGGTCGCTCGCGGCCTTCAAACCATGCGTCAATCTTCTTGCAGGCGCTCTCCCACTCACCTTTTTCTCGCAGGAAACTCTCAATTTGCTGGTCGATAGCGGTGTTCATGAAGAACGCCAGAATCATCGGGGCAGGACCGTTAATTGTCATCGACACCGAGGTCGTCGGCGCGCACAGATCGAAACCCGAATACAGTTTCTTCATATCATCAACCGTCGCGATTGATACGCCTGAGTTACCGACCTTGCCATAGATATCCGGCCGCTCGTGCGGATCTTCTCCGTACAACGTGACCGAATCGAACGCTGTCGAGAGACGCGCTGCTGGCTGACCTTGGGACAGGTAATGGAAGCGTCGATTCGTACGCTCGGGAGTACCTTCGCCCGCGAACATGCGTGTGGGGTCTTCACCCAGCCGGCGGTAAGGATAAACGCCGCCGGTGTACGGATACGCACCCGGCAGGTTTTCCTTAGACAGGAAAGTCAGTAACTCGCCCCAGTCCGTGAATGCGGGCGCCGCAATTTTCGGAATGAGCTGGTGGCTCAGGCTCTCAAGGTAGTTATTGCCGGTTATTTCGCGACCGCGAACCGTGTAGCTGTATTGCTCCGACTTAACGCCGGCCTTGCGAGCTGGCCATTCCAGTAACAGGCGAATCGATTCCGACGATAGGTCCGAAACAGCCTCCTGGTAACGCTGCCGCAATACCGTGAGGCTTCGATCCTCGCCCTCTGTCAGTTGATCCGCTCTATACAACTCAAGTTCACCCGGCAGTCTCGAGTCTTCGAGCAGTTTCAATGACTCATAGACGTGCTGCGCACGACTGGCAATTGTCGCCTGAGAATCCACCTCTTTATTCGCGGCCCGCCCCTGCTCGGCGATTTCCGCCAGGTATCGAATTCGTGCTCCCGGAATGGCTGCTGTTGATCGCGGTTCCCTGTTGTCCGTGTCTATTTCCGGCGTCCAGCTTTTGCCGTCCAACCCTGCCTTGTCGACGACGCGACGACAGAGTTCCTTGAACATCCAGCTAACGCCCGGATCGTTGAACTGGCTTGCGATCGTCGGGAATACCGGTATGTCGTCGTCCGCGACATCGAATGCAACGTGATTACGCTTCCATTGCTTGCGTATATCCCGCAAGGCATCTTCGGCGCCACGCTTGTCGTATTTGTTCAAAACAATAAGGTCTGCGAAATCGAGCATATCGATTTTCTCGAGCTGGCTCGCAGCGCCGTACTCGCTGGTCATGACATAGACGGAGAAATCGACCATGTCGACGATCTCGCTATCGCTCTGGCCGATGCCGGCCGTTTCCACGATGACCAGGTCGAAGCCCAGCGACTTCAGAAAGAGTATGTGATCGCTCAGCATTTCGCTGGTGGCGAGGTGCTGCCGGCGCGTCGCGATCGAACGCATATAGACGCGCTCCGAGCGCAGAGAATTCATTCGAATCCGATCACCCAGCAACGCCCCGCCGGTACGGCGGCGGGTCGGGTCAACGGCCAGCACCGCAACTCGCTTGTCAGGGAAGCAGGCAAGGAATCGATTCAGGATTTCATCCGTGACGCTGCTCTTGCCGGCACCGCCGGTGCCGGTAATACCGATCACCGGGACCTGGCCTGCCTGTACCTGCCATTCCTTTCGTTTCGCGACTATCTCGCCATCGCCAAAAATGCCTTCTTCGATCGCGGAGATTGTTGCTGCGACCTCCGTTATTTGTTCTCTGTTGACTACCGCCGGAGCTCCCGATGAACGCCGGCCCGCGGCAGTGCGATTGATAAGGTCCTCAATCATCGCCTCAAGACCAAGTTCCATACCATCGTGGGGGTGATATATGCGTTCGACTCCATATTCCATCAGGGATTGAATTTCTTCCGGCGTAATTGTGCCACCACCGCCGCCGAACACCTTGATATGAGCGGCACCCGATTCACGCAGCCGATCGATCATGTAGCGAAAAAATTCGTTATGTCCGCCCTGGTATGAGCTGATAGCAATTCCGTCAGCGTCTTCCTGAATCGCGGCACGCACAACGTCGTCAACACTGCGGTTGTGACCGAGGTGAATAACCTCGGCTCCACGTGCTTGAATCAGGCGTCGCATAATATTGATTGCCGCATCGTGGCCATCAAACAAAGATGCTGCGGTCACGAAGCGCAATGGCGCCTCGCGAGTCTTGTCAGAAACGCCTGGCAGATCGCTGGCTGCAGTACTCATTGCCGAAATTCCTTAGAAATCAGTAACTTTGTGGGTTGCAATTATTTTAATCCAGATTAAAATAATGCAGATTGGCGCAGAACTCAAGTATCTGCCCCGGAACAGACCGCTGGAGAGCCACATCGCATGGCCCAAGACGCCGAAGAAACCCGATTTCAGCTGCAAAAAGCGCGCATGCTCCGGGCTGCTGCGGAGTGTTTCAACCAGAAAGGATACAGTGGCACCTCGCTACGCGATGTCGCAGATGTTCTGGGACTCACGGATGCCGCGCTCTACTACTACGTGCGCAATAAAGAGGAACTCGTATATCTCTGCTATGTACGAGCTGCCGACCTTGGCCGAGAGGCGCTGGACCAGGCCCGCGCTGACGGTGAAAACGGGCTCGACGTAATATTGCGGTACTTCCGCTACCACATCGAAATGATGGTGGGTGAACGCGGCCCTATCGCCATCATGAGCGAGATACCATCACTCAAACCCGAGCATCGTGCTGAGGTTCTGGAATTGTCGCGAAAACACAGTTTGAATTTCGAAGCAGCTCTGGAGGCCGGTATCAAAGACGGCAGTGTCGCTCCGTGTAATGTGCGACTGACTGGCAATGCGATCATGGGCTCGATCAACTGGATCCCAAAGTGGTTTCACGGCGATCCGGAGCTCGCCGAAAAAATGATAAATGAATTTCCTGACATTCTCGCACGCGGTCTGTAGCGGCTAGCTCGATTCGGATTCGATCTTCTGCAATACCCGGCGTTCAAGATCCCGAATGTTGATGCGATTCGGATCTCCGTCCAGATCGTCAAAGCCGCTGACTTCCTTCAATAACCGGATTCGAGCTTTGAGTTCTTTCTCTATACTGGAGTAATAGTTGGATCCTTCGCGAAATCGGCCCGACCGACTCCCAACGACTGTCACAGGACTGCTTCTATCGCCCAGTCGCGAACCCGTCCTCTCCTGAAGTTCTGCCAGGTCGCGCTTGATCGACGCAAACAACACAGCGAGATCGCAATAGCGGAGCCTCAGCTCGCGGTAAAGCACCCTTGAGCGATCGGCGTCATCCTGATCCATCACATGCAGGATCCTGTCGCGCACCACAACAAACTCACGCGTATCCCGCTCTGCTGCCAATTGATACCAGGCCGCCGCCGCAATAGGGTCTTCCACGACGCCCAGGCCCGTCTGATACATATAGCCAACCATGTACTGCGCGTACTTGTCGCCTAACGGCGCGAGCTCATTGATATAGATGAAGAAGGCCCGTTCGAAGTCACCTGCGTCGAAAAGACTGTCGACTTTGTCTTGAACAGCCATGGTATGGGCATCGGGAAAATCGTCAGACAGCTCGGAGGAACGCTGCGCAAGGCCCGTCGATGCAATACACAGCAGTGCTGCGACACAAACAATTTTCCGTACAGTGATCAAATGAGTAACCGTCGTTGCCTTTCTGGATTCCTGTCTGTTGGAGTTACGGGTTGATGCAAAAGTTCCGGCCCTGTCGCCTTTCGATTGAGCGTTTAGTCCCTAAACTCCGGCTTGCGCTTCTCAAAATTGGCGTTTACGGCCTCCGCCTGATTTTCGCTGCCGATTATACCGCTTTGCAGACGTGCCTCCAGCGCCAGGGCGTCCGCATCTGCAAGCTGCCAGGTCTGATTTACGAGGGCTTTGATACCACGAATGGCGTCCGGCGACCGTGCCACGCAGCTGGCGGCAAGTTCACGGCTGGCTACCATCGGATCGTCAACTACGGCGGTGATCAAGCCTAGCGCCTGTGCCTCTCTGCTATCCAGAACGCGGGCTGTCCAGGCTAGCTCTTTAATTTGGTCCGGTGCTACGAGGCCCCGCAACGTCGTGCTGATGCCCATATCGGGTATCAACCCCCATTTGGATTCCATTATCGAAAATTTGGCATCCGGACTGGCATATCGAATATCGGCTCCAAGCGCCACTTGCAACCCACCACCGAAGACGACGCCATCGAGCGCACATATGACCGGAACGGGTAATTCTCGCCATGCGTAGGCCACGCGCTGGAAGAAATTGGCGGGCGATGGAGCAAGCGGAGTGGCCAGGGCTTCGCCGAAATCAAAGTCACCTTCCGCGAGAACACTTAGATCGATCCCCGCGCAAAAATTGCCACCTGCTCCATGCAGCACGACAGCGCGCACGGAGCTGTTGCCTGCGATAGTGTCCGCAGCCTCGGCGAGCGCGGCAAACATTCGCAGATCGAGAGCATTCATCTTGTCTGCGCGATTCAAAGTCACGTCAGCGACGTGCGCATCTATCTCAATTTGAACTCTCTCAGTCATCAATATCTCAGACAGCCAGCGTGCACTTGCCGTTTCGCAACACAATTTCGTCACGGTCTTTCACCGTACAGCGGAAAGAAACGATATTGCCGTCCTGCCACATGTCGGTCGTGATGACATCTCCCGGCAAGACAGGCGAAGTAAAGCGGGCGTCGAAGCTCTCGATCAGCGTGAAGTCGTAGTCGCAAATTGTCTTGAGTATCGCCCGGCACGCGATGCCGTAGGTGCACATGCCGTGCAAAATCGGCACACCAAATCCGGCCTCACTCGCTTTGGCTGGGTCAGCGTGCAACGGATTACGATCACCGGTCAGTCGAAATAGCAGCGCCTGGTCCTCACGCGTCGCGATATCGCAACTCAGGTCCGGGTCGCGCCTGGGAGCACGGTGTGGCCTGGGGCCTTTGCCCGTCGGGCCGCCAAAGCCGCCGTCGCCTCTCGCCATGACGGTGCAACCCAGTGTGAACAGCACCGTATCATCGCTCGCCAATCGGCCTTCGGCTTCGAACAGGAACAATGCGCCCTTGCGGGGACCCCAGTCGAAAACGTCAGCAACACGTTTGTCGATCAGGATATCGGCCTTAGCGGGCAATGGACGGTACAACTGGAGGCGTTGCTCGGAATGCAGCACCTGAGAAAAATCCCAACCCAGGCCAGGTGGAAACATGTCAGGCACTAAAACCGTAGCCAATGTAGGTACGGTCTTGAACGCATCCCCCTGCTCATAAACATAAGGCAATTCCTTGAGGTCCAGGGGATCGCTTCCCATACCAATGCCGAGCGCATAAAGAATGGCTTCGGAATCGTTGTAACTTAAGGGGAGATTGACGACTTCTGTCGCCATTAACTGGTCGTAATCGAGCGGCATGATTCATCCATTTATCGGTTGCCGTGATTGTACATGGACTTACATACGAAATATGCCGTACGGAGCCTCATCTTTATCGCAATTGTTCATCGCTGCCGACAGGCCGTGTGCCAGCACGCGCCGGGTATCCAGGGGATCTATTACACCGTCGTCCCACAGACGGGCGCTCGCGTACAGCGGAATTCCCTGTGTTTCATACTGCTGTCGAATCGACTCTTCGTAGTCGGAGCGTTCCTTTTCGGGCCACTCTTTGCTCCGGGACTTGAGTCCATCGGCCTTTACACTCGACAGAACCATCGCCGCCTGCTCTCCGCCCATAACCGAAATTCGAGCGTTCGACCACATCCACATCAGGTTGGGGCTGTACGCACGACCACACATCGCGTAGTTGCCCGCGCCGAAGGAGCCACCAATGACAACAGTGAATTTCGGCACAGTCGCCGTAGCCACGGCATTGACCATTTTTGCCCCGTCTTTGGCGATTCCTGCATGCTCGACACGTTTTCCCACCATGAATCCGGTAATGTTTTGCAAAAATACCAGCGGAATTCGACGTCGATTACAGAGCTGAACGAAATGTGCGCCTTTCTGTGCCGATTCGGGAAACAAGATGCCGTTATTCGCGACGATGCCAACCGGATAGCCATCGATATGCGCGAATCCACATACCAGTGTCGCCCCATAAAGTTTCTTGAATTCCTGGAATTGCGAGGCATCGACAACTCGCGCGATGATCTCGCGCACGTCGTAGGGAAAACGGTATTCCCGCGACACGATGCCGTATATCTCCTCGGCAGCATAGATCGGATCCTTCGGTTCTCGCCGCTCGACGCTGCAATGCCGGGATTGGTTCAGGTTGTCGACAATGTCACGGGCAATCGACAGCGCATGCTCATCATCATCAGCGAGGTGATCGGTAACACCGGAGATTCGAGAATGCACGCTACCGCCGCCTAGCGTCTCAGCGTCAACCTCTTCGCCCGTGGCCGCCTTTACCAGCGGCGGACCACCGAGAAAAATTGTGCCCTGATTACGAACAATCACGGACTCGTCGCACATCGCTGGCACATACGCGCCGCCCGCCGTGCAGGAGCCCATAACCACCGCAACCTGCGGTATTCCGGCGGCAGACAGTTGCGCCTGATTGAAAAAGATACGACCAAAATGATCCCGGTCCGGAAATACTTCATCCTGTCGCGGCAGGAATGCACCGCCAGAATCGACCAGGTAAATACACGGCAAACGGTTTTGCGCCGCTATTTCCTGCGCACGCAGATGTTTCTTTACCGTTAACGGATAATAGGTTCCGCCCTTCACCGTTGCATCATTCGCAACAATCATGCACTCGATACCATGAATCCGGCCGATTCCCGTGACGATTCCGGCACTCGGTACGTCGTCTGTATACACCCGCCAGGCGGCCTGTCGACCGACCTCAAGAAAATCGGCGTCGGGATCCAAAAGTGTCTTTATTCTGTCGCGCACTAACAGTTTGCCGCGCGATAGATGCTTTTCGCGGGAACGCTCCGGGCCGCCGAGCATCACATAGGCGTCGACTTTCTTAAGTTCTTCGACCAGATCTTTGTGTGCCGCCGTATTTTTTTCGAAGTCCTCGGAAGACGGATCAATCTTTGTTGTTATGGTTGGCACTTGCTTCCTATCAGGTACTCAGTAAAAGTAAAAATGACGGGTTCAGCGGGTTGCGTTGAACAGCTCGCGGCCGATCAACATGCGCCTGATCTCACTGGTGCCGGCTCCGATCTCGTAAAGTTTCGCGTCACGCCAAAGCCTGCCGGCACCAAACTCATTAATATATCCATTGCCGCCCAATGCCTGAATCGCCTCACCGGCCATCCACGTTGCTTTTTCCGCAGCCACCAGAATACATCCTGCAGCATCAAAACGGGTAGTCTGTGATCGATCGCAGCCTCTTGCGACTGCATAGACGTAAGCACGACAACTGTTCAGTGCCGTATACATGTCCGCGATCTTGCCTTGCATAAGCTGAAACTCACCAATCGCCTGCCCGAATTGCTTGCGATCGTGGACGTACGGCATAACAAGGTCCATGCACGCTGCCATAATGCCCAGCGAACCGCCTGACAATACCACCCGTTCATAGTCGAGACCGCTCATCAGAATGGCAGTGCCCTTGCCCTCTTCAGCCAGAATGTTGCCGGCCGGAATACGACAGTCCTGTAGCAATACCTCACTGGTATCGGAGCCTCGCATACCGAGCTTGTCGAGCTTCTGTGGCGTGGAATAACCCGGAGTGCCACGTTCAATGAGGAATGCACTAACACCGTGAGACTTCACACCAGGATCGGTTTTCGCATAGACAATCATGACGTCTGCACCCGGCGCGTTGGTGATCCACATTTTGGAGCCGTTCAACACATAATGATCACCGTCTCGCACCGCCGTCGTACGCATTCCCATGACATCAGATCCCGCTCCTGCTTCGCTCATGGCAAGTGCGCCAAGAAATTCGCCGGATACGAGCTTTGGCAAGTACTTCTGTTTCTGCTCGTCGTTGCCCCAACGCCGTAACTGATTGACACATAGATTTGAATGGGCGCCGTATGACAAACCGACCGAGCCTGACGCACGACTTATCTCTTCCATTGCGATTACATGCGCGAGGTAACCGAGTTCCGAGCCGCCGTAATTTTCCTCAACAGTAATGCCCAACAAGCCGAGCTCACCCAGCTCCGGCCAGAGATCGGCGGGAAACTGGTTACTTTCATCAATTTCCGCCGCGCGCGGTGCGATGCGGTCGGTGGCGAAATTGCGAACGGTGTCGCGCAGAAGATCAAGCTCTTCACCATGTCCAAAATCGAATTCAAACATCAGGCAGGTCCGTAAATAGAATATTGCGCGACATTTTGGTCTTTGCCACGCGACAAAGACATACCGCCCGAGAGGTAGCCTGAACGTCAGGTCCCTGACAATGTGTCAATAAAGCTCGAAAATAACTCGTATTGTGACGTAATGCCCAGCTTCGCAAACAGATTACGTTTGTGAACCATAACGGTACCCGGCGCGATACCCAGTTCTCGGGCGATCGATTTGGACGAATGGCCGCGCAACAGTAATTGTGTTATTTCTCGCTCACGTTGCGTTAGTGCATCCTCACCGAAATTCTCGAAGCATTCAGTCAGGCGTTGATGCATATCATGATCACGATCGTCAAGTGCTCCTCTGCCATCGCGGCCATCCCACACTCTTTGCATGGCCGACCTTACGACGGGCTCAATCAGCCGCAGTCGATTCAGTTCGACGCGAGTAAAGCGTTTCTCCGTCCGTCCGCACACGATAACCAAAGCGCTGTTCGGGGAGACACCCAACAGGAAATCCATCTCATCGACAAGATGTGTGCGCTCTACGTACTGCCGGTAGTACTCGCTCGAATGGAAGCGGTCAGGATGAGTATCGCGAAACCGGCACATCGCGGGCTTGTCGGACCGCAACGCCATCTGGTACAGGGGATCAAGCAGGTAGGGACCAGCAAGGTATCGATCAAGATAATGGCGCGCGCGACTCGGAGCCAGCGAGTGGTCCAGTACCTCGGGCGGAGCGTCGGTATGGAATGCCAACAGGGCAGTGCCATTATTCGAGACTGTCGAACAGAGAAAGGACACCAGCTGCCTGGCAAGTGCCTTACTATCCGACGCGCCAACGAGGTTGGCTACCTCTGTTTGCCAGGCAGGACTATCAAATATTGACTGCAAAGGTCACTTCGATTTCTAAGCTTGATACAGCGCGCAAGTGGCGCCGCCAGGATCCGCAATAATGCAGAACATACCGCCAGCAAGACTTCGTGGTGCAACAACTATCTGGCCGCCATTGGCAACACAGGCCGCAGCGCTTGCGCCGACATCGGCAACCGTAATGTAAATTAGCCAGCCACCGGGCAAATCCATGTTACTGCCACGCGCATGGCAAATCCCGGCGATGGCGTCACCGTCACCCCGAGACATCATCGTGTAATCGGAATAGTCACCCATGCTCGTGTCTTCGACTTTCCAGCCAACCACCTTCTCATAGAAATCTCGCAGACCGGTCGCGTCATCTACGGTCATGTCTATCCAGCCAATCTTGCCTATGTTGTCCGACATATATGGTCTCCTAGAATGAGGTAAGAAACGAAGCGGCATTGCCACCGATCGCACCGGATCCCGATTGTGCCGTATGCAAATAGTCTCTGCCTTGCGGGTAATCCGCCGGCTGCGGATTGTAGATTCTCGCTACCCGGTTGCTGTGATACAGCTTTACCTGTGCTGAAAACGGTATAACGCAGGCCGCATCATTAGCGGTGAGTTTGGCATGCATCGAAGGCAGGCGGTAGAACGGCAGGTTCATATCAGCATGATGCGCATTGTGATAACCAAAATTCAGCACCAGCCAATTCAATCGAGGATAACGTAGTGAAAGAGTATTGCTGAACGTGTGCTCCTGCTCCCACTCTGTGTCGCCTTTATGCGGTGCCCGAGAGGTTTCAAAGAGCGTCGCACTATACGGATAGTCGTGTTGCACACTGTCCATGAAACGCAAGACGTGCATCATGAGCAGATACGCGATGACGTAAAGAACCGCTACCTTCGGAAACAAGGTTGCGACCGCCACGAACAAAGAGCCCCGTATCAAGACAACGATCACGTTTCGTATGCGCTGATTACGTCGCTCCGGAATGACGAAAGATGTGAACACCATGATGAAGTGCATAATCAGATCGTGCGCCGGGATGTAAAACCATTCCAGCAAACGAGTAATGTTCGTCATGATTGGATGGCGTTCGAAGAACTTATCGTAAGAAAACCAAACCACATCGTCGTTGTCGACATGGTGCCTGAAGTGTTTATAGCGCATATCTTCATAGGTGCCGTAGGCGGCACCGCACAACCAGCTCATCAGTCGGCCAAGTGTTGCGTTGTCACGGTGGCGTCGAAACACCATGTTGTGACCACACTCGTGAATAAGATACGCCGCAATTGTCATCGCGTGAGCAAGGAGTAGTGTTGCCCCAAGGTTGATTGACACGGAAGAACTAAAAAGCCCGGCAAGCCCAAGACAATACCCGGCAACAGCATAAGCTACGGCCGTACCGTAGTACGCCCAGCCAGCTCTCTCTTTAAGGAAACCCGTATTCTTGCTCATGAAAAATCCCGCGCGTTGTGCAGCTTATTTGTACACATAGAGCAAGCCTATTGCTAGCATACGACAACCTGTACGCACTGCCCGGAGAACCACCACATGAAGTTAGTTACTGCCATTGTAAAGCCGTTTCGACTGGACGATGTCCGCAACGCCCTAAGCGAAGTGGGCTTACAGGGCATGACGGTCAGCGAAGTAAAAGGCTTCGGCCGTCAGCGAGGCCACACGGAACTCTACCGTGGTGCTGAGTATGTCGTTGATTTTCTTCCAAAAGCCAAGATTGAGGTCGCGGTTTCGGACGATGCTGTGGAACGCGTTGTCGAGGCCATTGTGGAGGCGGCGAAGACCGGCAAAGTTGGCGACGGCAAAATTTTTGTCACCAATATTGACCAGGCCTGGCGAATCCGAACCGGTGAAACCGGGGACAGCGCTCTCTGACAACGCCCCCCATCAGGCCGCAGGGCGACTACAGTTCGCGCCAGCAATTCCGGAGCCCGCATTCGGACCCTTGGATTTGCCTCAGACCTATATAGATCATCATCTAGAGGTAGGCTGCCAGCTCAGCCAAGAGCGCCCTTCCGAGCATGAGCCACAATACCAGCGCAGCAGACGAGTAAAGAATGAACCGCAGCATCACGACGTTCTTCGTGCAATGCACGATGCTATGCAAAGTACGAAAAATGAAGAACAACCACGCTGCAATAACGTATGCCGTATCGACATTGCCGGACACGAACAGATAGAGACACAGTCCGTAATACAAAATCGGCACTTCGAACAGGTTTTTGAGATTGTAGGCCGAGTAGTTCACTTCGTCAGACAGATACTCAACCGCTTTGTCCGGAGTCGTGTAGGTCTGTGCGCTTTTCCCCGCACGCCGCATCGCCGGTATTCTTCTCGCATACATGTAGTGCCACACAACGGCGGTTAAGGCCATCGTTAACAGCATCGGCAGAAAAATTGCATCACCATTCATCATAAATACCCTCGATTCATCCGTTAAGTTTCCGGCGTCATCTAGCCGCTTACAAAGCAAAACGCGTTGAGCTTGTTGCCGTCCAGGTCGCGAAAGTAAGCCGCATAAAAATTATCAGACCGATTCCCTGGGGCGCCCTCGTCAGACCCGCCCAATTCAATCGCTTTGGCGTGAAATGCGTCTACCTTCTCCAAGGAATCCATAGCGATGGCAACCATGACGCCATTACCCACGGTTGCGGCAGCGCCGTCGTAGGGTTTCGCAATCGAGAACGCCGGTGCAGACGGTCCTGTCGACCAGGCGATGAACGTCTCAGCATCGAATGCGCGGCCTGCGCCGATAGATGCAAACAACTTGTCGTAAAACTCCGCTGCTTCGTCGAACCTGTTGGTCCCGACCGTTACGTATCCGATCATGTAGCTCTCCTTCAGTGTTTTGGCCGAACCAATAAGAGCCCGGCCTGCCAGGCGTTCAGCTTACCTTTAAACGGCATCGCCGCGTATGCCGGGCTGGTGGAGGGAAGTCCGGTGAGGCGCAGATGCCCGGAAACTTTCTCTGGCACCAGTCGCTGGAATAATTGTTCTGCCTTTTTGCCATTAAAAACGATTTGCTCAATGCTTGAGTAGTGCTGCAAGAAAGCGTCGAAATCATTAGCTGCCGCTGTATCAAGGCGAATATCAGCATCCAGGCTTCCGGGCCGAACCGAGGCCTGCAACACATCCCAAAGCGCAAGCCCATTCTTGGTAATGCCCGCACATCGCTCAACATAGTTGCCGCTGATACCGAAGACCCGCTCCATGATGGGCCAAAAAGCGTTCTGTGGATGCGCGTAATACTCGTGCTCCGCCAGCGAGCGCTGTCCGGGCAGGCTACCCAGAACCAGAATACGCGCACCGCCGCCGCCGACTGGCGGAAACCCTTCAGACATTTCCATGAAGGTAGGCCTTGCGACGAGTTTCCGGAAATTTTTCGATTGCGTAACGCAACATGGTTCGCGGCATTTTCGTGTAATGTTTACGCAAGAAGTCTTCTTCCGATGCCCGGTCGCGATTGCCAATTTCTCTCAGCATCCAGCCAACTATCTTGTGAATCAGGTCATGTTCATCGTCTCGAAGCAGTCGGGCGATTCGCAATGCGTCCTTAAAGTCCATCTGACGGATGTAGTGATAGGTCGACATCATCGCAATGCGACGGTCCCAGAGGCAGTCTGATTCAACCAGTCCATAGAGTGGCTTGCGTGACCTTGCCTCGAGATGCGGACCAATAATCAAGTGTGCCGAGCTATCGACGATATCCCAATTATTGACGTATCTGCGATTGTTCAGATACGCCGCGTATATCTCGTCCTTATCATCTGCAGAACCTCGCTTGTATTCGTGCACGAGCAGCAACACAGCGAACAGTCTTTCCTCGTGCCACCTTGATTTGAGTAGAGAAAGAATCGATCGCAACGGCGCGCCACGAAATTTCTTAACCCGGGACCTGAGGACCGGCACCCGAATCCCCAGAAACTGGTCGCCCTCACCGTATTCACCCGGACCTGCCTTAAAAAAGCGACTCGAGTGCTGCGCGATTTTGGTGTTACCCAAACTTTTCAGCTCTTCGTGCATAGCTGTCGCTGTATGACTCTGCACCAATGTTACAAAGCCTTCGAGTCAGCGCCCTGTTGCAGCAACCAGTACGCCAGGGTTTCCATGTCACCGGAGTGCCGCTTTCCCTTCACCGGATCGTCAGCCGTGACATTCATCGCACGCACTGTCTTGCGGAGTATCCGCCCGGAAGTTTCCGTATCGAAATCTATAACATTCAGGCAACAGGTCGCCTGATCAAGGACACCAAAGGCTGCAAGCTCTAGGCCGGTTACCCAACCCAGAATCGCGGCATTGGTACCGCCGTGCGCGAAAACAGCGAGGCTTTGCCACGAGCGGTCAGCCAGAACCGCCTTAGTCGCTGTACGAATGCGCGAGTAGAATTCGCTGTAACGCTCGCCGCCCAGAAATCGTGCATCTTCATGTGGCGCGCGCCAGTGGGAAAACGCGATGTCCGCGACGATGTCATAAGCACCCGAGAACTCACCTTTCAGTTGCTGGATCTCGGCAAATCCAGAGTCGGTTTCGAGGTTGATATCACGAGCACCTAATACTGCCTCGCCGGTTTGCCTGGTTCGTGGCAATCCAGAGCAAAGCGCTTTATCAATTTGCACATCCGCGAATAAATCACACATGGCGGCCGCCTGCGCCCGTCCGGTGTCATTCAGATCAACCATATCGGTATCCGCAACGACATTGCCGTCGCTGTCCATGTAATCGACAGATCCGTGGCGGAACAAATAGATGCGGCGGCGATCCGCACCATCCAAAGTAGTCCTGCACCCTGCTGATTCGATTGGCATGAAGCGTTCAATAACCCTTTTGCGGATCGACCACGTTCAGCAGGCGGTCACCGGCAATGTAACGGCGCAGATTCTCATGTAGTAACACACCGTGACGTTCGAGCTCACCCCCACGACCAGCTGAATGCGGTGTAATGATCACGTCGTCCCGTTGCCACAACGGGCTTTCAACTGGCAATGGCTCTGGCTGGGTAACATCGAGTCCCGCTCCTGAAATCTGGCCTGATTCCAGCGCCGCCAGCAAATCGTCAGTTACCACCGTCTGCCCGCGGCCCACATTGACAAAAATCGCTCCGGGTTTGACGGCATTGAAGAATTCTTCATTGAACAGGTCTTTCGTTCCAGCCGTTAATGGCAATGCGTTCACAATGACATCCGACTGCGCCGCCAGATCAAGCAACTCATGAGAGAGCCCGACGTACCTGACGAATTCAGGCCCCTCTCTCGAACTGTTTCGTGTTCCGGAAACGTGCATGCCGAGAGCCGCACCCAGGCGTGCGACTTCAGTTCCAATGCCACCAAGTCCGGCCACAAGCAGCTTCTTACCGGCGATTGGCGTCATACCATCGACCAGCGCGTCCCGCTCAGACCAGACTCTGCCATCCATCGCGTGGACAAACTGTGGCAGATGGCGAGCCAGCGACAACATCATCGCGATCGCGTGTTCGGCTATCACCGGCGATGACATCTTTTGCATGTTTGTCATTAATACGTCGCCGCTACCGATGCGCTCAACCAACAGGCAACTTTCCGCTCCGGCCCAGTAGATTTGCACCCACACTAGCTGGCTGGCTGCGGCGATGACCTCGGCTTCACAAAAACCGATGATCGCGTCGACATCTCGTACGTGCTGCATTGCCTCCGGAACGGACCGGGCGATGACTACGTCCACATCGCCCAGGCTACTGATCAGCGCATCGAGGTTCATGCCGATATCGCGAATCAGAATCTTGTGCGCGCCATTCCAGCGCGGCAAGTCCCGGACAGCGACATCGCCTTCTGTTATCCGTGCTTGCTCGATAAGTCGGTCTATCGATATTTCAGCACGGGGAGCGTCAGTAACACAGAACAGCGTTACGACCGTTAGTACAAGTAGTTTTAGTGTTCGCATCATGGCAGTTTACGCGGATCGCGAGCTCCGCAACAACGCCAAACTACGCCCTGGGGTCAGGCCGGGAAGAAGTCGATCGGTTTTGTCGTCGTTATTGCCTCGACGTCTCTGCGCTCGAATTTGAACAGCTTGACTCTCTGCACAAGTTTTCGTTCGAGCTCCGGGTCGTTCAGCTCGCTCGAAACGATTTCACAAAATGACACCGTGCCGCTGGGATCGATCGTCAAGCGCAAGACCAGCTTACCTTCCAGTGACGGGTCCCTGCGAAGAGCACGATTGTAAAGAGCAAAAATCGCGCCTTTATTTTTATCAAATACGAGCTCAATTTCCTCGCGTGAACGAGAAGCTTTGCCACTGGATCCCGAGCGTCTCGCACCGCCGGCCGGACCAATGCCGGCAACCGGGCTTGCTACACGAGTGGTATTTCGACCAGCAATACCGCTGCCGCCGGTATTACGGCTCATCGCCGCAGTATTAATACCGCCCGATGCCGTACCGACTTTCGAGGTGATCATAGACCTTTCGTTGCGCGCGGCTTCACCGACGGAGGCCGACAGATCGCGATCATCGGCAACCTGCTCCAGCAGTTCATTATCGACCAGATCGGCAAGATCCTCAGCGAATGGCAACAGCGCCGCCTGCGCCTGCTCGAGAGCAATTTCCTCACGATCGGGTACCGGCTCGGGCTCAGGTTCGGGCTCGGGAGTTTCTTCAACAACCTGTTCCGGTTCCGGATCATCGGGCTCAGGCTCTGGCTCCGGCTCCTCCTCCACGACCGGTGGCGGAGGTGGCGGCAATGGTCTTTCTTCCAGCAGCAACTGCGCAATGCGCGGCGGAATTTCTTCGACGTCGAACGGATCTCGCTCGGGTACGGGAATGAACGGCCACACAATGCTGAGTACCGCACAAATCAGGAATATGATCCCGAGCAAGCGCTGGAATTTCTTGTCCTGGCTCTGGCCAGTTGTCCAGGGCAGGTCATACTCTCTGTAGAACGGTAGATCCAATTCCGTGACTCCTAAACGTCGTCCGTGTGCTTCACCGGGCTGCCTGAATATCGTCGAGTTCGTCTGAACTCTTCTGCAGCACGGCCAGCGAAATTTGTCCGTAATCCGATTCCGTACATGTCGCCATTACTTTCTTCAGTAAGCGATACGGAATATCTTTGTCGCCCATAATTGTTACTTCGCGGCTCGCAATGTCTTCTTGCGCCTCACGGCGAAGGACTCGATCGTTTTGTGACAGCAATGCTTCGCGAAGCTCAGGTATGTCATTGCCAACAGTCGCCATGATGTCAGCGACCTTGGCTACCGGGGTACCCTGTACGATCAGATCGGTCTCTCCGATCATGATCACGACGGTTTCCTTCGCTTTGTCTTCGGCAATCGACTCTGGCAACTGCAATTCCTTCGCATTCGGCAGCGTCTGCACATCCGAGGAGTTGACCAGCAGGAAGAACACCAGGATCGTGAAAATATCCATCAATGACACGAGGTTCAGTGTGCCAGCGCCTTTATTGCGCTTGTGGTGTTTTTCCATGCGTTTGGCGCGACCGGACTTAACCATCAGGCACCTCCCGCCAGAACCGGCGCGTCGCCAATCGAGATATCCGGGAACAAATCAGATCGAACCAGAGTCCGCGCGTCATCGTCGTCAACCTCAATTTCGACAGACACTCGAACCGTGTCCATGATCTGCACCAGAGTGTCGTAAGGAATATCCTGCTCCAGCAGGATGGACGCGTCCGTTTTATCCGGATAGCGTTCTTTTAATTCAGCCAGCTTGAGACCAACCGCGCCGAAATCGTAGCCGTCATCTAAGTTCGGGTAGATACCCAACAGACCCTGATTGCGATCGCCGACTTCAATTTTGTCGGCCCGCACGATGACTTCTAACTGGAATACCTGATCCTGCGGTTCCACGGGCTCAGTAGAGGAGCCTGGCAAATTCAACTCGAGAATTGCCAATCGCGAGAACACCGCGGTAATAAGCAGGAACGGAACCAGAATCACCATCAGGTTCATGAACGCCGTGATGTTGAGTTCAGCCGTATCGTCGTTTTGACGGCGGCGTCCTCTTCGGCCAACACTCATGCCTTATGCTCCAGCCGACTTCAGTTGACGTTCGGTCACTGCGTTCAAGAACTTCACGCTCGCCATTTCAAGGCTGTCCACCAGCGCATTCGTCTTGGTTTGCAGCAAGGCATGAATCAGCAACAACGGGATAGCGGCCATCAGGCCGAATGCTGTCGTGTTCATCGCTGTTGAAATGGACGCTGATAGCATGTCCGCCTTATCCGCCGGATTCGCCTCAGCCACCGCTGTAAATGCGGCGATCAAACCGATAATCGTTCCAAGCAGACCAAGCAGTGTCGCAATGTTCGCAAGCGTCGCAATATAGTGCGTACGCTTCTCGAGTCGCGGCAATACTTCCATCAGGCTTTCTTCCATCGCCTTTTCGATGTCATCGCGACGGCGTGCCGATTTAACCCGGTACAGGCCGTAGGTCAGAATCGAGCCGATAGCTGCCTTGGATTTTGCCGTGTGCTGTGCCGCTTCCTGGAAGTTTCCGGCCTTCAGGAAAGGCACAATCTTCTTCCACAAAGCACGATTGCTTGCACCCGACATTGTCAGGTAGGTCCAGCGCTCGATCGCGATCGCGACGCCGAAACCAAATACCAACAGGATAGGGATCATGAATGCCCCGCCATCCTGAAAAAACCGCACGATAGTGCTCATTTGTCTGCTCCTCTAAAACAGATGTTCAAAATCACGGCCTTAAGGCCGCTCCTATAAATTCGCGCGCAGGGCGCGCTCCTACTCTTGTTTATTGCCATACAGGTCGTCGTAATAGTCGACCTGCCTGATAAATTCTTCCCTGTCGATCGGTGCCAGCACCTCATCGAGCAGTGTGTTGACAGGTTTGCCCATCAAATCACCCGGGTCAGCTTTCCGCCAGGGCACTATATACATCACCTTCGGCAACTCCTGGTTGCCCGTAATCTCGGTGCGGCCCAGTTCGATCGAGTCCATTACACGACTACCACTAGTCCGTCGCGTAATCTCATTTCTGCTCGCAGACGTATCAACAGCAGGGCCGACATCATCGACAGTGGGCTCTTCCGAATCTGCTGCCGCAGCTTCAATTGGCGCCGATGTATCAACTGCCGGTCCTATCTCCTCAACCTCGTCCTGAGCAAAAGCGGCAAACGCTGCCAGTATCATGGTGAGCAAAATGCCAGTTCCGAATACTTGTCTCTTGTCAGTACCCATGACCGTCAGTCCGCCACGTTTGCCGTACGCTGATTCGCCGCTACGCGACGCGTCAGATCCGTAATCCACTTCGCAACCTGTTTATCCTCGCCAACCAGCGACTGATAGGTTTCGAAGTTCCGCAGCGCTGCTTGCAGACGCTGCAGATACAGTTCATTAAGAACGCCCAGGTTGTAGTGTGCCAAGGCGTACTCGGGCGAGACTGTGACGGCCTTCAAATAAGCGGCTTCTGCCTCCAGAAATTTGCCATTTCTGCGAAGTAGCATGCCCAATTGGTTCAATGCGGCGGGATGATCCGGATTCAGCGCTAAAGCCGCGTCAATAGAGGCACGGGCGGCAGAATCGTTGCCGTTGCTCGAATGGATGATCGCCAAATTGACGTGTGCACCGGGATATTCCGGATACTGCAGCAAGAATTCCTTGAATCTGAGCTCCGCATCGACAAAGTCCCCGCCAGCCATTGCAGCAGCCGCCTGCTCGAACAAGGTCAGAGCGGCCGGCGGGATGGCCAGAGCCGGGTCATCGCCCATGGGTGCGGACTCAGTCCGACTGAGTTCTTGCGGTCCACTCGAACTCTTGACGGCAGATGTACCGCCACAGCCAGAAAAAATCATTACTGCCAGCAGCAGCACCAGCAACGGCATTTTATTAGTACAGCGCGGTAACAACATCTTCGCTGCGCTCCTCTTTCGCGTATCGCGCTGGCATTAGTCGAGCCAGTCGCTCAAAACTCCGTTGCACCCATTCGTCGTAAACGCCACTAGGTGCGCGGTCCGTATTCGCCTTGTATAAGTCGATGGCTTTTTCCTCGAACGGAAACGCCTGCTCTTCCAGCAGGATATCGTATTGCTCAAGAGCATCTGCCTCGAGTTCAGCCGGTCGATCAGAACTCATGAGATCAGCACTAAACTGTTCGTAGACCTCGCCCAGGCGGAAGGTAGCCGCTGTGGTGACTTCCGCCACGCCATATTCGGCCGCACCGGTGTACGCGGAGATGACGTCTTCCATCAGCTCTTTCTTCAATTTCAGGCTGTTGGCGAGAGGCTGGGTGAGCTTTACGACCTCGAATCGTCGCCGGATCGGATCGGATAATTCCAGAGACGCCTTCGCTGCGAGAAATTTCGTCCGATCTGAGCGCTGTGCGCCGGCAGTTGCATCGACTTGAATGAGTTCTTCAAGACGTTCCGTAACCTCGTTGTTATTTCCCGCCTGTCGTGCGATTTCCAGCAGGCGGAATCTGGCCTCAATTGATTCGGCCACCGGATTCGGATACCGAACCAGGATGTCGTTCAATACTCGTTGCTCGCTGGAAAGCGTGCCCGTGTCTTTGTACAGCTCTGCGGCTTTCCAAAGGGCTTCGCGGCGCATGTCATCGCTACTTGATGCCGCGTTGGCTATACGTTCGAACTCACCCGCGGCCTGTCCGGACCTGCCCGCCTCTAGATAGGTCACAGCCAGTTTCTGCGTGACGTCATCGGCAAACTCGCTGTCCGGATAATCTGTCCTGAACTGTTCGAGAACACCCGAAGCACGGTCCCAGGCCTGTAAATTGATTAGTGCCGCTGCGGCATCGTACTCAGCCGTAGCTCGAATGTCTGAATCCGGTACTGCCTGCCCCAGACGGGTGAAATGCGTGACCGCCGTTTCCAGATCGCCGCTGTCACGAGCCTGCTCACCTTGCTTATAGATAGATGAGGCAATGCGGTCCTTGATTTCCTGGCCGGCCTCGAGGTCATCGACTGGCGTAAAGCTTCGCAGACTGTAGTAGGAAGTCTCAGCAACAGCAAAATTCTGCAAATCAAACTGCGAGTGCGCGATAACCGTCCATGCGGTTCGCAGCAGCTTACCGTCAACGGCAGGTTGCTTTGCAACCACCGTTTCGCCGACAGCGATCGCCAGATCAAATTGACTTTGGCGGAACAGGTCTTCGGCCACTGTCGTCAGGACGGCACCCGACTCCGGATGGTCAGGATAGGTATCTGCGAACCTGAGCCCGCTGTCCAGGTATTGGGCATGCCATTCACTTTTCGCCGCTCCAGCAAGTAACTTTTCGTTCTCGCGATACGAGAGAACGGCAGCGTAACCAGCTTCTGCAGACTTCTCGTGCGCCACATAATCGTAAGAGGTGCGTTCGTACTCGACCGTTGCAGCTTGAAAATCCTCACTTTCGAACAGAATTTCAGCAAGCAGAAAATTGGTGTTGGCACTGTCAGCCTCGCCGGGGAAATACGCCAGATACTTGCGATACCAGTTTGCAGCTTCTCGATAATCGCTTTTCTCGCCGCCCTTTTGTGCCTCGGCGTGATAATACTGCGCCAGGTCTGTCAAATTCGATTTCAGGTGTGCGGCAACACCGGCATTGCTCTCCCGGGGATTGCGCACCCAGAATTCACCATCCATTCCGTAGCGTTCGACAAAGCCCCTCTTGCCGTCGAGAACGAGGCTGGGAAAGCCGCCCTGTTTGTAGGCCTCAATCACCTCGACCTGCAATAACGGCGACTTCGGGTGATAGGGATCGTGCTCGACGAATGCTTCATAAGTTATCGCCGCGTCCTGATAGCGCTCTTTCTCGAGATACAGGTCGCCGAGATTGCGATAAATGACGTAGCTGTAATGTGGATTGCCGCGACTGGCAAGGAAGCTATCGATGCTGTCGGCGCCCTCCATATAGGAAAAGCTGATGCTCAAGACCCGAAACGTATCCTCAACCAGTTCACGCTCTGCCCGCTTCAAACTTTGCAGTCGTTTCTCACCCTCCTCAATTTCGATGTCACCGACCTTTCGATCAAGCAGTTCGAAAAAGGGGCTCAGACTATCTTCGTGCCAGGCCAGCTTGAACTGTGACCAACCCAGCTTGTACAAGGATTGCTCATAAAAACGGGACTCTTCACCGTATTTCACAACAACCTGGTAAGCCGCTTCCGAATCGTTGTAGCGCTTGCGCAAGAACAACATTTCTCCGCGGCGAAATTGCACTTCGTCGACCAATAATGTGTCCGGGTATCTGCCGACAAGTTCATCGAGAACATCTAGCGCAGCGTCGGTACGACCACCGATCTCATAGGCACGAGCCAGTTGATACAGCACGGTATCGTTACGCCGGTAATCGGGATAAGCCTCGAGCAACTGCTGGTACAGGCCGACGGCGTTGTTGTATCCGGTGTGATCCAGAGCATCGATGTTCTTTACTAGCTGCTCTGCTTCGGTAGCCTCAAGTTCAAGATCGCCGAGGCGGCGCATAGCTTCTGCCCGCAGCTCCGGATCGTCCGAAACCAGGTCCAGAAACGCCCGATAGTTATCACGCGCAAGCGATGAGCTACCCAATATAATTTTGCCCGGACGAATATCGACCTGCTTTTTATCGAGGCTTTTGATGGTGTCTTTTTCGTCCACACGCGCAGCATCGACCGGCGTCGAAATCAGCATCGCCAACGCCGTAACCAGCACGGTCAGTGTCGTAAGGATCGGACGCAATATCACTGCAGTGCCTCCCCTTCCGTCGCGGCGACATCGTAAATCGCTGCCAGCGCAAATCGTGCCTGAACCGTGTAGATATCCAGTCGTTGCTTCTGCGCCTGCAATTCGCCGACAGCAATCTCCTGCAAGAATGAACGTTGCTGCGCCAGTGCATTTTCAACCCGCATTTTCGTGCCTTCGATTCTCGGTCCAAGACCGTAAACGCGATCGCTGAGCTCAGCGAAATGCACGGGCTCGCTGCGGATACTTTCATCGATCTGTCGCCGTGCGCGCTGTGTAGCCACCAACGACTCGCCGGCGTCATTTAGATTTCGACGAATGCGCCACAAGCGATCCTTGAAATCGCGCTCGAGCTGCCACTGCAGGACTCCCTTCAGTAATTGTATTTTGTCGCGGACTTCGAGGGCCTCCGGAATACTGGACTGCAGCACCGGCGTACTTTCAAGCCCGGTAATTTCTCCCCACATCTCAAACTCTGATCGCGTTGCAAGCGCAAGCCAGTCGTGGCTCTCCTCGATATTGTTCAGCGTCGAATCGAATTCGAGCTTCTGACTAACCATGCCATCGAGATCAGCGCGGCCCAGCGCGTCTTCCACACGTGGCAGTCGCTCCTTGTAGGCTTGCTTGCGGGTCTCCAGCATGTTGCCGTAGACATCGATACTTCCTTGCCAGCCGTCGAGGTTCCGGTACAGATAATTCAAGTCGCGATAGTTCTTCAGGCCTTCCTGGAATTCATGCGTCGCGAGCAAGTGAAACAGATATCGTGCTTCGGGGCCTTCCGGTAATTTTTCGAGCTGCCAGTACCACCCTGTGCTGTCCAGCGGATCAGTCGCCAGGAACTCATCAAACATCTTGCCAGATTCGATGTGAGCGATCGTTCGATCCAGCCGGTTCGTCTCCTCGTAAAAGGCCTCGATCGCATTCAGGTAGTGATCCGCGGCCTGACTGATTGAATCCAGCTTCGCCATGGCATAAGGAATTGCCAGCATCGACTCCTGTACTGCGGGATCGAGCAAGTTGCGACCACGCAGTTCCATCCATGGCACCAGTGCGCGGCGGTAATTATCCATCTCGGCGTCAGCCCAACCGACGCCGAGCAATGCCTTGTTCGAAAACGGTCCTTCAAGACGAACGCGCTGCAACGGTGCTTTTGCTGCCGTCGGCTGACCGTCCTGCAACAATGCGTAACCCAGTGCGAGATTTGCTTTGTCTCGTAGTGAGGTCAGTTCTTCGTTGAATGGATTCAGATTACCCAGGTCGTTCAGCAACGTCTGTGCTTCCGCAACCCGACCACTACGGACTAACGCTACACCGATATTAAATTTCGCATAGCTCGCCCATTCCGTTTTACCCTTCCAGTTCTGCAACAGAGCGACAGCGCTATCGTATTTTCCAGCGTCTATCAGGATTTGCGCGTGCAACATCAGTGCTTCGCGCTGCAGGTTTTTCGGCAACTCGCCCGAGACGAAACTCAGCGCTTGTTCGGACTTATCCAGATATCCACGCTGATACCAGATCTTGGCGAGGAAAAACCAGGTCCGGTCACGAATTTCCGTGGAAACGTTGTCTGCCAGCAGCCTTTCAAAAATGGCCGCCGCTTCAAGATGATGGCCATACGACAAGTACATGCCGCCGAGTAACAGCTCTGCTTGCTCCGCGTGGTCGTCGAGCTGCTGCTGGCTTTGCGCAGCCAGCAGTCTGACTATCGCCGGAAAATAGTCTTCCTGGTAGAAATAGAACAGGACCTCGCCATATTGCGGGTCTTCGACAACAATCGCTCCGCTGTCATCGTTCGCCGCATACGCCACAGGCACCATTAGCACCAACAGGGCCAATAGTGAACGCATGTGACTAGCTATGGAGCGACCTCGGGGCAAAAATCACTCCCACTCTTTGATGATAAATTCGGGCTGCTGTTTCTTAACTCGATCTGTTATTTCCAGCTCAACATACTTGGCGCCAATTCCTTTATTGAAGTTCAAAGTGGCACCGCGTCGGTAATCTCGAACATGCGGACCTTTGCCCGTGAAGATTGCGACCAGTTCATGATCACCGGTTTTTAAATTGGCCATATGCACTCGATGTACGCCGCCGCGAATTAACGCGTCAGCCTCCCGAACTGTGTACAGATAGTTAGCGACTTCTTTGCCGTCGATTTTGATGTTGACCGAATCAAGCTCAAAGTACTCGCCAACGTCCATGGAAATGAAAAATGCGACTTGTGAGTTAGCCGGGAACAGCAACTCCTCTTCCAGCAGGAACAAGTCCCGATTGAGATCGAGCACTTCTTTTTTCAGCGTCTGCACATCCCGGTCGAGGCTACGAAATTCCTCGCGGGATTCAGCTTCGCCACCATCCTGCGCTACAGCCACCATACTAAATGCAAGCGTCGCTGCTGCCACCAGACTGATCAATGTCTTCGTCACTATCTATTCTCCTGCCGACAAGTGCATTCGTTACTCTCTTAGCAACGAACGAATCTGATCGAGATATTTGTCTTCGTACCCGGGTTTGTAACCATGATGAACATGGCGAATATTACCTTCACGATCGACCAGCACTGTGACCGGCATCGCGTCCACTTCGTAGAGCTTGCTGACTTCCTTGTGTGCATCGAAGAGCACCGGGAAATTCACACCAAGCTCATCGATCATTTGCATCGCCCGACGTGAGTCGTCATCGATGTTCACACCGAGAAGGTTGAAACCCACGCGTTCATAGCGCGTATACAACTCGTCCAGCAATGGCATCTCCTGACGGCACGGACCGCACCAGGTCGCCCAAAAATTAATCATTACGACATCGCCGCGATACTCCGACAGACGCAGGTTTTCGCCCGTAGAGCTCTTAAGAGCGAAGTCAGGCGCCGTCTGGCCCTCCAGGCCAGAAGATGCAAGCGAGGTTGCCGCAAATACGGTTACCACCAGTCCAAGTGCTAAATTCTTGATTTTCATCAATCCATTCCTTGTTTTTTTGCCCGATTCCTTCCGTTGACCCCGAATGGTGACAGTCAAGGCCCGTCCGGGCCGTGATAATCGTCACAAATGCCCGGATTTCCTAAACATAATGGCAGTGAATTCTTGAGACGGGGATTTCACGCAATCCTCACAGATTACGTTAAATTGGCGCTATCCCCAAAGATTTTTTTTGCCAGCTATCTCAGACCTATAATAGGCGTATCAGCCTGAATTTAAAGTGAAAATCCGTCGCCTTTCAGCGACATCGGCGGATTTTTCGGCCTCATTCTGGTGCGGGAATTATGGGTTGCTCAAGACCGTCAGAGAAGAACACCTGGCCCGCGGCGTCAATGACGATACTTTCGTAATCCGGCAGTGTTGCGATCATCCGCAAGCCATGATCGACGCCCATCACGAAGACACTGGTCGACAAAGCATCCGTCGTTACCGCATCAGGACCGAAGACCGTAGCGCTGTGTATGCCGCTGGCCGGCGCTCCGGTACCGGGTTGGATGATGTGGTGATAGCGGACGCCATCCTCTTCGAAGAATCGTTCGTAGTCACCCGAGGTTGAAATCGCCTCGTCCTGCAGCGGCACCGAAATGGCGACCTCGCCATCGACGCGCGGATCCCGGATTCCGACCATCCAGGGGCGGCCTCGACGATCGCCGAGGAGCCTGGAGTCCCCGCCAGCAGTCACTATTGCGTTTTCGACGCCCTTTGATCGCAGGATATCGATGCCACGTTCAACGACATATCCTTTAGCGATCCCGCCGAGATTAATTCGCACGCCGTGTCGCTGGAAATGCACTGTGCGGTTCGCGTCGTCCATTTCGACGAAACGATAGTCGATATTCAGGAGCTCGGCTTCCACCGTCGCAGCATCAGGGCGTTGGTGCTCGCGAAAGTCGTAGTGCTGTCCGACGCTTTCATATGTGATGTCGAACGATCCCTGCGTCAACACCGATATTTGCAGCGAACGAGCGATCAATCGATACAATTCTTCGCCGCAGCGAACCGGTGCATCCGCAGCATCGCGGTTGATTTTCGAGATTTCGCTATCATCTTTGTAGGTACTCATGAGGTGATCGATTCTGGCCGCCTCCTGAAAAACCGCCTCAAGGGCAGCGGGTCCCGCCTCGGGATCGTCGCTCCATAGGTAGACACTAACCTCGGTACCCATCATCGGTCGGGCGTCGCCGAGCCACTCTGCAACAGCTGCCAATGGCGTCATCAACACCATGAGCATCGCTAGTTTTGGCCCGAGCCTGAGGTTATGCTTGGGATTACAACCTCTATACAAGGAGCAGGACTGTGATTTCATTCTTGATATTCCTCGGCATCATTGTCGCAATAATCTTGTGGCTCGTCGGAATTTACAACCGGCTCGTTAATGAACGCAATCGTGTCCGCAATGCATTCGCCCAAATCGATGTGCAACTGACCCGTCGTTACGACCTGATCCCTAACCTCATTGAGGCCGTCAAGGGATACATGAAGCATGAGCGTGAAACCCTCGAGGCCGTTATTCAGGCCAGAAATAATGCGGTTTCAAATCTCGATGCTGCCAAAGCGGATCCAGCCAACGCAGAAGCCATGAAGAAACTCGGCGCGTCTGAAGGCGCCCTCGGCAGCGCTCTGGGCCGACTGTTCGCACTTTCGGAAGCTTATCCTGATCTCAAGGCGAATCAAAATATGATGCAGTTTCAAGAAGAGCTCGCGAGTACCGAAAACAAGGTGGCTTTCTCACGGCAGGCATTCAATGATGCCGTCCTCGGTTACAACAACACGGCTGAGAATTTTCCCAATAACATCATCGCCGGATTTTTCAGTTTCAAGCTCGCCAGCTTTCTGGAAATTGATTCGGAAGAAAAACGTGAGGCACCGGAAGTTTCGTTCTAGCCGACTAATCACGTGAACTTTTTTGCCGCTCAGGATCAGGCGCGCCGCTTGTCGCGGCGGCTGGTGCTTGCTTATGGTCTGGCGACCATTGGCATCGTCCTTAGCGTGACTGCAATTGTAGGTTTCGTCCTGTTCAATTTCTCGATCGGCGACTATGCCTATACACCAGCTCAGTTTGTTCGGGCACAGGCACCCGTATTGTTCGCTGCGGGACTTATCACGGCGCTGTTAATATTCGGATCCAGTCTTTACAAGACATCAAAACTGTCAGCAGGCGGCGGTCGAGTCGCGATCGATATGGGTGGCACGCTCGTACCAAGCAATGTCCAGGACCCTCTTCGGCAGCGCCTGCGCAATGTCGTCGAGGAAATGGCGATCGCATCCGGAGTCCCGGTACCCGAGATATACGTCCTCGAAGCAGAGCAAGGAATCAACGCGTTCGCAGCTGGATTTTCGCCAAGCGATGCGGCGGTCGCGGTAACTCGCGGCACACTGGAACTCCTTGATCGCGATGAACTTCAAGGTGTTATCGCGCACGAGTTCAGCCACATTCTAAATGGCGACATGAAACTCAACATCCGCCTGATGGGTGTTCTTTTTGGAATTATGGCCCTCGGTCTGATTGGGAGATTGATTGTTCGTGGCGGCTTTCATTCGGGCATGCTGTCCAGCCGCCGGCAGCGCGGCCATCCCGCCATCCTGGTCGTTGGAATCGGGCTCGTGATTGTCGGTGGCCTTGGCGTGTTTTTTGCGCGCATCATTAAAGCGGGGGTATCGCGACAACGTGAATACCTTGCGGATGCCTCCGCCGTGCAGTTCACGCGGCAAAGCACGGGCATCGCCAATGCTCTGAAAAAAATTGGCGGCTACAGCGAGGGCTCGAACATTACCGCGAGCGACCCCGAAGAAGTCAGCCACATGCTATTTGGCAGCGGCGCGAGCCTTATGGGAATGTTCGCGACACACCCTCCCCTGGTAGAACGCATTCAGGCCCTTGACCCGAGCTTTCGGGAACGTGATTTTCCTCGCGTCGACGCACGGCAACGAAATTTAGCCGCGGACACAGAATCCGATTCCCGGCCGGCCGCATTTGCCAACATTGCCGCCGCACCAGCTGTTGTCGCTGAGAGCACAGGGACACTGGCCGACTCGATATCCAGGTCGGTGGGGCAACCGCAGCATGAGCACATCGAATTCGCCCAGGGTTTGCGGCAATCGATCCCGGAATCACTGTACGATGCCGCCCATTCGCCGGAGCTGGCTTATCTGCTGGCGGTTGCACTCATACTCGATCGATCAGGAAAACATAGCGACCGCCAGCTCTCACTGGTCCATGAGCAACTCGGACAGCAGCGCGCACAATTCGTACGGCGCTTTTATGATGAGCTTTCAACGATTGGGGCAGAATTTCGGCTGCCGATATTGGAAATCGCTTTTCCCGCATTGAAAATGCGCCCTGCGCAGGAGCTGTCCTACCTCATCTCTCTGGCCAGCCGACTCATCGAAGTAGACGGCGAAATAGAGCTATTTGAATTTTGCTTCCATCGAGTAATGACGAGCAATCTCAATCAGGCAATCGATCCCGCCGGGAAGCAGAAATCAATACGATCAAGACGTCGTAACCTGCAGACCGCGGCGACGGACCTGCTGCGCATACTGGCGGACTACGGCCACGACACTGAAGCAGAGCGAATGGCCGCATTCGAGGCCGGAACTGCGACGCTTGGTCCCTGGGCGCGGGATGCTGAATTTAGGTCGGATCGTGAACATACAGTGACGATCCTCAACAACAGTCTGGATATTCTACTCGGCCTGAACAGTAAGGGGCAGGACTCGCTGCTGCGCGCCGTCAGTGCGACCGCATCGCACGACGGCAAATTGTCGATTACTGAAGCTGAGCTGATCCGTGCTATCTGCGCGACATTGGGTTACCCACTACCTCCCATTCTCATACAGCAGTAGCCGCCAGGTCGGGAGCAACGCTCCGCCTGTATCACCCTGATAGAGTACTAGCGTATTATTGAACTCCAGAGCGAAGCGGACATCAAATTGAGCATGAATATCAAAAAACTACTTGCAGCTGCGACATTGTTCGCGATGCTGCTATCCGGAACTACTGAAGCAGCCTCACGTGAAGAAAATCGTGTGGGAGACGCTGCCGATGTCCTCGAGCAACTCCTGAGAATTCCGGAAAAGACCGTTCCACCGGCATTACTCGCGCGCGCCTATGCGGTTGCGGTGATCCCCAATGTCGTCAAGGCGGCGTTCGGGGTGGGTGCAAGACGTGGCAAGGGAATCATTGTCGTGCGACAGGACAATAACTCCTGGAGCAATCCTGCATTTATTACGTTGACTGGTGGCAGCGTTGGCTGGCAGGCCGGCGTGCAATCGACAGATATCATACTGGTGTTCAAAACCCGTAAAGGTGTTGCTGGTATCGAAAATGGCCGGCTGACCCTCGGTGCCGACGCCTCCGTTGCAGCGGGGCCGCTCGGTCGGCAGACTGGCATCGCAACCGACCTTGAGTTCAAAGCTGAAGTGTATTCCTACTCACGCAACCGCGGTTTGTTCGCTGGAATCGCGCTCGAAGGCGCTGGCGTGACTATGGATCGCAAAGCAAACGCGGCATTCTATGGTTCCACCAGTATGACGCCGGAACGAATTTTTGTGAGCTCACCGAATATCGCACCGGATATCGCCAATGCGTTCGTGCAGATCCTGACCGCCCAGACCAGCCGTTTGCCAACTCAGCCGGGCATGAATACCGGCGGCACAACAGCAGCCCAGCCCGATGAACCGGAAGTTCGTACGTTTGGCATGCCGGACCCGGAAACGGCGGACGATGAGTACGATCCGAACTACTAGATTCAGTCGCGCTGAGATCGACCAACCATGACAATCACTGACTTGATATCTCGAGTTCAGCAACTCGCGGAATTCATTGCACCCAACCTCTATTTGCAAGCAGCGATTATTGCCGCCGCATTTATCATTGTGGGCAAGATCGCCGACTGGGTCATCTCCGGAATCATCGGGCGCTTCGCCCGGCAGTCATCCAATGATTTCGACGATCAGATTATCGATCTGGTACATCGCCCCGTATTTATGTCTTTCGTGTTATTAGGACTATCACTGGCCACACGTCTTGTGGGCCTGCCTGAAGTAACAACATTCATCACCGTTGGCATTCTGAAGACGATCGCGATATTCGTCTGGTACAACACGCTCATGCAACTGATGAACCTGGTCGTCAGAGCATTTTCGAAGTCGAGAGATCGCAAGATCGTGCAAACGGGAATGTTGTCGCTGCTGAGCAACGTAATGAAAGTTGTCGTTGCCGCGCTCACTGTTTATTTCCTCTTTCTCGCCTGGAATCTTGACGTCACAGCGTGGCTGGCATCGGCCGGTATCGTCGGACTCGCGCTCAGCTTCGCTGCAAAGGACACGCTTTCAAATCTGTTCGCCGGTGTCTCGATCATAATGGACGCTCCTTACAAGGCCGGTGATTTCATAATTCTCGACTCAGGGGAACGCGGCGTCGTCACCGACATCGGGCTTCGCAGCACGCGTATTCTGACCCGCGATGACGTAGAAATTACTGTTCCAAACGGCATTATCGGTAACGGAAAGATCATCAATGAGGCAGGCGGTCCGCCGGCACAGCACCGTATCCGAGTCGCTGTTGGCGTCGCATACGGCAGTGATCTAGACCAGGTAATTGAGGTCCTGAGCAATGTTGCTGCTGATCACTCGGAGATTCTCAAAAATCCGGAACCGCGGGTACGATTTCGTTTATTCGGTGAGTCCAGCCTCGATTTCGAATTATTAGGCTGGATCGCCAGGCCGGTTGACCGTGGACGTGTGAAACACGAGTTAAACTGTGCCGTCTACAAAGCACTGAATAAGAACGAAATCGAGATTCCATATCCGCAACGGGATATACACGTGCGTACTCTGCCGGTGAAAGACGACTAAGTATTGTTTTTCTAGTCGGCGCCTTCATCGTTACGGCGCTGCAGTTCTTCGCGTATCGACTCCAGATCCGTTGCAGGCTCTTCGTCATCTGGCTTTGTAACTATGACGGGAGCGTTGCCGCCGTCAGTCGCTGGTATAACATCGCCTGGCCCGGACAATAAGTCCTGCGATTGCTCATTCTCCGGAATTTGTGCAGTAGGCAAATTACCAAGATTGTCTGCTTCATCAACGATCTGACCCTCGGGAGGTGGTGGGGCCACACCAAACTGGGCCAGATACTCTGCTTCTTCTCTCAGACGATCAGCCTGTGCGGCTCTCCGGCGTGCCTCGGCCGCTGCTTCCTGAGTTCTACGTAACGCCTGGCGTTTTCTGTTTGACCGTTCCTCGAAATCAGCGCGACGAGCCGCTTCTTCTTTCGCTTCGATTTGACTCACGGCCTGACGAGCATTGACGCACTCTGCGTCGTAACGCGTTGCCGCCCGGTCCTGAGAACAGCGCACCATGGCTGCTTCCAGCATGATCGGATTCTCGAGGAATTCCTGGGCGGACCGTGGCCGGGGCTCTTCCCCACAACCAGCCAGCATAGCAATGCCACCGATCGTCAATGTCAGATGTTTTGTTAATGTTCGCATGGGCCAAATATTACTGTCTCAAGGCTAAACGCCACAAATTACGTACTTTCGCGTTGGTCATAATAGCAAGAATGTCAAATTGCCATATCCGCGCGAGTTCGCAGTTTTGAACTGAATATCCGGTTTTTCGCGCTATAGTGGCGCGTCGCTGACCTACAGGGAAGAATAATTGTCAGAATCCAGCCAGTTTTCACTGCTTAAGCAGCGCCGCTTCGCCCCATTCTTCGGCACGCAGTTTCTCGGTGCCCTGAACGACAATATCTTCCGCAATGGCCTGGTGATTCTGATCACATTCCAGGGTGTCCGGGTGCTGGGTCTGGGCCATACCTTACTCGCGAATGTAGCGGCATTCCTGTTCATCCTGCCATTTTTCCTGTTTTCGGCCACCGCAGGCCAGTTGGCTGACAAATACGAAAAATCGATGCTGATGCGACGCATCAAGCTGCTCGAAATCGGCCTGATGTCGCTAGCGGCAGTCGCACTGATAACGCAGCAATACGCCATTTTGCTGTTTGTCCTGTTTCTCATGGGCTGCCAGTCAACGCTCTTCGGCCCCGTAAAATACGCTTACCTGCCACAGAAGCTGCATACTGACGAATTGATTGGCGGCAACGCACTGGTCGAGTCCGGCACTTATGTGGCGATCATAGTCGGCTTGATCATCGGTGTAGAAGCAGTCGATTTCGAATCGGGCCGGCAGATCAAACTTGCCGCTGCGCTTGTCCTGATCGCATGCATCGGCTATCTCACCAGCCGCCAAATCCCCAAGACGGAAGCCGTGGATCCGGATCTCAAGATCAACTGGAATGCATGGAAAGAAACATGGCGTATCGTCAGTTTTGCTCGGGAGGAAAAAAGCGTATTCCTGTCCATACTCGGAATTTCATGGTTTTGGTTTTTCGGCTCCGCGATGACGATTCAGATGCCTGCATACGCAGCGGACGTACTCAATGGCAACGAATCCATAGTCACCATTCTGCTGGTTGCATTCGCCGTCGGAGTTGGTCTGGGATCGTTACTCTGCGAACGCATGTCCGGGCACCGCATCGAACTCGGCCTCGTACCATTCGGTTCTATCGGTATGAGCCTGTTTTCGATTGACCTGTATTTTGCGCAACCGGAAGCCGCCACTACAACCATCGCATCCGTAGGGGATTTCCTCGGCCGCGCGGGCAGTTGGCGGATTCTCATGGATCTCGCTTTGATTGGCGCATTCGGTGGTTTCTACAGTGTGCCGCTATACGCCCTCATTCAGAAACGCTCCGAACGTCGACACCTGTCCCGTATTATTGCTGCGAATAATATTATCAATTCACTACTGATGGTTGGCGCAGCCGTGTTCAGCATCGTCATTCTCAGCTCCGGGTTTTCGATTCCTGAGCTGTATATTTTCATCGCCATATTGAACGCCCTTGTCGCGATATATATTTATTCATTGCTGCCCGAATTCCTGATGCGGTTCATCGCCTGGCTGACAATCAATATCGTGTACAGGATCCGCCCCATCGGGCTCGAGAACATTCCACGCAAAGGTCCCGCCGTTGTCGTGTGTAACCACGTCAGTTTTATTGACCCCATCATTCTGGGCGGATCTGTTGTACGCCCTATGCGTTTTGTCATGCATCATAAGATTTTCAAAATGCCGTTCCTCAGCTTTATTTTTCGAAATGCGAAGGCAATACCGATTGCGAGCCGCACCGAGGACGAGGACCTGATGGATGCAGCGTTCGAAAAAGTGGACGCTGAGCTTGCCGCTGGCAATATCGTCTGTATTTTTCCTGAAGGTGGATTAACGACGGACGGAGAGGTGCAGCGTTTCAGGCCCGGCATCGAAAAAATTATTGCTCGGCGCCCCGTTCCTGTAATTCCAGTCGCTCTTGGCCGCATGTGGGGAAGCTGGTTTAGTCGACGAAAACACGGTGGCGTTCGAAAAATACCCGGACGACTGTTCGCCCGCGTGCCAGTATTTTTCGGCGAACCGGTCGCACCTGCGGACGTTACCGCGGAACGGCTGGAGCTGCTGGTCAGAACTCTTCGCGGGGAGCTGCGTTAATTCGTGAACGCCATTCCTGAAGCAGCTCGTCCTTGCTACCGAACAGGCCCGCAGATCCAGAACTAGTGAAACTCAATTCGACGAGCTCGATAAAGTCTTCACTAGCGACCGGAAGATACATTTTTCGTCCCGTGTCAGGCGACGATATACCGTTGCCATGCACTATTCCAGCACCACTCAGCGGGCGCGGAACGAAAATCGCATTTATCCACGTCAACCCGGCGATTGACGAACTCGCGCGGTGTACCCAACGCGGTGTTCTAAGATACACCCTCGTACCATTCTTATTAAAAACGATTTCCTGCACGTTCGCCGGCAATTGCAATGTCCCCTCACCAATCCTGCCCTCCGCAAGAAAAAACTGGGACGCGAAATTATTCTGGTCCACCAGGATCAGGAAATCACGACTGGGAGATGCGCGCAGAGCTCGAATACCCTCCGGACCTTGCCAGACCTGCTGCATATGCCAGTTTTTGTCATCACCTTGGCTGAGAAGCTGCAACGCGCCATCGTGGGTTCCAAGGTACAGTTGATTTTCGGCGGCAAAGGTCAGCCCGCTGTATGTAGTACCAGAATCAAATTCAGCCACTACACGTCCATCAGCGACGTCCACCACTGAGACTCGATGGCCGCTTAGCAAACCAAGAAACAGCCCGTCAGGCGAAAATACGATTTCGGAAACAGGTGCTTCTTCAATCTCGACAATATAGGGCAGTGGTTCGCCAGTACTCGTTCGCCATACTCGCAATGTGTTGTCCGCGCCGACACTGGCTGCCAATACGCCCGATTCGGCGACAGCAACCAACCGCACCTCGCTGCTGTGACCGACGAAACTAACGTCGTCACTCATTTTCGCAACCGTCTCGAGCGTCGCATTGGATGGGACAATATGTACGTGCCCGGCGGAATCTCCGATCACGACGAAGGATCCATTTGGAGCGGCAACCAGCGTCCGATCAGCAGCCGGACTCCAGATCGTATGGCTACCTGGCTGCTCCGCGGAACCGCCAACTGCACTTGCGACCGGTACACGCCATATTCGCGGCATGCCTTTCGGGTCACCCATCAACAAGACCTGTTCATCGTTACTAAACGCCAGTATGTCCTGTGCCTGGCTCGCGCCACGAACTCCGAGTGGCGGACCAATGAGCTGTCCATTGTCACTATCAAATACCTGATAGCCAGTTTCTGGACGGCCTGCGGCAACGATATTTCCGGACGGAGAAAAAGTGAACTGCCAGGAGCCACCACCCGTTTCTTCAAGTAGCGGTTGTTGTGGGTCGGCCACCTTCCACAACGACAAGCCAAGGTTTGGATAGACAGCACCCAACGTCGAGCCGTCTGCGGACAACTTGATCGATCCGGGCTGCGCCGGCAGGTCGAATTGTCCCAACAGTTCTGACGTCTGGAAATCCCAGACACGCACGGCGCGATCGAAATCGGCGATTGCCACCCGATCACCCGTCGCGTCAATAGCCACCAGCGCCGGCACCCCGGCAACCACGACCTCCGCTGCTACTTTTTCGTCGTTCAAGCTCCACAACTCCAGGCGACTTTCAACGTCGCCGCGCTGTTCAGCAAACAAGTGTAATCTGTCAGGCGTGAGTATCACGCTACTGCTCGCGGCTCCGACATCGAGCGTAGTCACCCTGTCCCCCGTCGCTGTGTCCCAGAGATTCACACTATCCTGACTCGCCGTAACCAGCCGTCGCGCAGTTGCATCGAGACCAATGAGTTGTTCGCTTTCAGGGAGAGCGATCGCCCGTACCGGCTCTGCAAACGCCAGGTCCCAGATTCGTGCGCTATCGCTCTGCATTGCGCGGGCAACCGCATAGCGCCCCGACGGATCGAACCAGATATTCTCTGTCTCGCGCTCCACTGGGTCGGGAATATTGAGTCCACGCTGAAAATACTCAACTGCGCCCTGCGAATTGAGCTTCAGGTTCCAGCCGACCAACTGTCCGGCAACGCCAAGACTTTCGTCGCGCACACTAATACTCCAGGTTCCGCTGAGCGACTCGCCCAGAAGATCGCGAAGTTGAATATCGGGTATATGAATATCATCATTGTCGGATGCCCGATCCATACCGGTTTCGACTTCCACAGTGCGGCCTGACGGCGCAATAATCTTTACGCGCAGATCCGCCAGCCGTGAATGACTGACGTTCAGTGTCAAACCTATTCGACTGACAACTCCCTGCCGGTCGACAACGACGCGTCGTACCAGTGGGCTAACCTCCAGCGCAGTCACCGCCCAGGGCTTGCGACGTTGCACACCCTGGGGCGTATAGGAATATTGCGAAATTTCAGCGCCAGTCGCGGTGCTCAGAAACATACCAACCGGATCGAACACCACAGATTCCGTCGTAATCGCCGGCAGCGTTGTCAGCAAGTAAGGGTAGTCCTTGCCAATCAGTGAGGCAGCCCGCTGGCGCCTGGCTGTAGTAGCAAGCGTAAGTGACCGGAGACTCGCCAACAGCGCAATATCACGGTCTTCCTGCTGCATCGCATAGGTCGCTTTGCGATCCCAGAAACCGGCTTCGAATTCTTCCGCCAGACGCCCGGCATTCGGTAAGCCCGCAACCAGCGACGCCAATTGATGTATTTCCAATTCATCGTTTGACGCCAGTGCCCGTGATTCGAGGAAGCTTCTATAGAGCCTTTCTGCGGTGTCGGCGTGCCCGGGAAAGGACCGAAGGTTTTCGTACGCGGCATTGGCTACAGGCAATTCGACCGTTTCCGATACCAGAGTCCGCACATAGGGGTTGGGCAACCATTGCGTGTACCAGAACGGAATCATCGAAAACAGTAACAGTACGCCGGCGACAATGGCGGGTACCTTTAGGCGTGTCGGCAAATTTTCGTTCGCCCATCGCGTCGTAAATACCATCTCGTACAATCTGTTGCGAACAGCGACGTTGCTCTCGTTATCTATGACGAGTAGCCCAATCGCCATTAGCCGCCGTTGCAATGCAGATCCAAGGTCCGCCGACACCTCAATACCCTTGCGAATCTTGCCGTATAAATTCAGCAGCGGCTCACTTCTCTTGCCGTCGTTTACTATCCCTCGATGGATGTGACTCATGTGAGGTTCGCTGTGCAACGCGGCACGACCGGCAATTTGGAGTGTTGCTATGTGGTCAACCAGCTCCTCAATGTTCTCGGCACCCCCCCCACGCGCGACGGCACGTGCCAGTTTTTGACTCAGATATGGCTGTCCGTTCGTCCAGTAATAAATTCTGTCCAATGCGATAGTGGCATCGTCGCGATCCAGGTTCAGTTCGGTTAGGAACAACTCCAGATCTTCGCGTGAAAAATCATCCAGCAAAATCTGCTGCGTCACATTGAACGGCGATGACTCCGCCTCCTGCATCAAGCTGACAGGATCACACTCACCAAGCAGTACGAAACACAATCTTGAAAAATCAGGGTCCGTCGTCCGCGCGTTGTGTGCGGCCCGAATACTTGTCAGCAACTCATCGGCATAAGGCAACTCTTCGATGCATTGAATTTCGTCGACAAAAACAACAACTGGCTCAGCAATATGTTCGAGGAGAATTTCAGAGTAGAACTCGAACAGCCTTTGCCGATTACTCAAAAAGGACTTGTCCTGCCACCAGGACTGCAGGTCATAGCGAATGCGAAGTTGTCGTAACAAGCGATAAGCAACGCTGTAATACCAGCGACCAGAGTCCGTGCTGCCGTCCCTTTCACCAATTTGCGCCAAATCCAGAATCGCGACTTTGTAGCCGTTGCTCTCAAGGCGGGCCGCCATCGCTGCAATCAGGCTGGATTTACCGCTGTTATCCGGGGCGACAACATGGGCATAGCGACCGGACATAAGCGTGTCGTAGAGCTGATCGTCCGCGCGCCGCCGAATATATCCTGCACGCACAGCGTGCAATGGCACACCGACGCTAAAAAATTCGCCGGTCGCGTCTGAACTAACACGTTCTTCGTCGTGGTTCTCTTTGCTGGAATCCCCGGCCACACTACGTCCCCGCAAGAAGGTTGATGTATTCTCTGTACTAAAAAGGCGACTGCCTGTACAAGAATATCAGTTGTTGAGAAAAGTGTTGTTGAAAAACGAGCTATTAAAAAAAGATCTGTTCGGCGAGGTTTGGAAGGTCACAGCAGAGGGCAAAGACGCCATCCTGCGTGATACCCGGCCAGCACGCTGGTGGCTCAAGTGGCTGGCCCGCAGCCTGTTGCGTCGTGAGACACGTGCAATGGCAACGCTGCATGAAGTTGACGGTATGCCGCAGATCATTAGCTCCGACTCGCAAACGCTGCTGCGTACATTTATTGCCGGGGTGCCACTACTTGAGGGACGACCCGACACCGCTGCTTATTTCAATGATGCTGCAAAGCTGCTCCGCAGAATTCACCGGGATGGTATAACCCATAACGATCTCGCCAAGGAAGCAAACATACTCTTGTGCGACGATGGATCTCCCACCTTTATCGATTTTCAACTTGCGGGAGTTACGCGGCAACGAGGTCGGATGTTTCGAAGTGCCGCCAGAGAGGACATCCGTCATCTTCTCAAGCATAAGCGAACCTATCGACCTGACTTGCTGACTACACGAGAGCGCAACATTCTCGATTCGCCGTCACCTCTGTCGCGCGCCTGGATGTTGCTGGTCAAGCCGCTCTACATGTTTGTAACAAGAAAGCTACTCGGTTGGTCAGATCGTGAAGGTGCGGCGGATCGTTAGGATATCTATCGAGGCGGTGCACCAATAAACAGGTAGAAGTTGGTCTGGCCATTTTCAGCGAAACCCGCCGCGAGATAAACCGGCCCGAAATAGGAATCCAGGCCAGCGAAAACACTGCCGTTAAGTTGCATCGTGTCGAAGCCGATCTCTTCCCGGGTTTGCCAGACATTCCCGGTCTCGGCCGAAAAACCAAGATAGATCGGGGTTTCGAATAAATCACCCGTCGTATCACCAACCTGCCGGTAATAGACGAGGCGCGCCAATGCAGCATGCGGGCCGCTGATTTCGCCGCGCTCAAGTCCCGACAAGCGAAGGAAACCGCCCATCGGAAAAAAGTCCTGCACGGTATTGTCGGAACTCAGCGTAGTGGCATAGCCCAGCCCCAACTGCAGACTGCTCTTGCCACGACTCCAGGTCTGTGAAAACTCACCCTCAATGGTATCGAAGGTGTGGTCGGCGCCCAATCCCGACCGTGATAGATTCCAGCGCACGTCTGCCAGCATACCTCTGCGGGGAAAATGAGAATTATCCATTGAGTCCAGGCGCAGGCGCGCAAAAGCGCCGCCCGTGTCGAAGTCGAAATTCGGCAATACCGGATCGCCTACACTGACGCGAGCCTCGCCAATACCCCTGTATACGCCCACTCTGAACTCACCGATCGTGCCAAGCTCACGACCGAAATCCAGACTTACTTCGCCTTCAGATAGACGGTAGCGAGCGATAGTATCGTCCACCGCGAAAGCGTCCAGGTTAGACTGTCGCGCCTCCAGACGCGGCGCGATGAACAGTCGGGAATCGAAACTGAGCGGCTGATAAAACTCAGTCAATAAGGCCGGATCGGTTCCGAGTTGCAAATCGGTACGCCATTCCGCGCCCAGCTTGTTTAATCCGGCCTTCGTCAAGCGCGTGGCTAGATTAAAACCGGTAGACCCCTCGAAATCGTCCTCAAGCGATACACCAAACTGCAGGAAGTTTGGTCCCCAGCTTTTCGCAACAGCCCTATATTCGACCCCGGTACCGGCATCTTCAGTAAGCAGTCGATATCCGACGTGTTCATACAACTGCAGGCCATACAGGCGATCAGCATTTCGTGCCAGGATGTCAGCGTTGATTTGATCACCGGTATCGACCGTCAAGCGCGATTCCAGAACCTCCGCAGCGAGTTTGCCATCGTGAACCACCCGGACAAATGCCAACTCATCATTCTCACCTGGATGCAGTGTGCGTTGCGCCAGGTACGGCGCCCAATCAGCCTCGGGCAGAGACAACTCCGAAAGCCGCTGGGCCTGTTCCAGAACAGCTTGTTGCCCGGGCTGAATTGTCTCGACAATATCGGCGAAATTTCCCGAAGCGAATATACCAAGTTCCGGCCTGATCAGGATATCGGAATCGCCGAGCGTATCGACCTGCCGAAGAGTTTCCTTGCGAATCAGGATTGTCAGCATTTGCTCCGAAATCGTCAGTACCGAGCCAAGTTCCTCTGATTTGTACAACGGAAACTCAACGTCAACGGCAATAATGATGTCGACTCCCATTGTTTTCATCACATCAATCGGCAGGTTGCCGATGAGTCCGCCATCAACCAGAAGTCGCCCGTCGACGCGCGCTGGCGCGAATACCCCCGGCACAGACATACTCGCCCGGATTGCCATTGTCAGATCGCCGCTATCCAGAACGACCGCCTCGCCGGCAACGATGTCCGAGGCAATGGCACGAAATGGGATCGGCAAATCATCAAAGTCCGATATATGTGACGCACTCAAGGTCAGCTTGCGTAACAGCAAATCCAGTTTTTGACCTTGTATTACGCCTTTCGGCAGCAGTAAGTCGGTGCCTCTTAATCCGAGTTCAAAATTGATGGGGAATTCACGTTCGTCCTGCTTACGACGAAAACTCAAATCCCGGCGTTCTGACTCGTCGGTCAGAGCCGCGCTCCAATCCAGTGAACTGACCAGTTGTTCCAGCTCGTCAGCATCGACGCCGGTTGCATATAAACCACCGACGATGGCGCCCATACTGGTGCCGGCGATCGCGTCAACCGGTATGCGCAGGCGCTCCAGTTCTTTCAGCACGCCGATATGCGCCGCACCTCGCGCGCCGCCGCCGCCCAGTACGAGTCCAACTCGGGGCCTGGACACGCTCTCACCGTCGGCCTCGATCGACTGAGCGTTCGTATCTCGCAATGCGCACGTTGCCAAAACGAGCGATATTCCGAGCACGCTAGTGAAGCGTTGATTCACAACTATTCAGCCACACGGAATGAATCGGCATAGTCGATCAATTTTCGCAGTTCGCCGTCCTGCTCATTTGTCGTCCATCCGAATTCGGTGGCCGCCAGTGCAGCGATCGCTGGGAAAAGCGGCCTGCCCTGATCAGAATCGTAGCCGGCCATCGTGCGGCGGAAAACGATGTCTGTTAGTGAAGCCGCGAATTCTTCACGGATAACGAAAGCGATTTCCGCCGCGAGATATCGGCCTTCGGTATCGAGCATCATCGCCAGATCCGGGTCGGTCGTCGCCAACTCCAGAACAGCGGCTGCTCGACCACCGTAAATTGACAGTAGTCTGTCGCTTGCTCGCTCGGTCACGAAGTCCGCTGCGGCAAGCTGTTCCCTTGCTCGATCGATACCCCAGGCTCCGGGCAATAATGTATCTCGAGTGCGGCATTCGGGCAGTTTTCGTCGCAATATCTTCGCTAATCGGTCTACCGTCTGCTCGGCAAGGTTTCGATACGTAGTTAGCTTGCCGCCGATGATCGAAATAAGTCCCTTCGCTATCTTTCGATTCACTTTGATAATGTGGCGGCGAGTGATGGCAGACTCTGGCCCCTTCTCCCGGTAGGGCAATGGACGTACGCCGGCGTATGCGAAATTGATATCGCCAACACCGAGATTGGCTTGAGGGAAAACTCGATTCGTCTCGGCGACCAGGTAATCGACTTCTGCACGGCTCGCCCGAATCTCCTCCAGTGACTCGTCGTAACGAATATCTGTCGTGCCAATCAGGTATTGGTCATTCCACGGAATGATGAAAAAGGGCCGGCCATCAGCGGCTGCCTCGACGTAAAAGGCGTCCTTGGGCGCGCCTTCAAAGCTACTAACGATAATATGGCTGCCTTTGGTGCCACCAACAAAGCGCTTGCTCGTTTTCGGTGCGGTTTTCAGGACCTCGTCAACCCAGGGTCCCGTCGCGTTGACGACGGCATCAACCCCGACCTCGTGCTCGTTCCCGTCCCGGTCGATATAGAAGATGGCATCAACAGCACCGTCGCAGGTGCGTATTTCGCGGACTTCGCTGTAAGTCCTGATCTCGGCGCCTGCAGAACGAGCGGCAAGCAGGTTTTCCAGCACCAGTCGTTCTGCGAACTTAACCTGTGCATCGAAGTATCGCGCTGCACCCAAGAGCCCCTCAGTACGCAAGCCCGGCTCTTCTTTCTTGATTTCGTCACGGTTGAGCATGTCGTGCCTGGGTAGCAGCTTGTTAAACGACAAAATGTCGTAGGCGATCATTCCAAGGCGAATGAGCAGCGTACCGCGACGGGCACCCGAGAAAACAGGAATACTGATTCTAAGTGGCTTAACCAGGTGTTCGGCTATGCGGCGTAAACAACGGCGCTCATGCAACGATTCGTAGACCAGTGGGATTTCGGCGTATTCGAGATAGCGCAGTCCGCCATGAATCAAACGACTGGATATAGCCGAGGTACCACTGCACATATCGTTCTTGTCCAGGACAATGACGCGCAGCCCACGCAATGCCGCATCTCTTGCGATGCCGGCACCGTTGACTCCGGCGCCGATAATGGCAACGTCGAATCGCGCCGGAACATTCACCCGGGGCGCACCTGGCCCGTCCCGCGAACTACGTATTTATAGCTTGTCAGCTGTTCTGCTCCCACCGGGCCACGCGCGTGAACCCGGCCTGTCGCAATGCCGATCTCGGCACCCATTCCGAACTCACCACCATCTGCAAATTGCGTTGACGCGTTATGCAGGACAATGGCGCTATCGACCGTTCGCAGGAACTCGTCAGCTGCGCCTGCATAGCTGGCGATAATGCTTTCCGTATGACCTGAACCGTATGTGGCGATGTGGTTTATCGCTGCATCGATACCCTCGACAATCCTGATCGATACGATTGCGTCGAGGTATTCGGTGCTCCAGTCTTCTGCGGTCGCGGGGATTGCCTCGGCCACGATCTTGAGCACAGCCTGATCACCACGAATCTCACACCCCGCATCTATTAACGCTTTGCAGACGTCAGGGAGCAGTTGCTCCGCGACAGCAGCATCAACCAACACCGTTTCGGCAGCACCGCAAATTCCGGTGCGACGCATTTTGGCGTTCAATACCACGTCGCGGGCAATCGACGCGTCTGCTGATGCATGCAGATACACGTGGCAGATACCTTCGAGATGTCCGATGACAGGCACGCGCGCCTCTTCCTGCACACGCTTGATGAGGTTCCTGCCGCCCCGGGGAACGACGACATCCACCCACTCAGCCATTGATGACAGCAAGAAGCCTACGGCGTCCCGGTCGCGAGTCGGCACCATCTGAATACCGTCAGTATTGATGCCCGTAATTGCGAGGCCCTCGCGCATGCATTCATAAATGGCGTAGCTCGAGTTGAAACTTTCCGACCCGCCTCTCAAGATAACGGCATTGCCCGACTTAAGACACAAAGCCGCTGCGTCAGCGGTAACATTCGGCCGGCTCTCATAAATGATGCCGATGACACCAAGTGGGACAGCTATACGCTGAATAACGAGGCCATTTGGACGCTCCCATTCGGCCAGAATTTTGCCAACAGGGTCCGGCAATTCGCTTATCGCCTCGAGCCCTGTAGCCATCGCCTCAATACGAACATCATCAAGCATCAAGCGATCGAGCATTGCCGAGCTGAGACCACGCGCCTCAGCTGCTTGCATGTCCGCCTGGTTGGCGGCAAGAATTTTTGAGCCCTTGGATCGTAACGCCGATGCGGACGAGCGAAGTGCAGAGTTTCGCTGTTCCGTGCTGCACGTCGCAAGCTTCGTGGCAGCGACTCGTGCAGCTTTGCCCAGTGCCGTCATTTCCTGCGCTATGTCCATCGCTTTATCAGTCATTGTCGAATAAAACCAGTTCATCGCGATGCACCATCACCGCTCGCCCCCTATATCCAAGTGCCTCTTCGATCTGATCGGACTGCAGGCCGGCCAGTCGTGTTGCTTCTTCCTCAGAATACTCGGCCAGGCCACGTCCGATATCAATGCCGGATACGTTTTTTAGCGAGACCACATCGCCACGACGAAAGTTGCCCGATACGGCGACCACGCCCACCGGCAAGAGGCTATTGCCGTCACGCAGTGCCTTAACGGCACCATCGTCGAGCTGCAATTCACCACGCACTTCAAGAACCCCGGCCAGCCACTGCTTGCGTGCGGCGGCCGGCGTCGCGGATGCATGAAAAATTGTGCAACGGGCACCGTCGTCCAGCGCGCGCAAGGGATTTGGAATAACACCACTCGCGATAACCGTCGAACACCCGGCGTGCATCGCGATACTTGCCGCCTGTACTTTGGTCGCCATGCCTCCCGTACCGACAGCAGAACGAGTTTCACCAGCCATCGCCAGAGTCTCCGGATTGATGCTGGTTACCACCGGAATATGTTCCGCAGCGTCGCTGGATCCCGGGTCTGCGGTATAAAGGCCGTCAACGTCCGATAACAGGATCAAAGCATCCGCCATCACGAGCTGTGCGATTCGGGCCGCGAGCCGGTCGTTGTCGCCGTAGCGAATTTCTATCGTAGCAACCGTATCGTTCTCGTTGATAACCGGGACGACTGACCGTTCCAGCAATTTTTCAAGTGTCCGGCGGGCGTTCAGGAAACGGCGCCGATCTTCCGTATCGTCCGGCGTAAGGAGAACCTGGGCGGCCACTATATTGTGCAGCCCAAGACACTCCTGATAGGCGTGCACTAACTGCACCTGCCCGGCCGCGGCTGCGGCCTGCAAATCCTCCAGCCGTGCACGTTGTTTATTGATGCCGAGCACTGAACTGCCGATAGCGACCGCTCCCGACGAAACGACCAGTATCTCGTGGCCTGCCGTTGCGAGATCCGCAACATCATCGGCCAGTTTTTGAAGCCAGCTACGATTTAGGTGCCCGGTATCGTCCACCAGCAAGGATGAACCGACCTTGACGACCAGTCGGCGATATTTGGAAAGCGCCAGCTCGGACATTAGCCAACGAGAAGGTGCTGACGGTCAAATGACGACAGCGTAACTTCACCTTTTGATACGGCAACTGTACCGCTGCGAGCAACCGCGGAAATCTCTCCAATATCGGCGGCCTCGGCGACGAATGCATCGATTTCGTTCACTCTGCCGGTGAGCTGCAGCGTACAACTGACTTGCGCTTCGTCGAGGATTTCAGCACCGAATTGCTTCACGAGAGACATGACGCGCGCCACTCCACCTGTTCCGAGCTTCATCTTGATAATCGCGAGTTCCCGCTCAAAATGCTCGCCGAGTGTCATATCGTGGATATTGACGACATCAACGAGCTTGGCCAGTTGTGCGTTCAGTTGCGCTATCGCCGCATCGGAACCGGATACAACCACGGTCACCCGTGACACCCGGGGGTCATAGGTGGGTGCCACATTGAGCGAATCAATGTTGTAGCTGCGTGTAGAAAACATACCGGCCAGCCGCGTCAAAGCACCGACCTCGTTTTGTAAAAGGACTGATATTGCATGTCGCATGAGTGTTGAAGCCCGCTCTTGGAAATGTTCGACGATTAGTGCGGATGGTCGCGCAGAAGTTAGAGTATTGCAATGCAATAAAAATTAGTAAACACTCGCGGAAAATCCGCTACTTATACGCAACACGTCAAAATAATGAATGAGCAATCAAACACGGCGCAACCGGACACTCACCCTCTGAACGGCAAGCCGATGAGCGGGGCCGATACTGTCGTCCAGGTATTGGCTGATGAGGGCGTCGATACGATCTTCGGCTACAGCGGTGGCGCCATATTGCCGATTTACGATGCTGTATTCCGCTACAACCATGAGCACAAACGAACGGATGGCTCATCCGCGATGCCACTGATCGTGCCTGCCAATGAGCAGGGTGCTGGCTTCATGGCTGCCGGCTATGCCCGCGCAAGCGGAAAAGTCGGCGTGGCGGTGGTCACTTCGGGCCCTGGTGCGACGAATACCGTTACACCGGTGCGTGACAGCATGGCTGATTCTGTACCGCTGGTTGTGATCTGTGGGCAGGTGCCGACAGCCGCAATCGGCACGGACGCTTTTCAGGAAGCACCAGTCGCAGCGATCATGGGAGCGGTCGCCAAGCACGTATTTCTCGTCACCGACCCCGAGCAACTGGAAGACACCGTGCGCAGTGCGTTTGAACTTGCGCGGACCGGGCGACCCGGCCCCGTCGTCGTGGACATTCCAAAGGATGTGCAAAACTGGGAAGGTACGTTCAAAGGCCAGGGTGTCCTGCCATTGCACGGTTATCGGCGTCGACTGGATGCTATTAGTGCGAATCGCCTGAGTAACAACGCCTGCGAACGCTTTTATACGATGCTATCCGAGGCAGAGCGCCCACTCATATACGCAGGCGGCGGTGTCATAAATGCGAATGCGACCAAGGCAATGCGGCATTTTGCAAACGAATACGGCATACCGGTCACAACCACACTGATGGCCCTGGGTGCGAGCGACACCAAACATCCTCTGGCATTGCACATGCTCGGCATGCACGGCGTCGCATCAGCGAACTACGCCGTTGAAGACTGCGACTTCCTGATAGCAATCGGTGCACGCTTTGATGACCGCGTCGCGGGTAACCCAACTGAGTTCAGCCCGCGTGCGAAGAACATCGCACAATTTGATGTTGACTCTGCCGAGGTGGGAAAGGTTAAGCGTGTCAATTGGCATCACGTTGGCATATTGAAGACGGACCTTACCGATATCCTCGAATATGGGCGTCGAATCAAGTTCGGTAAATCATTCGACACCTGGCATGAGGAGATCGCCGCACTCAAGAGCGAGTATGCGCTGAACTACGACAGGGACAGTGATCTCATTCAACCCTACGCAGTAATAGAAGAGATCAACAAGCACTCAAAGGGCGAAGCGATTATCACTACCGGTGTTGGTCAGCATCAGATGTGGGCCGCGCAGTACTTCGATTTTCGCGAACCACGACTCTGGCTGACCTCGGGCAGCATGGGAACCATGGGGTTCGGTCTGCCTGCGGCGATCGGCGCCCAGTTCGCACGACCTGACAGAATCGTTGTTGATATCGACGGCGATGCCAGCATTCGCATGAATATCGGCGAGCTTGAAACGGCCACAACCTACAAGCAGCCGGTCAAGGTTATTGTGCTGAATAACCACGGTGACGGCATGGTACGGCAATGGCAGAAACTGTACTTCGGTGGCCGAATGTCGGGCAGCGACAAGTCACTGCACGCGAAGGACTTCGTCAAGGCAGCGGAAGCGGATGGCTTCAAGTTCGCGAAACGGCTTGATAACAAAGACGACATACCAGCTGTAGTTCGAGAATTCATGGACTTCAAGGGCCCAGCATTTCTGGAAGTGATTATCGACCGTGACGCTGGCGTTTACCCAATGGTGGGTCCGGGCCAGAGTTACGAGAACATGATTACAGGTGATTACATCAAGAGCCGCTCGAAACCCAGCGATGACACGCCGGATCCGAGCGAGATGTTTTAGCTACAGTCCTCCCGGACCGCAGTCGTTCTTGAGATAGCTGATCATGGTCTCGTATAACGCTTTTTGATGTCGGTAGAAAAGTGTATTGTAAAAGTGATCCGCACCTTCCAACTCAAGATACTGGTAGCTCTTGTTATGTTTGTCGAGCTCCTTTCGATAGCGGTTTGCATGCGTAATGGGCACGCGCTGGTCAACGTCACCATGAATCAGCAATATTGGAATGTTGACATTTTCGACCTCTTCGATCGGATTGGTTGAGCCTTCACGATATGCCATCTGGCGTTCTTTCTGTGCACCGCGCAACTGGTAACGGTAGTAGTTGATCTGTTGCAACTGATCCGCAACTGCGGCGCCGGCAATAACGCATTGATAAATCTGTTCTTCGCGTGACGCTGCCACCAGCGCTGCATAACCACCGTAGGACCAACCAAACATCGCGATGCGCTCCGGATCAACGAGTCCACGTTTCACCAGGTACTGTGCAGCGTCGTCTTTGTCATCCTGCATCATGTGGCCGCCCTGGCCACCATTGATGAAACTCGCTTTATGGAACTTGAGTCCGAATCCAAACGATCCACGATACTGCGGCTGCACAACCATGTAACCGTTATTTGCCAGCATCTGTGCCCACTCGTCGTAAGCAACGGTTTCTTGCACGAACGGCCCACCGTGCGGCAACACGATCAAGGGAAACGGTCCTTCGCCTTGTGGCACAGTAAGGTAGGCAGAGATAGGCTGCCCATCACGCGCGTCATAGGTAATGTATTTGAGGTCGGCGAGTTTCCCGCTTTCGAGCAATGGCTGCCTGCTTCCAACCGCCTGGATCCTGCCTTCATGCAGCAAGTAATACGTACCGGGATCTCGAGGACCGAGGTTGTAGATCACCATGGTATTGCCGTCTCGGGAACGACTGGTGGAGCTTATGTTGTGGGCGAACGGAATGATTGCTTCGAGCTGCTGATGCGTCGCCCGCTCGACTTCGTCAAAAAACTCTACGTGGATCTTGTCCGTGAAATACGATACTCCCGTGACCGCGTCCGGATAAGTCCAGTCGTTGGTATGGCGAGAGACATTCCAAACGTCGACGTCGTTACGACGATATATCAGCTCATCAAATTGTTTCGCATTGACGCCGTAAGACCACAGGCCGCTCTTGTCGTGACCATTGGTCGCAAAGACAAGAATATGGTCTTCTTTGGTGTCGTCCAGTTCCACAACAGTGAACTGTTCAAAACTGTCTTCGTCCTGCCGATATAACTCCGTCCAGCCCTTACCGGTGCCCGGCTTGCGCCAGTACCAGATGAACTCACCTTTGCCCAGATCGAAACCGCGCGCTAACCACGGGTTCCCGTAGCCATCAAACTCGATATTGGCCAGCGATATCTTGCCGCGAATCAGCAGCTTTTTAGTGCCCGTGTTGAGGTCAAACTCCCAATACGCTCGAGGTCTGAACGCCTCAGACAGTTTCGATCCCGGACCATCGTCGTCTCCCTCAGAGAATGAAATGATGATCTTGTCAGGTTTGCTCTTCAGCACATTTACAATTGTCGGATCGGTTTCGTCAAAGGACCGCATCTTCTTTTTTTGAACGTCGGCGACAGCTATCTTGTTTTCATAGACGCCCCGATTGAAACCCTCGATCTTGTTGCGGACCTTTTGGCGCATCGTGAACACGATGTCCTTGTCACTCGCCCAAAAGAAATTCGTGACTTCCATTTTCTTTGCGCCAATGCGAAAAGGTTTCTTGCTGAGGTCTGCTGTTTCGTACACCTCAATGATTGGGTTGGCCGTCTTTGACGGAATTTTCATCAATGCCAGATGCTTGCCATCCGGAGACACCTGGGCACGATTAATAACCTCTCGCAGCGCCCAATAGTCGAGTGGATAGGGTTCGGGTGCGTCGTCGGCGTTGGCTTCAGTCGTCGGCAGAAAACCGGCCAGCCCAATGCCGAGTATGGTGATGATCAGTCGCTTCATTAGTCTCTCCCAAGACACCCCTGATATGGTCATTATAGTCCACCCAGAGCATGAATTATGAGTTCATGGGCTCTGAGAGTCCGGGTATTCTGGAAGAAATCGTCGAGAAGCCGCTCGAAACCCGGCAAAGATATACCGGGTCCGAGCGAGATGTTCTAGCTACAGTCCGCCTGGACCGCAGTCGTTTTCGAGGTAGGCCATCATCGTTTCATACAACTCAATCTGGTGACGATAAAATAGTGTGCTTGAGAAGTGATCTGCGCCGTCAAGCTCGAGGTACTGGTAGTCTTTGTTGTACTTATCAAGGAGCTTGCGGTATTTGGTGGCGTGATCCAGTGGTACCCGCTGATCGACGCTACCGTGAATCAACAGCATCGGCACATTTACCTTCTCAACCTCATCCAGTGGTGAAATGCTGTCGTCCCACATTCGCAGTTGTTCTTCGCGCCCGGTGCCGCGTAACTGATAGCGGTAATAATTGACCTGCATAATCGGGTCCGAAACTGCTGCGCCGGCTATGACACATTGATACAACTGCTTTTCTCTGGATGCTGCGATCAATGCCGCATAGCCCCCGTAAGACCAGCCGAACATAGCGATACGTTCCGGATCAACCAAACCACGTCTGACCAGGTATTCAGCGCCGTCGTCTTTGTCGTCCTGCATATCAAAGCCGCCCTGTCCACCCTTCATGAAAGCATCCAGGTAGAACTGTTTGCCATAACCGCGAGAGCCCCGGTATTGCGGCTGCAGCACCATGTAGCCGTTGTTGGCCAACATCTGCGCCCACTCGTCATAAAGAACGGTTTCCTGCACGAACGGCCCACCGTGCGGTAACACGATCAAAGGAAACGGTGCTTCACCTTGTGGGACAGTCAGAAATGCCGGAATAGGCTTACCGTCTCTGGCGTCGTAGGAAATGTATTTGACGTCCGCAAGATTCTCGCTTTCAAGCAATGGTTGCTTACTGCCAATGGACTGCAATTGGCCGTTGCGAAGCATGTAGTAACTTCCAGGGTCATGGGGCCCCGAGTTATAAATCGTCATCGTGTTTCCGTCGCGCGAGCGACTACTGATATTGACGTAGTGCGCGGACGGAATGATCTGCTCTAGCTGCGAATAGGTCGCGCCTTCCACCTGATCAAAAAACTCGACGCGCAACTTATCTTTGAAATAGGAAACACCGGTGACTTCATTTGGGCGCATCCAGTCATTGCTGTGGTACTTAACGCCGTAGACATCGGCATCTTCGCGACGATAGATAAGTTCATCGAACCTTCTGGTGTTCACGTCAAATGACCACAAGCCGATCTTGTCATTACCATTGTTCGCATATACCAACAGATGGTCTTCTTTCGTGTAATCGATATTTTCGACAGTGAAGGTATCAAATTCCTCTTCACTCATGCGCATAATTTCGGTCCAGCCAGACCCGCCTGGCTTACGCCAGTACCAGATGAATTCGCCCTTCGCCAGGTCAAAACCACGCGCGAGCCAGGGATGTCCCTCTGCATCAAATTCAATATTGCCGAGAGATATCTTGCCGCGAATCAGGAGCTTCTTGGTGCCCTTGTTAAGATCAAATTCCCAATACGCACGTGGCCGAAAAGCCGCTGAAAGCTTGGACCCTGGCCCTTCATCATCACCCTCGGTGAATGAAATGATGATCTTGTCCGGGCTGTCCTTCAACAGATCGACGATGGTGGGATCCGACTCATCGAAAGACCGCATCTTTTTCTTCTTGACGTCGGCGACCGCGATCTTGTTTTCGTACACGCCCTGATTGAATCCCTCGATTCTGTCGCGGACCTTTTGCCGCATCGTGAAAACGACGTCTTTGTCGCTCGCCCAATAGAAGTTGGTAACTTCCATTTTCTTCGCACCAATGCGAAATGGCTTCTTGCTGAGGTCCGCGGTTTCGTAGACCTCAATAATAGGGTTAGCTTTCTTGGACGGAATCTTCATCAGCCCCAGATACTTGCCATCCGGCGATACCTGGGCGTTATTTATGACCTCTCGTAGCGCCCAATAGTCCAGGGGATACGGCTCCGGCGCGTCATCCGCGGCAGCAACGCTTGACCCAAGAAATCCGGCCAAGAAAAGGCTAAACAGAATTGATATTCGTTTTTTCATTGGAAAATCCCTAAAAAAAAACCCGCGAGGATAACCCCGCGGGTTTGATTTTTCTCAATCATGATCGATAAACGATCCGATTATTCACCGCCGCCGAAATTAAGGGCAACATTCATAAAGAACACCCGGCCATTGATATCATATCCCCGGCCAATCGGTGTGTTGTTGATGGCATTAATTTCTGTTCCATCAACAGTTGGTGGGTTCTTGTCAAAGGCGTTGCGAAGCCCACCGCCTACTGTCCACCGATCACCGTAATAATAAAGCGAAATGTGATTCAGGAAGTAGTTGCCGGTATCGCCGTAGTCGCGGCAAAGCACGTCAGTCGGTGCGCCCAAACACGTGTCCGAGACATCAAATGCCGTACCGAGGGCATCGACACCATCAACGTCCTGATGGACCCCGGACATATAATTTGTTTCCCACGTTAGCCGCCAGTTGTCATAGTCCAGACGCACACCGGAACGAACATTCCAGTCCGGGAAACCCCACTCGCCCTGGAATGTATCAACATCCTGATTACCGTCATCGTCGATGAACAACGTCGAACGTTCAAGCATGCGGTTCGCGTTCACATCCCATGAGATATCGATTGGGCGATCGAAAATGGTGAACGAGTCGTCGAACGTGAAATTGACATCCACGCCGCGTGCGGCCTCAGATTCACGATTGATGAAACCTGAATCGATAATGTCGATTACAGGATTCGTCGGATCTGAAAGATCGCGAGCGATACGACTACAGAAGACGCTATTACCCGTCAATGTACCGTAGCAATCATTAACGATAAACTGGCCGCTTGGCTCAATGATCGTCTGATTAACCTCAATTTCGTAGTAAGTTGCACTAATTGCGAAGCCGAACGCATTTGTGAATGGCTGATCCCAAGCAAAACCTGCTGACCAAGACTCCGATTCCTCAGCGTTCAGATCCAGTGCACCACCGGATGCGACCTCCGTACTGAAGACGTTGAAGCCGTTGTTATTGGCCTGTGTTGGATCAACGCCGTTGGCCAGGCAGTTCGCCAGTACGTGCGCTTCGCGATCGTCCAGAGCAGGATTGTAGCCGCCGGAGATCGGATCAAGTGCATCATCGGGGATGTAGCAAGGATCGAAGATGTTGCCAAAGCCCGATTGTGCCTGCAGGAACAGTTCCCTGAGGTTCGGAGCTCGGAAAGAGGTACCGAAAGTACCGCGAATCAATAAAGACTCAACAGGACGCCAACCAAGTTTGTACGATTCCGTGTTGTCCGAACCATAGATCTCATCGTCCGTGTAACGTGTTGAGACGTTAAGAGTCAGCTCTTCAAACGCCGGCGTACCAGCGAGCAATGGAAATTCGACCTCGGCGAAAATCTCGTCCGTGTCTTTATCGCCCGTCGCACCACCATCAGAGAAGAATCCGAAGAACAAACCATCTCTGGCAACCGCATCAGGTATTGACGCAATGTCATCGTTTCGTGTTTCAACACCAAGGCCGAAGGCAACACCGCCAGCAGGAAGCTCGAAGATGTCACCAGTAACGTAAGCCGAAATGATTGACTGCTCGTAACCGGTGTCAAAATTTCGGCCGTCGAACAGGTAATCACGTTCAGCCTGAGTCGCGAAATCGCCAGTCACAACGCCAACCGGGTACAGCGACGGCGCAAATAGATTCACTGCCACGCAACCTGGTGCAACGTCAGCACCCAACTCTGCAGCAGTTAGACCTGATCTCGGTCCCGAGGCCGTAGGATCGTTGATCTCGCAAGGCGTATTCGTCGTCGAATAGACGCCGAGCGCCAGATCCAGTCGATCTTCCCGAATGCCACGACGTTCTGATACAGCGGATGATTCTGAGAAGCTCGCATAAACGTCGAACGACCAGTTGTCGAGCGTTCCCATCGTCAGCCATGGCAGGTCGCCACGTACGCCGCCGACGATGCGTGTCTGATCGCCGCTGACTTTAGTGAAGTTGCGATCACCTGCAACCGAAACGATCGGTGTAACGGCAGCCGCACCAATCGCACCGCGGGTCTGGTCACAACTGCCGCCAGTACCAGGATTGCAACCGAAAGCATTCAGCGTCGAAGCGACAAAACCAGGGTTGTTCATCAATGCATCAAATGCCAGGCCACAGTCGGCACCGCCGGTAGCGGCCGGGTTACAAATATTGAATGGGTTATTTGCCGGTACGCCCGGGAACAATTGACCTTCCGAAGAATTCGAGAAGAAATTGATTTCCGAGTACATGACTTCGAAATAAGGCGTGATATTTGACTCGCCATCAAATGTGTACTCGCCGTATCCCATGAACTGTGTCGTGTCTGTTTCCGGGAACACGTCAGAGTTTTGCTGACTGGCTTTGCCGTTCAGATCGTACTCACGAAAATGAACATCTGCACGTCCATCCTGATCGCTGTCTACTCCAAAACCGAACATGCTGGACTCAGAGAAACCAGTCCAGCCACCGTTAGATGTGCCGGGTGTCGCATAAATACTGCCGGAGAATGGAACCGATACGCGAGCCGCGAGCAGGCCGAGACGACATTCATCCCAATCCATGCCGTAGACATTGTTATAAAACTGTTCTTCCTGACGGAACTGACCGTTCTCGTCGATTTCGTAATGCTTGTCACAGCCAGCTGTCCAAGGTCGGTCAGCCCGGGTTACGCGTTCGTTCTTCTGGTATTCCGCACCAAAACCGATGAAGCCACGGTCGAAGTTCTTACCCCAAACAACACTTATAGTATTGTCTTCGCCGTTGCTGTATTCGGGCGTGCGTGAGAAAAGCTCAACCTCAAAACCGTCGAAGTCCTTACGCAGAATAACGTTCGCAACACCAGCGATCGCGTCAGATCCGTAAACAGATGACGCGCCGTCCAGCAACAAGTCGTACTGTTGTACGAGTGACGCAGGAATCTGGTTCAGGTTAGCTGCAAAAGGAGCACCTTCTACGCCGGACGGAGACAGACGACGACCGTTGACCAAAACCAATGTTCGTGCCTCACCGAGGCCACGCAGGCTAATCGTTGAAGAACCCGGACCGTTATCGAGAACGAAACCGTTGAACGACAGGTCAATCTGTGTGCCACTTGCTGCAGTAGATTCCTGCAAAATGTCTGCCGCATCAATAAGACCGACTTCGCGAGAAACTTGCGACGTAATGATCTGCAACGGTGAAATACTGCTGTAAGTATCGCGCTTCAGGCGAGATCCAGTAACGACAACCTCGTCAACTACTCGGTCATCTTCTGTCTCAGCCTGATCGTCCGCGCTCTCGTCCTGAGCGAACACCGTAGGTGCTGCCAGTACACAGAGACTTGCGAAGACAATTGCAAATGGACTGAGTAAACGCGCGAGGATTGCGCGATTTTCATCGACTCTCATTTCATACCCCTTATGCTAAAAATTATCGGCGAGCCTATTTCGTAGCTCTTGTGCCGGACCATCACATCAAAGCGTGACTGCCATGGGGGCACATGATGCGAAATCACAACACATAAGTAAATGCCTGAGGCCAATAAAGTTCAGACTATTTTGAGATATGTTGCCAAAACGCAACGATAGTTGGTTGTTATAACGCGACTAGAGTCCGGTATTTGCTAGGTAATATTCCGAATAGCTGCCGCCAGCCCGCTTTCACTAGCATTTGGTCCTGATGGAACGACGCTCATGACGCCACCTGGCCGCAACTCACGGACATTGTCTGGCTATGTTGAGAGCCTGCTCGATTACCCGCGCTGGGTGATCGAGCGCGATGTCGATTTCAGCAACTGCAGCTATCACGGCACTTTTACAGCGTCGGCCGAGCAATGCACAAGTTGCCAGTTTGGCGAGGCGTGCCGCTGGCTTAGCCTTGGTCAGCTGTCAGCAACACCGGACGCTCCCCTTGCGGAACTCCTGGGTGCCCTTACGACCGCGGCCGATTACCTGCAGGTAAGGTATGGTGACAACCACGAGGACCGCTGCAATTGTGAGACGTGCCTGTGGCTGCGCAAGGTACGCCGATTTTTGCGCACACAACGCAACTAACCCGTTAATTCCAGTATTATGTGAACTGGCGCAACGAAAACCTGCCGCTTTTGGGCGAAATTCGAGACATGTTAATAACGCCGCGACAAGACAACCTGAACAAGATCGTCATCCTCAACCCGAAGGGTGGATGCGGCAAGTCAACGCTGGTTACTAATCTGGCGGCCTGTTACGCCAAACGGGGCGCAACTCCGGCGGTCATGGATTACGATCCGCAAGGCTCAAGCATGGCCTGGTTAGAACGACGTGCTGATGAACTCCCTGCGATTCACGGTATTGCCGCCTTTAAAAAGTCGATGCAGGCAACACGTAGCTGGCAACTCCGGGTTCCGAATGAAACCGATACTCTGATCATAGATTCGCCGGCCAGCGTCGATCATGACGATCTGCGCGAATTGACTCGCGACTCCACCAGCATCCTGGTACCGGTTCTGCCCTCATCGATGGACATCCACGCTGCGTCTCGATGCATCGCCGACTTGTTATTAGTGGCCAAAGTAGACCGGCGCGACCGCAAGCTCGCAGTTGTTGCAAACCGAACAAGAAAGAACACCAAGAGTTTCGCCCAACTGATGCGCTTCCTGGATTCTTTGGGAATACCTATCATCGCGGTGCTGCGTGACACCCAAAATTTCGTGCGCTCTGCAGAGCAGGGTGTCGGCGTTTGCGAAATGCCGCCATCGCGGGTCAGACCGGACGTAGAGCAAATTGAGAAAATCGCGAGCTGGCTGGACGCATGGCCGCAGCGACGAAGAAACTCCAAGTCCACGACATCGATCAACAAGCCACCGTCTGCCGCACGCTCATTATTGCGCCGCGCTCATCTCGGCTCGGCTTGAATCTCCGCGAATAGACCCACATCGATATTGCCGCCGCTCAACACGATGGCGGTAGTGACTCCTTTCGTTTCGAGCTTACCCGCGAGGATCGCCGCGAGAGCGACCGCGCCACCGGGCTCAATGACCAACTTCAGATTCTTGAACGCGAATCGAATGGCAGCACCTACCTCCTCATCGCTTACGGTCAGTACACCGCTCAATAGAGCCTTGTTAATCTCGAACGTCAGCTCGCCGGGCATTGGCGTCTGTAATGCGTCACAGATTGATCGCGCAGAATCATCGATGCGCACGCGTTCACCCTTAGCAAATGACCGGGCTGTATCATCAAAATCGGCTGGCTCGACCGCGTAGACAGCCGCGCCGGACAGCCGGGACTTTAGCGCTAACGCGCTGCCCGACGACAAGCCACCGCCACCACAAGGTATCAATACCTGATCCGGTGGCAGCTCCATCTTGATCGCATCGTCGGCCAACTCGAGTCCGACGGTGCCCTGCCCTGCGATAATATGCTCGTGCTCATAGGACGGCACCAGCTCCGCATTCCTTTCACTGGCTATTTGTCTCGCGAGCGCCTCTCGATCGCCCGTGTATCGATCATAAGTGACAACTTCACCGCCAAGCCGTTTGGTATTCTCAAGCTTGGCCCGCGGGGCATCTTCCGGCATGACAATGGTTGTTTGAATACCAAGCATCGCGCCCGCCGCCGCAACACCCTGCGCGTGATTACCGGATGACCAGGCCACCACACCATTGCTGGCCTGCTCGCTCGTCAACTGGCTCAAGCGGTTATAGGCACCACGAATCTTGAACGACCCGGTCACCTGCAGACACTCGGGTTTGATCAGGACTTTGCCACCGGCAAGCCGGTCAAGTTCAGCATTCTGCAGCAGCGGCGTATGGACACTGATGTCGAGCAGGCGCGCAGCCGCGGCTTCTATGTCGGCTACATTGACCATCAAATGCTCTCTGCTGCGAGACGATCAATTTTGGCAGCACAAATGAAATCGTTATCTGACAATCCGTTGATCGCGTGGGTGGTGTAGCTGACGACGCAAGATCCGTAACTTATCGTCAATACAGGATGATGGCCTTCGGCAATGGCGATCCATGCAATGGCATTCGCAAATCCCAGCGTGCGGCTGTACGCAGGAAAACCAAACGTCCTCGAAATCTCCAGCCCGTTGCCACTTATCGACCAATCTTCATGCAGGGCCTTGAGCAACGCACTGCTCTGGTCGGCACGCAGTGGCTGCGCTCCACCCTCGCAGGGTTTGCAGCGGCGTTTCGAAAGATCTTTTGACATGATGCAACACTAACAACCGGCAGAAAAAAGGGCCAGCCCGTTACAGGCCGGCCCAGGCGGAGACTCGAGATGTTTAGTTCGATGCCACGGATGATGCGTTGTCGATGAAGAGTCTCACACTGACGCGACGCTCCAGCGCATAACTATCGATGTCTGGATTCTGTGCCACTGACTCGCCATGCGCCGAGCTGCTAATGCGGGTCGGGTGAACTCCGGATGTGATGAACAGATTGCGCACGAACTCGACGCGTTTCTCGGACAAAGCATGGTTGTAAACAGCGTCACCGCGTTCGTCCGCGAACCCGTCCAGCTGAATTCTAACGCCGGGCATATTCGCGAGAGTTGCTGCCATTTGCGTGAGTCGATCGCCAGTTGTATCGGTCAGAGCAAACTCATCTGTACGAAAGAGCAGGTCCATGTCGATCCCCGCCTGCATGAGGCTTGTAAGCTCCGGTCGAGCGACATTATGCAGCTGCTCTACTTCACCGCTAAGTTCATCGATACCGCGTTCAAGCTTAGCGACGGACTGCACTGAATCTTGCAGAGACCCTTGCAGCGTATCGATGCGTTCTGATTTGCTGTGCATGGTGTCGCCGAGCTTCGCGCCTATCGCCGCACCAATGATAAAACCGACCGGACCGCCGGCGATGGCGCCAACGATAGCGCCGCTGCCGACGCCAATATTTTCTTCCTTCGACGCGGCGGCCGATGCCGATTGAGTTGCAAGTGCCAGGATCGCGACCAGGGCAATAGTGGATGTATTACGCATAATTAGTTCCTCATTTAGTCTGGGCCGGTTGTGACCCGTTGTAGATAAATTCGGAATTAATTACACCGCGAAAATGCGTTACGGAAGCGCCTCGAAAATGGAAAGCTCGCGATCAATTGTGACGAATAGTGGCGACCGTTGGCTAACGGCCGCTGAGAGCGACGAAAGTGCCACCGTGGGTTGCGCAGACAGCACGCATGAAGGTTGCGAAGGCTGCGGCCGAATTGGGTACGGAGGCGCTGCCGAAACGACCCGGGAATCCGACGCCGTGTATTCTCACCAAACGCTCGCCATCCGGCCCCGGACGATTGAGCTTTTCGATGGCTGCCATTGCCTTGTCGATACTGCGAACGCCTTGATAGTCATCGCCAAAAACGTAAATGCTGATTTTCTTGTCGTCGGCCCGAAAATCACGAATGGCGGCTTCGATACCGTTGACAGGATTACTGTCACTGGTCGCATTCCAGGTCCGCATGCGCGAGACAATAGCTTGCCGCCGTCCCGGTGAGTCGGGCATCCAGCGCGCGGTGTAATCGCGGAACATATACAAACCGTCGTCATTCATCACCTGGATGCCCTTGACCTTCGGATATGCCTGTAAGGTCTGACTCACCATTTGCTGTGCCAGGGTCCAGCTTTGGTCCAGCATACTGCCAGAGGTATCAATAACGAAAATAATGTATTCACTATCAACCGGAATGCCGGCGACGGCATCGGCATCCGGCCTGCGGTAATAGGGTTGCAGGCGCTTTTGTTCGTCGGACAATCGCTGCCTGGCTGCGCTCAATTCACCGATATCGATGGTTTCATCTTCCTCGTCCCGGCTGGCGTTGTATTGGCCCTCAATATCGCTCAGGTCGCCCTCAAGTTCGCCGAGCTCTGTCTTGGTCGCGAACGTTTCTTCCTTCACTTCCTTGAGGGTGCGATCGAGAATGGTCGAAGTACCGCGAATATCGAACAATTCCTTTTGCAACAGCGCGATCAGCTGCCGCAAGTCCTGCTCACTTTCCTCAACGACGACAGGTTCATATATCTTGCTGAGCACGATCAGTAATATGATGGCGCCGAAACCGCAGCAAATGCAGTCCAGGAATGACAGGCTAAATGCCTCGATGTCCCTACGTCTTTTCGCCATATCTATCTACACCTATGGCCAGTCGTGGCTGACGCTGATAAACGAACCACGTGACTTCAATGCCAGCGCCCAAAATGAGACCGACGCTCGCGAATCGCCCTCCATTGGATAGAGCATGATGTTGATGGGTATACCACTGGGTATCAGCTGCGTGGCAGCTGTAAACAGATTGAGCCGCTCGCCGGCCAGAATTACCGATTTTGATGATGTCGCCGCGTCCATCGTTGGCATTGAATCAACCAGCAATATGACGTTGTCCGGCCGCGGATTCAGGTCGCGGATGACCTGGAACGCGGAGTACATATTAGTACCGTTCTTGGGAACAGTTCGACGCAAGCGTCGTACCGCATCGTCCAGTTGCTCGATATCATCGGCTTTTAGCCAGAGACCATCTGTGCCTTTGATGACCGGCTCGGTCACATTGTTGAACATGTAAATCTGGTATTCGCTTTCTGGCCTGAATTGCGACGTTAACCAGTCAACGCTGGCCACGACCTGGCGCCACTTCCGCGATAGCAGTTGCTCTGATTCCGGCAGATTTTTGCGACGCAGAATATTGACAATGGTTTCGTGCAGCATGCTCGCAGAGCGATCGACGAGAATTAAAGTTCGCTCACCACCCAACTTCAAGCCGGTCAGGTACTGTCGATCACCCTCGCCTTTGAATGACCGCGCCCGCTCTCCTACCGCTTCGCCTTCTTTTTTCAGAGCCAGCAGCCGTTTGACTTCGTCCTGTAGCGCCTTGATATCTGACTGCAATTTTTCGATGGCCTGGATCTTTGCCAGCGTATCTTTGTCGTACTTCGCCAGCTCAGCCTGCATCTCTGCAATTAGCGCTTTGATAATCGAAATCTGATCTTTTGCTTCTTCATCCTCAGTCTCAAGTTTCTGGATGGACGTCCGCGCCAGCGCCAAATTCTTGCGGCCCTGCAAGACTTCAATTTCCAACTTGTTCGTTTCTGCCTGCAGTGCTTTGGTTTGATCATTGGGCGTCACGTCGCTGCGTGAGTTGATAATCATGAAGAACAGGATCACGGCACCGAAACCACAACTCATGCAGTCGAGAAACGACATGCTGAAAATTTCGCCGGAACGTCGTTTACGCGCCACGATGATCCTCCGCTGCGATCAGTCGCAACTCAAAACCAGGTGTGCCGATACGAATAAGGTCACCTGTCTGTAACACCGCCGAACCGTCAATCCGGTGTCCATTCAGGAACGTTCCATAGCGACTGTGATCGGTTACGACGAACTGGCCGCCAGCCGAATTAACAACACAGTGGCGGCGCGATACGCCGGGCATTTCCTGTTTCAGATCCAGCCAACGTTCGTTGTCGGCTGCCTGTGTTCCCAGAACCAGCGGCTTACCATCCAGGCGATAAGCATTGTGGCCGAACAGCAAATGTGTTGGCTGACCAGCAGCACCTGCGCCGCTGTCTTCGCTTTCAACAATGACGGGAGACTGGTCCCAGTGCATGTGTCGGGACAATGTCACGGCACCGCCCTTTTGATCTGTTTGGCAGCGTTTCACAAGGCCTCTTGCGGTCGCCCCGGGCTCGAGCAAGAACACTTCACCACCCACTCGCGTCTTCAACGTATCGGCCAGCCCCGGCATTCGGGCCGCACGATCCGACAATTGTATCGCTGGCGTTTCCTCTGCTTTAAAGAGTGCGCGCAGACTACTAACAATGCTCTGGTACACAGGCGCCGCAGCCGCGACCAACTCCAGTGACTCGATCTCGGCATGGTGGCTGATGCCGCGATATTCCACTTCCAGTGCCACGGTCCGGGCACTCGAGGCTTGCATGAGCCAGGTCGGCATTGTGTCCTGCAACATCTGCTCGGTTTCCGCCGTGTGCAGCGGATCGAATCGCGATTGCTGCACGAAAGCTTCCGCGATAACCTTCAGCCAGTTTTCGTACAACAGCAGCATGCCGCTGTCTTCGACCACCACCGTACGATCAACCTGCACCTGCCCTTCCTGCATCAATCGAGTCAATGAACTGGAGTGCAGGCTAAGGTCAATATGAACGGGAACGGCGTGTTCGTAATGGCGGCGCGTCGCACAAACTGCTGCGTCGATGATCGCGATGATCGGAATATTCAGTTCGGCCGCAATTCCCAGCAGCAGGCCGACGTTCTCGTTCGACATATACGGCGGCACTGCTATCGCCAGTTTGTCACCATCTGTCGCAACGGTTTGCCAGATCTGCTCGAGCTGGCGACTCACCAAATCAGCCGCGCTCATGTGATGGAAGCGCTGATCACGCAGCGGCTCAGTCTGCAACGCCGACCAGTAGTGATTCTGAATGCGCCGCGGCTTTATGCTGGCGTTCGCGTAGGCCTCGGCGCCGGTAACCAGGTGATCATCCTCGAGCAACGCAAATCCGGGCTCGCGATACAATATCCTGTCGTCATTGACGACAATGATTCCCGCATCGTTCAAATGTGCTGCCAGCAATGTCATTGTCAGGTCTTACCTAATCTGCCTTCAAATGACGAATGACTTTTTCGTCACAGTAATTTTCACTATCGAACACCAGCCGCTCCTGCACGAGTTGCAACTGATGAACCAGAAACATCAGAAAAATACTAATTAACAAGGCAATGAATGTTGAGTTGAACGCTACGCCCAAACTCTGGGTTACGCCGGCAATATCACCTTGCACGGCTTTGTCAGCCTGCGCCAGCGCCTCACCAATACCGCGAACTGTGCCTATAAATCCGATTGACGGGATCGCCCAGGAAATATATCGAATCATCGACAATTCCGATTCCAGTCGATCTGCCTCCGACTCACAGATGGTGTGGGTTGTGTTGGAAACGTCCTGGATATTTTTCGTTGAAGAAAATCGCCGTAGCGCACCGAGCAAAGCCCGTGGCAATAACATCCTCTGTCGATCCTCAGGCAACGCCTGCACCTGGCGCGCGAACTCGCGAGTATCCTCGGGCAGTATGCGCATCCCTTCTGCGACCGGCACGAGATCAACCTCTAATAGACTTCTTTCATTGCCGATCTTGTAGGCCTTGTATCCCATGATCGCGAGCGCCCAGAACATGAGTATGAAACAGGCTTCCTGCTCCATATCCTTGATCAATACCCAGGAACTTCGCACGCGAATAAAATCCGGATCGGCTTTCGCCTGCATATTCTGCTCTTCGATCACCTGTGCGGCGTTCGGCCGGACAACCGACACATAAAACGCATGCACAATGATGATTGCGATAATCAGCGCGAATAGCTGATACACGAACTCAAAGGGGATGTTCTTCTTTTTCATAATCGAAAACTCATCGGCAAAGCCACCTAAATGTCGACCGGAAAGGCCACTGATTGTTGATAGGAAACGACGTCCGTGGGTTTGAACACATCCTCGTCATCCTCGGTGTGATCTTCCTGACTGTCGATATCGAAGTCTTCAAACTCGTCCTCTGACAGCGTTTCTGTTTCTTCCGCCTCGGGTTCCGCGGCCGACGCATCTTCCGATGCTGGCTCCTGCGCCCAGACCGCCGTCGCCAGCGCAAAGATGGTGAGAATTAATAATCGATGCATGCCGGACCTCCTGTCAGTCCGTAGAAATAAAACACTAGTCGGCATTCCGTGCTATTCGGAATCCGACATCAACACGCGGATCGGTGCCATAGTCTCTGTAACTCAGCCGCATCTCTGTAAAACCTGCGTGCCGCCAGCTTGAACCGCGAATCACGTAACTTGAGCCCCGCGCGGGCCCTGTTGGATCAACAACTGGCTGCGTAATTCCAGGTGTTGGCACCGTATACAAGTCATTAACCCACTCCGAGACATTACCACCACCATCGTATATTCCGAGTGCGCTTGGCTTAAAGGTCCCAACGGGTGCTGTTGATGTGTAACCATCGTTGAACTTCGGAATGATCGTCGGCACCAGTTCCCGGGCTGTCACATCAGAAAAATTCCCGCTTTCCTTTGGCGGAGGCCAATCCTTACCCCACGGATACTTACGTGCTGCCGGCTGTTCCGAATATCGAATTGACCAGGCCCATTCTGCTTCCGTTGGTAATCGGTAGCCGTCCGTAAACGGATACACCGCAACCCAACGACCGAACTCCTGCTTGTAGACGGGCGCCCGACCTTCTTTCTTACTTAGCCAATTACAAAATTGGACCGCATCGGCCCAGGTGACGTTCGCAACCGGATTGTTATCCGCAGCCAGGGACACGTGCACGTCGGCACCGGAGTCGTGATTCTTACGAAACTCAGCAAACTCTTTGTTGGTCACTTCATTTACGCCGATAAGAAACGGCGTTGCGATGGTGACCGGTCGAATGACTTCATTGGCGCGGCGTCCGTTTTCTGCCCGCGATGCGCCCATTGAAAATGTGCCACCCTCAACGCGCCGCAACGTTGATCCGGATGCAGTTTGCTCTGTTCTGGCAACCGAGTCGCGTGCAATGAGCTTCAACGATCGTAAGTTCGCGGTAAGTGTCTGTGGGTAGCCCGGACGTGGCGTAATCGTTGTCGACCAGTCGCGAAAACCCTGCCGTTTAACTTCAATCCGATGCGGCGCGGAACTCAGTCTGACTACAGTCCTGCCGGTGCCGCGCGTACGACCGTCCACATACACGATCGCGTCGGCCGGGTTGACGTTCAGCGTAACGGTACCGACGCGGGCGGATAAGTCCACGGTTATCGACTCACTCGCCGCTGACTGCAGGCGCATACTGCGGCTGGTCACGCCGTAACCCGCTTTCGACATTCCTATTTGATAGTCAACATCCGGCGTCAGTGACAAGGTGATGGGCGACTGACCACGGTAACGCCCATTCACGGTTACGTTGGCGCCTCGCGGGATAGTCTTGACCATCAGTCGAGCATCCGCCGGCTGCAAGCGTATCATCGGCAGAGTCTGGTCAACATTGGGTTCTGCGACGACATTGCCGTCCCAGGCACTAAAGCCGTCTTTGGATACGGTCAGGTCGTGCGTTCCCTCCAGCAACTGAATCGTCGCCGGTGTTACACCAACTTCGTCATCGCCGGAAAAGATCACTGCCCCTTCCGGCTCGGAGCGCACCTCTACATCTGCCCAACGCGGCGTCAGCTGGACGTGCAGGCGTTCCAGGTGATCGAGGCCAGTGATGTCCACAATGTCCGTGAACGGCAAGAAGCGCTCTGACTCGATACGAATAGAATGTGCACCGGGCTCCAACTGGACGGGCCCGTACGGCACTTTACCAACCAGTGATTCATCAATCGTCACAACCGCGTCGGCCGCTGGCTCCGTCAATACAAGCATTCGTCCCGGTTTCTTGCGCATTCGAAGTCGCACGGTCATCGACGGTTCATCGCCAACAACGAAGGTCTGACTTATGGCGAAGTAACCATCTTTCTCAACATTGACCGTGTAATTGCCCGTGCGCAGCAGGACGCGGTCACCCACTGGCAAGCGGAACCAGCCGCCCTCGAGGCTAAAAGCGCTGGGTTCGCCGGGATCAATATTGAAATCAACGGATTTCGAAGTAAACAGCAAGAAGGACATCGACAACAGTGCAAGCAATGCGCTGCCGACAATGTACTTTAGAGGGCTACGTTTCTCTGTTTGCGTTTGCGCGCTGGTTTGCGCGGCACGTTTGAAGGCCGTTGGTGCGATCGACTCATCGTCAGGTCTGTCTGCGCCGTCGCTCAGCTCGGGTGGCTTCGTAACGTAGGCGCTGTCTTCAAGTCGAACGTCGACGACGACGCCCGATTCGCTGACCTTGATACGAATCTCACTGCCATAAAAATGCAGGACATCGCCGTCCACGAGGCGACGGCTCGCCTCCAGAGCGATATCATTAATTCGTAATGACGTATTGCGGCCAACAGGCTGTACGATCGGCAAACCATCCAGCAAATCGAGCATCGCGACCGGTTCGCCACCTGGTCCCGGCAGTCGCACCTGGCAGTCACTGCCTGTTCCCACTCGCAACGGTAGTTCATTACTTCCGTAGCTGTGCTCGCCCTCTACGTCCCTGATTACAAGGTTTCCGAAACTCAAATTGGCTCCTCACACTGCACGACGACCGGCTCCATATCGATTTCCGGCGCTACGCGAAATTCCATGCGCACGTCGCGAAATCCCGGCCGCGTTCCGATCACGACATACGTGCCAGGACGCAAATTTATTTCTCTGCGCATGAAGCTGCCCAGTCTACCAACCTTATAGACGAACACCTGGGTAACGTTATCCGACACCATGGGAACTGATAGCGGTGTGACCGCACGCTTTAACAAACGCGATAGATCGTCTCTTTGCGCCGCGAGTCTCGATCCGACATTTGGTCGGGTCGTGATATCGACGACTAATTTTGTCGCACTTCGCATCACATTCGGATTACTGAGTTGATCCGGATCAGCGATCAATTTATCGAGACTTGCGTGCAGGGCGCTCATTTTTTGCCCATATGCCAAACCATCGCCCGCGAAGGACAATGATCCGTCGACCTTCAGGATTTCTTCATAGGTGCTGACTACGGCGTCCCAGTGTTCGTCCTGCTCCAGTGAATGCGCCTCACGCTCGAGCGTCGAGATTGCCTGCATTCGCAAGCCTTGATCAACCTGTAGCAGGCCATCAGCCGGTTCAGTCGACCCCGGCACCAGTTGTTGCGCAACTCGAAAGGCTGCGCGCGCACCAAGAAAGTCTTCGACGGCTATTGCATCGAAACCTTCCGTCATACGTGTATCAAATTCCATTTTGCGTCGAGTCCTGGCAACTCGAAGAAGTCCGTCGTGGGCGGGTTGCCAGGATTCATCCAGCGCCAGAGCTTGCTCGAAGCTGCTTTGTGCCGCGCCGAGATCGAGATCTTCTTCGTATTCGGTTCCCTGCTCAACCAGTCGAAGTACCGCTTCCAGATTTCTCGCTCGCTCATATCCCGCCAGGGCGCCAGCGTGGGTCGGCGTTATGGCAACGGCCAACTCATACAGGCGCAATGCCTCAAGCCGGTCACCCGCATCGAATGCGGCGACCGCAGCTTCGTAAGCCGCGACAAAACTTGGCTCGATACGCACATAAAGTGGCTCAAGAACGGTCATCGCGCCGAGGTATAGTTCTTCAGCGTACTCAAAGTCCTTTTCGAGATAGGCAGCATCTCCATCTGCATACAATTTGCGCGCGGCACGGTGCTCCTGTATCGCCCACCGCTCAATTCCGCGCCCCTCGAGGATCTCCAGCGCCGCTAGCAACTCTCCCAGCGTTGACTCGGCATTAAAGCGGGCGCGACCCTGTTGGTCGAGACCGCTGTAGTCTGCGCGGTTTTCTGAAAACGTAATGTCCTCGTCGTCTTCCAGTTTTCGAGTCGGTGCCTTCGTCGAACCTTGCACTCGTCTGCGCACTTCGGGATCTACGTAAACACTGCTCCGGTCCCCTGCTTCGTCATCGGCAACGACTCGTTGCTGTCTAAGGTTCGCATCCGTCGCACCGCGGCTCCCATCAACCACGGCTTCCGATCTTTCCGAAACGTTTTTTGGCAGTACGAAAATCACCCCTACCAGTACGGCAACCAGCACAAGCAGCGCGATTCCGGCTGTCTTCTGACTTAATCCGGTCGATTCCTGGCCGACGACTGCAACCACATCGGCCGGCGCCAGCGGGACCGGACGAATCGATTTAACTGACTCGATAAGCTCGTCATCGAGCCGTGGTTTTGTAACGCCGCTGATAGTGGCTGTCTGTGACGCGAATCCCGCCTCCTCCAGCTTTGCTGCCACCTCATTCGCGGTCGGGCGCCTGCTCGCATCTTTGTCGAGCATCTGTGCCACCAACGCAGTAACGGACTCGGGCAAAGCTGTGCCGTCCGGCGCTCGCAGGGGTGCCGCGTCTTCATACCTGATGGCATCTGCAATATTTTCGGATTGCCATGGTGGCCGACCGCTCAGGAGTTCGTAAATCAAGCCACCCAGCGCGAAAATATCGTCGGCAGCCGCCGCTGCTTCACCATCCAGCGACTGTGGGCTCTGTGCGATCAGGGAACCGCCCCCGAGCACCTGCCCGGCGGCACCCGACACGCCAAAATCACTTAAGTACGGCGCGCCATTGCCATCAAGCAATACATTCGACGCCTTGAGGTCACGGTGCACCACTGATTTGGCGTGCACGTACGCCAACGCGTCAACCAGCAGCCCGACCGGGCCCAAGACATCTGCAACTGGCAGACCGGCCAGAACGCCGAAGTCCGGCCCATCGATGAACTGCTGGCTATAAAAAGCCACCTCGGCATCAGTATGGAATTCGAACGCACGCACGATATGTGCATGCATGAGCCGTATGTTGGCTTGCCATTCCGCACGCAATCGAGCGCTACTTGCCGGGTTGCCGTCGGCGATCTTGAGGGCAACCGACGCTCGTGTCAGCCGGTCCTTGGCGAGCCACGTAATTGTCTCGCCATCGCCGCCAAGTCTGCGAACGAGCGTGTATCGATCGGCTAGCTGAGTGCCTTGTTTAAGTTCGAGCATGGGTACGGACTGCTTATCCCGTGGGTTCCGGCGCTCGCGCCGGAGCACCCACGTCTACGCTCTGCATAAAGCCCGTTTCAGCTTGGTGGATTTCCCGCAACAACTGCCGCCAACTTTCGAACTGCGCTTCAGCGGTGCCGGTAAGCCGTCGCTCCTGACCTTCAATATTCACCACCATGGGTGCAGCCTCATTGCCGAATGATTCCGATAACTCCGCTATCGCGTCGAGGTGCAAACCGGCATCGCGGTTACGCTTTAGCGCAGTAAATACCGTATTCATACCGCGCGTGATGCCCTGATACTGTAACGCTCTATTAATGTTGCGAGTATTGCGACTCGATGAGTTGGTATTGATTTTTGTTGAGCCCGCAAGAACAACCACACCAACCAGCGCCTGAATTTTAGCAGATCGTTTTTCCTGTCGAAATTTCACAGTTTCGGCGCGCGAATTCTTGCGCCAATTTCGGTATGGAATTGCGATTCCATAGTAGAAATTCGCGTAATGCTCATTCAATGTGTCGACGACCAAACGGTCCCGTTCACGGATTTGCCGCATACGACCAACCGACGGGTCGTTCTCGGCCGGCAACCGGACGACACTCAATACGCCTTTCTTGTCGCTGGCGAGATAGCCATGATAGGCAGTCGGTGACATGTCCGAAAAGAACTTCAATTCGGAAATCTGTCGCGTCTGCTGCAATTGTCTCGGCGGCAATTCCGCCGCGTATTGGTGCAGGTCATTGGCGAAATCGTTGAAGACCTTCTGGTACGGGTCACGACGCCGATCGCGACGCTTTGAATAAGAGGTCAACCCCGTCACTGTTTCGTAGGTTCGCGTAAACCAATGGCGACCGCTCGCATCGGACACTGACATCTCTATCTCTATGTATTCACCGTCTGATCTTTCTATTGAGCCTGAGACAATTACGTCAGTAAATGCCTCAACAGATGGAATGACGCGCACCGCACCCCAATGACCGGCTCCCTGTAACGTCGTCTTCAGGTGGTAGGGAATGTATTTCGTTTCTGCCAGACGAATATCGCCGTAGATCCCTGTCTTCTCGGGGCGATTGCCTTTCGGAATGCCCGCATCAAACTCGACGATTCCGACATCCAGCAATAACGCTTCCTCGACTGAGGTCGTCGCAACCACCAAGGTAGTCTCTTCGGCAACCACCAGTTCCTGAACGGCGCAGCCTGCACCAAAAATCGCAGCTGCCAGAAGGATTGTGAGAAGTCTTATCATTATTATCGCCAACCCTATTTCATTCCGGTGTACTTGCGATACTCCTCCCAGAGTCGCTCGCGCAATTCCGGATCATCTTCGGCCAGTGCCGCTTCCCGAAGTTGACGCGCAACAATGTCATCGAATGAATTGACTTCGATATCGTCAGGCGTGCGCGCCTGGATCTCCTGGTCGCTCATCCCGTCGAGAGGGCCCGCCTGACTCTCAGAACTACCAGCCGCACCACCGGCGCTACCGGCACCGCCGCCACTGCCACCACCGGATGCGCTGGATTCCTGCTCACCCAGACTGATCGACCCACCGGATCCTCCGCCTGAGCCGTCACCGAAACCTTCCGTATCGCGACCGACCGACGATACCTGGCGTTGCTCTTCGCCAATTGCTTCATCGAAATCTTCAACCGACTTATCCAGCTCTTCACCGAGTTCCCCGGCACTTTGCCCGCCGCCTGGAAACTGGCCAATACCACCGGACTGGTCACAGCCCGCACCGCCACCGAATCCGCCACCTGTGATTCCGCCATCCGAGCAGGCTTCGCCATCTGCACCGCCGGCACCACCATCGCCGCCACCGCCTAATCCGCCCGCCGGCATACCCGACTGGGGACCGATACCACCACCAGAAGAACCACCACCGGATGATCCACCCGCTCCACCGCCGGATGCGCCACCTGCCGAGCCTCCTGAAGCGCCCCCTGCGGAACCGCCCGACGAACCCCCGGATGAGCCACCAGAAGAGCCGCCACCTGGCATACCGCCACCCGAAGAACCACCTGAAGAGCCGCCTGATGAACCACCAGAGGAACCACCAGAGGAGCCACCAGAGGATCCACCGCCCGGAATACTCACTCCGCCGGGCAAGCTGGCGCCGCCGCCAGGTGCTTGAATGGCAGTGGATCCGGGCGCGCAAGCACCGATTATCAAAGCAGAAGCGGCAATCACCGTAGCGGAACGGGTAATCGCAGCCAGGGTATTGCCTGGAATTGTCAGTTTCATGATCTGTCGGCCTCGCTAATATCTATGTGTTTGAGCACCAAAAGGGTCGTGGAGTTCCGCAAACACCCCGTGAATGCTGCTTTTTGACGATAATACTCCGCTCGACCGGGTTCATCATCATTTGCACAGAGGTTTTCAAAATCTGATCAACAGCCTAACTTAAAGATCAAGCTATTGTTTTTATTTACTTTTACTTAATCCGGTTTTCTAAATAATATCAACGACAGGTCATCAGGCTTACTGGGTTCACCATCGCCCGCGTTCCTCATTCGTTGCTCCGCCAGGGCGACAACCTTGCTGACGGCGTCCGCCAGCGGTCCTTTGCGGACGAATTCGATGATTTCGTCGACGTGAACGTTGTCCATCAACCCGTCGCTGGCCAACAAGACGGTGTCTCTCGAATCCAGCTCGACGGCGGCCCCGACATCGATACACATGTCCGCTGTACCAATGAAATTGGATACGAGGTGACGTTCTTCGTGATGCAAAGCGTCTCGCTGGGAGAGAAACCCCGCTTCAACCGCAAAACCCGTTGGTGAATGAGCCGTGGTTTGCAGTTTAACCAAGCCTCTTTGTCCGATTACGATCGCCTCTGAATCGCCCACCTGGTATGAACGCACGAGGCGCCCTTCCAGAGTAATTACGGTCATCGTTGTCGCGGATCCATTCGCAAGTTCGAGTACCGAATTATTAGCCGTTTCAACCCCGTTCAATATCGCCGTACGCAACAGCGTCGTTTTCTCCATCGCGCCCTGCAACGACGCCGCCAGAGTATTAACGGCTGTGAGTGATGCGCGTTTACCTGCCGGCAAACCACCGGCTCCATCTGCAACAACAAGAACAACCGCGCCAGGCCCATACGGGAGAATCGCGACAGTGTCTTCATTGTCGGTTTCCTTGTAAGGGTCGCGGCACGTGTAGGCAATGGCTTGCCCGCCCGCGACATCGGCCGCTACGCAGTCTGGCCCGCTCGCTCCTTCGAGCAATATCATCTCCGTGACGGCTTCACTCACGTCGAGCAGGCTCTCGACGGACCGGCTCTCGACGGACCGGTTCTCTACACCAGGCACAAAAATTCCAAAACTCCCTTGCGATCCCCCAGTTGCACGATTTGCAGGTATGCCGGCTGTCTTTCAATTTCCACGCCCGCCGGACCTTTTTTCTGCACCAGGGACAATACCGCATGAAAGGCATCAGCGGACCTCGGCAACGCTCGTGTTCACAGCGGGCGGTATAGCGTTTGTCCGGATAGGTGCGACTGCTTTCCTCAACAAAACCAGGGCCGTAACACCAGGCGCAATAATCCCAGTCATTCTTGACGCCGCGTTCGCAACGCGGACAACTCGATGGCATTCGCGACTCTGAACCACGTGCCGGCTTGTCGAAACCACACCAGGGACAACACTGCATGCTCTCTGCAACAGGACCTTCGCAACTCCGGCACGAGTGACGCGTTTCAAGTTGTTTCTTGTATTGGCGTTGAAACTCTCGCCAACGCAATTGCCGCCAGGAAGTTCCACGTTTGCTATTGCTCTTGGATTTCGCGCGCTTTTGCTTTCGCACGTGACTTTGCGCTTTGCCAAAAGCGGCCTGCATTTGCACCGCATCCTTATAGCGCTTCTTCGGATCGAGCTGAATCGCATTCTTCAGAACCTCAACCAGTTCCGGTCGAACACGAGCGACCAGCTTGTCGTGCCCTTTTAGTGGCCACTCAAACGGCCATTCAGGCAACCTGCCGGACAAAAGTCGATAAATGACCAGTCCCAGCGAAAAGACATCAGACTGAAACTTCGGCCGGCCCATCGCCTGCTCTGGTGCAATGTAATCGATCGTCCCGGAACCCGATGCTTTCAAAGTGCGCAAATTGAGTTTGGCGAAGCCAAAATCAGCCAGTTTCAATTGGTTGTCAGGGAATAAAATGAAGTTTTCGGGCTTGATGTCGCAGTGGATTATCTTGTGCGAATGCGCATGTGCCATGGATGCCAACGCCTGTGCCGCAAGATCCAGCGCCCTTGCAGTCGATATACGCCGCTCAATTCGATCTGCCAGCGATTCGTCGCCGAGCTCCATCGCGATCACGAATTGCTTGTCGATGTAACTCGCGTTCATCACGGACAAAATATTCCGGTGCCTTAGCTTGGTGGCCACCTGCACTTCGTGCAGAAACTCTTCGTGTCCGGTTTGATCGTCCGCTTTCGGAATTTTCAAAGCGACCTTGATTTTCTGAATCGTATCCTGCGCCCGATACACATCGGCGAGCGGCCCGGACGCAATGCGTCCAAGTATTCTGTATTTGCCGAGGCGTTGGCGTGCTTTTAACAAGAAACCCTATCCATTAGCGCGTATGCGGCTGACAGCCGCAGTCCATCCATTGAGCAGTTTTGTGCGCTGATCCGACGACATCAGCGGATCAAATCTCGAGTCACATCGCCAGTTCGATGAAATCTGTTCACTGCTTTGCAACACACCCGCCGTGAACGCCGCCAGGTAAGCGGCACCCAATACCGTCGACTCAACATTAACCGGTCTTTCTACCGGTGTGTCGAGAATATCGGCCAGAAACTGCAGGAACCAGTTGTTCGCCACCATGCCACCATCGACGCGTATGACGGCCGGCGAAATACCGTCATCGGCCATCGCAGCGATCAAATCGTGCGTTTGGTATGCAACGGCTTGCAACGTCGCCGTGATAACCTGGTCGCTGCCGCTGCCGCGACTCAGGCCAAGTATGGCACCGCGAGCATCGGGATCCCAATAGGGAGCTCCGAGCCCTGCAAACGCCGGTACAACGATGACATCGTCGACGACACCGGTGCGCTGGGCGATAGCTTCAGTTTCCGGGGCCGACCCGACAATCTTCATTTCATCACGCAGCCATTGAATGGCTGATCCCGCGACGAATACACTGCCTTCGAGACCGTAGGTAACCTCTCCATTCAGCCGCATAGCAACGGTGGTCAGAAGTTTGTTCTGTGACTCCAGTGCTTCTCGACCGGTATTGGCTATCACGAAGCATCCGGTACCGTAAGTGCTTTTGGTCATGCCACTTTCAAAACCGGCTTGTCCGACTAGCGCCGCCTGTTGATCTCCCGCCATTCCCAGAACCGGAATATTTCCACCCAGGCAGGGGTCTGTCGCCACACCAAACTCTGCCGCGCAGTCTTTGACATCCGGCAGTAGTTGACGTGGGATATTGAAGAGCTGCAGCAACTCGTCGTCCCATTGCTGCGTATGAATATTAAACAACATCGTTCGCGATGCGTTGCTCGCATCCGTGGCGTGGGCTTTGCCGCCGCTGAGCCGCCACAATAAGAAGCTATCAACGGTACCGAACGCCAAGCTACCTGCTTCTGCGCGTGCGCGCACGCCATCGACATTGTCGAGTATCCAAGCAAGCTTGGTCGCAGAAAAATAGGGGTCCAGTCGCAGACCTGTTTTGCTGGCAATAGTGGCCTCGTGACCATCGAGTTGCAGCGAACGACAGCTATCGGCAGTGCGCCTATCCTGCCAGACGATCGCATTGTAAACGCAGGCGCCCGTCTCCCGGTCCCATACCAATGTTGTTTCACGCTGATTAGTAATGCCAATTGCCGTGATGTCCGGTGCACTCGCAGCCGCATCATGCATTGCCTTTTCTGTCACAGCACGCACCGATGCCCAGATAGCCTCCGGGTCGTGCTCCACCCAGCCGGGCTGCGGATAAATTTGTGGGAACTCCTGTTGTGCGCTGGCGACCACCGACGTCGCGTGATCATAGATCACGGTGCGACTGCTGCTCGTACCCTGATCAATTGCAAGCAAATAGCTACCCATCAGTCATTGCTCCCCGAGGAGTAAATTGGCTTCGGAATATTCATCTGGCGTCCTGCCTCGGCCGGCCAGCCTCCATCGTCCTGACGTTCCGCGAAGTTCATGATTTGTGCTCGTATGGTGTCGGGCCAGGGCGCAACTTTTCGTATTTCCAGATCGACGTGCAGATTCAACCATTCCGCTGTCGCCGCCAAAAAGTGGCTTTCAGCATGATACATGCGCAGGAATTGATGAATGCGCTTATCATCGTACGCCAGCAATTGCGCTGTGATGACGTAAGGCGCATCTACCTTAAGTTCGCGCTGCCACGTAATGTGACTCTCAACTGCGAAAGTCGAACTGTTGCTGACGTTGATGTAGTCGCTTGTGATACCAAATTCTTCCCACAACGCATCAACCGCCTGGTCGAAAGCCAGGACGTAGTAGGCGACGTTCATGTGATTATTCACGTCAATCCACTCGGGCAAAACCACGCCTCGAATCACCTCGACACCTGATATATGTGTATCAGACACCCACTACTCCCTAGGTCTCAAGATCCGGCAAGCCACGAAAATATTGCAACGCCTCCGGGTTTGCCAGGGCCTCGGTATTATTGACTTCTTCACCGTGCACGACGGACCGTACGGCCAGCTCGACGATCTTGCCGCTTTTCGTTCGGGGAATCTCAGGCACCGATATGACCTTCGCCGGTACATGTCGGGGCGTCGTGTTGTCGCGAATCGTCTTACGAATTATGCCAACCAACTCATCAGTCAGGGCGATACCGTCCTTCAACAACACAAACAGCACAACCCGCACGTCTCCGTCCCAGTTTTGACCGATGGCGATGCTCTCCACCACTTCGTCCAGCTTCTCAACTTGGCGATAAATTTCCGCGGTACCGATGCGAACACCACCGGGATTCAGTACAGAGTCGGATCGGCCATGTATGACCATGCCACCGTCTTCTGTTAGTTCGGCGAAGTCGCCGTGGGCCCATATTCCAGGAAAGCGTTCGAAGTAGGCCGCCCGGTAGCGAGCGCCATCGGGGTCATTCCAAAAACCTACCGGGGTCGCCGGAAATGGCCTGGTACAAACGAGTTCTCCGTGTTCACCTACGACAGAACGACCATCTTCACTGTAAATTTCGGTCGCCATGCCGAGGCCTTTGCATTGCAACTCACCGCGGCGCACAGGGAGGATCGGGTTTCCCAGCGCGAAGCAACTCAGGATATCTGTCCCTCCCGAAATGGAGGCAAGTTGCAAGTCATCAGCGATAGCCTCGTAGACAAAGTCGAAGCTTGCGGGCGCGAGCGGGGACCCGGTAGACAAAACCGTTCGTAGCCCAGGAAGCGCAAAGTCCTCACTCGGTCGAATACCGGTATTTTCCAGCGCCGAAATGTATTTCGCGCTGGTCCCGAATATAGTGATTCCTTCGCGCTCGGCAATTTCCCAAAGTATACGGCCATCCGCATAGAAGGGAGCACCGTCAAAAAGAATGAGTGTCGCGCCAGTTCCGAGACCCGCAACCAGCCAGTTCCACATCATCCAGCCGCAGGTTGTGAAATAGAATAACTTGTCATCGGCCGTGACGCCCGTATGCAGAACATGTTCTTTGCTTTGCTGCAGCAATGTCCCGCCGTGGCCATGAACAATACATTTCGGTACGCCGGTGGTGCCGGATGAAAACATGACATACAGCGGGTGATTGAATTCGACCGCCTCAATTTCGAGCTTGGCGTCTGCCCCAAGAAATTCCTGCCAGAGCAGAACATGTTCAATATCGACATCGACTGGCTCACGCTCAGCAAAAGGTACAATAACCGTTTTCAAGAGTGATGGGATCGCCGTCGCTACACCAGCAACAGTCGCACGCAAATCGCAGATTTTGCCGTTATAGAAATACGCGTTCGCAGCAAACAAGACCTTCGGTTCGATCTGGCCAAAGCGGTCAACGACGCCATTGATGCCAAAATCGGGCGAACACGACGACCAGATCGCACCTATGCTGGTTGTCGCAAGCATCGCAACAATGGCTTCCGGACAATTGGGCAGGAAACCGGCGATCCGATCGCCTTTTTCAACGCCGCTCGCGCGCAATGAAGCGGCGACCCTGGCCACATTCTCGCGTAACTCGTCTCGACTAAACTCACGGCGCGCACCATCTTCGCCACAAAAAACGATGGCGGCTTTGTCGCCGGTATGCCGCAGAAGGTGCGTCGCAAAATTGAGCTCTGCGCCTTCAAACCAGCCCGCATCCATAAAGTTGTCTGGACGGGCCAGTACCGTCTCGGCCGGTCGCTCGAAACGAATATCGCAAAACTCGCAGAGAGCGGACCAGAATGCCGGCGAGTTATCTATCGACCACTGGTGTAGACCAGCATAGTCTTCAAACCCTTGCTGCTGCATAAATTGATACATCGCAGACGCGCGAATTCGAGCGCTGTCGGGCTCCCAGATGACTGGATTGCTGCTCATTATTTTTCCGTTGCACAAGGTTCGTGCCAGTATCCATAAAACCGACCTTGTGTCCATGCACAATCGAAGGTGATACTGCGGTCCATGAGGAATCAATAATGAATTACACAGCACTCTTGATTACTGCCGCAGTGATCGTTGTCGCCATTATCGTCTTTCGGCGCTTCAAGAAGGCAGGACGCCCTGTCCCCGCGGTGCTGCGTCGTGGCTGTCCATTGCCAGATTTCGGCGCCACCGATGAGAGCGGCGATCCGGTCAGGTCAACTGAGTTACACGGTACGGCGGTGGTCATGTTGTTCGTGCGCGGCAACTGGTGCCCTTTTTGCAGTTCGCAGGTCGAAAACCTGAGCGCCCACTACAAGGACATCATCGATCTGGGTGCCCGGTTGATTCTTATAACGCCGAAACCACTGGAGACCACGCGCCGTGTCGCCGAGTTTTTTGAGGTCGAGTTCGAATTCTGGCTGGACGACGACCTGGCCGTAACCAAACAACTGGGTTTGTTGATGGAATCCGGAGTACCAGACGATAATCGCAAGGAGTACGGTGAGGACACGATCTGGCCAACAGCGCTCGTCATCGACCCCAGCGGCATTATCCGTTACACGGAATTATCCAAATTTATTGCGGACCGCCCGAAGCCGCAGACTTTGCTGCAGGAATTGCGCGTCGCGTTGGGTAAGTAAATACAACTGTCATCACCCGGTATTGCAGACGAAGTCAGATGACTGGTATTCAGAGCAGGGTTGCGGCTGATACGCCTAGAGCTTCACACCCACTGCAGCACACAGGAATTCCATGTAGGGCGTTGCCTGTTTGAATGAAGATTCAACGCTGCGCTGAAATTGTGGCTTCAGGCAGTCCGCGACGGGCATCGTTCGAACGGCTATGAAGCTCTTGCGTTTGATATCGTCGATCAGCGGGTGTTCTTTATCGAAGCCACGTGGCGGGCGTTTCAAAGACTCGCCCCCCAGACTGAATTGGCGCTTGAATGCCGCTGTGCGAATAGCCCGCTGCCACTCTCCAGACCTCGCGGCAATTCGTTCTCGAATCTGCCTCAACGGATCTGCATCAGGACGCCACATGCCGACTCCAATGAAAACCTCATCAGGATCTATGTGCACGTAGTATCCCGGCGAATGCACATCTTTGGCCCGCTCGTGTCGGAACTGAATACCGATATTCGTCTTGTAAGGCAGTTTGTTGTTCGAAAACCGGGTATCTCGGTAGACACGCATCAGTGACCCACCGATGCGTGTCGGCACGGCGGTGAAATGTGGCGCGAATTCGGCCAGCGGGTCCTGCATGCTTTGAATGAAATGCAATGCTACGTCGAGGACATCCTCCTCATAGCGCGACTTGTTAGCTTTAAACCATTCTCGATTGTTGTTCGCACCGAGTTCGGACAGAAACTTTAGCGTTTTGGGTTCAAATCGAGTGTAGCGATTGCCGGCCATTAAGCGGAAGCTCCGTCAGGGTGCTGGTGCATATCCGATTCGTCTTCGCCGGGTCGCGGCTCCAGGCACGCGAAGTCCTTTTCGACAAGAATCCATAGCTTTTCGCCGTCATCGAGCAACTGCTCGCCCTCGATGGATACCTGATCGGTTGTCGTCCACGCCAAAACCTGAGTCTCAGGCAATCGCACCCGTATCTCGTTGTCGGAATAAAACGCGGCCGGGTTAACGCTCGCAGGACTGCTTTCGAGCGTATAACTGAACTGCCGACCACCCGGGAATCCGGTGTTCGAGGTAATTTCCCCGTTGTCGCGGATGGCCTCAATTTCACTGCGCGTCAAGCGCAGGCGAATTGAATTGTCTCTGATACGAATCTTCACAACAGAGATCGACCGGACTTACTCGGCGATTACGTTTTCCGCCTGCGGTCCTTTCTGGCCCTGAGTCACTTCCATCGTGACTTTTTGTCCTTCTTTCAGAGATTTGAACCCTTCCATCTGGACGGCAGTGTGATGCACAAATACATCCTGACCACCTTCTTGTTCGATAAATCCAAAGCCCTTATCGTCGTTGAACCACTTAACAGTTCCTGTAACTCTTTCGCCTGACATAAACACCTCGTAGCAAAAACTACCGTCCTTAAACGGCACTAAACTGGACCCTCATTGGTCGCAGCAGCCGAAATGGTAACCGCAAATGGGATGAAATTCCTAAAAAATAGGCGCTCCAGGGTGTCTCGGCAGTCCGACACACCGATTTTACGCTGTGTTTTATGGGAAATCCGAGGAAGCGAGCCGCAGCGCGGCACGAGAAAAGCAGCCTCGTATTGAACTTAGATCGACTCCAAACCGCGCAAATTACGTGGCCACACCGCGGCGGCGAATGAAGGTCGAGCCGAGTTTTGAGATCGAATCACAGCCCACCAACGCCATGGATCGTTCAACTTCGTCCCGCAAGAGAGCCAGCCCCCTTTCAACGCCGGCCTGACCGCCAGCCGCTAATGGGTACAAATACCCTCGGCCGATGCTGCACGCATTCGCACCCATCGCCAGCGCTTTTATGACATGCGTACCACGACGCACACCACCGTCACAAATAATCTCCAGCCTGTCGTGCAGTGCATCCGCGACGTCGGCAATACAGTCGACAGGAGCCGGCGCTCCCTCAAGCTGTCGCCCGCCATGGTTGGACAACATGACGGCGGTCGCACCGGCATTAGCCGCATTGCGACAATCGGCGACCGTTTGCACGCCTTTGATAACGAGCGGCCCATCCCATTGTTCTGCCAGCCATTCGACGTCTTTCCAGGTTAGCGAGCGATCCAGCTGGCTGTTGAAGTACTCCAGAATACTCATGTCCGCAAACTGGTCCGGCTTGACGCTGGCCGCGAGGTTCACCATGTCCAGATCTTTGCCGATCAATACGCGGTACATCCAACCCGGGTGACGCAACAGACTGGGAACACTGCGCAGTCGAAATTTCCCGGTCGCGAAACCATACACATGGTCTCGTTCGCGGTTGCCTGCGACGGGAGTGTCAACGGTAAGGCAAAGCGCCCGAAACCCTGCCGCTTTGCATCGGGCGATCATATCTTTGGTCAACCCCCGGTCTTTGAAGACATACAGTTGATACATTTTTGGAATACTGCAGTCTGCGCCGACATCTTCGATCGTCATCGTGCCTAGCGTAGACAAGCTGTAAATCATGCCGAATTTTTCGGCCGCTCGAATAACTGCCGACTCGCCTGTCGCATGAAAAAGTTTGGACGCGCCAGTCGGTGAGATCATGACCGGCCAATCGATCTTTTCGCCGAACAATGTGGTTTTCAGATTGACCTTGCTGACGTCGTTTAGCTGCGCTGGCAATAGTTCATAGTCGTCGAAGGCGGATGTATTCCTGCGATAACTCCATTCGTCATCTGCTCCACCATCAAGATAGTGAAAAATCGGCGCTGGCAGTTTTCGCCGCGCGATCTGACGGAAATCCATGATGTTATTGCAGTGGGAAATTTTCATGGTTTTAGGTTAGCACGCATTGACGAATGTGGCTTCTGGCCTGTAGCTTTCGCTGCAAGATTCTTCAGGACATGAAAGCGTGTCAGACATTCCAGATCATAATTATGAATTACCAGTACGCAGCGACACTGCTCGTCGCGCGATCACCGCCTGGCTCACCCTGGGTCTGATCTCGCTGGTTGCCGCCGGCGTCTTTTCCATTCTGCTGGTACTAGCTCGCACACCCGTCGTACAGGGACTCATTCCTTTCCTGGATTTTTTCCATATCGCACTGGTTGTCCACGTGACGCTTTCTGTATTGATCTGGCTGCTAGCTATGTCGGCGGCGAGCTGGAGCCTCTGCACCACGAGCGACAAGCCCGCATGGGATGGATTATCATTTTTGCTCGCGGCACTCGGAACGTTAATCATCATCATCTGCCCGTTCATTGGCATCGGTGATCCGCTCATGAACAACTACGTGCCGATACTGCAGCATCCCTTGTTCTACAGTGGCCTCGTGCTCTTCGTCGCTGGAATTCTCAGTCACCTGATTCGGGCTCTGATATATCGCCCCCGAATCAGCGAGAAACTCAGTGGAGCCTCCGCCTTGCAACTGGGTATTACGCTGTCGACGATGTTAACGGCGCTCGCGATCGTCGCCGTTTTCGCATCCTGGCGTGGCTTACCCAATGAGATGGAAGGACGTATCTATTTCGAGTTTCTGTTCTGGGGTGGCGGCCATGTTATCCAGTTCAGTTACACCTTGCTCATGATGATCGTGTGGGTGGTTCTGGCGACGGCCAGTGGCTGCCGTTTCGAGCTCACTCCACGACTCACTCTGGTCTTCGCGATTTTCCTGGCGCTACCAGTCATTACCGTTCCATTTCTTTACCTCGCTCACGACGTTACAACGGCCGGCCACCGCCTTGCCTTTACAGAACTTATGAAATACGGCGGCCTGTCATGCCTGCCACTGGGTCTGGCGGCCGCGGCTAGTCTCTGGCGCGCCCGCAAACCGCAAGGTGAGCAGCGCTATCTGCGGGCAGCCCTCGTTAGCTCGTTGGCACTGTTCGGTGTCGGCGGAATTATGGGCTTCATGATCGCTGGTCTGGATATCGTTATCCCGGCGCATTATCACGGTGCGACCGTCGGCGTAACGATCGCGTTTATGGGACTGACTTATTACTTGCTACCGAGACTCGGTTTTGGTGCTCTGCCGGAACGCATGGCTACGTGGCAGCCGTACCTGTACGGCGGCGGCCAGTTACTGCACATCATCGGGCTCGCCTGGAGCGGTGGCTACGGTGTGCAACGGAAAACCGCCGGCGCCGCCCAGGGACTGGAAGGACTGGGTCAAACCGCGGGTATGGGACTGATGGGCCTCGGCGGTCTGATATCCGTGATCGGCGGATTACTGTTTTTGATAGTGGCATACAAGTCAATGCGCAAGAGGCAAAGCTCATGATGGAAATAGTAGTATTTACGCTCAACGCAATAGTTGTCTATTTTCTGGCAGACTGGATACTTCGTGCGATGGAACAAAAGAAGGGTGCCGTGCTGAAGAACCGGCAGATTATTTTTTTCGTGATTTTCCTGTCGCTGGCGTTGATCTCTTTTAATACTCTAAAGACCTTGCTTACGAACCTGTAGTTCGCATGATCAGCCAGCGCTTACTCGTTGCGCAGGATGGCCGTGTCGTAAGGATTAAATCCCTCCGAACTGTCGATGTCAGGCGAGGACAGGTCGATAATCTTGAGGTCGGGAACAGTATCCACATGTTCAACGGCGTAGATATCAGGCATCACCAGATCGTCCACTGTCAATGGCTTGCTTTCTTGAGTATCCGGTGTTGCCTCGGGGCCCGACAGCTTAGTCTCGACCCACGCAATTAGACTTTTCATTACCTTAGATTGAACATTCGATCAAAGCCCGTCTGAGATCGAAGTCACACTTTTGTCGCGATACGCATAATTACCTATGCCTCTGGTCCGATGGCCGGCTAGTGAGCCAATTCGCCGTGTAATCGCGCATCAAAAGTCGAGAAATGACCGGCAAACCAGCTGGACAAACCTTGCTCCAGTCTTGCAGCGCCTGCGGAAGAATCTACATCGTAGTCATCCATCAGGTCTCTTATCTGGTCGAGTAGATTTTCGTGATCTTCCTTGTGCGCCTGGTACTCCGCATAATTGCTGTTTCGCATCACCTTTTCTTCCAGCGCGAAGTGCATTGAAATCGTACTGAAGATATCGCCCAGACATGCTTCGATCTGCTCCTCGTTCGTATCCGACTCCAGTCTCTTGTAGATATCATTGATGAGATCGATCATCTCGCGATGCTCATGATCTATCGAATCTACTCCAACGGAATATTCTGGTTTCCACTGCAACAGGGTCATAACAAAATCACCGAATCAAGAACTGCTGTGTTTGGTCATCAAATCGAATCACCAGGTTACGCCCTGGCGACAAATCGAGCGTAGTCGATTTCTCATAATCAAATCCCGTTTGGCCGCCGCTATCATTCATGCCAACAAACAATTCATGCGTCCCCGACTGAACCTCAATGCGTTTGTAGACACTGGACTTACCATCGGCCCAAATCCCGCTGGGCGCCAGGGTTTCATCATAAAGCTCACGACCACCGCTTCGAAATTCCACACGAACAGGATGACGCTCACGGGGGCAATCTGCGGGTTTGCGCATATTGGGAGGCAACTTATTGAGCTCGTCCTGAGTCAGGACGCGGCACTCACCGATTCGCTGTCCTGCGTGTGCAAATACCAGCGAAACGATCGCACGCTCTTCATCGACCAGTTCGTAGGGTGGCCAGACCGACAATACACCAACGGCCAAAGCGAATACCGCGTACATAGCAAATTCAGCCAGCAGCTTCATGACTGCAGGCTCCGCACAAATGCCTCGTACTTTTTCAACGCGTTGGATTTGTCGGACCACGGTGCCTGCCAGCCAATAGCGACTCGCGACATGTCGACGCGACGGCGGAGCATAGGATCTCTTTGTCTCGCCAGACGTTGCTCGGTCCACTCAGCGCCAAACCGATACAAGCAATTGCCATCCTGGCAGCCCAATAACAGCACACCGTGTGCGTGCCCACGACTAAGCGTGAAGTCCACATAGGACGGTGGCAACTGGCCCATGCAATTGACTTTGACGAGGCCAATTCCCGCCGCTTCAATCTCGTTTAGTTGCGGATCATCACGACAAGCAAAAACGATGACGCGTGGCGATATATCCTTGCTACCAGCGGCGATAATTTCGTCACGCAGTGTGGCGGCTGTGCGATCTGGCAGATCAATACCGGGCAAAAGAGTCCCACGTGAACGAAACGGTGTCGCCGTTGGACACGCACCGACACAGATGCCGCAACTGATACATAAGTCCGAATCGACACTCGCCTGATGCGAGTAGTTGGTCTCGTCGGTGCGCGGCACCATCTCGACTGCGCCAAACGGACAATCGTCTACGCAACGCTCGCAGCCGTTGCAGAAGTCCAGTGTGACCAGCGCAGGATCGTCCTTCTTCTTTGCAGGCGCCCAGGGAGCAATGACGATGACCGTACTGATACCAACCAGGAAGACCCATACCCAGCCTGGCGACCATATTTGTATCAGGGGGTAAACGTGCAAATAAAACCAATCGAGCCGGAGTGATTGCGGTGTCATGGCAAGATTCGCTTGCTCATGGCTAATCGCGGGATAGACAGCGGACAGCAGCAGCATGGTGAGAAGCGAAGCCGCCATCATTCGCCGTGGTGGATTGATGCGCGGACCATTCAGGCGGAAGAGGTGAAACCAGATACCAAATACCAGGAAGATCGGCAGACCAATCAGATGCAGGAATGCCATCAGCGTGAAGAAACGATTGGAGAGCAAGTCGTCACTGAGGAAATTACCCGCCATCGAGTCCGTGAAGATCGGGATACTGTCCATCAATTCGGCGGACGTTATGGCCACGTACTGTGCCAATTCGTCCCAGACCAGCCAGTAACCGGTGATTCCCAAAATGAACATCATCCAGACCAGCGGCACACCGGTCACCCAGGAAAACCAACGGTTGCGCCGATAGCGATCAAATACGAATTCTTTGATGATGTGCAGCAATATTGTGACTATCGCCGCGTCCGACGCATAGCGATGCAAACTGCGCATGATGCCGCCGAGATACCACTGCTCGCGGGTCAGGTATTCGACAGACTCAAAAGCGCCGGACACGCTGGTGCGAAAAAAGATCAGCAGCCAGATACCACTGATGAGCACAATCCAGAGAAAAAACACCGTCAATGCGCCGAGGTGGTTTAACGGGTTTTGTGCGCTATCGAACGCGCGAGCCATCGGTCGACGTAGCACGCCGAAAAAGGCGCGCCCTGCTTTATGAACCCGTCCAATCATTCCTGTTTGCGGGTCCGTCTGGATCGCAGTATCTCTTTGAATAGGTAAATCAGAATGGCGAGGATCATACTCGCCCCAACCGCTATTTGTACAAACAGTGAGTTGTCGAAGCGATATCGCCCGGTTGCCGGATCATAAACCGTGCAAAACAATTTCACGCTGTCGATCAGCCCGGCAAACAGGTGGCCGGTGCTGGAAGTCCTGTCAAAAACTATTTCCTTCAGTGGCTCGACCAGCCACGGAAGCTCAAAGCTTACGCCGTAAACCTGGCTGTAAATGACGCCGTTTCTATCAATAACAGAAGACTGATTGATGTGGTCAAAGCCCCGCGGTGTCGGAAAGAATATGAATCCGAGGTCGCTGCTGATTTCCTGAATGGATTCACTACTGGCGCTGAGAAACCGCCAATTCTCGGAATCAACACCTTGCCGACGAGCGAATGCGGCCATTGCTTGCGGCGTATCGTTGGCGACATCGAAACCGATGGTCACGACATTGAAACTGTCGCTGCCCAGCGCTTCTCGGGCAGATTCAACGGCTGTTGCAAGATGTTTTGTCGTTACTGGACAGACGTGGTGACAGGACGTGAAGATCATGCTGACCACCAGTGGTTTGCCCGCATAGTCGGAACGCAAATTGACGCTGCGACCAAACTCATCGAGAAGTTCGTAGTCGCCGATGGCCTGCCCTATCGCTTGCTGCGATAGCTGCAGTGCGCGATCCGGGTCGTAGAGATCGTCATCGGCTGCTGATCCGTTCGCCGTTAGCAGGGTCGCAGTCAGTAGCAGGGTTTTCGTGAGCGCTTTACACATAGTCCAAGTCTAGCGAACAAGGTCAGAGAAAAAAATAAGGGCGGGCGAAACGCCCGCCCTTCAAAAGGCTTCGATCAACCACCGGGGGGTGTTATGACATAGGCCAGACCGACGCCAAGTACTTCCAGTTAACCGCGTAATACAGCACGAAAGTCACCAGGAAGAATATTGCCAGCAGGAAGGTACCGGGAGCCGCAAAGCCCCATTTTCCTGCTGCTTCGTGACCGCCTTCAGGCACGACAATCGGCTCGGCGCGCATGACACGAGTCGTTGTTGTTCCATAACTCGATTCCGAACCGACGGCTTTGCCGAGGAATACGGACCAGACAGTCACGAGTATGTACATTGCACCACCGATAATCGCCACTGTACCGGCGATACCCATGATGCCCATCATGGTGTAGGCGCTCGCGGGGTAGGCGAAATCGAGAGGAGCATTGGTAAATGCCATGTCCCAGTGTCGACGTTCGACGCCCAGCGTTCCTGCACCCATCATCGCAAGCGCGAACACCGACATTCCTATTCCGAAGAAATAGGGTTGCAACCTGGCGACACCTGGAAACGCAACCTGTTTACGGAATAAGGTCGGAATCAGGAAGTATGTCAATGACATGAATGCCAGCGTTGAACCGATTACGACGGTCGCATGGAAATGTCCAGGTACGTAGATGGTGTTGTGAATAATAATATTGATCTGCTCAGTACCCATTACGACACCGGAAATGCCGCCCAGGAAGCCGAAGCCAACCAGCGATATGAACATGCCGGAGAAAATCGGGTTACCCCAGGGCGCTTTTCTGAGCCACTGGAACAGTCCGTTGGTATACCCTTTGGCACGCTGTGCGACTTCGATCGACCCTGGCACGGTCAGTCCGTGAACCATGCTCGCCAGTACCGCCAGGTACATCGCGTAGCTTGTATTGAAGATCTTCCATTCGGCACTGAGGCCAGGATCAACGAGTAAGTGATGCGCACTCGCCAACTGCAGAAACGCAATGTAGAGGAAGAACGCTGTTCGACTCACTTTTTCGGACAACGGTCGCGCACCGAATACGATAGCTGCGATGGCATACCAGACCGCAACGTGGGCTGCGACATTGATCTGTTGCGATGAATGACCCAGGGCCCACCAGACAACACGATACATTGCTGCGTCGATGTGATTGATATAACCGAGAGACCATAGCCAGGTCGGGACGAGGACGATGGCGCCGGATGCGATTGTGAATACGGCAATGATACAAGCCGTCAGCGCACCAAACGTCACCAATGGAATTGAGCCTTCGTAGGTCTTCTCGTCCTTGGCAATAACCAGCGTGGCCAGAAAGATGAAACACCCGATCAGCGCACCCACCGCGAAGAGAATCAATCCAAGGTAAAAATTCGGATTCGCTGGCATTGGCACATACGACGTCATCATTACCGACGCTGTTCCACTCGCTACTGCCAGATTATTAATGATGATGCCTGCGAGCATCAGCACGAAAGCGAACCAGGCTATCTTCGGTGTCGCAAGACGAACCTTTAGCAGTGTTGATGAGCAGAAATAAAGGATGGCAATCTCGAAAGAAATCATCCAGAAAATCAACATGTTAACGCCATGTGTCGTCAACAGCTGGTAGAAGCGATCAGCCGGAAGCAAGTGAATCGCCGGCCAGCGTGTCAATGTCACCAGGAGTGCGGCGATGCCGCCGATCAGCAAGATAACAACCGCAACGACGGCGTGTGCTTTCATCAGCCATTCTGCAGGCTTGTGAAACTGCAATCCCGACTCCGGGCAGGTTCTAAAAAGTTCCTTACTCATTTCCCGCCCTCCGTTACATAGATTTTGCCGAGCATATTGTGGTGCCCGATGCCGCAAAACTCATTACAGATGATGGTCTGCTCACCGTAGGTGTCCGGTGATATCGTCAAAACCATTTCGTAGCCGGGAACGATCTGGGTATTTATGTTGACGGGCTGTAGTGAAAAGCCGTGGTTCCAGTCCATCGACGAAATGTGCAGCCGGTAGGTCTGCCCCTGCTCCAGTTCGAGCAAAGGCCACCATTGCCAAAGTCGCCCTAGCAGGTACACGTCGCTGCCCGGCGGCGGTTTGACCACTGGTAATTGTTGGCCCAGTGCGTCGGTCTCAGTTCTGACGGTAAACTGATCGACCATTGCCTGAGTCTTCGCCATATAGGCTTGGGGCGTTGTTTTATAAGCTTCGCTCGAAAGATTCTGTTTTCCGTAGATGTGCCAGAAAGGCATCATGAAAAACATAATCAGAGACCAGACCAGCGCAATGGCGATCCAGGTCCCTTCGACCTTGTCCAGTGGTTGTTTCCACCAGACGATTTCAGCAGGAGGTTGAATGGCGCTCATATCGTCACCTTATTCCTTTGCAGTTGTCTGATGGTTACGGGGCGATGGGGATATTTACGATTTCTACAATTCCCCAAATAATGTAAAAAACCGACGGAAATACCACGCCGATAAAAAGTAGAATAAAAGGATTGTCGAGTATGCGTTGCATAGTCGGAATGCGCTCAGTTGGCTGAACGTCAGTTGTTTCGTCACTCATAAGCCATGATCCCCGGTCATTGGATGCAAAATTACAAGGCCAAGTTTATTCCTCGCTGGAAATGGCCAGTACTAGGGAAAGTACCTAGAGACCTGACGGGCTTCCCGGCCTACATCCCATTAGTTTTCGGGTATGCTCCAATCCCATGAAAGCGCTCACTTTGATACTGACACTTATGTGCCTGTTGCTGGCGTCTTGTAGCCAGGACCCGAACAGCATAGCGAACCCACATGACACCAAGTATGCGACCAATCAGATGGGAGCTGACACTTGCGTGCTCGATACTGCAACGCAACTAACGTGGCAAACAAAGTCGACCGAAGTCGGCCTGCACAATGCCGGCAATACCTATTCCTGGTTTGAACCAACCGAAGCCAATGGTGAGCTCGACTACCGGGGCCTCGAGGACGGTGGCGACTGCGATGGCAGCGCCTGTGACACGTGGCACTATGTCCGCGCCGTCAATCAGGCTGAATTTTGTGGCTATGGTGACTGGCGTATGCCCAACAAGGACGAGTTATATTCCGTCAGCGACCTTGGGCGCGCAGAGAATCCGCCGACGATGAACACCGAATTCTTTCCGCATGCCCAATCCGCAGAGTATTGGTCGGGCAACGACTACAGTTTCCAGTACAACGCCGCCTGGGTCTGGAATTTTGAGCTTGGCCACGACCGTGTCGACTGGAAGAAAGAGGCTAAATTCGTACGCCTGGTTCGCGGCACCGCCGGCCAGTTGCCAGAAGTAAAAGAATAACCCCGTGAAAAAACTCGCGACAGCGTCCTTGCTACTGGTGATTGCACTGGTTTCGGTCAGCGCATACCTTCGGCTGGATAATTCCGGTATCGGCTGCAGCGACTGGCCCGAATGCTACGGCATGATCGGTACAGCGGAGCAAACGTCGCCGACGGTTGGTACAGCCTACGAGCGCCTTGCCAGCGATGCGCTTGAGCCACTTTCCTGGGCTACCCCAGTACACCGATTGGTCGCCAGCATACTGGGCCTCACGATTCTTGCCATGGCCTTGTTCTCACTGCGGCTAAGACGTGATCGACTTATTTCGTTCACATTGCTTGGGCTCACCGTTTTCCTGGCCTGGCTCGGCATTTATTCCGGCGGGTTGCATAGCCCGGCGGTGGTTATGGGTAATCTTGGTGGTGGATTCACGATGCTGGGCCTGCTCGGCTGGATGACATTTCGGGATGCCAGGCCCCGTGCGAATGCCCCGGTGGTAGTTCGTTACTGGGTCACCGCAGCCCTTGTATGGCTATTCGTACAAATCGGGCTCGGCGGTCTCACTAGTGCCAACTTTGCAGCGTCCGCCTGCCAAACGCTGCCAGATTGCCATGGCAGCTACCTTCCAGGCGACGATCTCGCAGCCGCATTCGACATTGGCCGTGCTCATGAGGTCGGTCCCACAGGACTTGCTATTGGCGGCGGCGAGCGAGCTGATATTCACAAACTGCATCGTATAGGAGCAGTGATTACCGCAGCGATAATCCTGTTCGCCGGCTTACGCGCGCTCCGGGCGAGACTGGGCACGACCGCCGTTGTCGTCCTGGTACTCGTCACCGCTGAATTCTCGACAGGAATAGCGGCAATTTTTACCGAAATCCCCATCAGTATCGCCGTCGCCCACAATGGGCTCGCCGCAATACTACTGCTAAGCCTGCTAAGATTGCTGGCTCTGTGCAGGAACCGACAGGCGCTTCTCTAAATGAAAGACTTGCATCAAATTCGATTGCAGAATCGTGCTGTGGCGATCTGGTTATTGATCTGCTGTGCGCTGGTGTTCGCGATGGTCGTGCTGGGTGGCGTCACTCGCCTGACCGGATCGGGTCTCTCAATGGTCGACTGGCGACCACTGATGGGTTGGTTGCCGCCGATGTCTGATGCTGATTGGCAGCGCGTTTTCGATCTGTATCAGCAGTCGCCTGAATTCCTGATAGTTAATTCTCATATGGATGTGCATGCATTCAAGGGCATATTTTGGCTGGAGTTCCTGCATCGCCTGCTCGGTCGTACCATTGGTATCGTTTTTCTTGTGCCATTCATCTTCTTTTTCGCCAAACGCTACATCAAGGCTGCTGAGTGGCCGAAGTATCTCCTGATGTTCATCCTGGGCGGCATGCAAGGTGTGCTCGGCTGGTACATGGTGAAAAGTGGTCTGGTCGACATGCCACACGTAAGCCAATACCGGCTGACCGCACACCTCGTTGCGGCATTCGTAATTTATGCTTACATGTTCTGGGTGGCGATGTCTTTGCTGTTCCCAACGGACAGCAGAAACGAACATCCCTGGTACAAGAGGTCGCTGGCGCTGACGATATTGACGGCCATAACCATTATTTCCGGTGGCTTTGTCGCCGGCCTCAAAGCCGGAAAAATCTACAATACGTTCCCGATGATGGGTGACTACTGGGTGCCACCTGGAACAATGGCGCTGGAGCCATTCTGGCGAAACTTTTTCGACAACATGACCACTGTGCAACTTGATCACCGCGTACTTGCGATTGTGACGTTGTGCGCTGTGATCGCGTTTTGGTTTAAGACGCGAACGGTGGAACTGCCGACGCGTAGCCGCCCGGCAATCAACGCATTACTGCATACTGCGGTTCTGCAAGTGGTACTTGGCATTACGACATTGATAATGTCTGTGCCAGTCATTCTCGGCGCCACACATCAAGGCGTCGCCATGCTGTTATTTACAGTTTCCCTGTACATCCTGCATAGCCTGAGGCGTGTCTGATGAAAGTATGTTTCGATACCGATCTGATTGTTCGCTATGGCGGGCGTGGCCCGCGCTATACGTCTTACCCAACTGCGTTGCAATTCAGCGAAGATCTCAATGCTGATGATTACCGTGAAAACGCGATTGCCAGCAATGCCAGTGGTGTGCCGTTGTCGTTGTACGTGCACATTCCGTTTTGCCATACGCTTTGTTACTACTGCGGCTGCAATAAGATCATTACCCGCAATCAGGACCGTGTTGAGCGCTATATCGAGATGTTGTATCGCGAAATTGATATGCAGTCGGAACTGTTTGACAAGAGCCGCAAGATTGAGCAACTGCATTTCGGCGGTGGCACTCCGACCTATCTGGATCGAGAGCAGCTTGACGACTTGATGGCGAAGCTGCGCGGTGCCTTTACGTTCGACGAAAGCGATAATCGCGAATTTTCGATCGAAGTCGATCCGCGCACTGTAGATGAAGACGGAATTCGACATCTAGCAGAACTGGGGTTCAATCGTCTGAGCCTTGGCATTCAGGACTTTGACCCTGTTGTGCAGGAAGCGGTTAATCGTGCACAGACAACAGACGATGTACTGAACCTCGTCCTGGCGGCGCGCGATTCAGGATTCGAGTCGATTTCGTTCGATCTCATCTACGGACTGCCACACCAAACAGTGGCGAGTTTTGACACCACACTGGAACTCGTCATCGGTATGCGCCCGGACCGCCTCGCCGTGTACAACTATGCGCACTTGCCGCGACGTTTCAAAGGCCAGCGCATGATCAACGACGATGATATTCCGTCGCCGGAAGTGAAACTCGACATACTGCACCGAACCATCGATAGCCTCTGTGGTGCAGGCTATGAATATATCGGTATGGATCACTTCGCATTACCCGAAGATGAACTGGTACTCGCACGCAAGAACGGTACATTGCAGCGTAACTTTCAGGGCTATTCGACACATCGCGACTGCGACCTTGTCGCCCTCGGCGTCAGCGCGATCGGCAGTATCGGCAACGTCTTCGCGCAAAGCGCGGTGACCACCATGGAGTACGAAGTACTCATCGAGAATGGTCAGCTGCCGATTCGCAAAGGGATCGCAGTCGACGACGACGATTTGCTGCGCGCAGAAGTGATTCAAGCGTTGATGTGCTATGACAAACTGTCGTTTGACGAATTTGGCAAGCAGCACGGCATCGACTTTGCCGAATACTTTGCGGCCGAAATCGAACGACTGCAGCCGCTGGCAGACGACGACCTGATTGACTTGAATCAGTCCGGCGTTAACATCACACAAAAAGGCCGCTTGCTACTTAGAAGTATTGCGATGGTATTTGATCGCTATATCGATCAGGCACAAAACGACAATCGCTTTTCGAAGGCGATTTGATCTGGCTTCAGTATCGAGATAAATGGGGTGAAGCAAGTCTCGTCAGGATTATGAATATGATGTCTCGCCAAACTTGTACTGTACTTGTCCTCGCCGCTCTTTTTTGTCCCGGCATGAGTCAGGCTGAACAGTTCCGCCCCTCCACTTACGACGAATGTATTACGGATACAATGAAGGGCGTAGCCAGCGACGTGGCCGCTCGCGCGATCATATCCAGTTGCCGCAATCAGTTTCCGAAGCGGGCGGCAGCCGTGGCCCCGCAAGAAGAAGTAGCGCCCCTGCAAGAAGACGTTGCGCCCCTGCAAGAAGACGTTGCGCCCCGGCAAGAGGAGAATCCGTCAGGAACTACTCGGAGCCTAACGCCCGAAGAACTTGGTCGGGTGACCGCCAATGCCTTTGTAATAGCCAGTTCGTATCGCATAACATTTCGTAACGGGAATGAGCACCTGACTATTACCGAGGTAACGATAGCCTTTGGGGACAAATCGAACCCCGATGGACTACGCAGATACAGCCAAAACGTCCGGATCGGACCGTTAGAATTGGGATCCGCAAGGTATATTGTCGTTCACGAGGGCAGTGGATTCGATTGGGCATCGAGTGATGAATCCGAGTCATCCTGGAGTATCGCGGCTGCCAAGGGAATAGACTAACCTCTGCGCTGCTGCAGAAGTTCAAATCATGTTGATTCCACACCTGGCCGGGCAGCGCTAATGAAGATAAGCCGGCGCTGGTGGTTCAGACACTTTGTTTTCCCCGCTGCTCAACAATCCTCCCGCGGGAGGAATTTCGAGCACTTCGGACCAGGTGCCCTTGGTGTAAAGATCCTCATCGATCATGTCCTCTGAACTGTAACCGAACTCGGGAATGGCAATGCCGTCGGGCCGAAGGAAGGTCCATTGGTCCTGAAAGTCTTTCTCGATTCGAAAGCCGCCCTCATGCACCAGCGTGTGATGCCGCGTGCACAGCAGCATAAGGTTCTCGAGATTGGTCTCACCGTTGTTCGACCAGTGCTTGACGTGGTGATTGTGCAGAAACCGTTGATTGTGACAGCCCGGGAAGGTGCAGCAGTTTCTGTCCCTCGCCCGCAAGGCTCGTTGTAGGGCCCTTGGAACAATGCGGCTCTTTCTGCCGATGCTCAAGGGTTCACCCTTGTCGTCCTCAGTAATCACAACCGCATGACTGTCACAACACAGTCGCTTAACCGATTCAATGGGCAATGCAGAACGTCCATCACCGCCGGCGAGGGCTGACTGGTCAACGTGCACCGTGACCAGGTAGTTGTCGTTGCTATTACTCTCGCCGTTGTCACCCGACAGGTACTGGCCCACCATGTTTACAAATGCATCGGCCTGTCGCATTGACCAGGAAGGATCAGCAAGGTCCGGTATTGCTGGCTGCTCGTCATCACGCGCCTTGTCCAGTGCTTTCTCAACCAGTTCTCCGGTATCCAGCGGCAGCTCCACTGTGATCGTCATCGTGTGTCGATGCGGATCC